>JALVVN010000009.1:67484-188505 GCA_027023405.1 Campylobacterales bacterium
AGATGTATCCCTAATGCCAAAATAAGCACACCGACATATCCCGCCAAATTTGCCAATAACCCCAAACCGAGTGTTGCAATCGCCTTGGCAATCAACGCAAAAACGGCATAGGGCGAAAATGCCATAATGATATTGACCATCTCCATCATAATCTCATTGGCAACTTCAATCAACTCTACGACGATTTTTGCCCGTTTTCCTACCATCAAAATAGAGATACCAAAGAGAATTGAAAAAAAGATAATCTGAAGCATCTTCCCTTCAGCCATTGCCTGTACAATATTGGTCGGCACGATATCGATCAACACTTGACTCAACGGCGGTGCCTCCTTCGTACTAAACTGTGCCACACTAGTCATATGAGCACCCTCACCGATACCCGACATTACTGCTAAAAAGATGGCTAACGCGATTGCCATTGCAGTTGTAAGAAGATAGAGTCCAAATGCCTTTGTGCCGATCTTTCCGAGCTCTTTGATATCGCCGATCCCAACAACGCCACTCACCAGTGAAAAAAAGACCAATGGCACGACGACCATTTTTAATGCAGAGATAAAGAGTTTTCCTACAATGGCAAATAAGCCGTTTATCAGATAGTCATTACTGAAATTTCCCGGCTCATTGGCACCCATGAGGTTCAATCCAAGACCGAAAACGGCACCTAAAAACATTGCAAGAAGTACTTTGGTGGTAAGATTAACTTTAGAAAGTCGGGTGAAAATCGACATCACTACTCCTTTAAGAAAGGAGAATTATAGCACACGGATGCTCTGATATGTGGTTAACTTCCTGAGAAAAACTTCTTCATCGCGGCAAACCACATCTTCATGATGCTGTTGCGTCCGGTAATAGCATCAATAAATTCATCATAATTTTTACCTTGAGACTCAAGAAGTGCCACTAAATACTTTCGTGATGCCTCCATACCACCCGTTTTTTCAATTTCAAGTAATTTTTTATAGATTGGCTCAAGCGCTTCAATCGCTTTTCTAGGTGCTGCTCTTCGATAAGCAAAATAGCCGGTAATCTCACCGGTGAGTTTATCGGTTCGGATATCAAAATCTGTCATCACCCAGTAGAAGCGTCCATCTTTTGCACGATTTTTAACCACAGCAATAATATTTTCCTTTCGCTTTAGCCGATCCCACAAGAGTGCAAAAATCACTTTAGGCATATCGGGATGTCGCACGATATTATGAGGTTTCCCAATAAGCTCCTCCTCTTTATACCCACAAATCTCCACAAAGTAATCATTTGCAAACTCTATAACTCCCTTAGGATCGGTTTTACTTAAAATATATTTCTTTGGATCTAAAATAATCTCTTCATTACTCAAATTAACAGTTGAATCTCCTACCTTTTCTAAGAATTGTTTATTTTTAATATTTTGAGTCTCATTGACTATCTCTTCTCTCTTTTTTACGGCTATCATTCTACTGCTCCTTTTGGTCTATGTTATAGCATATATCGGCAATTTATGATAAATATTAAAGATTTTTTTCATAATCCCGATGTTGTAAGTAGAACTAGACAAAATAAAGGAAGTTTCTCTTATGAGTAAAATTGAATTCAAAGCTAAGGTGACAAACGGTATTGTCAATCTCCCTGAACAATTTCATGATCTAGAAAATCAAATTGTACGCGTAGTTTTAGAGCAAGATCAGAGTATTGAAAAGCGTCAAGTTGATCAAAATATTTCATTTGTTGATCGTAGAGAAAACAGTGACTTAGATATTTTACACAATATCAAATCCATCTCACTTGACTTCTCTGCACTTGAAATTGAATGCTTTAATAAAATACACCCTTTAGAGTTTCAAAGGAGTTTGAGAGATGGAAAATAGATACCTTTTAGATACTTATGTCATTGTTCAATCCATCAAAAGTGGGTTAGAATTGCCTCAATCAAACTATTTTATCTCAGAGATAACGCCACAAGAGATTTTTAGTTGTGAAGGATTACAAAAAAGTGAACGCATGGCACTTGAAGAGATTTTTTCTACGATTCATATCTTACAACAAAATGAGACGATTATCAAAAATGCAAAGATGCTTCAAGAGAAATACCATCTGACACATCCGGATGCCTTGCAAGCCTCTTTTGCACTCAGTTATAACCTCATT
This sequence comes from Campylobacterales bacterium, assembly GCA_027023405.1. Lineage (GTDB taxonomy): Bacteria > Campylobacterota > Campylobacteria > Campylobacterales > QNZT01 > QNZU01. The sequence continues at coordinate 69,609 of JALVVN010000009.1, forward strand.
TTACTCACCAATGATCTCACTTTTAAAGATGTGCAAGAGATCACAGTTGAGCCGTTCTATTTTATCTAATCGCGTTTAGGAAAGAGTTTGGAGGCAACATAAGTCAGAGCTTCACCTCCAATACTCACAATCCGATAGTAGAGCGCACCGGCTAAAATACTCTCTTGGGTGAGATGAAGTATAGGTGGTAGCAAAACCACATAGACACTCTCACGAATACCGATCCCACCGGGCGATCCGGGTACAACAAACCCCAACAACCAAGCCAACCATGCCACAAAGAGTAGATAAAAAAATGATCGCATATCAAAATCTACCCCCACAATAAGATCTAAAATAGCAACCAATGTCAAGGCTGATCCAAAAAGAAAGAGGGTGTTTTTGATCAAAATCATGACAATCAATCTCTTATGGTTCAAAAAATAGTGAGTGATACCTTTTGCATACAAAACTCCCCCGACTCCTATCAGTAACAAAACAAAAAAGAGTGAAATTTTCACACGATCAAGTTGATAACCAAAAATCTCAAATGAAAAATCAAAAAAGAGACCTCCAGATACCAATAAGATCAACACGCTCAACAACAAAAAGAGTATCTCTAAACTATTGGAAAGCAAAATCTCTTTGTGTGTCAGATCACTCTTTTTAGATAGCTGATGTCTGCCTAAAAATTGAAATATATTTCCCGGAAGATACTTCATCACAACCGTTTCAAGATAGATCGGTATTGCACTTACGGTAACATTTTTGCCACTTATCAGTTTGAGCATATCACGCCATGCACTTGCATTAAAAAAGTAGATCGCAGCAAAAAAGATCATCAAAATCAGACTATAAAAAAGTGCAAGAGGTGTAATATAGATCGTCAATTTGGAAAGATCTAAACGGGTAAGAAGATAACCTAAAAATCCAAAAGAGAGTAGTGTGAGTAACCTACCCACATAGGTTGAGAGTTGCTTAATCTCCATTGAAATAGAGTAACGCACTTCCCCATGTCAAACCACCGCCGAAAGTATCGAGTAAAAGAAGTTGCCCTTTTTTTATCTCTCCCTTCTCATACCATCGATTGAGTGCCATGGGAATTGAAGCTGCTGAAGTATTGCCATATTCACCTACTGTTAACACGACATGCTCTTCACTCATCCCAAGCTTTTTAGAAACGGCATTGATAATACGATAATTTGCCTGATGCGGTACAAACCAATCAATATCCTCCGCACAAATGTGATTCTCTTGAAGGATATCAAAAACATCTTGGGTGAGCGTATTGACTGCCAATTTAAAAGTTTCATTCCCCTTCATTTTCAGAAAATGCATCTTTTTATCTAAGACCTCTTGGCTACACCCGTTTCGACTACCGCACGCTTCGGTGATCAAAAAGTCCTGATACTCACCATCACTTGCCGTTTTGACATCGAGAATTGCACGCTTTTTATCATCTGTAGCTGTGATGATCGCCGCACCGGCACCGTCGCCAAAAAGAATACTTGTCGTACGGTCTTCATAATCGACTATTGAGCTCATCTTCTCTGCACCGATAATCAAAACATTTTGATGCATCCCGGACTCAATAAAAGACTTCGCAATCGAAAGCGCATAGACAAAACCGCTACATGCCGCACTGATATCAAATGCCATCGCGCCCTTGATACCCAGTTTATCTGCGACCACACAAGCAGTGGAAGGCATACAAAAATAGTCCGGAGTGATCGTCGCACAAACAATCGCATCAATCTTCTCCGGTGCTATCCTTGCCCGCTCTATCGCGATCTTTGCCGCTTCATATGCCAAATCGCTCGTCGCTTGAGACGCATCAGCGATATAACGGGTCTTGATACCTGTTCGTTGTACAATCCACTCATCACTCGTATCGACCATCTTTTCAAAATCGGCATTTTCTAATTTTTTGGATGGAATATAAGCGCCTATTGATCTTAGTGATGCGTACAACTTGACTCCCTTTACTTTTGATACTGCTCTATTTTATTTTGTATATCTTGATTGACATTCGAATCCACGAAAGTCAATGCCTGAAAAATAGCATTTTTGATTGCTTTTGGATTGGATTTGCCATGACAAATAATCGTACATCCATTCACACCAATCAACGGTGCACCGCCATACTCAGCATAATCCATCTGCTTTTTCAAGAGCTTAAAAACCCTTCGCATCAAGAGTGCACCCGTCAATGCGGTTGGAGACTTACGAATATTTTGCTTAATAAGTTTAGAAATAGAGCTTGCCACTCCTTCACTCGCTTTTAAGACAATATTTCCCGTAAATCCATCACAAACGATGACATCACAACTACCGTTAAAAATGTCACCACCTTCAACATTCCCGATAAAACTCGGTAACTGTTTCAGTAGACCAAATGCCTCTTTGGTGAGCTCATTGCCCTTGCTGTCTTCTTCACCGTTTGCCAGTAATCCTACACGAATCTTATCAACTTGCAACACCTCTTTTTGATACGCTTCACCCATAATAGCAAACTGCAAAAGGTTATCCGCCTTACAGTCCGTATTGGCTCCGGCATCCAATATGAGACTTCTTGAACCGGTCTCTGTCGGCATCATCGTGGCAATTGCCGGGCGCAACACACCGGGTACTCGCCCCAAACGAAGCGTCGCTAGACTCATCGTAGCACCGCTGTGGCCTGCTGAGACAACTGCATCAGCTTGATTATTTTTGACAAGTTCTATCGCTTTATAGATCGTAGACTCTTTTCGTTTGAGTACATCTGTCGCACTCTCTTCCATACCAAACACATCATCACACTCAAGAAACTCAACATACTTCATCAGTCTCTTAGGAATACGATGTGCAAAAACGGAAGAGTCACCAACCATGATGACACGAAATTTGTGCTTTGATTTTTTTAAAGCATGTACGGTTCCGTCAACGATTGGGAGGGAACCAAAATCTCCACCCATCGCATCGATTGCTACTGTTCGCATCAAAGACTACTTCGTCTCTTTGTACTCGCCTGTAGTCATATTCATTCGGTGAGGCATTCTCCATGTTCCATCCGCATCTTTTACCGGTCTTGGTAGACTCAATTTGTAGTGTGTTCTTCTTTTTGCTGCTCTTGTTTTACTGACTCGTCTCTTTGGTACTGCCATCTTATTCTCCTTCTAGTTCTTTACATTTATCACAATAGTGATATTGAGATCGAATCGCTTCGATCTCGCTTTGAGCAATCTTCTCAAAGTCGACAAAGTGATCGTGACTCTCAATCACATCAAGATCATCACCCTCATAGTATCCCTCATGAACTTTGAGTTTCATCGTATCATTGCGTAGCTCTTCAAATAGTTCACCACACCGATCACAAGGGAGTTCCAAGGTACCTTTTAAGGTTGCTTGAATTGCCACTTTGTCATTCTCTCTTTGAAAATTCCCCGAAAACTCCACACCATCAAGATGCAGAGCAAAAGGAGAACTCTCTAAAGCAATTTTTCTAAAAGCAATTCTCATTTAAAATAACTGCTTATAGTACCTCAATATCGCTAAAGAAATACTTTATCTCTCGCTCTGCACTCGCCTCAGAATCACTTCCGTGAACCGCATTGGCATCAATACTCTGTGCAAAATCTGCACGAATTGTACCCGCTGCTGCCTCTTTTGGATTAGTAGCGCCCATAAGATCACGATTTTTCGCGATAGCATTCTCGCCTTCTAGTACCATTACCACAACCGGTCCACTAGTCATAAATTCTACTAAATCACCAAAAAAAGGTCGCTCTTTATGCTCAGCGTAAAAACCGCCCGCTGTTGCTTCATCGAGCTTGATTTTTTTCATTGCTGCAATTCTTAAACCATTAGACTCAAAACGATCGATAATTTTACCGATTACACCTTTTTTTACGGCATCGGGCTTAATAATTGATAGTGTCTGTTGCATCTTTTTTCTCCATTCATTTTTAAAGGTCGTGGAGTATATCAAAAGAAAGTTTTAAGAAAGTTTAAATAAGTAGGGAAGTTTAGGGAATATGATGAAGGTAAGAATAGCGCTTAAGCGCTATTCTTCCATATAGATAGAAGATTGAGAAAAAATTAATCCTCAACTACAGGTTCACCCGCAGTACCTCTCTCTTCGCTAAGTGTCATGCCATCTTTGGCTTCACCCCATACGATACAACCCTCAGTTGGGCACGCTTCTGCACATGCCGGCGTGTCGTGATAACCTACACACTCAACACATTTATCTTCATACACATAGTAGATCTCTTCTCCTGTTGGATTATCCTCATCATCTACAATAGCCTCTACCGGACATTCGTCAATGCAAGCCCCACAGTTAATGCAAATATCTGTTATTACAACTGCCATAATTCTTCCTTTTTATTACTTTTCCAAATTTAACTTTGGTAGTACCTAACTATATCAAAAGCTAGATAAAAAATTTCTAAAAAACCCAATCTAAGAGCACCTTTAGCTGAAGTATCGTTTGATCTCCTCAACCTTATCGGTTCGCTCCCAAGTAAATCCCTCTTCCTCTCTTCCGAAATGCCCATAAGTTGCAGTCTTACGATAGATCGGTCGAAGCAGATCTAAACTCTCGATGATACCCTTTGGTGTCAATCTGAACACTTCTCGGACACACCCCTCTAACCGGCTCTCATCCACCTTAGCACTGCCATGTGTATCGACAAGGATAGAGACAGGCTCAACCACACCGATCGCATAGGCAATTTGGATAGTCACCTCATCACATATATCGGCAGCTACAAGATTTTTTGCAATATACCGCGCCATATAGGCTCCGGATCGATCAACCTTAGATGGATCTTTACCCGAAAAGGCTCCTCCCCCGTGTGGACAACTTCCACCATAAGTATCAACGATAATTTTTCGTCCTGTCAAACCCGCATCTCCCTGTGGTCCACCGATCACAAAACGCCCCGTCGGATTGATATGATATTTAATCTGATCATGCATTAATTCCTGCGGAAGATTTGGCAATACCACCTCCTCAATCACCGCCTCTTTGAGTTCCTCTTGTGAAATATTCTCATGGTGCTGTGTCGAAACGACAATCGTATCAATTGCCTTTGGTTTACCATCTTCATAACGCACCGTCACTTGTGCCTTACCGTCAGGACGCAAGAAAGGAAGTACCCCACTCTTTCTCACCTGAGCAAGCCTCGCAGTGATCCGATGCGCCAAATGGATCGGCAACGGCATCAAAACATCCGTCTCCTTGCATGCATACCCAAACATCAATCCCTGATCTCCCGCACCAATCTCTCCATTGGCTTGATCGACTCCCTGATTGATATCGGGTGACTGCTCACCGATCCCGTTCAATACTCCTGCACTACGATAGTCAAATCCATACTGTACATCAGTATAGCCGATATCCCGCACAATCTCTCGCGCAATCTCCTGCATCGGCGCATAAGTGACCGTTTTCAACTCTCCCGCAATGACACAAAACCCGTTAGAGAGCATTGTCTCACACGCCACTCTCGCATTTTTATCGCGTTCGATAATATAATCCAAAATTCCGTCACTAATCTGATCCGCCATCTTATCCGGATGCCCCTCCGTGACTGATTCGCTTGTAAATAGATAGTTTTTTGACATCTCTTCCCCATTTGATAATTTTTAGGAAAGTGTAACAAATTTATACTTTTTAACCCAAATATCAAAATAGAATTCTTTGAATTTGTATGATGCTCGTATTCGTGGGTTTGCATCAAATTTGAGTCGCACCCGTAGGTTCGGCGATAATTTTATGTAAAACCCAAATATCGAAATCTGATACAGTCTTGGTATAATACCCCGTACAAAAGGATCATATCATGCAAACCAAAGTAGTCACCATACTCTTATGCTTCAGTCTGATCTGTACCGGATGTTCAAATAAAAATATCAGTCTCACTCATCAAACGAAAACCGCTTCGGATACGAGAGAATCATCTATTGGAGAAAAAGTAGTGGTAGGCACACTGATTGCCGGTGCTACCGCATTGATTTTGACGACTGCTGCTGTGGTGATCTTACTTTTGGTTCCCAAGGATCCGCACGATAATTCCAAATTTTGGGATAAATAAATAAAATTAAAGGAAGTAGATTTATGACACTACCATTCTCAAATATCATAGCGCTCATCAACCATCCCGATCAGATCACTTCGATAGTAACACGATCGACGAAAATTGCTCATGAGCTTCATATTCCGTTAGAGATTCTCTTTGTCTTTGAAACGCCACTTTTTAGTGTGCCAAAACTCTTTGAATTACCCCACTCTCCTCACACACCAACATTAGATAAAGAGGCGATCCGACAGGAGATTCAAGCAACTTTAGAGAGATTGGACTACCCAAATGAAGTGGCTATTTTTATCTACATTGATGATACACTTGATCGTATCCATTATCTTAATCGTCAGCGTCCCAATACCCTTTTGATCATGCGCTACCATGAAAAGCTCTCTCACATACTACTACAAGAATTAACCATCCCCATACTCTACTTCAAAGAGATGCCCTCCTCCTATCAACGACTCGTCCTGCTGATCGATAGTTTGGAATATGAGCAGATACCGCTTGACCCCTTAGAGCACATCGCACGACCTCTTCAAACGCTACTCATCTATGACGATAAATATCTCATCGATGAGTCTATGGATCATGAGATACAACGAAACAGTGCTTATGAACACAAAATCGTCACCCATTTAGAACAGTTGCAACACTCTCTCCCCCAAGCCGTCACTACCGAACTTTTTTTGGATGAAGCGATCGATGATAGCGCACTTGCAAAAAAATTAGATAACTATGAGGAGAGCTTGATTGTTGATATAAGAAAAAAACAACCCAATCTTCTTGAGCACCTCTCACACGATCTGATGAGAATCATACCGCAATGATCTCGATCTCTGCTGCCCTTACATAGCAGAGATACCCTTCGATCGACTGTTGCGTATCCAAACTCTGCAAAGCTCGTTTATAACGCTCTACCTGCTTTATATGCTCGCCTCTTTGACTCTCTGAACTCTTATAATCAATCACTACCCATCGATTCTCTTTTTTGATGAGCAGATCCAGTACCAACATCTCCCCTTCAAAGCTCAGCGGTTGTTCCATATAGCGCTCCCCATTGACCAACTCCAAAAAGCGCTGATCGCTTAGCAGTCGCCCTACCCTTTGCTTGATCTGCTCACTTTCACCCTCGTGAAGCATCATCTCATAGCGATTTTTCATCGCCCAAAAAGCTTTTTCGAGACTCTGGGGTGTAAAATCCTCCAACATTTCCAGCATATAGTGAAGCGCCAATCCAAAGTGGATAGAAGCAATATCACCTACATTTTTGTTACTGCTTCGTTTAGGCTTCTCTTGATAACCGACACGAAAAGGTCGATAGACAAAAACTTCCTCCCTAGATAGTCGTTTGGGCTTGTGTTCGACCTCCAATTTCCCTTGAGAACCCGGCTGAAGTGAAAGTAACTCAAAAGCAGAATCTTTCTCTTTTTGGCACACGATCAAGCTCTTTTTGGCTCTGGTAAAAGCGACATAGAGGAGATTGAGCGCATCCTCCTCGCTGAGGACTTGATTCTTTTCAAGCGCTTCATTATACGCTGGATCGACACATTTACGCCCCTCAAATCTGATAAAAAACTCTTTGAGTTCTATCTCATCATACCAAAAGATCAGCGGATTTGCATCACTCCGCTTTTTGCGAAAGCGATCACACACAATCAGATGCTCAAACTCCAGACCTTTTGATTTGTGAATTGTCATGAGACGAATCCCTTGATTTTGCTTCGTCTTGGATGGGGTCATGATGTAGTCGCTCTCAAAGAGAAATTGCTCGATATCTCTATACCCACCCAAAAGCTCCAAAAATTCCAATAGTTCACGATCCTCTGCATAGAGTTCAAATCGGATGATGATTCGCTTGGCAAGTTCTAGAAGCGGTATCGTACTCTTAAGATCTCCAATCTCAATCTCATCTGCGGGATCAATGCCGATAAGCGCTTGAAAGTTTTTGACAAAGAGTCGATCTCCAAAATAGAGATACTTCATCATCTCCACCACTGCACGCACTTTAGGCTGATGCAGAAGCAGTCTTGTCGTCTCGGTTGTCACTTCGATCCCGTCAAACTTCTCCTGCAAAGCTGTCGCAATCTCCTGTGCTTCATCATTTCCAAAGGTCAAGATCGCAATCTCATCACTAGGTACCCCGCGCTCAAGTAGTTCACCGACACTCTCAAGGATCATCTCCATCACCTTTTCATCAAGCATCACGCGCACATAGCCCCCCTGCTTTGAACTCAACGCTTTTTGATCACTATACCCCTTGATCTTCTCACGAAATGTCGCATTAACAAAATCGACGATCTGTGAGTGGCTCCGATAGTTTGTCGTCAGCTTCTCTATCTGTACACCATAGTGATGAGCTACATACCCAAAGAGTTCCTTTGCTCCACCGCGAAAACGATAAATCGACTGTTTGGTATCGCCCACATAAAAAAAGCTCTTAAACTCCTTCGTTCCGATCCCCGAATGAATCTCATCAATGATGGGTTCTAACACTCTAAATTGCAAAATATTAGTATCTTGAAACTCATCGATCAGCAGATGATCAATTTGTGCATCAAGTCGAAAGTAGAGAAATTCATTTTCTATCTTGCCTCGCAAAAGTTGATAGGTGTAGTAGCTGATATCGGAAAATTTCAAGAGATTTTCAGCACGATTGATACGATATTTGGTCTGCTTGTAGAGTGCAAAGAGTTTGAGATATTTGGTGCGATAATAACCCTCTTTGAGTTTAAAATAGTTATGCAGATAGTGCTTAATCTCCATTAATAGCTCATCCGCAGCCGGAGTATAATACTTTTTGTAGTGCCAATACTCCATACTCTCTTTACAGAGCCACTTCTTTTTCGCCAATGCCTCCATCGAATCGACTTTGAGTGTCTTGAGTGTTGAGAGTGAGATCCCCTCTTTTTGTGCAAAGGTGTTGTAGAGTTCTTCACAGAGTGAGAGAATCTTCTTCTCTAGGGCAACAAGATCACCCTCTCTATCTGCCAACTCTCGAAGCTCATGATCCTTATCATAAAGCGTCTCCAAGAGTGCAAAAATAGACTCAAGGCGCTGATCCTCATAAAAACTAAAGGAGACCAACTCCTTGTAGAGCCCCTCGGTCTTGACTAAAGAGAGAAACTCCTTTAGAAAACGCATCTCATTGCCTGATTGATCGATCAAAAAGTCAGGTTGTATCCCCACATGCAAAGAAAAAGAACGCAAGATCTGCGCAAAAAAGGCATCAATCGTAGAGATTTTGAGATCGGCTTTGAGGTAGCGATCAAGGACATGCTTTTTTTGTCGCAAAATCTCTTCACTACTGCACTCAAGCGCCTTGGCAATCTCCTCTAATTCGGCACGACGACTCTCCTGTTCCAGTTCTGCCAATACCGAAGCGATCCGTTCTCGCATCTCGTTGGCGGCTTTGTTGGTAAAGGTGAGTGCCAAGATCGACTCCGGTTTGGCACCTTTGAAAAGAAGCGTAATATAACGCACTACAAGCGCAAATGTCTTTCCACTTCCCGCACTTGCTTCATAGGCAAAACTCTGATAAAACGCCACCGCTAGCCCCTTTGACACAAAATTTTGTACGGACAGTAGAGACACTGCTTCTGATCTTCGCACAGCGTGAAGTTGTGCTCTGTTTGTTTGAGCGGTTCAAGCTTCTCTATCAGGAGCGCTTTTTTCTCCTCATGAAAGGAGTCGGGTATGCGTTGCGCATTTTTTAGATCATAGTAGTAGCATCCGCCAAGATCACCGAGTGTCGAGAGGAGCAGATCGTAGATTTGAAGTTGAAAATTGCTACTCTTTTCAAGTCCCCTGGCGCTCTCCTGTTTGATTTTCCCGCTCTTGTAGTCATAAACAAAGAGCTGTCCATCACGCCGATCAATCCGATCAACTCGACCGGTAAATTTTAGTCCCTGATAAGTCGTATCGATCTGTTTTTCCACATCAAACACTTCAAATCCCTCTTGAAAGTAGCGCTCCTCCTCGTGGCAAAAGCCTTCAAGTCGCTTGAGCCAAAGATCAACTCGATAGCGATAGACAAGATCATGTTCACTCTCTTGATAGAGATCCTTTTGCAGGTGGAGATAGAGATCTTGGGCACTATCGAGTCGCTTCCGTTGCGCGTAAAAGGCGCGTAGTGCATCATGAATCTTCAGTCCGATATGGCGTTCATCCTTCTCATCAGTCGGTATTTGTGCATCCTTATAATCAAGGATATAGCGATAATAGTAGCGCCGTTTACACTCAAAATAATCTTTTAGCCGACTAGCCGAGAGGCTCTCTTTGGTAAAGTCATGTGTGAGAATCAAATCCTCTTTTTCAAAATGCACTTTGGGTGATGATAATGGGAAGAGTAGTGGATAAAAGTGCTGATTGGCATAAGGAGTATGTTTTGAATGAAGTCCCAATTCATCGATAAATCGACTCTTTTGATTTTGTTCATCCTCTACATAACAAAGCCAAACGCGTTTGGCATTTTCAATGAGACGATAGTAGTAGTATTTTTGAAGATTTTCACGATCACCGTGTGTGGGCATACCTACTCTACCTCGTAGATCGGAGGAGAGAAAGAGATCTTTACTCACCTTGATCGGCGCTTTGGATTCGTTAAAATCAACAATCACAACACCATCAAACGAGATACCGCGACTCTCCAAGATCTCCATCACGGTGATCTTCCCGCCCATCACATCATCCAAGCTCTCCTTTTTCAGACGGGTTAAGAAAAGTTGCAAAATTTTGGAAAAACGCTCTTTGGGCATCCGCTCTAAGAGTTTTTGAAAAAGGTGAAGTTGCCTTTGAAAAATCTCCTGTTCCTCTTCGCTTACATCCACTGCAAACGAACTCAAAAGTTGCATTGTCTCTTTAGCATCAACATATCCGCCACACGATTGAAGCAATTCTTGGAGCTTCTCACTATCGTATCCATGTCGTTTCATGCGGTAGTAGTTCTCTAAATTTTGCTCTAAAAGATACGCCGCAATTGCTTCAAGCTTTTGATAGAGTTGTGTTTTAGCAAAACTACGCCCCATGGCTAGGTTAAAATTTCTATCATCATCAAGCAAATCAATCACTTCACTAAAAGTGCCATCCGGCACTATCACCGCAATCTTTTCAGGCTCGATCCCCGCTTCCAACAGATCATAAATGCTCTTTTTAATAAAGGCAAACTCCAAATAACGCCCCTCCAACGGCTGGATCAAGATTTCTGCCTGAAGCGGTGGTTGGGATTGAAAATCAACTAACTCACGCGTAGTCAAATTGAGTAGATAAGTTCCATACTCTTGGATCATAAATCCATGACTACGAAACTTCTGTGCCATCTTTTCACTAAAAGGGTTATAGACAAAGTGCATCCTCATCGGACGCAACTGTGCAATTTGTTCAAATATCGACCACTCAAAATGGCTTAAATACCCCTCAAGATAGAGCGTGATTTGATCAAACTTCAAGATAAAAGATTCACTAAGTTTATAACAATGAGGCACCAGCGATCGATCACAATAGTTGTGCTTATTTAAATGTTCATGATAGCGTTGTTGCAGAATCTGAAGAATAGTGAGTTGCTCTTGATAAGAAGCAAATAGATCAGCATCAAACAGTGTCTCTATTGCAACACATTCATGCGCCAATTCATCAAAAAAAGAGAGTATAAACTTTGCATTTTTGATAAAAGAAAAAAATTCGCTCTCGATCTGTAACGCATCAAATCCATCAAATTGACTCGCCTCATTCAGAAGCAGTGTGCGTGTCTCTTCATCGATGAGAACCCGATCGGGAAAGAGCAATACCTTCTGCTCAAACTCACCGATACTCATCATTCGTGGTAAAAATTGGTTGTCTGTCAGAAGTTGCTTGGTTTTCTCGCGAATAGCACGAGAGCCGGTGTAGATCTCCAGCGAATTACTTGGTTGCATTGACCTCGTTCTTGAAAAATCCGGTTACACCGTCGATTGTAATCTTACTCATCACTTGCCAACGCCCCGGTAGTTTGACACTGATTGGATCAGATTCAAAGAGACCTTTGCCTTTTGCATGCATAGCTGGTTTTTGATTGTATTCGTTTGTATTTGGTCGTGTAACGAGTATCGAGATATTGAGATCATTTACTTCACGATCTGATACTTTTGGCGTCACTTTGATTTTGATAGGTTGTGCTTGACCCATCAAAAACGATTTGTTCAGCACTGAGACTTGATAGCGACTCTCAAAGAGTTTCTGATCCTTGTAAATTTTATCATAGTCATGATCAACATGATGATAATCTTCAAAATAGAATGAATCCATCTGTACAGGATGACTCTCAGTCTCTTTGACTGTCCACACACACAATCCAAACACACCAAAAATCGCAGCTGCGATCCCATATGGCCATGGATTAAATGAGTTTTTCTCTTTCTCCATATTCCCTTACCCCTTGTGAAAAAATTTGACTCTAATATACCAAAAAAAGAAAAACAAAAAGGTCAAATAGACAACAAATCGCACGATATCCATTGTCGTATGCGTTTCATTCCCAATACCCGATTTTAGTTTTATCCCATACGAATCAGCCAACATAGAGGTTAAATCACCATATCCATTTAAGAATGCCGCACTCGTCGGATCGGTCTTTGACTTTTTAATCGTAATGAGTCGCATAAAGGTACCGCTAAAGGGACTAAACATCGAACTCTCATCATATTTTCCTTTGAGATCTTCAGAGCTGATTAAAAGATTAAGCTTACCGGTACGCTTTACATCATTGTCATAATATTTTCGTGCAAAAAACCATACTACAAATGGTGGTTTGAGTTTATGTAAATATTGACTTTTTAGCGCTAAAAACTGTGGTTTATCCATCGATTTTCTTGCAATAATAGCAGTCGATACACCACTTTTTTGGTAGAGCTCATCACCTATCTCTTTCATTTTTTGGACTGTTCTTGCAGTTAGATTAATATCATAATCGATAATTGTCGAAGAAAAAAGCGAAGCGTTTAATAAAAGTAACAAAAGAGCAGCTTTTACTGCTCCTTTATCTAAAATATTTATTCTCACTTTTTATGTAAGTGTAAGAAACATACTTGGAGTCACTGCTATCCATGCAGTTAACAAAGCATAACCTACAAGCCCAAGTCCGGTTACATACAATAAAATATTTGCCATCATTCGCTCCTTATTTTACTAGGACACGGTGCTTTCTATTATCCGTGCTAATCATCTGAATATTTCCTTCATCCACAAGTTTATACTCTTGAGTTGCATTTGCTTGCTGTACTTTTATCGCCCAAATAGTCAAATATACTAAAACTCCAAGCAATAAAAAAGTCGCAATCAGACCCCCCATTAAGCCGTTGATGTTAAAACACATTCTTCTCGTTTTATTTTCCATCTCGTCTCCTTCCTATTCTTTAAGCGAACGAATATAGGTTGCAACAGCTTTTTTCTGAATCTCTGTCAAGCGACCATCATTAAATGAAGGCATTGTACCAATACTTCCTGTCTTACCATATTTCAAAACATGCCCAACTACCAATGTATCATCATACTCTTTAAGATTAGGAGCTTGACCGTTGTTTCCAGTGCCATCATCACCATGACAGCTTGCACAAGCTGCAAACGCTTTAGGTTTCTCACCCTTCATACCGCCTGCAATCCATTTAGCAATAGCTTTTGCATCGTCACCACTTGCCATTCCCGGAGGCATAGCACCCATAGGATAATTAAGTTGGTGTTGACCATGCTCAATCACATACAGCACCTGATCTTCTGTCATTCTTTTATCAAAACCTTGTGCCTTACCATCAATACCGTCACCGGCAATACCGTGACAAGGTGCACACTGTACCAAAAAGGTACCTTCACCCATATTTTGAAGTGTCTCTTTGTCAGGGTTTGCCCATTTTGCTTCATATGCTTTATTGTACGCTTTTACCTCTTGATTATACTCTCCGATCTGAGAATATGCATTAAGCGGATAGCCCAAAAAGAAATACCACAATCCCCAAATCATCGTACCGACATAGCTAAGTGCCCATCCTAGAGGAAGTGGATTTTTGTACTCACCAATCCCATCCCAATTCTCACCAGATAACTCTCCTGTGCTCGTATCTGTCTTCATCTGCTTGATATATTTACCGGCCACAAAAACAGTCAGACCGATAATAACAGCCGCACCAAGTAGCGATAACTGGTTGACTGTATCACTCGATAGATTAATACCACCTGCCATATTTTACTCCTTTATTTCTCTTTTTCCCAAGGGGATTTAGTCTCTAATGGAGCGGAATCCAACTCATCATCCAAAGCAATATTCGAATATTGCTCATAATTCTTTATACCCTTCTTCTCATTATTATAGATATAGTAAATATAACTATAAAAGACAAGTGCGCATACGGTTACGCCAATCACATAACCATATGCCTGAAAGGTATGAATCGTCTCCATCTCCATATCGAACTCCTTATTTTAAACTGTTCAAGTAAGCGATAAGCGCCACTATCTCTGGAATCTTACCGTTAGCCACAGCATCTTTGACAGATTGTGTTTTCATTTGAGCTGCAATCTTCTTTGCCTCTTCAAGTGCTTCAGCTTTTGCATCGCTAAGCGTTCCAAGCTTTGGCATATCTTTTTGATCGTAAGGTACATTAAAAACTGTCTTATCAGTATAAGCCTCCGCATAAGCTGTCTCAATATCTGCCAAGTTTTTGAACATGTGCGGATACTTAGGCATAATTGAACCCGGCACAACGGCTGCAGGATTTAACATATGATTCTCATGCCAGTCTGTTGTTCGGTAGTTACCCACTCTATGAAGATCAGGTCCAGTTCTTTTTGACCCCCAAAGAAAAGGACGATCATACGCATACTCACCACTCACTGAATAGTGACCGTACCGATCTGTCTCCGATTTAAAGGGACGAATCAGCTGCGAATGACATGCATTGCAACTATCTTTTATATAAACATTTCTACCTGCTAATTGTAAAATTGTATAGGGTTTTGTGCCTGCCAGTGGCTGTGAATTTTCAGCAAAACTTGGCAAAACCTCGATAATAGCAGCCCATGCAACAGTAATAAATAAAAATACTGTAAACAAAAACGGATTTCTCTCTAAAAAATGAAACATCTACTCACCCCCCTTACGCCATCGGTGTTGCAGTTTGAGGTTCACGCTCAAGTTGCTTACCAGCTTTATATGTCATGAAGATATTGAATGCCCACATAAATACACCTGTTAGATAGAAAAGTCCACCTACACCACGGATAGTATAGTAAGGGTGCAATACCTCAACAGTATCGATAAATGAGTATGAGAGGTTACCAAACTGATCCGTTGCTCTCCACATCATACCTTGAGTAATACCCGCAATCCACATGCTAGAGAAGTAGAGTACGATTCCTGTAGTTTGCAACCAAAATTGCGCCTCAACAATCTTCTTGCTCCAAATTTCTCTCTTAGCAATTCTAGGAGTAATATGGTAAATTCCGGCAATAATCATAAATCCAACCCAACCAAGCGTTCCATCATGAACATGTCCGGGAATCCAATCAGTAAAGTGAGCCAAAGCATTAACCGAACGAATTGCTTGAATTGGTCCCTCTAATGTTGAGAACATATAGAATGTAGATGCAAGAATCATAAATTTAATAAGAGGGTTCGTTTGAAGCTGACCCCACTCACCCTTCATTGTAAGAAGCATATTGATCGCACTTCCCCATGAAGGCAAAATCAAAATAACAGAAAAAACTGAACCCATTGTCTGTACCCAATCAGGAACGGTAGAGTAAAGAAGGTGGTGACCACCTGCCCAAAGATAGACAAACATCAATCCCCAAAATGCCGCGATTGAGAGCTTATATGAATAAACCGGCTGACCTGACTCTTTAGGAAGGAAGTAATAGATCAATGCAATAATCGGTGTTGTAAACACGAATGCAACCGCATTGTGTCCATACCACCATTGAACCATTGCATCATTGGTACCTGCATACATGCTGACTGAGTGATACCATTTACCTACACCGGAAACAAAATAGGTTGGTACTTCCATATTGTTAAAGAGATAGAGCATTGCAATCGCTACATAAAATGCTATCATATACCACATAGAGATGTAGAGATATTTCTCTCTTCTGATACCTATCATACCGAATAGATTAATACCGAATATCACCCATACAACAACAATAGCAACATCAATTGGCCACTCAAACTCCGCATACTCTTTGGAAGTGGTAATTCCCAAAAGGAGTGACACAACAACAGCCGCAACTGTTGCTATATAGAGCCAAAAGTGCAATTTACCGATAAACATCATAAACGGTGACTCTGCCATTGAAACCTTGAGGATTCTTTGACCGAAATAGTACCATGAAGCCCATATACCGCTCAAAGTAAATCCAAATGCAACCGAATCAGTGTGTAAAGGTCTCAAACGACTAAATGTGCCGTACTCTCCCGCCAAGTTGCTTAGTTGTGGAAACGCCAATTGAAATGCCAAAATAACACCAATGGTCATACCCACCATACCCAATACAATTGCCGCGACAGTAAACATCTTGGCAACCGTATAGTCATATTCTAATGCATTGTGTGACTGCATTAAAACCTCCTTAAGATTGTTTATTCATGCTTTTATAGCCATGATAAATGATATTATAAGTCTTTTTAAATATAATGAAGCTTAAAAATAAGGCTTATAGTTTACTTTATATTAATAAAAATAGAATTTCTCGCGAGACAAAAACTCTATATTTTTTCGTCAAAGGTTAGAAAAGAATCTCTGAAAAATATATTTACTATCATGAGGACCGGGACTCGCTTCAGGGTGGTGCTGTACCGAAAAGATAGGACTCTCTTTATATTTAACCCCCTCAATTGTTCCGTCAAAGAGGTTTTGATGCGTTACTTCCGCAATCTCCCGAATAGTTTCAGGAAGATTGTAGTTATGGTTTTGTGCCGTGATCTCTACCGCCCCATTCTCTATCCACTTGACAGGGTGATTGCCACCGTGATGCCCAAATTTAAGTTTATAGGTTTTATAACCATGTGCGATAGAGAGAAGCTGATGTCCCAAACAGATCGCAAACATCGGTATCTTAGCTTCAATTAATTTTCGCACCTCTCGAGCCTCTCTCTCCAATACAAGCGGATCACCCGGACCATTCGAGAGAAAAATCGCATCAAGCTTTTTAGCATGAAACTCTTGAATCAATACTTCAGCATCAAAATGGTGAGGAATCACTCTCACACTAAACCCGGAATCTTTCAACTCATTTAAAATATTTCGCTTCACCCCAAAGTCAATAACAACGACTCTTTTCCCTCTATTGATTGGCGTACGATAGTGTTGTGCTATCGGATCCCACGCACCATCTGTATGCTCATAAGGCTCTTTCGTACTCACTTTTTCAATATAATTTACCTCTTCAATACGAGGTGATGCCTCAAGCAACTCTTTCAGTTCGCTCTTTTGGGAGATCTCTGTCGAAGCGATCATCATCATCGAGCCTTTGTCGCGAAGAAGCTTCGTCAAATAGCGAGTATCTACATCGCAAATTCCAAAACTTTGATGATGCTTGAGAAGAGCAGAGAGTGACTCTTGCGCACGAAAATTGGAATAACGCTCTTGGTAATTTCTCGCGATTATACCGCTAGCGTAGATTGTGGTACTCTCCATATCATCTGCGTTACAACCGACATTGCCGATTTCCGGCATTGTAAAGAGAACAAACTGTCCCGCATAACTCGGATCTGTCACAATCTCTTGATAGCCTGTCATCGAAGTATTAAAAACAATTTCGCCAACTTTGGTTCCTTCCGTCCCAAAGCTTCTTGCCTCCAAAAAGGTACCATCTTCAAGATAGATCCAAATCTTTGGTAAAGCACTCATCAGAACATCCCCTTCTTCTTCAACTCCTCGCGATAGAGTCTTTCAAAAACGATATTATACTCATCTGTCCCGGGAATCAACTCTCGTTTCATTCCCTGAATCTTATCTATCACAGTCTCTTCTATCTCCTCAAATCCTTCAATATAACTCTCCATGGCTGTGAGTATGACATTTTTGATGGTATTTTCTGCCACATTATACTCTATGAGGTCATTCTGCCAAAGCCTGTCTAAAATTTGATGTGCCAAATTGTTATAACGATCTTCATAAGAGAGAATCACGCCATACTCTTTTGCCATCTTCTTTTTAATCATCCAAAACATACTACGACGATCGATCTGGTTAAACTCAAGTTCATCTTCATTCTCATCCAATAGCTCTTCTACACGCGATTCCAGCGCCTGCTCTTTTTTGAGATCCTCCTCGATCACCTCTTGCGCAACCACCTTAACCGGTTCAAGACCTTTGGTAAAAGTAGCATAACCGCTTCCTAATAAATCAATAGCAACTTTATTTGCAATGTAAGGGGCATGGGGTAATCTGATCTTCATCGTTTAGACCTTCAATCTGTAATTTGTCTGATTCTATCAAAAAGTAGGTAAAGAGCTTATAACTCACTTGGTTTTATTAGAATCATTTGCCGTTTGATCTGCAAGTATTTTTGTCACTTCGGAGGCATTTTTCGGATCCATTTTCGCCATGATTTTAGCAATTTTTTTAGGAGGAAGCTTGGAAAGAATAGTGGACGCTTTTTGATGACTCATCTGATCTAAGATCGCTGCTGCTTTAGAGTCTTTCATTTTCAGATAAGTAATTGCAACTTTTTGATTTTTAGTATTCCTTATCTCTTCTAATATTTTTTGATTTTTTTGATAGAGTTCTAAAGTATCTTGCTTGACTTTCTCATCTTTTTGCAACGCTTTCTCTATCTCTTGACGCTTTCTCTCCAAAAGTTTAGATTTTTTCTCCATCAACTCCTCATTAGCTTGTTTTAATGCCTCAAGAGAGCTTTTTTCTCGCACTATCTCCTCTAGTTTTGCGGCGATCTCTTGCTTACGCAATTCAAAGAGTTGGTTACAATCAACCGTCAATGGCTCTTTGGCAAAGAGTGAATGAAACAAAAGTACAACAAAAGACAATGTAAATTTCATTCGATCTTCTCTTTAACTTGACTATGTAAGATAACAGCAATTTCATCTAGCAATTTTGCCTCCTCTTTACTTTTGGCTATCTGCTTCTTTTTCTCCAACTCTTGATAGAGATAGGCAATCTTTTCATATTCAATATTTGCTTCTTGATACGCGCTCTTTTCATTTTCAAGTTCTTTTCTAAGTTGCTTCAGCTCATTAATCAATTCATCAATGTGCCGTCGCCTGATCGCCCTTAAATCTGCACCACTTTGCAAATGCCCTATCTCTCCTTCTTTGGGAAGTTCACTTTGAAGCAAGGCATCCTTTAGCCCTTCGATTTTTTCTTGAAGGTGACGACTCTTTGACTCAAGCGCCATCAGTCGCTTTTCAATCTTGCGAAACTCTTCTTTTCGAATCTTTTTGATGGCACTATATCGATTTTGACTCATCGCACAACAATAGTATCTTTTCGATCCGGTGAAGTGGAGATAATACCCACTTTGGTTTGCGTTAATCGCTCAATCTCTTTGATATATCGTTTTGCCTCTTGCGGGAGTACATCATATTCTCGAATACCTTTCACGCTCTTCCATCCTTTAAATGATTCGTAAATGGGCTCAACTCCCTCTAGATCATATGGCACATAATCGATCTCTTCGCCCTCAAAGCGATATTGAACACACACTTTGACCTCATCAAAACCATCTAACACATCCAACTTCATCAATGCAATTTGATCGCAACCATTAAGCCGACATGCATGTTTCGTGGCAACTGCATCAAACCATCCACATCTGCGTTTTCGCCCCGTAGTCGTACCAAACTCTCTTCCCACATCTGCCATGCGATTACCCTGCTCTGTAAAATCCTCTGTCGGGAAAGGACCATTTCCGACACGCGTACAATAGGCTTTGGCAATACCTGTTACTCTGCCGATATCTTTAGGGTTGAGTCCTAAACCGGTACAGGCACCTGCACTAACCGTATTTGAACTGGTTACAAAAGGATAGGTACCGTGATCGATATCAAGCATCGTTCCCTGTGCCCCCTCAAGTAATATCTTTTTACCCTCTTGGAGGTAATCCCACAAAAGATTTGTCGTATCAGTAATATAACACTCTAGCTGATCTCTGTAATGTGTCAAAAGATCTTTGAGTTCACTCGGATCGGGTTGCTCGATCTCCATCACATCAAACATCACGCGATGATCTTCAAAATAGGAGAGAATTTTTTGTGTCAGTTTTTCAGGATTATGTAGTTCTCCGACTCGATGACCCGATCGTGCGATCTTATCGGCATATGCAGGTCCAATCCCTTTTCCCGTTGTACCTATTGCCCTCTTTCGAAGCTTCTCTTTGGCTTGATCGATTTGTGCATGATAAGGAAGCAAAAGATGTGCTTTATCGCTAATAAAGAGTCTCCCCTCTAGTGACGGAAACTGCTTGAGCTCTTTGTCAATCAAATTTTCCGGACTCAATACTACACCGTTACCGATAATATTAATCGCTTTTGGATTGAGTACACCAGAGGGTATGAGATGCAATGCATACGAAACACCATCGACAACGATCGTATGACCGGCATTATGCCCTCCTGCGAAACGACACACCACATCGTGTGTCTGTGCCATATGATCAACAATTTTCCCTTTTCCCTCATCTCCCCATTGGAGTCCTACAATCATATCTGCCTGTTGTCTCATCGTTCAATCAATTCCTCTATTAAATAATCGGTATAGAGTGCAAAACCAGTAGCACTCATATTTTCATAGTGATAGACACCACCCATCCCCAATCTTTTGTTCTCTTGAAAAATTCTAAAAAAGAGACCATCATAATAGCGCATCTTTGCATAGTAGAGGGGTGCTATAATAATATGTTCATAAGAGATATTGCGACAGATGACTGCAATCTTCTCTAGCTCTTCTTTTAAAAATTCCGGTACTTTGGCAATCATCCTCTCAATATCATTTGCATCTTGAAGGGATGCCAATTCACTCAACCACGGCAAATCTAGCTCAAAGATCGCTTGTAGATTTGAACTTTTAAAGTGCTCAATCGGCAACTCAAGATGTTCTGAAAGCAATTGAGGTATCTTTATATTAGAGATCTGCAAGAGCGGTTGAAGGTTGAGTTTCTCGATAATTTGAAGTGCATGATTGATACTCTCATGGAGTTCACTGTTTTCTAAAAACTCCGCACCGATTTGGTACTGCTCATCGCTAGGGTAACGAAAAATAGGCTGAATATAAAACCATCTCTTTTGATGCATACTTCGCCCTAGTCTCTTCGTAATCAATCGTACCACATCTAGCGTACTATCAGCACGCAATGCAAGAAGATGATTTTTACTATCATTCATTCGAATTAAACTTTTTTCATCTATCTCTTGATGCTGATGGTAGGAAAAATGAGGTGTAATGATCTCCGCATACCCCTTCTCTTCTAATACTTGACTTGCAATAAATTCAATCTCTCGTTTCTTAGATGCACTTTTAGCAAAATAGAGTTTTGACTTGCTAGGAATCTCGTGCGCATAAATCATAGTTTTCTTTCCGGTGTATTATTTTATTCATACTATGGGGATAGTATAACAAAAAAAGTCTAAGATCCGTACGCTCCTAAGCAAAAAGGAAGCGAATCACGAGCAAAACTACCAATGCTATCAAAGTAAGCCGCAATGTATTACACCGTGTTTTGTTTTTAATTTTTTGTAAATAAACCTGCTTAATGTGACTAATCAATAATTTATGTCTAATCTCCTTACGACTATCAAATGTGTGAAAGAAAACAAACATAATAACCAAAAACAACACTAGGTTAATGATATCACTTTTGTCTCTGAGTAAAATACCAATTGATGAAAGAATAATTTGCACAGCTATCAGTAGATGTACACTACCATCTACACTTTGATTTTTCAGAACTAATTGGTGATGTAGATGAGTTTTGTCCGGTGCAAAAGGTGAAACACCTCTTTGAATACGACGCACCATTACAATAATCGTATCGATAATAGGCAATGCAGCAATATATAAAATCGCCGTATCGCTAATATAGTGTGTCGCTCGCATCGCAACGGCAGAGATAATAAACCCCAAGACTAAGGAACCGCTATCACCCATAAAAATCGTTGCAGGGTACCAGTTGTAGAGTAAAAATCCTAAAATTGCCATAATCGTAAAAAAAGTCACATAAAGAATAAACTGATCTTGATAGATGTAACCGATATAAAAAAGTGCAGCTAAAATAATCACTGAAATCGAACCGGCCAAACCATCTAACCCATCAATCAAATTTAATGCATTGGTAAAACCGGCTACTGCAAACATGGTAAAAAATATAGAAATCACATAAGGCATCTGCAAATCTACACCAAACCAGTTGCCTAATGTCACAATTTTTAGATCGTCATAGAAATAGATGATTAGCGTTGCCGCCATAATAACAATGAGTTTAACCCGCGCAGATATGGGTTTGAGATCATCAATCACACCGGTGATGAAAATGATTAATAAGGCTCCAAAAAAGCCGATATGTTGCACAACAAAAGAAAAGTGAAAAAGCGTGAGTACCACCATCAGAGAGAAATAGATCGCTATCCCTGCACCTCTAGGTGTAGGCACAGTATGAGAACTTCTCTGATTAGGCACATCAATCAATTGAATGCGTGTCGCATTTTGTTTGATAATTTGAATCAGAAGGAGTGATAAAAAGAAGAGGATAAGTCCCTCTAACAATAAACCTCCTCCTGCTTGAAACATACTTTTATCACCTTGACTTTAGTTATTTATAGGTATAGCTATATTTAAAAAAGCTCTGAGACAAATTTTTTGGCTTCACATCATTTAAAACTATACCTACATTACTTATCTCATATGTTTGAATCATATCCTCTAAACTTTTGAGATACTCTTTTTCTGAATATTCAGAACGGAAAACGACCAATGAAATATCAGCAAGCTTCATTAACAATATCGCATCCGTGAGCGCACCCATCGGCGGTGCATCAACGATAATATAATCATAGTTCGCACGAAGCTCTTCAATAACACGCTCTAAATGTCCTGCCTGCATCAATTCCGAGGGATTTGGCGGAATAGGTCCTGAAGTAATAATATCTAAATTCTTAATCTTTTTATGTTCCCAAATGACCTCTTTCAATTCACTATTACCTGAGAGAACCGTACTCATACCTACCTTATTGGTCAACGCAAACACACGATGCAACATCGGTCGTCGCATATCCAATGAGATGACAATACTCTTCTTATCACTCATTCCGAATACTGCGGCGAGATTGGTGGCTGTTGTCGTCTTTCCTTCTCCCGGAACTGTTGAAGTCACTACGATCACTTTACTCTTATGTTTAGCCGAAACAAATTCTAAATTGGTACGAATCAAGCGCATTGCTTCACTCGCGACTGATTGCTGATCCTCTAAAACAAAAAGTTGATTCGTTGTTTTTTCATGAGGTACAATACCATAAAACGGAATAGTTGTATGGTGAGCAAAATCATCTCTACTCTTCAATTTGTTATCAAACATATTTCGCAAAAGAACCAAAAGTGATGAGAAAATAAGTCCTAAAAGCGTACTCAAAACTAAAATCATCGGCTTATTCGGCTTAATAGGTTTTTTAGGAATGATAGCGCGATCAAGTACTCTATTACCCGAAACCTTCGCAGCTTTTGTAATTGACATCTCTGACTGTTTTTCAAGTAAAAATTGGTAAGTTTTTTGATTCACTTCATAGGTTCGTTTTAAATCAGCTAAATCCCGCTCTTTCTCAGGAAGCTTTGAGAGTTTCGTCTCCCTAGTATAGAGCGTATCTTCTAGCGCTTTTCTCTTCTCTCTTAACCCATCATTGATACTCTCAATCGCACTCTCAAGTGCCATTTTAATATCATCGATTTTCTCATTTGCCTTTTGAACATCAGGATGTGCCGGTGTAAATTTACTTAACAACGAGATTTTCTCCAATTTCGCTCTCTGAAAATCGGAAAGTAGTGTCTCTAAGACCGGATAATCTTTTGCCAATGATGAAACTGCCCCATAATTCCCTTTTCGAAACTCATCATAGAGTGATTGAAACGCATTCTCTTTGATCTTCACATCCGAAAGCTCCGCGCGATATTTACTAAGCTGTTTAATCGTCACATCCGATTCGGAATCGATATTCATTAAGTTATTCTCTTCTTTATAGTTTTCAAGTTTTATAGCGGATCGTTTGAGTTTTGCCTTGACTTTTTCAAGTTGTGCATTGATAAACGAGAGTGCTTGAGACGCTTCCGTTGTATTTTTATTTACACTTTTACTCATATACGAATCTACCAATGCATCAACAAAATCTTTTGCTCTCTTTGCCACAGTGTCTTGGTAAATGATCTTAATGACCGAACCGTTTTTAGCTACAGGGAAAACACTCAAGTTTTGTTGGATTGCATTAATAGCACTATTTTTATCTGAAACGACAAAAATAATCTTTGTATTTGGTACAAAAGCATCTTTTTTATTGATGACAGCAGAAAAATAGGGAGTATCAATCTTTTGCCCAAATTTATATTCTCCGTTGAGGGATACTTTTTCACCGCTGGATGCAAGTGTCTCTTTCAAAAGTGAGAGAACCCCTCCCGACTTAGTAAAGAGTTGAAAATGGTCATCATCAATTGGTTTTAAGTAAACCCAAATCCCATAAAATTCAGGATCTTTGACTTTTAAGGCATTTAATTCAATCGGTTCATTTTTATAATATTCAACCTCTTTGTATGCTTGTTTTGCAAAGTATCGAATCTGGTATCCCACCTTTTGCATCGCTTCGGCAATCAGTTTACGCGATCGTAAAACTTCAACCTCTGTATCAATCAGTGTGCTACCCTTGTCGTAGTCTCTCTTTTGCATCAAATCGATATCAAGTTTATCATTACTCACTTCGATAGTTGAGTATGTCTCATATACCGGATGCGAAAAATAGTTATAGGCAAAGCCACCTAATAAAAATAGTAATGTCGTTAACAATATAAACAATTTATGTTGCGAAAATAGTTTCAAAAAATGATTGACATCTCTATTGTTAATCTGCTTGTGCTGTGCTTTACCCATAACCTTCCTTCTTTTTTTAAATCTTGTCCCTAGTGTCTAACATCAAAAATGCGTGTATTTGTCAGCTGCTTGCCTGTGAAGAGTACATCCAACACCCTTGTTGCAAGATCGATACCTGGGATTTGTTCAGCTATACCCAAATTTCTTCTACGATACTCATTCGGTTCGACATAAACAACATCATTTGGATAGATAGTCAAAGCACCCGGTGCAAGCGCAGAGAGTCTCGTCAAGTCAACGGTTTCTACCTCCGGCTTCTCTCTGGTGCCTCGGATAATTTTGATACTTTGACGATCTGCAAAATCAGTCAATCCACCGGTGGAACTCAAAAGCTCTAACAATGAAGTTGTATCTTCAACAATATCCACACGACCTGGATTTCGTACTTCTCCTAATACAAATGCTCTCTTGTTAAGAATATCCACTGTTACATGCGAATGCCGAACATATTTTGCATATTCTCGTGTCAAGAGGGTAGCAGCTTGCCGAGCTGTTAAACCACCTACTCGGATTACCCCTACAAGAGGAAGATCGATCGTACCGTCCGGTGCCACCAAAACACCTCTTTCATCTCTAGGATTGATCTGCGCTCGAACATCTCTAGTGCTTAATTCCGGATGGTTAAAAACCAAAATCGAAAGACGATTATTCGGAACAATGCGTGACTCATAAATACCATGATGGGCAACACTGGTTGCAGGCAGAAGCGTATCTGCTTTTTTCTGGTTAAATAACAGATACTCATCTTTCGTACTACATCCGCTCATCATCATGAGACTTAATAATAGACTAGCTGAAACGCTAAAACGAACTTTTTTCATAATCATACGCCCTTACACTTTTAATAACATTAAAAGGATTATAGATAAATAAATATTAGTTTAAAATTAAATGTTAAAATAAATATACACAATATATCAGTATGTAACTTTTTTGGACAAAAAAACATATTTGCACCAATCTCAAGTTGATTATATTATTAAATATATTAAATTTTTAACATATAACTTTAATTATTTAAATATTCTTCCTCTATTTTCTCTTCTTTGCTCTTCTGTCTTTTAATTTACAAAAAGCATAGACCTCTTTCTCTTCACCTACTTCTATATCCAAGAACTCTTTATGCGCTACCAAGAAGACAATAATATCTGACATGGCGACAGCCTCTTTATAATCCACTATTTCAAATTCAGGATGGCTACTAATATTCGGCTCTACCGCCACAATATTGACACCCTCTGATTTGAGTCGTCGGGTAATATAAAGAGCCGGTGACTCACGCAAGTCATCAATGTCAGGTTTAAAGGCAAGCCCCATACAAGCCACTTTTGTCTCTCTACCGTGTGTCTTCTCAAACTCCAATGCCGCATTCTTGATTTTTTCAATGACCCATTCTGATTTGTAATCATTTACCTCTCGTGCTGTTTTAATCAGTTTCGCATCACCTTTTGCGGCATCGACAATAAACCATGGATCAACTGCAATACAGTGACCACCCACACCACATCCAGGTTGGAGAATATTGACCCGTGGATGTCGGTTTGCCAAATCAATCAACTCCCACACATCAATCCCAAATTTACCGGCAAGCATCGAGAGTTCATTGGCAAATGCGATATTGACATCACGAAAACTGTTTTCAGTCAATTTCGCCATCTCCGCTGTTCGAGCGTCAGTCTCTAAGACCTCACCGGTCACAAAATTTCGATAAAAATCTGCTGTCAATTTGGTTGCAACCGGTGTCGTACCACCTACAATCCTATCATTGGCTACCAACTCATGCATAATTTTTCCCGGCAATACCCGTTCAGGACAGTGTGCAAAGTGTAGATGAGTCGTATCAACACCTTCATGACGAAGTGTCTCTTCCATCAAGTCAGTTGTTCCTACCGGAGATGTAGACTCTAAAATCACAATATTCCCATCCTCTACATAGGGAGCCAGTGACTTCGTTGCAGAGATAATATAATCCACATTGGGCACATGATTTTCTTTAAACGGAGTCGGTACCGCTACAATGAAGACATCTGCTTGTGTCGGTTTGGTATCGGCAACAAGATTGCCGGAATTAACCGCTGACTGCACAAAAGTATCCAAATCAGGTTCAACGATATGAATTTTACCTTGATTGATAATATCCACCGTCTCTTGCACCACATCGACACCGTGCACATTATATCCACGATTTGCCAAAAGTGAGGCTGTCGGTAAACCGATATAGCCCAATCCTACCACACATACTTTTTCAATTGCCATTACTTTTTCTCCTTTATAAATGAAACAATTCGTTCACAGGCTTTACCATCCCCATATGGGTTATGCGATCGACTCATTGCTTCATATGCCCTCTCATCATCGAGTAATGTTTGGCACTCCTGAATAATCTTCTGAGTATCCGTTCCAACCAATTTCACGGTTCCCGCTTCAACCGCTTCCGGTCGTTCTGTCGTATCCCGCATTACAAGTACGGGTTTCCCTAGACTCGGAGCCTCCTCTTGAATACCGCCACTATCGGTCAAAATAAAGAGCGATCGCTCCATTAAATAGACAAACGGCTCATAGTCAAGCGGATCTATCAAATGAACATTCTCAACACTCGATAAAATCTCATTGACCGGCTTTTGCACATTTGGATTGAGATGTACCGGATAGACGATATCCACATCCCTATTGGCCTGCGCCAAACGCTTTAACCCTTCACAAATATGCAAAAATCCCTCACCAAAATTCTCTCTTCGATGTCCGGTCACCAAGATCAAACGACGATCATCTCGAAGCGTGTATCCCTTCTCAGCAATCAATTGCTTAAGCCTCTCTTGCTGTGCACTATCCTCTTTGATCTTCGTCACGACACGCAACAATGCATCAATTACAGTATTTCCTGTCACGATGACATTAGCAACATCGACATTTTCTTTTAAAAGATTAGATCTGCTCTGCTTGGTGGGCGCAAAATGGTATGTCGCCAATCTTCCCGTCACCTGCCGATTCCCCTCTTCCGGCCATGGTGAGTAGATATTGTGGGTTCTCAGACCCGCCTCTACATGCCCTACGGCAATCTGCTGATAAAAGGCGGCAATCGAAGTAGCCATCGTCGTAGCGGTATCACCGTGTACCAATACAAGATCCGGCTTTGCTTCCGCCAATACCGGTTTAAGACCGAGCAAAATATTGGAAGTCACTTCATAGAGATCCTGCCCCGGCTTCATCACATCAAGATCATAATCAGGTGTAATTTCAAAGAGATTGAGCACTTGATCGAGCATTTGACGATGTTGCGCCGTCACACAAACAATCGTTTCAAAATCTTTATCCGCTTCAAATGCTTTGACAAGTGGTGCCATCTTAATCGCTTCAGGGCGTGTACCGAATACGAGCATTACCTTTTTTATCATGACAATTTTTTCTCCCAGTCGAGTGCAGTTTGACAAATGAGCTTGAGATCATCATATTTTGGGCTCCATCCCATTTTTTCTTTGATCTTCGTATTGTCAGAGATTAGGATCGAAGGATCCCCCTCTCTTCGCTCTTTTACCTCAGCAATAAAATCGACACCACTCACCTCTCGCATCGTCTCCAATACTTCAAGCACTGAAAAGCCATGTCCATACCCACAGTTAAAGATATCGCTTTCATTACCGGCTTCCAAATACTCCAATGCTTTTAAGTGTGCACTTGCGAGATCCTCTACATGAATATAGTCACGAATACAGGTTCCGTCCGGCGTATCATAATCATCACCGAATACATACATTTTATCCCGTTTTCCACATGCTGTTTCAGCGGCTACTTTGATAAGATGGGTTGCTCCTTCGGTCGATTGCCCGATCTTACCGTCGATACTTGCACCGGCGACATTAAAGTATCGTAATGCAATATATTTAAAATCCTCAAAGGCAAATGCTGTATCTTTCAACACGGTTTCACTCATCAACTTACTGCTACCGTAAGGGTTAATTGGATTGGTCGGTGTTGTCTCTTTGACCGGGATAAACTCCGCAGCCGGTTCACCGTAAGTCGCCGCTGTCGAAGAGAAGATAAATTTATTAACTCCATGTTTGATGCAAGATCGGATCACATTAGTCGTATTGGCGGTATTGTTCATATAATACTTGAGTGGATCGCGTACACTCTCTGGTACAACTAAGCTAGCTGCAAAATGAATCACTGCATCAAATTGCTTTTCTTCGAATAGACGATCAACCGCTTCGTAGTCACTCAAATCCAATTTCACAAATTCACCGTATAAAATAGCATCTTCAAATCCTGTAACAAGATTATCTACGACAGTGATTTCATGTTCGCCCTGCTCTCCGAGTTGTTTCACTACATGACTACCGATATACCCTGCTCCACCGTTGACTAATATTTTCATTTCTCTTCCTTTAAAAAATTTTCTACTATCTCAATAATTTTTTTGCTCTGGGTTTCACGAATGAATTCCTCTTTGACAATTTGACGATTTTTCGTTGAAATCTGATACTCCTTCTCCTTCATCTCCAAAATCGCCTCTTTGACCAATTCCGGACGATTTGGCAAAATTGAGATTGCATTCTCCAATCTATCGACAAATTTCACCGCTTCTCCAATACCTCCATAGAGGATCGGCAAACCGGTCGCCGCATATTCATAGAGCTTGGAAGGCATCGCTGTTTTAAATTGTTCATTAAGTTGTGCATAAAGTACAGTTGTATTTTGGTAAAAATGCATAATTTCATCACGACTGACCTTACCAAAAAATTCAACATTTTTAATCTTATTTCTTGCCACATACTCCCTTAGTGATTTATAACTTGTACCGTCACCGACAATATTGACCTTGACATCAGGAATATCTTTTGCACCATCTACCAATACTTGTACATTTTGTCCTATGGCAATATTGCCGATGTATGTAATCGTAAAAGGGATATCTTTATTAACCGTAATTTGACTCAATTCATCAAAACGACTCTGTTCGATTCCGTTAGCAATTTTTATAATATGTGGATTATTGCTTCTTTGCTCAACCCACTCTTTTTCAAAATCATTTGTGACACAAACGAAGTCATATGCACCAAGCGATCGCTCCATCAATTTTGAGATTGCTCTCTTGATAAACGCTTTAAATCGACTATTTGCCTCAATATATTCCCAAGTAATATCACGAATATCGATAATGCGTGTACCTTGACCAAAGAGCGATAGTACCGGTATGATAAACATAAAAGGAGAAGTGGCAATGGTCAGTTCCGCATCAATTTTATTAGCACGATCCACCAATTTTTTAATAAAAAAGATCTCCCATAATGCCCGTGAAAAAAACTTTTCCGTATTGTAATTTTTTTGATTGACATAATAGACATCTATATGATCGCTAAATTTCACCTTCTCATTTTTCTGAGGCTTCCCTCTTTGTGTCAGTGAAATCACATTGACATCATAGAATTTCTCCAGCTCTTTGACATAAGCGAGCACTCTATTGGTTCCCGCTGTATTTTCCGGCATAAAGTGACTGGTCAAAAAATTAATCCGTTTTCTCAAAACAGCAACCCTTATCAAATACTTAAATTATTGATATAATATACCATAATCAACTTAAAATTAAATAGTTTTAATTCTTATTTATAGTTTTTCTTTTTTATCCTATAGTG
Organism: Campylobacterales bacterium; assembly: GCA_027023405.1. Taxonomy (GTDB): domain Bacteria; phylum Campylobacterota; class Campylobacteria; order Campylobacterales; family QNZT01; genus QNZU01. Next base: position 100,396 of record JALVVN010000009.1, read on the forward strand.
ATATCGTCAAATTAAAAAAAATTTTTACAGGAACAAGCTAGCTAATAGGATATTTTTCATTAAGAAAAAGGTATAAAGTATAATACCTTTTTCTTAATTAGATTGTGCAGTTGTTGATAGTTGTCTCTTGATAAGGTTCACCCAGCATCTCAAAGACTTTTGTTTTGACACCTTTAATAGTAAAACCAAATTTCTCAAAAAGGGCATTGGCATTTCCACTCGCCCCAATGCGTTCCATACCTAAAACTTCGTCAGCAAACCGATACCACTCTTGACCACTTGCCGCCTCAACTGCCAATATAGCAGTTGCAGGATCGATAACCGATTGGATATACTCTTTATCTTGCTCACAAAAGAGTTCAAAACAGGGAACACTCACTACATTCGCCATGACTCCAGCTTCCTCAAGGTGGCATGCCGCCTGCAGTGAAAGCATCACTTCACTCCCCGTTGCCACTAAAGTGACCTGTGCCTTCTCTCTCTTTTTGATAAGGTAACCGCCGTAACTCGGATCACCAAAATCAAAATGAGGCTTCAAAACTTCCAAGCCCTGTCGAGAGAGCACAAACCCACACGGCGCATTGAGCTCTAATGCGACCTTCCAGCATGCCACATTTTCACTCGCATCTGCCGGTCTAAAAGTATAAAAATTAGGAAGAGCACGAAATTGACTTAACTGCTCTATGGGCTGATGCGTCGGTCCATCTTCTCCGACACCTATACTATCATGTGTCCAGATAAAGTAGTGTTTCAACCCCATCAGCGCGGCAAGTCGTACAGCCGGCTTCATATAGTCACTAAAAACAAAAAATGTCGCACTAAAAGGGATAAAAAGACCATACAAAGAGATAGCATTGCAAATCGCTCCCATCGCATGTTCACGAATACCAAAATGGAGATTGCGCCCTTTTGGGAAATCCCCCATATCTTTGAGTGTAGTTTTATTAGAAGGAGCTAGATCGGCACTTCCACCCAAAAATCCCGGAATCGCTCTAGCAATCGCATTGAGAATCTCACCATTACTCTCACGCGTTGCTACCTTGATACCCGATTCATATTTCGGATAATGAATATTTGAGAAATCTGGATTCAAAAGACGATCTAGGGTGGCATTTTGCTCTTTTAGCGGAAGATCTAAAAGAAGCTTGTTCCACGCCTTCTCTGCTCTCTCTCCCCCCTTCTGTGCTTGACGAAAACTCTGAAGCACCTCTTCCGGAACCTCAAAGGTAGCTTTGGGATCAAATCCATGCAACCTTTTTGATGCCTCTATCTCCTCTTCTCCTAATGGTGAACCATGCGTTTTCGCCTGCCCTTCTAGTGTCGCAGCTCCTTTGGCTATCGTCGTGTGCGCAATAATAAGACAAGGCTTACTCTGCTCATTGCTAATCTCATCTAAAACTCGATCGATCTCTTTATAGTTGTGCCCATCGATCTTATACACTTTCCAGCCTTGAGCTTCAAAGCGTTGCTTCACATTTTCACTAAATGCTACCGTGGTATCTCCCTCTATGGTTATCTCATTGGAGTCATAGATCAGAACCAAATTATCTAAATTATGGTGTCCCGCCAATGAACAGGCTTCATAGCTGATCCCCTCTTCGAGATCTCCATCACCGCAAAAACAATAGACCTTATGACCTATCACTTTCGCACTTTCACTATTGAGCAGATGTGCAGCATAACGACTCGCCATCGAAAAGCCTACGGCATTTGCGACACCCTGCCCCAACGGTCCCGTTGTCACTTCTACACCGGGTACATCGCCGTACTCCGGATGTCCAGGTGTCTTGGAACCTAGTTGTCGAAATGCTTTGAGATCATCAAGACTCAAGTCATAACCGCAAAGATAGAGCCAGGCATAGATCATACTACTCGCATGCCCGCCTGAAAAGACCAGACGATCCCGATTGAGCCATGTCGGATTTTTAGGATTGTGACGAATATAGTCACTGAGCACTGTTAAAATATCCGCCATACCCATCGGTGCACCCGGGTGTCCTGAATTTGCCTTTTGCACCATATCTGCTGCTAAAAATCGTATCGTATTGGCTTTTTTTTCCAATAATTGCTTCGATAGCATCTCTTTTTTTCCTTATTTAAAATATTTCTCTATCATTTCTCTCATCTTTCGATCGAGGGGTCTTTTAAAATCTCTGCTCTCATCGAGAAGCTCTTGCTTGAGTTGTTGCTTAACTTCAGTCGCACCTTCAACTCCCAAAAGATTTGTAAATGAATTTTTGACCTGATCGTTACCTGTTGGTTTACCCGCCTCTTGCGGTGTTTGTAGCGCATCGATAAGGTCATCTTGAACTTGAAACAACAACCCCAGCTTCAATCCAAATTGATAAAAACGCTCCTGCTCTTCTTTTGGAAGATCAGCAATAATCGCCCCCATCTTCATCGATCCTGCAATCAACATTGCGGTTTTATGTTGATGTAAAAATTGCAGATCTTCAAGTGAAAGCTTCTTCTCTTCAAAAAAACAGTCAATCGCCTGTCCAAGTACCATCCCGTGACTGCCGCCGTTATAAGAAAGCGTCTCAATCAAGGCTACCTTCACTTCCGGAGAAAAAGGAGCACGGGAAATCATCCAAAAAGCATCGCTGTTGAGCGCATCGCCTACAAGCGTCGCTGTCACTTCATCGTAACTAATATGCAGTGTCTCTACTCCTCTTCGGATCGGTGCATCATCAAAAGTCGGTAAATCGTCATGAATCAACGAGTAGGTATGCAACATTTCCACCGCTAAAGCTGCATGCATCGCATTAGGCAGAAGCGTCTGTTGATAGGTATCGACAATACTCAACAAAAGTAACGGTCTAAAGCGCTTTCCACCCGCTTGAAACATTTGAAGATAAGCTTTTTGAAAATGCGGATGAAAACTTTCTTTCGTATTGAGATGCTTAGACAAAAACTCCTCAAATGATTCAATCAATTGCGCATTTTCCAACTCTTCTCCTAGCTTCCAAATCCACCAAATCCGCCTAACATCTTCGACGCCATCAATTTTTTATCCTCTTCCACCATTTTCAAGACATCGTTGATTGCACTAATGAGAAGGATCTGCATCGAATCTTTATCTTCAAGAAGCGAATCATCAATCTCAAGATCGATAATCTCTCCTTCACCGTTTGCACTTACCTTGACCATGCCACCACCGCTTTTGGCACTAAAAGTTTTGCTTTTAGACTCTTCTTGAAGTTTTTGAGCGCTCTCTTGTGCTTTTTGCAACATTTGCGCCATCTTCTCCATATCCATTCCCTCAAACATAATCTTTTACTCCATCTATTTCGTTAGATTCATTGAGTAACACAACATTGGGTTTAAATCGATCTGCCTCATCAAGTGTCATACTTGCATACGCAATAATGATAATCCGATCTCCGATCTCCGCCTTTCTTGCAGCTGCACCATTGAGACAAATATCTCGTTTACCGCGTTCACCCTCGATCACATAGGTAGAGAAGCGCTCTCCATTATTAACATTGACAATATCAACTTTTTGCCCCACTCTCAATTTTGCCGCATCCATCAACTCGCGATCAATCGTAATTGATCCGACATAGTTCAGATTGGCATCTGTAACAGCCGCACGATGCAATTTGGAGTAGAGCATCTCTATGGTCATCTCTCGTTACCTTCCTGAAAGTTTCATCGCCTCGACAGGTGACAACGGCGCATCCCAAAACTCTTCATCGATCAAATACTCTTCTACCGGTTTCTCTCCGATGATATGCTCATCGATGATCCGATCGATTTTTTCTTTGGTAAGCTCTACATACATGTAGTGTCCTGGTTCTACAAGCATCACCGGTCCCTGCTGGCATCGATTGAGACAACCGGTACGAACCGGCTGTACCGTAGCGATCAAGCCCTTTTCCATAAGCTTCATTCCCAAATGTTGAAATAGCTCTCTTGTATCTTCCCTCACACAACTTGGCTTCGGCATTCCCGGAGGCGCACTCTGCTCACACTTGAAAATATAAAATGACGGTTGTGGTATCCCCATACTAAACTCCCCTTAATAAAATTTTTTCATTTTAAGTATACCATAAAAATGAACGACATCGCGATTGTATTGAATTATGGATTAGATTTTTCTTGTAAAAACTTTTTAACTATAAGCCGATCATCAAAGGCTCTTTTCTCCCCTGCAATCTCTTGGGTTGCTTCATCCCCTTTGCCTAGGATCATCAAGATTTCATCATGTTGCAACTCTTTCATCGCTTGTTCGATCGCTTTGGCGCGATCTATCTCAATACTCACTTTAGATTTATCCTCAATTCCCGCACAAATTTCATCTATGATTGCTTGTGGATCTTCACTTCTCGGATTGTCACTGGTAACATAAATCCGTTTTGCAAAACGATTGGCAACACGACCCATTTGCGGTCGTTTACTACGATCTCGATCGCCCCCTGCGCCAAAAAGCACCACTATTTGATTTGATTTGAGCGAATCCATCACCTGCAACATCCCATCCGGCGTATGTGCAAAATCGACAATAATGAGAGGCTCTTCACTCACAACTTCCATTCTACCACTCACACCAGCAAAATTTTCAACCACTTGAGCAATTTTTTCTAAGGGCATTTGCGTCAAAAGCTTTACCGCTGAAATAGCAGCTAAAATATTGTAGAGATTAAAAAGCCCTTGTAGCGGAGAATAAAAATCGATCTGCTCATGCATATGCTTTAAAACCGCATGAATACCGTAATCGAGTCGAAATGCTGTAATATTAAATGAAGCGGGTGCATCAAGCGCATAAGTATAGCAATTCTTCATGTTGTACTCAATTTTTTTAGCATCTTTGTTGATGAGCTTCATCGATTCATCCATAAAAAAAGAGGACTTCACCCGTCGATAACTCTCAAAATTTCCATGATAGTCCAGATGATCTTGCGTCAAATTTGTATATACTTTTAAGGCAAACTGAAGTGACTCAATGCGTTTTTGATCGATAGCATGTGAACTTACTTCCATGATAAAGTGACTACACCCCTGCTCTTTTGCAAGATGGAGATGATAAAGTGTCTCAAGTAGCGGTGGAGTCGTCATCCCCTTCTCCTCTATTCTCTCATCATTGATAAAAAATCCTCTTGTACCTTGCAAAGCTGTAGAAAATCCAAGATCAAGCATCATCGAGTAGGTTGCGGCAGCGGTAGTTGTCTTGCCGTTTGTACCGGTTATCCCTACAATTTTCATATCTCGAATTTGCCAAAAAGCTTCCAAAACTTTCGGTGTGACAATGACTGCACCACGACTTTGCGCATCTCCCATATAAGATTCATTTTGAGCAGTACAGAAAAATGCACACACTGATGAACACTCAGAAGAGTTGTCACTAAGATATTGAAACTGTGGATGTGCAATCTTTATCTTCACCCTGAACCTTCAATTTGACTCATTTTTTTTTGAAAAAAGCTCTCGTGAGGATAGAGTTCAATCGCACTCTCTAAATAGTTAAAAGCCGTATTGGTAAAACCATTTTCAAGAAGCTTAGAGATAAACTCAATAAAATCCTCTTTTTTATCAATAACAATCTTCCCACTAAAGATCAAATCCTCAAAAGCTCTCTTGAAACTTTTTCTTTCATTGACAAATGACTGAAATTCTTGATAAGTAATATATTCCTCAAATCCCTCACGCATCAGATCACCGAATGTTAAATCATTGCCTACAGCATCGACAACAACTTCACCCTCCTTCAGTAGTGTTTCCAGCGTAGTATCAATCTGTTGAATTTGACGCTTGAGTGCTCCCTGATAGAGTTCAAACAGTGTTTGAGCTCCCATTTCATCCTCGAGAGCCATATCGGCAATCATCAAGAAGACTTTTGCTTCTAGATCATAAGGCTCGCTTTGCAACACTTCAGAATAGAGTTTCATAGCCTCACGATATTCTCCTTTTAAAAATAGAGAATGCGCTCTCTTTTTTAAATACTTCAATCTCTTAATCCTGCTTGGCAATTTCTTCAATCATATCCTCCATCCCTGGGACGATGTTGATCACTTCAATCTCTGGATGAATATCCATTCTTAGCTGTCTCTCAATACCATATTTAAGCGTCTGATTGCTGGCACTACAACCTACACAGGCACCTTCGAGCTGTACAAATACTTTGCCATTTTTAATATCAAGGAGTCTCATACCACCACCGTCAAGTGCTAACATTGGCTTTACTTTTTCCAAAGATTTCTCTACGACAGGTCTCAACTCTTCATCACTAAATGGAATCATCGATATCTCTCTTTATATTTTTGTACTATTTTAACACAAAGTGGTTAATAATTAAGTGGGAATATAGAAGAAGTGAAGATCGGTTGATCCGATCTTCATAAAAGAAAAATGCTATACGAACTCGATAATAGCCATCTCTGCCGCATCACCGCGTCGCATTCGTGTTTTGATAATTCGTGTATAGCCACCATTTCGTTCTTTGTAAGTAGGAGCAATCTCTTCAACTACTTTTTTTGTTGCCTCTTTGTCCTGCAAAAGAGCGAATACAACACGGTGTGCATTAAAATCACCTACTCTTGCTTTTGTTACTAATTTTTCAATAAAACTTCTTAGCTCTTTCGCCTTAGGAAGTGTCGTCTCGATTCTCTTTTGCTCAATTAATGCAATTGAGAGGTTTTTCAAGAGCGCCTTTCTATGCGAAGAGGTTCTACTAAGCTTTCTATATCCATGCTTATGTCTCATATCTTACGCCTCACTTTTTTCTGTTTTTAACTCTTGGATTTTCGATACCAAGGCTTTTTGGAAATCATCTTCAAATTTATACCCGACCGGAAAACCTAACGCTTCCAATTTACCAGTAATCTCTTCGAATGATTTTTTACCTAAATTTTTGAGCCCTTTAAGCTCCAACTCACTCATCATACTAAGTTCTGCAATATATTTGATATTTGCCCTATCTAAGCAGTTAAAGCTTCGTGCACTCAAGTTCATCACACTCACATCTTGAAGCAATTTTTTTAGATCAGCAGAGTTCTCAAAATCATCTTCGATCGTCGTTACATCGATATCAATTGCCTTTGAAAAAACAGCAATCTGACTATTAAAAGCTTCAATCGCCTCTTTAAAAGCTTGAACAGGAGCAATCTGACCATCTGTTTCTATATCAAAAACAATCTTTTCAAATGTCGGATCATCCTCTACCAAAACATTCTCAATTTTATAGAGTGCTTTTCTAACCGGCGTAAAGAATGCATCTACAGCAATATACTCTTCCGGTACACTTTCTCTAAACTCTTCGCTAGGGACATAACCGATCCCTTTTTCAATAATCAATGAGAAATTTAGCTCTGCATCCTCATTGATCGTTGCCAAATGTTGTTCAGGTGTCACAACTTCTACAAGATCATTATTGAGATCGCTACCTTTAATCTCTTTGTGACCTTTAAAGTTGTAAGAGACCTCAACTCTATTTGAGTCATCGATTATCTTAAAACGAATATTCTTCAAATTTAATATAAAAAGTGCTACATCCTCAAGCATACCTCGGATACTGTCAAATTCATGCTTTACCCCATCAATTTTGATAGCTGACACTGCATACCCGGCAGAGCACCCATAAAGTAATCTTCGAAGAGGGTGAGCAACCGTGATTGCAAAACCAGCCTGAAATGGCCACACTTTCACATGTACACGGTTTTCATTGATCTTCTCTATCTCAATTTCATTTGGGATATACAAAGATGTACTTATTTTTTTCATTTTTAACCCTTATCTATTATTTAGAGTATAGCTCAACGATCAATCTCTCTTCTACCGGTATCACTACCTCTTCTCTATCTGGGACTCTTGTGTAGATTCCATAACCTTTGTCAAGTTCCACATCAACCCACTCAACAATACCGGTTTGTGCAGTCAATTCACCCGCTCGTACGATTTGTGGATTCTTTTTTGACTTTTCTCGAATCTCAATTTTTTGTCCAGCCTTCACACGATAGGAAGGGATATCGACTTTTTTTCCATCTACCAAAATATGACCATGTGTAACTAATTGTCTTGCAAACGCTCTTGTTGTTGCAAATCCCATACGATACACAACATTGTCTAAGCGTCTCTCAAGGAGCTTGACCAAATTTGCACCGGTATTACCATCCATCTTATTAGCATCAGAGAATAATCTTCTAAACTGTTTCTCACTCACACCATACATGAATTTAGCTTTTTGCTTCTCTCGAAGTTGTAAACCATATTCACTTATTTTACTTCTTCGTTGACCATGTTGTCCCGGAGGATAAGGTCTCTTATCCAAAGCACTTTTTCCTGCCAATCTTCGTTCGCCTTTTAGCGCTAGACTGACACCTAATCGTCTCTCTATTTTCTCTACTGGACCTCTATATCTTGCCATTACCTACCCCTATACTCTTCTTCGTTTTGGCGGTCTACAACCGTTATGTGGGAGAGGTGTAACATCTTTGAGATACATTACTCTAATTCCCTCTGTTGCACCGACACTTTTCACTGCAGTCTCTCGACCACCACCGGGACCTTGGACTTTAATACCAACCTCTTTGATACCATGCTCCATCGCCTTACTCATCGCGTCTTCTACCGCTTGCTGAGCTGCATAAGGAGTCGATTTCTTACTTCCTTTAAACCCTAGTCCACCGGCGCTACTCCAAGCAATTGCATTACCCATCTCATCAGTAATCGTGATCATTGTGTTGTTAAAGGTTGCAGAGATATGCACAATACCTTTGGCGATATTCTTTTTAACAACCTTTTTTCGTGTTACTTTTCTTTTTGCCATTTATATCATCCTCACTTAAGCTGCACCGACAGTTTTTCTTCTGCCTTTTCGTGTTCGTGCGTTTGTTTTGGTTTTTTGACCTCTTACAGGAAGGCCTCTTCTGTGTCGTAATCCACGATAAATACCCAAATCTTTCAGTGCCTTAATATCCATTGCCACTTTTTTACGAAGATCACCCTCGACCTGATATTTATCTTGAATTTCATTACGAATACTCGCAACTTCAGCTTCACTTAACTCATGTACTCTTTTATCATATGAGATACCAGTTGCATCGAGTATTTTTCTTGATGTTGTCAATCCGATACCATATATATAGGTAAGCCCATATTCTACTCTCTTCTTTTTCGGTAAATCCACACCAGCAATTCTTGCCATGCTTATCCTTGTCTCTGTTTATGTTTTGGATTGCTACAGATTACTCTGACAGCACCTCTTCGTTTGATAATTTTACAATTATCACACATCTTCTTGACTGAAGGTCTCACTTTCATCTTATATCCTTGATCTTAAAAGCTAAAAGCTTCTATTAGCTAATTAATTATTAGCACCGATAAACTTTTTCTATTTCCACTATTATACAACAACGAACGAAATGGAATGAAGATCAACCATTCATTCCAACAGTTGAAAAAAGCGTGGTACCTTTTGCAACTCTTCTTCTTACAGTTCCGTCATTCGTGCAATAGAGCCGGCAATTATAGCCAAGCAAAGGTTAAAAACTACTTATATCTAAAAGTAATTCTTCCTTTATCCAAGCTATATGGGGTCAACTCTACTTTCACACGATCACCAAGCATAATTTTGATATAGTGCATACGCATTTTCCCGGCGATATGACACAATACTTTATGTCCATTATCTAGCTCAACCATAAAAGTTGCATTCGGCAATGCCTCAACAACTGTACCGTCAATCTCAATTACATCATCTTTTGCCACTCTTTACTCCTCTTAAAACTGTGATAATATTTCAGCCTTGCCACCGATAATCGCAACCGTATGCTCATAGTGGCTACCTCTCAATCCATCTTCAGAAACAACAGACCACTTATCTTCAAGAATTTTAGCTGTTGACAACTTTTGACAGATCATCGGCTCTAGACAAAACACCATCCCCTCTTTAATCTTTGGTCCCTGTTTCGGGTTGGGTACTTCCAGATAATTCGGAATCTCCGGCTCTTCATGCGGCTTACGACCGATACCATGTCCACAAAAGCCATGTAGAGGAACATACCCACGATCAACAATAAACTGTTCAATCGCATAACTGAGCTCTTTGAAACGCATACCAACTTTAATAATATCTATCGCGTACAGTAGGGTATCATATGCACAAGATATCAGCTTTTCATCCTCTTCAGAAATCTTTCCGATTGGTATCGTAATAGCAGCATCACCAAACCACCCATCTTTTTCCACACCAATATCCAGACCCAGGATATCTCCCTCTTTCAACTTTGTATCATTTGGAATACCATGGATAATCACTTCATTGAGAGAGGTACAAACACCTGCAGGAAAGCCGTAAAGTCCCTTAAATGCCGGCTTTGCATCATCAAGAGAGACAATAAACTCTTCACCCATCTCATTGACCTCTTTGAGACTCATTCCCGGTCTTACATAGGATCGAAGATGGTGAAGTGTTCTCGCAACATAAGAGTTTGAAACCCTCAGTTTTTCAATTTCTGAGGGTTTCCTAATTGCTATAGCCATGAAACTATATGCCCGTTACGCCAAGCGTATCATACTTGTTCATATAGATTTGCGCTTCGATTTTACGCATCGTATCAAGCGCGACTTGGACAACAATCAAAACGGCGACACCACCGAAGTAGAAAGGAATACCTATCGCTTTGATCAGGATAAAAGGCAATGTTGCAATCAATCCCAAATAGATCGCACCACCCAAAGTCAAACGACTTGCAACACCGTTGATAAAATCTTCTGTTGCTTTACCTGGACGAACACCGGGAATAAAACCACCCTGTTTTTTGAGATTTTCTGAGATATCTTTGGCATTAAAAACGATAGACGCATAAAAAAATGCAAAAAAGATAACCCCCAAAAACATCAAAATATTGAAAAGATATCCACCGGGAGTCAATGCGTCCGAAATCGCAAGTAGGATCGGATTTGTACTTCCACGAAGCAGTGTAGCTGGCATCATCAAAATAGCCGATGCAAAGATCGGAGGAATTACGCCCGAGAGATTCACTTTAATCGGAATATAGTTCATCACCCGTTTGTTTTGATTATCCATCATCGTTTTGCGCGAATAGGAGATCGGCACACGCCGTTCACCCAACTCAACATAGATGATAACAGCGATCGTACCTAAAATAATCAAGAACATGCCTATCACTGAGAGGAAATTAAGATCACCGGTATTAATCAGTTTAATTGTATTGGAGATAGCTGCCGGAATACCTGAGACAATACCCGCAAAGATAATCAATGAGATACCGTTTCCTATACCTCTTTGCGTAATTTGCTCACCAATCCACATTAAAAGCATCGTACCCGCTAGCATCGAAAAAGCTGCAACCGGTACAAATGTCCCCATATCGATCATAATCGCACTCTCACCGCCACTCCCCATACTTCGAAGTCCCATAGAGACACCGATTGCCTGTAAAAGTGTAATAACAACAGTTGCATAGCGAATGATCTGCATATACTTTACCATACCGTCTCGTTCTTTTTTCATTTGACCGATGTTAGGGAAAGTTGCTGCAAGGAGTTCCATAATAATTGAAGCTGTAATATAAGGCATAATACCAAGAGAGATAATACTCAATCGCCTAATTGCGTTTCCTGAGAACATGTTCACCATTCCCAAGGCATTATTAGAGTTTGAGTCAAAAAAATGTTTAATCACATCTACATTCACACCCGGAACCGGCACATAGGAGAGAATCCTATATGCAAATAAGAACCCAAGTGTAATGAGTATCTTATGGGTTAGCTCTTTGCTCATTTATCCATACCGCTCGTGGTAATATTTTCATCTTTAATTTTAGCGTTTAGAGCTTTTGCATTTTTTCCGATCAATTTGACTCGTTTAATAGCACTGCTCATTTTATGTACTTCACGGATAGCATCCATAGTAATTTCATCAAGAGCAGCGACTTTTTCATTGCGATCTACATTGATACTATAAGGTTTCACTATACGAGAGCTAAAACCTACTTTCGGTAGTCTTCTTTGAAGCGGTTGCTGTCCACCTTCAAAACCTCTTTTTTGCTTATAACCTGTACGACTCTTTTGTCCCTTATTTCCACGAGTTGCGGTTTTACCCATACCGCTTCCCTGTCCACGACCAACTCTTTTTGTTTTATGTGTTGATCCATTTGCGGGTGTTAAATTATCTAATGCCATTATTGCTTCCTTTACGATTTTATCATAGTAAGCGCTTTGACAGTTGCTCTTACCACATTTGCAGGATTGTTAGACCCAAGTGACTTAGTAAGGATATCTTTGATTCCGGCAAGTTCAAGAACCGGTCTAGTTGCACCACCGGCAATGACACCTGTACCCTCACTCGCCGGTTTCAACAAGATTCGACTTGCATTAAACTTCACTTCAATGTCATGTGCAATGGTAGAACCTTGTACATTTACTTTAACAAGATTTTTAAATGCATCGTCAACCGCCTTTTTGATCGCGTCAGGTACCTCTTTTGCTTTTCCTGAACCATAACCAACGATACCATCTCTATTACCTACAACGACAAGCGCAGTAAATCGGAATCTTCTACCACCTTTAACAACCTTGGTTACTCTTCCGATATTAACGATTGCTTCTTCAAACTCTTCTCTATTAATATTTTCCATCATGACTCTATACCCCAATCCCATTCTCTCTTAAAGCATCCGCAAATGCCGCTACTACACCATGGTAATCATTACCGCGTCTATCATAGACCACAGACTCCACACCTGCTTTTTTAAGTGCCTCAGCTAATGCTTTTGCAACAACAGTTGCTGACTCTTTATTGGCTTTTTGACCCAGCTTTTTACCGTCAACTCCTGCGATTGTAACACCGTCAACATCATTGATTGCCTGTGCGTATAAAAATCTATTGGATTTAAATAGTGCTACTCTGGGTCGCACTGCCGTACCGGATATCTTACCTCGAATCCTTCTGATTCTTCGCTCTTTTTGTGCATTTTTCAGTTTTAATAATTTTGTTCTCATCTACTATCCCTATTTCGCCGCTGTTTTACCGGCTTTTCTAATGATATGTTCATCCACATACTTGACACCTTTTCCTTTGTATGGCTCCGGCGGTCTAAAACTTCTAATCTCTGCCGCTACTTGACCCACAACCTGCTTATCATCGCCACTGACTGAAATAATATTTTTCTCAACAGCAATTTTTACATCTTTTGGAAAATCGTAGTTGATAGGATGAGAGAATCCCAAATGGAGTTCAAGCACATTCCCTTTGACTGCAGCTTTGTAACCGACACCGTTGATCTCTAGATCTTTCTTATAGCCCTGTGTAATTCCAATCACAACATTATTTGCTAAAGATCGAAAAGTTCCCCAAAATGCTCTATCTTGTCGATCGTCACTCTTAGGTGCAAAAATGATTTCACCATCTTTGACTTCAACATTTACAAAGCCTTTGGTATCTAACTCTTTTTGGACATTTCCTTTTTTAAAGGTTAACACATTACCATCCAATTTTACTTCTACACCATCAGGTATAACGACAGGTTGTTTTCCTATTCTTGACATATTATTCCTTTTTACTTGTCTACGATTTCTCGAATGCCGTAAATCTAAAGATTACCAGACACTACAGATAATCTCACCGCCAACTTTATTTTCAAATGCTACTTCATTACTCAAAACACCTTTAGATGTACTGACAATAATCGTACCATAACCGTTTTTAAATCTTTTTATCTCCTCCGCACCCTTATAGACTCGTCGTCCAGGTTTAGAGATGCGTTTGAGTTCATTAATCACTTGATTTCCGTTATCATCATACTTTAATACTACTTTAATGAACTTTTTATTTCCATCTGCTTCAACAACATTATAGCTGTCAATATATCCTTTTTCATCGAGGATTTTTACAACAGACTCTACTAGCTTAGAGTGGAGCAACTCTGTCACTTCCAATTTTCTCATTGAAGCATTTCTTATTCGTGTGAGCGCGTCGGCTACTAGATCATTTACCATTATTGCTTCTCCTTACCAGCTCGATTTTTTCATACCGGGAATTTTTCCCTCATTTGCCATCTTTCTGAGACAAATTCTGCAAATGCCGAAATCTCTATAGACCGAATGTGGTCTCCCGCAGATTTGACATCGTGTATATGCTCTTACAGCAAACTTAGGTTTTCTCTTTGCTTTTGCAATCATCGACTTCTTCGCCATTATTCACGCCCCTTTTCAAACGGCATTCCGAACTTCTCTAAAAGACCAAAAGCCATTTTATCATCATCTGTTGTTGTTACGAAAGTAATATTCATTCCATGCACTTTTAAAATATCATCAAATTTCACCTCAGGAAAAACCAATTGCTCATCCAAACCGAAACTGTAATTACCTCTACCGTCAAATCCTTTACGAGACACACCTCTAAAATCCTTTACTCTCGGCAGAGTAATAGATATCAATTTATCCAAGAAAGTGTACATTCTCTCACCGCGAAGAGTGACCTTTACTCCAACAGGAAAGTTTTCACGAAGTTTAAATCCTGCAATAGATTTTTTCGCTTTTGTAACAACAGCATGTTGACCCGCAATCAAGGAGATTATATCAACCACATTTTGCAACACTTTGCTATCTTTTGCTTCTTCACTTGCACCTACACTGATTGAGATTTTCTCGAGTGCCGGTATCATCATTGGATTTTTAATGTCAAAATCTTTTGCAAGCTCTGCTCGAATACTCTCTTTATACTTATCTAATAATCTTGCCATCTACTTAACCCTCTACTTTTGCAACATTGGATATATGAATAGGCATCTCTCTGGACTCAAATCCGCCTTTTGGGTTTTGTTCGGTCGCTTTGACCGCCTTTTTTGCAATCTTGCATCCAGAAACAATAACTTGTGAAGTTTTTGGCATTACCTTCAATACTTCACCCTCTTTCCCTCTATCATCACCGGCGATAATCTTAACTTTATCACCTTTTTTTATTTTTAATTTGATTGCCATTACAATACCTCCGGAGCAAGTGATACAATTTTCATAAAACCTGCGTATCGTACTTCTCTTCCAATCGGACCGAAAATACGGGTTCCGATAGGCTCACTTTTACCATCTAAGATAACTGCCGCATTTTCATCAAATCGAATCAAAGAGCCGTTTTCCCGTTGAACCTCTTTTTTTGTTCGTACGATCACAGCCTTGATCACTTGACCTTTTTTGACTTTTCCATCCGGAATCGCTTTTTTAACTGATGCAACAATCACATCACCGACACTTGCATATCTTCTCTTCGATCCTCCAAGGACTTTGATACACATGATCTCTTTAGCGCCACTGTTATCAGCAACTGCTAATCTTGTAAAACCTTGTATCATGCTCCCACTCCTCTTTCTGTAATCTCTTTTATTCTAAAAGCTTTTCTCTTAGAGAGAGGACGACACTCAATTGCAATAAGTGTATCACCTACATTTGCTTCATTGTTCTCATCATGCACTAAGTATTTTTTAAATCGTTTTACGATCTTATGATACTTAGGATGCATTACTTTTCTCTCAACCAAGACAGCAACACTTTTGTCACCACTCTTTTTTATCACTTTACCTTTAATCTCTTTTAAAGCCATTGTTACGCCTTATTGTTAGCAGAGATAGCAGTTTTGATTCGTGCAATATCTCTTCTAACTTCTTTGATTTCATTTGGATTATTTAACTGCATTGTTTTTAGCTTTGCTTTAAGCTTAAAAAGCAGCAACTTCTTCTCTTTTAACAACTCGTTTAGATCTTTTAGATCTTTATCTTTTATCTCAGTAAATTTCATTTTCATTCTCTCGAGTTATAATTTTTGTTTTAAATGGCAATTTATGCTTTGCTAGTGTCAATGCCTCTCGTGCTAACGACTCTTTGACACCGGCCATCTCGAATATAATTCTTCCAGGTTTAATATTCATAACCCATTTATCAACCGCACCTTTACCTTTACCCATCCTTGTCTCTAAAGGTTTCTTTGTCAAAGGTTTATCGGGAAAGACACGAATCCAAGATTTTGCCTCTCTCTTTACATGTCGCGTCATACTAATCCTCGCAGCCTCAATCTGTCGAGAATCAATTCGACCAGCTTCAACAGCTTTGAGTGCAATCTCACCAAATGCGATAGAGTTACCACGGTATGACTTACCGCGATTTCTACCCTTTTGCTGTTTTCTATACTTTGTTCTTTTTGGCATCAACATGACTATTCACCTCTTCTTTTTCTAGGTTTTCTATCATCTCGCTTCTCTGCTTGGATACCTTTTGCAAGAACTTCACCTTTAAAGATCCAAACCTTTACACCGATGATACCGTAAGTAGTATGCGCTTCTGCAAATCCATAATCGATTCTAGCTCTAAGTGTATGAAGCGGTACACGACCTTCAAGATACCACTCAGTTCGTGCCATCTCTGCTCCACCGAGTCTTCCTGCTACTGAAACCTTAATACCTTTAGCACCGCTTTTCATAGCACCTTGGATAACTTTTTTCATTGCCCGTCGAAACGCAACCCTTCTCTCAAGTTGAGTCGCAATATTTTCAGCGGCAAGTTGCGCTGATGTTTGTGCTTTTCTCTCCTCTTGAATATTGACATTCACCTCTTTACCAATCAGTTTTGCCAACTTTGCTCTTAGCTTTTCAATATCTGCACCTTTTTTACCAATGATGATTCCAGGTCTTGCAGAAACGATTGTGACTCTCAATTTTTTTGCGGTTCTTTCAATGATAATTTGACTCACACCCGCATAGTAGAGCTCTTTTTTAATATAGGTTCTGATTTTATGATCTTCACCGATATTTTTGACTGTTGTCTCTGAAGATGGGTACCATCTTGAGTCCCAGTTTCTATTTAGACCTAGTCTCAAACCGATTGGATTTACTTTCTGACCCATCTTTAAGACTCCTTACTTGCTTTTTCTAAAATCTCTTTAGCCTCTGTTGGCCAACTATTTGCGATATCACCTTTAATGCCGATATTTTCATCCAATTTAGCAATATCTTCTTTGCTCATCTGGGCAATTTGTTTAATAGAAGTGACACCTTCAGCATGCAAACTCTTCTCAATTGACGGTCCAACACCTGAAAGAAGTTTGAGATCATCAAGATCTATCTTAGTGCTCTTTTTAGCTACTTTCTTCTCTTCTGTCTGCTCGCTTTTTTGTGTAGGTTTTTTAGTTGCTGATTTTTTGGACTCTTTTTGAGGTTTAGCTGTCTCTTTCTTTGCACTTTTACTTGCCGGCGCAACTTCAACCATAATATGAGAAGTAGGTTTTAAAATTCTTGAAGCGCTACCTCTCGCCCGCGGTCTAAATCTTTTTAGAACCGGTCCTTTATCCACTCTACAAGAGACAATCTCTACCTCTTCAGGCTCAAAATCACCGTTGGCAACTGCCGAAGCAATCACTTTTGCAATAATTCCTGCTGCCTTATTTGGCATAAACTCTAATGATGCAAGTGCCAACTCTGCATTCATTCCCTGTACTTCTCTTGCGATCAATCTCGCTTTGGTCGGTGAAAGTCTGATAAATTTTAATGTTGCTTTACTCATCTTATCCTACCTTCTTCTGTACAGAGCCTTTATGCCCTTTAAATGTTCGTGTCGGTGCAAACTCACCAAACTTATATCCAACATGATTTTCCGTTACATAAACAGGTACAAAAGTTCTTCCGTTATGTACATGAAAAGTCAAACCGATCATATCCGGTAAAATCATACTTCTTCTTGACCATGTTTTGATAGGCTTCTTATCACCGCTCTCTTTGGCTTTGAGCACTTTCTTGATAAGATGGTCATCAACAAATGGACCTTTTTTAAGACTTCTAGCCATCTATTTTCTCCCTTTCTTTCTAGAGATAATCAATTTATCGCTAGCTTTTTTTCTTCTTGTTTTGTAACCCTTAGTCGGCATACCCCATGGACTGACAGGATGTCTTGATGCATTGGTTTTACCTTCACCACCACCATGCGGGTGATCAATTGGGTTCATCGCCGAACCTCTCGTTTGCGGTCGGATACCTCTATGTCTGTTACGACCCGCTTTACCGATGACAACATTTGCCCAATCTTCATTTCCAACAGTTCCTACTGTCGCCATACACTCTGCAAGAATCTGTCTCATCTCACCGCTAGGTAATCGAAGCACAACATACTTCTCCTCTTTACCCATCAGCTGTGCATATCCGCCTGCACTTCTTGCAATCTGTCCACCTTTTCCAGGTTTCATCTCGATATTGTGGATGATTGTACCCACTGGAATATTTTTCAGTTTCATTGCATTACCGGGCTTGACATCGAGTCCCCCCTCAGCGGATGCGACTTTATCGCCCACTTTCAATCCTGAAGGCTGGATGATATAGCGCTTTTCACCATCTGCATATGTGATCAAAGCGATACGGCAATTTCTGTAAGGATCATATTCGATAGCACTCACAACACCCTCAATTCCAAATTTTCTTCTTTTAAAGTCGATGACACGATAGAGTTTTTTCGCACCAGCCTCTTTGTGTCTTGAAGTGATTCTTCCGTAACTGTTTCTACCGGCACTTCTAGGTAATTTTTTAAGAAGACTTCGTACACTCGCCTTACCTGTGATATCTGAAGAGTCAAGCCCTGTCATATATCTTCGTGACGGTGTATAAGGTCTATAGGATCGAATCGCCATCTTATACCTCCAAACTTTCTATCTTTGCATCTTCAGGAAGCTTGACATAAAACTTTTTATAGTCATCTCTCTTACCCTGAATACCTCTAAATCGTTTTACCTTACCTCTTTGATTCAATGAGTTGATACTAAGAGGTACAAATCCGAAATACTCTCTCAACACCTCTTTGAGTCCACTCTTCGTCATTTTAGGCGTCGTTTGGATAACGATTACATTATCCTCCTGAAGCGTCAAACTCTTCTCTGTGTAAAGAATTGCTTTAATATCTGTAATATCTGCCATCTTAATCCTCTTTCGTGAGTGCCTCGAAGACACTTTTTTCTATTACAATCGCTTGAAATGCCGTTGCTGTATATCCGTTGAGTTCATTCGCTTCAATCAAATAGCTGTTTGGTTCATTTCTAAAAGCATAAAAACTCTTCTCATCAATCATCTCTTTAACAACCAATGCATCTCTCACACCTAAATCTTTAATAAATTTAGCAGCATCTTTTGTCTTACCTGACTCGATTGTAATATTATCAACAACAAAAAGTTTACCGTTCTCGGCTTTTTCATTGATTGCAAACAAGAGTGCTAATCTTTTCTGTTTTTTATTTACTTTTTGAAAATAGTTTCGATTTGCTTTAGGTCCATGTGCTACTCCACCGCCTACTCTTACCGGTGTTCTTGTTGAACCGGCTCTTGCTCGTCCACCACCCTTTTGAGAGTAAGGTTTTTTACCGCCTCCACTCACATCAGATCGTGTTTTCGTGTGAGCTGTATTGGCTCTCAATGCCGCTTGATATGATTTCACATAAAGATAAAGGTTATGTGGATCAATATCAGCAAGCGCTTTAGGTAGTTCCACCTCACCGTTTGCTTTGAGATTTTTATCTAATACTATTGCTTTACTCATTTTACAATCCTTATCGTTCCGTATGATCCGTTTGCTCCCGCTACAGCACCTTTGAGTGCGATAATACCGGTCTCAGCATCGTAAGAAACGATCTCATTTTTTGCTGTTTTTTTATCTGTTCCATAGTGTCCTGGCATCTTTTGTCCCGGTTGAACTCGCCCTGGCCACTCGGCATTACCGATTGAACCTACTCTTCTGTGAAATCTTGAACCGTGCGCCCCTGGACCACCTGCAAAGTTATGTCGTTTCATAACACCGGCAAAACCTCTACCTTTTGAAACAAATGTCGTTTTGACCACTTTTGCATCATTAAGAGGCGTTAAATCAAGATCACCTGCTTCACTGTTGGCAACCGTCATCGTTTTAAAGCGATTAAACTCTGCACTTAAACCATATTTCTTTTGCTGTCCTGCAATCGCTTTATTGATCTTTTTACCTTGTGCATATGCAACAAGCGCTCTCTTGTTTTCATCGACTTCACAAACCTTTGCTTCAACGATTCTTACAAGTGTTACTGCAACAGAAGGGATGGTTGTTGTTCTACTCATACCAATTTTTTCTACGATATATTCCATCATCACCCTCCTATTTTCCCATTGCTCGAACTTCGACATTCACCTCAGGTGCAAGATCGAGCTTCATCAACGAATCCACAGTATCAGTTGTTGCTGATACGATATCGATCAATCGTGCATGCATACGCATCTCAAACTGCTCTCGTGAATCTTTATTTACATGTGGAGATTTTAGTACTGTGTACTTTTTGATCTTAGTAGGCATTGGAATCGGCCCTCTAATCTCAGCTCCAGTTCGCTTAACTGCTTCAACAATTGCAGCAACTGATCGGTCTAAGACCCTATGATCATAAGCTTTTAACTTCAATCGAATTTTTTCCATTTTTTCCCTTAAAAGAACTCGTCAGATGAACTGACAAAAAAATTTGAACGCTAAATATACATCAAATGAGATTAGAAGTCAACTGTTTTAGGGGGTTTTATCAATTTTTACTCTTTTTTTGTTCCTTTTTTAAAGGAACAAAAAACTTTTAAATAAAATATTTTTATCTGATTTAGAGTAAAGGATTAAGAAAAATTTTTAGTAATTCTCTAAGGATGAGGAATCCTCACTTTGGAATTGAGCAGATAGCCGATAATCACGACAAAAATAAGGAGAAGATAGAGTGAGTTCACTATCTTGTAGCTATAGAGTAGATAAAGCACCCAAAGCAAGATCGCTCCAAGTGGTGTCGGTACACCGGTAAAATATTTTGCCACCTGCCCCTCTTCACTCCCGATATTGAACTCTATCAAGCGTCTTAAACCTGAGATAATATAGTACAGGAATACTCCGCCACTAATGATTAACTCAACCTCTCCGCTTTTCTCAAGCGAATAGAAGAGCAAAAATGCAGGCATAATTACAAATGACACAAAGTCTGCAAAGGAGTCTAATTGAATACCAAATTCACACGAGAGTTTATACCTTCTCGCTAATTTTCCATCAAGAATATCAAAAGCTCCCGCTAACCATGCCAAAATAATGGCAATCTGAAATTGCCCTTTTTGAATAAAATAGATCGCTACAATCCCTGCCGTAATATTGGCAAAGGTTACCAGATTGGCGATATTAAAATGGGAATTCTTTTTAAATAAAAACATCTACTCTCCTACCATTTTTTTAGAAACCCTATTCCCCATCTCTTACCATCTGAAATAGGATAAATCGTGCGAGTATCTATCGCTTTCGTCCAAAGATAACTACTCGCTAGACCAATCAATGCACCTGCCAATACATCTTTTGTATAATGATTTTTCGATTCTACGCGACTGTATGCTGTCCATCCTGCTCCGACATAAGGCAAGATCGCTACATCTAAACCATATCGTTTATGTAAATAGCCCGCACTGGTAAAAGTCACTGCGCTATGACCAGAAGGGAAAGATCGATTATTTTTACGATTGGGGCGTTCCTCTTTAGTCGCAAACTTGAGAGCATAGGTCACTGCAACTGTACTCAGTAGAGCTTTACTGAGTTCAATCTGCCCTTCACGATCACTTTGATAATATGAATAGAGATAAGAGAATGTCGGCATGAGAATCAGGAGTGCATCACCACTCTTTTCGATACTATCAGCCCGCGATACAGAAGCAGATACGAAAAAAATGCTGAATATCGAGGAGAAGAGCACTCCTCTAGCGCGATTACGCGTTGTACACACTCTCTTTTCCAAATTTCTTTGCTAAGAGCGCATAAAAGATCGCACGATACTTCATAGGGTTGCTCTTACCCATTGTCTCGCAGACCTCATCAACTGCTTTCATAAGCTCTTCATCGCTCTCATTTAACCCCAGCTTCTTCTTGAGAAAGTTGGTTACAACCCGCTCTTTTTCACTTTTATCAGAGCATGCAACGCCACTTGAGTCAGCATTATAGATCGAAGGTCCCAAACCTTTTGCCGCCTTCTCAACCAATGCCACATCAATCTCAATATTATACTTTTTGATTGCCTCTTTATACTTAGCCATTTGCTCATCAAATTTTGTCATGACTCTCTCCTATTTTGAAATTCCTCCTATTATACATCAAAAAATGCAAACTATCGCTGACTCACCTCTTTGCAGAGATTGACAAAATATTGTGCATTTTCCACAGGGACATCAGGCAGAATCCCATGACCAAGATTAAAGATATGTCTACCCTTCCGCATCGTATTGGCGATAG
Source organism: Campylobacterales bacterium (assembly GCA_027023405.1). Classification (GTDB taxonomy): domain Bacteria; phylum Campylobacterota; class Campylobacteria; order Campylobacterales; family QNZT01; genus QNZU01. Next base: position 122,640 of record JALVVN010000009.1, read on the forward strand.
AGGTTACACACTCATAAGTTGCCTCTTTACTATACAACCGACAAGGCTCCATATTTCCCTGAAGTACATAGCGATCGCCCAAATAGTGTTTTGCCAACGCCATCGGCGTACTCCAATCGACACCAAAAACATCAAACTCACCGTCGATCTCATCCAAATAGGCTGGAATCCCCTTAGGAAAGACAATAATAGGAATATGCGGATATTTAGATTTGAGGTAACTTGCAATCTCTTTGATATAGAACCAGCTAAACTCCATATATTTGCTCTTTTCCAAAGCCGCCGCCCATGAATCAAAGATCTGCACCACATCGACACCTGCTTGAATCTGTTTTTCCAGGTAAAGTTTCACCACTTCCGTCACTTTTGATAAAATCTCATGCATAAATTCAGGCTCAGTATAGATCAGCTTTTTGCAAATAGTATAGGTTTTGCTCCCCTGCCCTTCTATCATATAGGTCACAAGCGTCCAAGGCGCACCGGTAAATCCAATCAACGCCTTATCATCTGAGAGCTCTTTTTTGATCAGCTCAATCGTCTCATAGACATAATGCAACCGTTTAGCGGCGTCTTCACCGGTTCGCAGTGCTTCAAGTGCCTCTTGGTTACGAATCGGCTTTTCAAAAACCGGTCCCTCTCCCTCTACAAAATCGAGTTGCATACCCATTTCGTTGGGGATGACCAAAATATCGGAAAAGAGGATCGCCGCATCTACATCGAGTCTTCGCACCGGTTGTAGCGTCACTTCGCATGCTTTTTGGGGATCATGACAGAGATTGAGAAAACTACCCGCTTCCGATCGTACCTCCTGATACTCCGGCAAATAGCGCCCCGCTTGTCGCATCATCCACACCGGTGTATAGGGTGTCTCCTTGCCAAAACAGGCATCTACAAAAATCTTACTCATCTAATGCTTCCCTCCCTTGTGCATAAAATAGAGCCCTACTGAGAGCGCCAAAATAGATGCTGAGAAGTAAAGCATCTCAAGCGCTCCACTATATGGCGTGTGTAGCACGCGTTTGAAAAAACTTACCACTAATACCATTACAATAACCTTGGCAAGCTTATCCTTCAGTTCATCTAAAGAGTGGATCTCCAAAATCCTCGATGCACCCCCTTGGGCAATATCTATTTCAGAGATAAAGAGCTCATAGAGACCAAAACCAAATATAAACATCACAATCGCCATCAAATAGAGATCAACCGCACCAATCAATCCGCCAACAATATTCTCATGAAAATGCTCTGGATGTAAATGGTTGAGATATGCCATAAACACATCTTTGACAACCGTAAAAATATCCACACTGGCAACCACAAAGAGCGCAATACCTCCCAACATACTAAAGATCACCGCAAAGAGAACAAAAAAGCGCGTATTCCACAGCCCCGCCTCAAAGACTCTCTCCAACCAAGATTGCTTTTTTATCGGCTGATGCTCTAAAGGTTGTTCCTCTCTATGATCCATTACGCCTCCTCTAGCTCAATCCACTTTTGTGCGATTCGCAATGCATTGGTCGCTGCTCCGACTCTTACCTGATCCGCCACATTCCAAAAATGGAGTATATTATCACGATAGAGATCTTTTCGGATCCTTCCCACATAGGTGATATCCGTATCCGTCGCCATCACCGGCATCGGATAGATTTGATTGGGCAGATCATCAACCACCTGCACATTTTCAAAGCTCTCAAGTGCTTGACGCACCGCATCTATCTGCACCTCTACACCCTCATCAAAAGTGACGGTGATGCTCTCGCTATGACTTCTGAGAACCGGCACTCTGACACAGGTGGCAGCCACTTCAAGCTGTTTGTGCAGAATCTTTTGACTCTCATTCACCATCTTCATCTCCTCTTTGGTAAAGCCGTTCTCCATCGCGACATCGATCTGAGGAATGACATTGAGTGCGATTTGGTGAGCAAATGCCTCATGGGGTGATTCGTCCAATTTAAAAGCAAAAAAGTCCTGCATCTGCTTGACAAGCTCCTCCATGCCCGCCTTACCGGCACCACTCGTTGCTTGATAGGTACAGACATCGACCCGCTTGATCCCATAAAGATCATCCAATGGTTTAAGTGCAAGTACCATCTGGATCGTTGAGCAGTTTGGATTGGCGATGATACCACTCTCACGCCACAATTCAATATCTTGAGGATTCACCTCCGGCACCACCAACGGCACATTCGGATCCATGCGGAAGTGGCTTGTATTGTCGATCACCACCGCACCTGCTTCGACAGCACACGGCGCATATTTTGCCGAAACCGATCCCCCCGCACTGAAGAAAGCGATATCGATCTCCTCTTTTTCAAAAATATCGCAAGTGAGCTCTACAACATCGATCTCTTGACCTCTATATTCGATTGTTTTCCCTAGTGATCGTGCACTTGCAAGCGGAACCAATTTTGCAATTGGAAAATCATACGCTTCAAAAAGTCGATAAAACTCCTCACCAACCGCACCGGTTGCACCTACAACAGCGACATTAAATTTCCTCATCATTCTGCCTTTATTGTTTTGGGCAAATTATAGCTAACTAAGCTCAATATTATATGTGTTGATCTTTTTCTCCAAACGATCTTTACTCATTCCAAGCGCTTTTGCACTCTCGTTCAGATCATAGGCATACTCTTTGAGTATCTCCTCGATAAGCTCTCTCTCTAAGTCACGAATCCCCTTTTTGCTCTTGCGCGTCTCCAAAAAGAGATCACTTGCTCTGATCTCATCCCCCTCACACAAGATAGCCGCCCGCTCAACCACAGAGAGCAATTCACGAATATTACCCGGCCAGTCATATGCCAACAGCGCCTCTTTTGCCTCCTCGCTCAACGCTTTTGGGGGAATATTATTTTTACGGCAAATCCCAAAGAGCGACTCCGTAGCGATATCCACGATCTCCTCTTTTCGCTCTCGAAGCGGTGGGATTTTGACAGGTATGGTATTAAGCCGATAGTAGAGATCTTCACGAAATTCACGATGATCAATCTGATCTAAAATATCTGCATTGGTCGCAGAGACAATTCGTACATCGATCTTCATAGGCTTCACACCCCCAACACGCACAATCTCTCTCTCTTGCAATACGCGCAACAGTTTCGCTTGTAACGCCATCGGCATCTCACCGATCTCATCGAGAAAAAGCGTCCCTCCGTTAGCGCGTTCAAAATGCCCTTTCTTCATAGCGGTCGCATCGGTAAAAGCTCCCTTTTCATAACCAAAAAGCTCGCTCTCTAGGAGATTTTCCGGAATAGCTGCCATATTGAGTGCGATAAATGGACCGGCATAGCGATTGGAGTTTTCATGGATGTAGCGTGCAAAGAGCTCTTTTCCGACACCACTCTCCCCCAACAGCATCACTGAAGCATCACTTTTTGCAGCTTTTTTTAATATACTAAGTATCGATTCCAACACGGCGGAAGTTCCAAAAAATTTTTTCCGTCTGTCACTCCCCTGCTTTCTTCTCTCTACTTTTACTTTGCGTGTATCTTCCATTCCGACACGCCTATCCGTACCATGAGATCGATGTTCATTTTGTTTGTGCATCTCTCGAACTTTGGCACTTCGTCGAATCACCTCCACTAAATCATCGATCTCAAAAGGTTTAGTAAGAAAATCTTTCACACCCAGTCGAAGGGATTCTACCGCTTTATTGAGTGTGGCATTGCCGGTCATCACGATAATATCACAGTTCGTATCAAGCTTTTTGATAAACTCGATACCATCCATTTTTGGCATATTGATATCTGTGACAATCAGATCAAAACTGCTATCAATTTTTTTTAGTGCATCTAATGCATTTTTAAAAGTAAACAGCTCAAACTCTTTAAAATCTTTGAGTGCTAACTCCAAAGATTTACGCATATTGATATCATCTTCGACAATCGCTATTTTCATGACTTTCCTTGATTTTTATAGAGACAATAAAGAGATTATAACAAAATAATTTTAATTTCTTAATAGTACACTATGAAATAGATCTATTTACTTTGATTAATATTTCATTAATTTTACGCTTACAGTTCGCTAATTCTTATCCTTTATACTTTCGTTGTGACAATAATTTTTATAAGGAGATATTATGAGTTTTATAGGTTTATTGACAGCTATTATGCTATTTACAATAACAGCATTTATGAGAGTACTTGTGAAATCTGCAATACACTTATTTCGAAAGTGTACACAACATACTAACAGCAGTTCCTTCCAATCCTCTCATTATATCCAAGCTGTATAGCTAGAAGTGCCTCATTTTTTCGAGGCATTTCTAAGTTCCTTGACAATCTCTCTTGAGAGTTGAAAAACACTCATCGCATAATATGCACTATGATTGTACCGCGTAATCACACGAAAATTTCTCGCGACAATCCATAACTCATCAAATTTTGCACGGTCAAGTTTAATAAGGCGAACTTTACCATGGTAGTTCCACTCCCCTCTAGGACGAATCCCCTTTAACTTTTGTAAAGTGTAGAGCTTTGTATAACCTGTTTTATATTTATGAAAACGCTCACCTTTGTAATAGGCGCGTATCGCTATCGGTTCACCTTTACGCCACCCGTTTTTTTTGAGATAGTTGGCGATACTACCAATCGCATCGACGGGGTTTTGCATCCGTATCATACCGTCATGGTTAAAATCTACACCATAATATTCATAATTGCTTGGCATAAATTGACCTAACCCGATTGCACCAAAATGGGAACTTTTAATCTGCCTAATATCGATCTTGTTGCGTATACAAAAGAGGATCAGCGCCTCCAACTCTTTTTGATAAAAGCGATTGCGTCGATTTTTCTTAAACGCCAAAGTCGCCAAAGTATCAAACACCGGATATTTCCCGACATTTTTCCCATAGACTGACTCAATACCGATCAATGCGGCTATAATCTCTTTTGGGACGCCATAAACTCTCTCTTCATTTTGAAAGGCTGTACGATATTTTCGTATAAATGTAGCGCCTTGCTTGGCACGCAGTGGCGTCACTTTCAGCGCCTTGTAACGATCCCATGCACCATGGTAAGGGTAGCGTTTTTGAAGTATTTTAGAAGGTTTTTTACCCTTTGAACGAACTCCCTTTAATATCTTGAGGGGTACCTCTTGTAGCGTAACATTTGCAAATAGTGATTCAAAATAAGAAGGCTTGATATTGTGAACTTTTATCATCTCGTGAATAAAGTGACGCACCTTTGGATTGGATCGCAGATCCGTTGCTTGGAGCGTCCATGCTAAAAGTAAAACTGTGATAATAGATTTCAAATAGACTCCTTATCGTAAATAGCAAAATAGTCTATCTGAAAATATTTTAAGGGTACATCTAACTGTTTTTTCTACGATCCACAATATCATGATAGATATATTTTTTGTCAAATTGATCGAGTTTATTATCTGCTTTTTTCACTGCATTGAGTATGAGACCACACTGCTTCAAATGCAAGCTCTCTACCAAGTGATTGATACTATCAAGATATTTTTCATCTGTAAAATCTGATTTGAGTACAAAGAGTTTGAGATCGGCATACTTAAAGAGTACTGTTGCATCTGACACATAGTTTACCGGCGGTGTATCAAGAATAATATAATCATACTCATTCTTTAACTCCTCTAACAACTCTGCCATTTTTTGAGAAGAGAGAAGTTCAGCAGGATTGGGCGGTATTTTACCCGATGTCACAATATGAAGATTCGCATATTTGGAGTGTTGCCAAACAACTTCTTTGAGTAACGCTTTACCAGCCAAGAGATCACTCATACCTAGATCATTAGGAAGTGAAAATTTATGATGCAATTGCGGTCTTCGTAAATCTAGGGAGAGAATGATCGTCTTTTTGTCGCTCATTCCAATTACTGCCGCTAAGTTTGCGGAAACTACCGTTTTACCTTCGTGCGGTACACTTGATGTCACAAGCACTACACGACTTTTTGATGTTTCCGGCACTACATAGTCTAAGTTTGCGCGGATCGCTCTAAATGCCTCACTTGCAGGTGAATCAGGCACTTCCAGCACATAGGCTCTGTTGTACATCTTTTCATCTTCAACATAGGGAATCACACCATAGAGAGGCAATGATGTTTTGGCGCGTACATCATCAATACTCTTAACACGCTTTCTAAAGCGAATCAAAGAGGCGATGAATGATGCCAAAAGTCCCAAAAATGCTGACACAACCAAGATCAGCTTTTTATTGGGCTTTGATGGTTTGAGTGGAATACTCGGCTTTCCTAATATCTCAATATCCGCAACCTTTGAAGCCTTAAGCAGTGTCAACTCTGACTTACGCTGCAGTAGATAGGAGTAGAGATCACCATTGACTTGTGAAATTCTCTCAAGATCGACAAGTTGTTGTTCGCTTCCCGGCAAATCTTGGAGCTTTTGATTCTCTTTTTTGTAAATCTTCTCTAAAGCATCTAACCGTTTTTTCAAATTAAGCTCAATACTTTGTGCCACACTCTTGATGGATCGTTGTATCGTTTGAATGCGACGCGTTGCGACAATCACATCAGGATGCTTCATGGTAAAGTTTGCCAACAGTGTATCACGCTGTGCTATCGCCTCTTGTAGATTTGTCACTAAAGTGCCTAAGAGTTGATATTCATTACTAAACCCTCCAACACTTGAATAATTCCCGGCATCCAGCTCTTTTTTCAAAATAGCAAAAGAGTGATAGGCAACTTTTGCCTCTTCAAGCTCTCGACTTGTCTCCACAAGGTTATCCATAATCTCTTGAGATTTGGTATCTACATTGATAATTTCATGCTTCTGTTTAAATATCTTAAGCTTTGTTGCAGAGAATTCAAGCTTCTTTTTCACACGATCAATTTGAGTATCGATAAATTTTAAAATCGCTGAAGTTGTTTTAGACTTGTTCTCAATATTCAATTCAATATAATCTTTTGCAAGATACTCCACAAACTCTTTTGCTCTTAATGGATTCGTATCCTCATAAAAGATATCAATAACCGATGATTCAGCTGAGGCAGGTCTAACATTAAGTTGTCGTTTTGTTTGTTCTAGCAAGATCGGTTCATAAAGAAGATTAAAACCATACTCTTCGCCAATTTTTGCTTGAATATTTTCAATCCAAAACGAAAAATCATCTGTTTTTATCTTCTCTCCATAGCGATAAAGATGTTGAGAAATGACCTTATTGTACCGACTCTTTTTCAGCAAACCCTCTTTTACTTTGATTTTAAAGTGATTTTCATCCACAGGTGTCACGATAAAAGTTTTCGTAAAAACTCTCCTGCTATAGACTTTAATGTCATGCAACAGGATCGGGGTATTGGTATAATAATCAGTTCGCGTCAATCGTCCTATCTGAAAGTAGTGTACATTGTCGGTCACTTTCCTCAAAACTTTGGAAAGCAACACATCAGAATGAAGCACATCCAGCTCTGTTTCTAAACTTGATATATTAGAGGTGTGAAGATCTTGAATGATATCATCAGGATTATTTCTCACTCCCTGCTCTTGATTAATATCCAATTTAAGTTGTGTGTGGGCTTCATAAACTGGAGTTTTAATATAGGCAATAAATAAACCTATCATAATAAATAATAGAGTAATAAATACTGTTCTTAGTATATTTCTTCTATTAAACATACGAAACAGTAAGGCAAACGAGAGATATTCGTTTGGTGTTTTTGTATTATTCATTTTCATATCATCCTACACTTAAAGTAATAAATAGTTTACCACACAAAATTCTATGTCGCTGAAATATCACAAAAAAAGTAGTCATTTTTTTTATAGTGTGAAACATCGTTACACCTCCTCTTTGACAGATAAAGATTTTAAATTTTTAACTCGGATTTTTGAAAACATCAAGAGTATAAATGTCACAAAAAGAGGACTAAAGAGAGCTAAAAGATTATTTTTTGGCGATCCTCTAAAGACAAAATAGCCATACGCCATTGAATAGAGATAGATAAAAACAATTGAACCTTTGTACTTCTTATAGAGATTTTGAAAAATTGATGCTAAAACACCTCCATAGACACCATACACAAACATCCAAACAAAAATCCCCATAACCCCCATAGAGAAAGTAAAAGTTGCCAAAATACCGGGTAAAACTATAGGTTTATCAACGGCATAAAGAATTTTAGTGATCAGCGATTGCACCATATAGGGTTCTTCTACTCCAAAGAGAGAATTGGGTAGAATCCCTATCACTGCGCCATATAGATCAGTCAAATAACGATAATCTATCCCGTTCCCCGCCAATCCTAAAGCAGCCCCCAATGAGATAATCGGATGCAAAAAGTTTGAAACGACTGTTGCATCTCGATGTAAATTTTCACGCTCTATCCGATGTTCAAAAGTGGAGACAAATTTATCATAGCCATCATTGGCAAGATCAGGAATGGCATGAAAAAGCGGATCTCCATATTTGATAAATAAAACACCTAAAATACCACCTATAATGAGAAAATTCAAATAGTAGTTTCGTTTGTACATTGCCGTAATCACATATAGTCCCAATCCGGTAAACAATATGAAACCACGACTGTTGATCAATGCAGCTCTCACAAAAAATATTCCAATAGAGATCAACAAAAAGATGATAAAATAGTGTCTATATTTATCATTCTCCTTTAAAAATACTCGATAATAGGCATAAAAAAGAAAAATTTGATTGAGCGGAAAGAGTTTTACAAGATAGGGTTTATTTGCTACCAATGTTCCTGTTCTAAAGTTTTCAGCATTGTTGATAGTTTGTGCCAATCCTCCATTGCTGTGCAAATAGACAACCATAATGAGGAGCAAAAAAAGATACCCGATAATAATCAACCAGAGTAGATATACTTCGTTCAAACGAAATTCAATCTCAAATCTTGAAGCAAAATTGCGCGGTTTACTCCAAAAATATCCTGCTAAAAACAAGAGATATCCCATTAAAATAGCATATGGCATGAGTGGGTGTTTGCCAATATAGAATTTTCCATAAGCAAGATCATAGGGAACAATATGAGAACCCATGATATTGAGAGCAACCGGCGCAAAAGAGTAAACTAAAAAAAAGAAAAAGTTGAAGAAAGTGAGGTGATCAATAGCGAAATATCGCTTTCGAAATATTTCGACATAGAGAATAATCGCTCCAATGAGCATATAGATAAAATTGTCCACTCTTCACCTCAACACAAGCTTCTGGAGAGCCGCATAAAATCGGCTATCCACTATATATGCTTGTATATCGGCAAAAAGTTTATTTTTTAAATCTCCTCTGCGTTCTCTCCCTCTTCAAGCTTCTCCTCTTTCGGACATCTTGCGATAGAAGAGACAATATCATCCCCCTCAACTCTCACAACAATCACACCACTCGTATTACGACCCGCTTTTCGGATCGATTGCATATCAACACGGATCATCTTACCGCTTGAAGTCAGCGCCATCAAGTCTTTCTGCTCATCCACAAGGACAACACCAACCAAATCTTTGGTTTTGGATGTTAGCTTCATCGCAATAACGCCCTTTCCTCCGCGTTTTTGTTCACGGTATTCATCGGCAGTTGTTCGCTTACCGATACCTTTTTGGCTGACGGTTAGGATCTCCTCCTCCTCATTGTTGATAACAATCGCGCCGACAACTTCGTCACCCTCCTCTTTAAATCGAATGGCGGTCACACCTCTTGCAGTACGACCGATCTCTCGTGCATCCTCAACTAAAAACCGAATACACATACCTTTGCGAGTCACCACAAAAAGATTACGATCTGATTCATACACGATTTTCGCATCAACTAACTCATCATGCTCATCAAGTGTGATCGCTCGCACACCAACAGATCGGATATTTTTAAATTCGCTCAATTTTGTTCGCTTCACAATACCGTTTTTGGTAAAGAATGCCAACGATTTAGAGTCATCAAAATCGGTTGTAGGGATAATGGCTTTGATCTTCTCATCCATCTGCAATCGGATCAGATTGACGACGGCTTTTCCTTTTGCTACTCGACTTCCTTCAGGAATCTTATAAACTTTAAGCCAATAGAGCTGACCGAAATTGGTCACAAACATCAAGGTATCGTGCGTATTGGAGACAAAGAAACTTTCAATAAAGTCATCTTCAAATGTCGTCAATGCTGTTTTACCCTTACCGCCTCGATGCTGTTTCTCATACTGCTTTAACGGCACCCGCTTAATATAACCGCGATGAGTAATCGTCACAACCATCGGCTCATTGGGGATCAGATCTTCAATATCGATCTCATCATAGTCATCTACAATCTCCGTCCGTCTCGGAATTGCAAACTTCGCCTTAATCTCAATAAGCTCCTCTTTGATTAGTTCATTGAGCAGTGCTTCACTTTTGAGAATATTGCTCAATCGTTCGATCTCAGCCATCAAATCAGCAAGCTCTTGCTCAATCTTATCTCGCTCAAGTCCTGTCAAGCGCTGAAGTTTCATATCCAAGATTGCCGCAGCCTGTACTTCGCTCAGTCCAAACTTTTCAACCAGTGCCGCTTTAGCTTCCTGCGTATCTTTACTTGCGCGGATCACCTTGATCACTTCATCGATATTATCAAGTGCGATCTTGAGTCCCTCTAAGATATGCGCTCTCGCTTTTGCCTTCTCAAGTTCAAATATCGTACGGCGAATAATAACAGTTTTTCGATGTGACAAAAAGACTTCCAAAAGCTCTTTGAGTGTAAAGATTTTCGGTTCTTTATTGAGAATAGCAAGTAAAATAATACCGAATGTCATCTCCATCGTTGTCGATTTGTAGAGGTGATTGAGTACGATTTCACTCATTGCATCTCGTTTGAGTTCGATGACCACACGGATACCTTCTCGATCGGACTCATCTCGTACTTCAGAGATACCCTCCAACTGTTTATCGCGTACCATCGCAGCGATCGATTCAATGAGCTTCGCTTTATTGACTTGATAAGGAAGTTCATCGATGATAATCATCTCTTTGTTTTTCTTCGTCTCGATATGGGTTTTGGCTCTGATCTTCACCCGTCCACGACCGGTCGTATAGGCATCTCTGATCCCTTTTTTCCCAAAGATCACACCGTTTGTTGGGAAATCAGGACCCTTGACTATCTCCATTAATGCTTCAATATCCACTTGTGGATCTTCAATCATCAACAATAGCGCATCGATCAACTCTCCAAGTGAATGTGGCGGAATATTGGTCGCCATACCGACGGCAATACCGCTTGAACCGTTGAGTAAAAGATTGGGAATTCTTGAAGGTAATACATCAGGCTCACTCAAACTATCGTCATAGTTGGGTACAAAATCGACTGTATCCTTATCCAAATCCCGTAATAACTCTTCTGCCAATGGAGTCATCCGCGCCTCGGTATATCTCATCGCCGCCGCATTATCGCCGTCGATAGAACCAAAGTTACCCTGTCCATCGACGATGGGATGTTGCATCGAAAAGGGTTGCGCCAAACGCACCAATGCATCATAGACAGCATTGTCTCCGTGTGGGTGATACTTACCAATCGTATCACCGACGATTCTTGCTGATTTTTTATAGGGAGATCGGGGAGAGAGATTGAGTTCACTCATCGAGTAGAGAATACGACGATGCACAGGCTTAAGCCCATCTCTTGCATCAGGAAGTGCACGACCGATGATAACACTCATCGAATAATCGAGGTAACTCCCCTGAATCGATTTTTCAATTTCGATATTGTCTATCTCTTCATCGTTTTCAAAAAGATTTGCCATCGTTTTAAACCTTTATACCATAATAGATTATATTATCCAAACCTCACTTAGAACTCCTTAGCATCTGCCAAGCAGAGACCAAATATTGGGCTTTGTCCTGAATTTTCAACTGCTTTTCTTGCTTCCATCATTGTTAAACCTGTCGTCACAATATCATCTACCAATATAAGGTGATTGTTTCCTTTTATTTTCACTTCAAAATCTCTTGGATGTTCCATTCTATATGCCAAACTTTTACCGGAATACGAAACTCTATTTTTCGCTCTGATCGCACGGTAAAGTGGCTTGATCTGTTTTGATTTGAGTGCATGCGCCAAAATAGCCGTATGAGAGTATCCTCCTTGACTTTGATCATCAATGGGTATCGCAAAGAGAGAATATTCATCATCAAAATGTTGTGCAAATTTTTTAAAAGTATGCCGTGATAAAATCTGATAAACTTGATGACCGATCATTGTATGCTTTGTTGTCAGAAGCGGTGATATCTCTTGATAACGATAAAAGCTATAGACTTTAAATCCGTCAGATAAAATTCTAGTATGAAGCTGTGGTTGAAGATAGATTGATTGGCAAGTGCGACAAATTATCGCAGGGGAGAATGATTTACACAGGATACATTTCAACATAAAAGTGCTGATAGAGGTACATACCTCTATCGTAAGTCAGATAAGATTAGTATCTTACAGATTTACACCTAACCTCTTTCCAAGTAAGTACAGGATCAGCAACTTTTACTTTTTTCGTTACAGTTCTATACTGTGCAGGTACTGGGATAGATTTTGTAGATGCAGGTTGAATAATCGTTTTTACACGAACTGTTTTGTATTGTGCAGGTACTGGAATTGTTTTAGTTGTAGCAGGTCTATCAACAACTCTTTTTGTAACTGTTTTGTATTGTGCAGGTACTGGAATTGTTTTAGTTGTAGCAGGTGTAACTAAAACTCTTTTTGTGATTGTTCTGTATTGTGCAGGTTTATTCACAAGACACATAACCTCACCGGTTGAACCTGGTACTCTATCACAGTCACCTGTTGAGCATGCACCGTTTCTAGCTCTGTTACCTTTTTTCCAAGTTGTAGTTGCAGGTGCAACAAGGACTTTCTCTGTAACAGTTTTATATTTTGCAGGTATAGTAACCACTCTCTCAGATGCAGGAGAAACAAGAACTTTTTCTGTAACAGTTTTGTATGTAGCAGGTACAACAACGATTCTCTCAGATGGCTCTTTTACAAGAACTTTTTGCGTTTTATAACCATATTTTGCAGGAATAGTCACCAATCTTTCAGAAGCCTCTTTTACAAGAACTTTCTCAGTAGTAGTTTGGTATTTTGCAGGTGTTAAAACTCTTGCATAACAGTGACCAGGTTGTGCATTTGGCGGATAAAGTGTACTTCTCTCTTTAACAACCACTTTAGGTACTTGAACCACTTTTTGCACAACAGGTTTTGTAGCAACAGGTTTTGTAGCAACTTTTTTCACAGTTGTCGCACAACTTTTTTTTGGCGCACAACCACTAAAACCGACAGCTAATGCAGCGGCAACAAGAATTGAACTCTTCAATGTAAATTTCATCTTTCACTCCTAATAAATTTTTAAGACAAGTCATATTATCAAAAAAAACTTTAAAAATTTCTGTTTAAATCATAAAAAAGTCAAATAGTCGCTATTTTTTTGAGATTTGATACGCTTGAATCACAAAATGAATATTCAAATGATTTGATTTTGAAGAAATAACAATTGGAAATGTTAATTTAATAATAGTGGGATAGGATTTAAGTTCTTTCATAAACTGAAAAAAAGCTTGAGGAGATTTGGTCGCTGTTTTAGCATCTACTTCAAAAGCTTTAAATCTCTTTCGACTGCGTTTTGGAAGAGGCTTAATCTTAACATCATGAAGATACTTTTGTGCAAATTTTTGAAACTTCTCCGGCTTCATCGGCTCCTCAAGACGCTTAAAGATCGGTGCTTTCTCTTTTCGCACCGACGCAATCTCTTTGGCTAAATGCTCTTTTTCATCTTTTAGCTCTTTCACCTCTTGCAACACACGATCAAGCTCAACTCGGTTTGATTTGTATGATTTAATATTAGGAATAATAAAAAAAAGTAGGAAGAGGAGAATAATGACTAAAAAGACTAAAATATAAATTAATAATTTAATTGTTGAATTTTCGCGTTGCTTCATTGTGCTACCTCTGATGATGCTTGTGACGATTCTCGCTTGACAAGTGGAATGCTTTGATTGTGAGATACAAATTTATAACGCCCAATTGTAGGTTCAAAATGGAACTTTACCTCACTCTTATCAAAGATAGATTTGAGAGCAGGCTCAAGTAATAAACGATACGCATCTTTGGTTAAACTTAATCCCTCTAGTCGCAGGCTATCTTGCTGCATCTCTACTTTGGTCAATATAATCTGATCCGGGATCAGATGAAAAAGGTTTTGAATACTATTATTAAGCAAACGATTTGACCGTTCTATCTCTTTGGTAACACGCAACGAATAGTGTAATTGATTGGATGTTGTGCGAAGTTGATCGACCTCTTTTTGTAGCGTTTGTTTTTGATGGAGTGCCTTCTGCATCTGCTCCTCAAAACGGGAAGATTTATGATAAAGATAGATCCCATACCCTAAAACCGCAAGGAACATCAATGATGAAAAGATAAACCACAACTTTGTCATACGATCAAAAAGCGGTTTATGTCGAGGTCTCTTATAACTATACATCTTCTTCCAACGCCTCTTTGATAGCAAGCTCTAAAACCGCATCGCTGACACTGATATTTTCTGCATGCGTATTAAGCAAAAGCTCTTTTTCCAAAAAATTGAGCACACCGCTTCCCATACCACTGTCATCATAGACTTTCGCCGTTGTGATAAATTCACTCTCATAGAGTTCATTTTCATAAAACTCTTTCAATTGGGCATTGATAATTTTGATAACTCGTTCATCCTCTATACTCAGCACTTCATCATCAGCAAAAAGTGTCGTCGCAAAGTGACTTTGATTTCCCGTTTCGAGAATATCATTCATCTCCAACTCATCCAGATTATCTAAATCAAGCTCCTCAATCTGCCCATTTTTCTCATCACTCTCAAAATCGGTATACAAAGGATTCTCCTCTTGATCGGTATTGAGAAAAGAGCCGTACAAAAGGCGAACTCCTTTTTGTATCATAATTGTCAAAGCTGTTTTGGTTTTAAGGAGGTAGAGTACACTCTCTTGAGCATTAAAGCTCTCTTTTTGCATATCTTTCTGAATAAAAAAATCTAAAATCAAAAAAGGAGAAAAAACAAAGTCTAATCCTGTTTTGGCAAAGAGTTTATCCGCCCATTTTACATCAATATGGGTCGCATACATCAAAAATCGCCCCTCTTTACAGATCGTCTTGACACTCCCCTCATCGATATGAAACTGCTCCAACTTATTGGTATCACATCCGGGAATAATACCCTGCCCAGGTGTGTTGAGATAGAGCGCAATATAGGTGTGATCATATTCATCTTGAAGCGCATTGATAAAGTTAATCACTTTACCTCCAAGCTCATCCTTAGATTTAATATCTAAGTTAAACTCTTCTTTGTGTATCATCTTACCGTTTTTTATCACTTTCTGTTTGATTTCACAGCTCTCTTCATAAACGATCAGCGCTAAAAATTGATTCGTAAATCGCTTCTTGAGAGCATTAAACAGACTCATCTTCACTCCTACACATCGGGTGTGCATCTTTATAGTTTCTCATCTTGGTCGTTGCATTTAACTTGGTATAGATCTGTGTAGTGCTAAGTGAACTATGTCCCAACAATTCACTCACATCATTGATTCGCGCTCCCCGATTGAGCAAGCTTGAAGCAAAAGAGTGGCGCAGTTGATGCGGTGTTACTTTCACGCCGATCTTTTTAAAAATCTTATCAATTCGATAGCGAATTTGATGCGCCTGCATCATCTTCCCATCCTTTTCAAAAAGATAGATCTTCAAACCATTTCTTTTTATATAGGAATCCAACAAAATATGCAACTCATCCAAGATAGGGATTTGACGAATTTTACCACCTTTTCCTTTAACACTGACCCAATTTTTGGTAATAGCTTCAAGTTTTAATCCTACAAGCTCTCCAATACGCACACCCAACCCATAAAAAAGATACAAGATCAGCCGTTCATCTTCACTGCACGATGCCAAAGCCTCTTGAATGACCTGTTCATTCACCGGTTTTGGCAGACTCTTTGGTAGCTTGATCCGCTCATCCCCAATCAGCTTTATCTCAACACCGTTTTTTTTGAGATAGGTCACAAAACTCCTGACAATCGTAACCTTTTTATAGATACTCTTTTTATGAAGCCCGTGAATTGCGTGACGATAGGGAAGTAGGTTGATCTCATAACCGTTTTGGGTTTCTATAATCTCCATAGACTTGATCGCTTCGTTTAAAACCCCCATATAGGTCTTGACGGTCAAGGGAGAGTAGTGACGAATCTTAGTGAGATAATCAAGGTATTCAGTGATCTTCGTCTGAAAAAAATCTGTCATAAATCTTTTGAAATCGCTTATAGTAGCGTCTCGATTCCTCTTTGAGATCGCTCTGCGTCATCACGGTAGGATTGAGTTTTTGATAGCGTCCTATCATCACTTCACACATCATCTTGATCTTGGTTTTTTGCGCTGAGCTAAAATCTGCCCTTTTACTCATCTGCTCTATCTCTTTGAGATAGCGTTTGGCATCTTCGATATACTCTACAAACGCCACGGAGATCTTGCTCTGTGCCAACACCCCGATCGCCATACGGTTATAGGGATCGAGATCAAACGCCTCTTTTGCTAATCGATTTGCCTCTTTGTACTCTCCCTCAAAATATTTCCACTTCGCTTTGAGTGAGGTTTTGTAAGAGTCGGTAAACCCAAAGAGATAGATCGCGACCAGTACGACAAAGAGTATCACAATTTTCATGATTGTCATATACGCTTTTTTATAGGTTGGCATTGAGTCTCTCCTTGATTCGTGCTTTTGCCTCTTGCATCTCCAGACCCTCCACGCTAAAGGGCTCACTCGCATAAAAATCCACCGTACTAAAAGGCTTGGGAATCATAAAACGATCCCAACTCTTCATCTCCCAATAGCGACTCGCCTTGTAATTAAAGGTAATAATATTCATCCGCTTCTTTTGCGAAATCGCTACAATCCCATCCGCCACACTCTGGTAAGGTCCCCTCGGTCCATCGGGTGTGATAGCGATGTCATACCCCTCATTGACCATTCGAAAACTCTCTTTGAGCACTTTGACCCCACCCTTGGAACTACTTCCTCGTATTGTATCAAAACAGTAGTAACGCATCGTATCGGCGATGATCTTGCCGTCAAAATGATCCGAAATGATAACACCGATCTTGGGGTGTTTTCGAAGCTTCCGATAGAGATAGGGTGAGAGCATGATCTTACCGTGCCAAAATGCCACCATAAAGGGCTCTTGAGGGACTTTTGAGGGAAGATGGTAGCGTTTTCGCACACTCAAGTAGATCAGGGAGATAAAGGCATACACCAACGGTGGCAGGATCACCCCCAAAAGCTCCCGCTGTTTCTCCTTAGGAAACCACTTCCCCATAGAGGGTCGTCCTTCGCGGATAGGTGATCTTAACCTTTTGAGTGCTTCCAAGCAACTCTTCACTTCCTTCAACCTGCACCAAAAAGCCGTTGTCACTGCGTCCGGCAACACCCCCGTTGGCGCGTAACTCTTCAAAATAGACTTCAAAGATTTTACCCTGCTGCGCATCGGTGATCTCATCAAGGATCGCTTCATGTCTCTTTTGGAGTCGACTCAATCTCTCACTAGCGATCTGCGGATCGATCTGATTGTCAAACTCCGCCGCTTTTGTCAGCGGTCTGGGAGAGTATTTGAAAGAGAAGAGTTGTTCAAACCGAACCTTCTCCAGTACATCCATCGTCTCCTCAAAATCTCTCTCACTCTCACCCGGAAACGCCACGATAATATCGGTGCTGATATGGACACCCGGTACCATCTCACGAAGTTTTGTGGCTCGATTCAAAAACCACTCTTTGGTATATCCCCGCTTCATCTCTTTGAGAATGCGTGTCGATCCACTCTGAAGTGGCATATGCATCGATTTACAGATCTTGGGATTGGAAGCAAAGACTTCTAAAAAGTGATCATTCATATGAAGAGGATGGGGTGAGGTAAAGCGGATTCGCTCCACTTTGTCGATCTCACTAACGAGATTGAGCAAGTCACTAAAATCTTTTCCTTCGTGTTGATAGTTATTGACATTTTGCCCAAGCAAAAAGATCTCTTTTGCACCGCTTTGTGCCGCTTTTCTCGCCTCTTGGACGATCAGATCGCTGGGGATCGAGACCTCTTTGCCCCGTGTGGCGGGTACAATACAGAAACTACACTGCTTATCACAACCAATCGAAATATTGACCATCGCTTTATAGGGAGAGGATCGAAACTCCGAAAAGGCGTATTGGCTCTCATCATAGTCGATATCGATCTCGACTGCACCTTTTTTGTGAAGCACCTGAGATATCTTTGAAACATTTCGCGCCCCCAGCACAAAGTCCACAACCGGTGCCCGTTTGATAATCTCCTCGCCCAAATGGCTCGCCGTACACCCACATACACCGATCTTCGCACCCTCTTTTTTGCGCTTTTTAAAGACACCGATCTCTGAAAAGAGCTTCTGCACCGGCTTCTCTCGCACGGAGCAAGTATTGATGAGGATCAGATCAGCTTCAGAGAGCTCCGTCGTGAGCGCATACCCCTCTTTTTGAGTCAGCTCCGCTATCATATGCTCACTGTCACGCATATTCATCGCGCAACCGAGTGTTTCGATATAGAGTTTTTGACTCACACCGACATCCTAGGCTAAAATATGTATTTCATAGATATAGTCATGATCATCGAGTCCATATTTGACCTCTTTAAAATAGACACTATATCCCTTCTCTTCAAGCTTCTCTACAAGTTCGACCAAATCTTTGTGGGGATTCTCATTGTCAAAATAGTAAAATGCAGTTCCCTCCTCTTTGAGTCTCTCTTCGATATCTTTTAGTGTGATTGTCTCACATTTTTTGTCACTCAAATGCCCTTTTGCCAATTTTATTTTCATTCCAACCTCGATCTATGTAAATTTCGCGTAGTTTACCCTCTTTTGGATTAACTTAAGCAAAATTGGGATACTATTGCACCAACTTCGTACGACAAAATCCCCTGATTTTTACGGTACAAATAGAAAAGGAGCCACAAGGATGGAGAAGATAGGTAATATCATTCAATCAATCGCCAATGAAAAAGGTCTCAAGATCGAAGATGCCCAAGAGGCGGTTTCAACTGCCCTCATCAAAACCGCCAAGCGCATTTTTGGAGAGGAGTATGAGTATAGTGTCGAAAACGACGCCGATACGGGAGAGCTTGCCCTCTTCCAAAAGGTCCATGTCGTCGCCTCGGATGATCCGCGTCTCGAAGAGGAGGGAGCGAAAGAGAAATATATGGTCATCGATGAGGCAAAAAAGGTCGATAGCGATCTTGAAATCGACGATGAGATCACCTATCGTGTCGATCTTGTCGATATGGGGCGTACGGCCGTGGCAATTCTCTTTCGAGAGCTTGAATTTCACATTCAACGAATGGTCGCGCAAAACACTTATGAGAGTTACCAAAACAGAGTCGGTGAGATAATCAATATCGTTGTAACCCGCATCGATGATGAGGAGAATACCTATGGGGAGTATCGTGAAGTCCAAGCGGTACTCCCCAAAAAAAGCCGTATCAAAGGGGAGAAATTCAAAGTGGGCGACACGATGAAGAGCATCATCCGTCGCGTCTATGTCGATAAACAAAAAGGAATGCAAGTTGAACTCTCTCGCACCAGCCCTAAATTTTTAGAAAAATTGTTAGAACTTCAAGTGCCGGAGATCAAAGATGAGTATGTCATCATCCACGGCTCTTCACGCATCCCGGGTGAACGCGCCAAAGTCGCCCTCTCCTCCGTCACCCCCAATGTCGATCCCGTCGGTGCGACCGTCGGAACCAAAGGGGTACGGATCAACGCTGTCAGCCAAGAGCTCAACGGAGAAAATATCGACTGTATCGAGTATAGCGACATTCCCGAAAAGTATCTCGCCCGTGCACTCTCACCTGCCATCATCTCAGCGGTCAAGATCGATGAAGAGAACAAAAAAGCGCTCGTTACACTCCCCTCCGATCAAAAATCTAAAGCGATCGGCAAAAGCGGCATCAACATCCGCCTCGCCTCCATGCTCACCGGCTATGAGATTGAACTCAACGAGATCGGAGGCACAGTAACCGGCGACCAAAGCAGTTCAGGTGATTCACAACAGCCACCATCCAATCCGGATGCCCTCAAAGCGCTCTTTGGAGAGGATTGATTTAATATCTATTAATAATTTTTTGTTATCATTCTCCTAGCTCAAAACCAAAAAAGGAGGTTATGATGGCAATCAAACTGAAACCGCTCCCCTACGCCGAAGATACGCTAGGAGGAGTGATCTCCAAAGAGACTATCGGATTTCACTACCACAAACACCACCAAGGTTATGTCAACAATACCAACCGACTCATTGATGGGAGTGATTTTGAGGAGATGACACTTGTCGATATCATTCGCAATAGCGACGGCACCCTTTTTAATAACGCTGCACAAGCTTACAATCACGAATTTTACTGGCTCTGTATGCGACCCGATCCTGTCGCCGTTCCACCCAAACTCAAATCACTCATCGAAAAGAGTTTCGAATCATTTGAGGTATTTAAGAGTACCTTTATTGACAAAGCCGCGACACTTTTTGGATCAGGTTGGTGCTGGCTTGAACTGGATCTCAATGAAAATCTTACAATCACACAACGATCCAATGCCGACACACCGATCATCCACGGTCACAAACCGCTCTTGGTCTGCGATGTATGGGAGCACGCCTACTACCTAGACTACCAAAACAGGAGAAAGGAGTATCTTGAGAAGTGGTTTGAGATTATCGATTGGGAGTTTGTCGCTTCTATGGTGAAACCCGAGAATTTAGCAACATAAAAAGCTCAGATAATCTTATGATATAATACTCCTATAAAAAATCTTCCAAAAAGGAGTTAAATGAGCTATCTTGAACGACTAGACAATACATATCGAAACTCATGCTCCAAAAGAGAGTCTTTAACTATACTTGAACAATATATAGATGAACTCACCAGAGAGGAATATGAGGTCATTGTCGACTCTCTAAATAATCATGCGCTAGAGGAAATTTATCTCAATGAGAGAGATATAGTTCTCGGTATCGCACAGCTTAGGGGAGAGATAACAGTTGATGAGATAGTAGAGATAGCTAAAACTATTTAATGAATGAAAATAGTTTCGACAAAGAACTGATTGACTCCAATCTTCTCGGAGCAAAAACACTTGAAGCGCTTTATGAAAAAGAGAAAATAGTCACAAACACAAAAATGATTGCCCTAAAACTCGATCCGCTTAAAGGCAATTTAGACTATGCACACTTAAAAGAGATCCACTATTTTTTGTTTTCTAAAGTTTATAATTGGGCTGGAAATGACAGATTTGAAGCAGGTATAAAAGCAAAATTTGGTAAAGGAAAGACACTATTTACTCCATTTGAAAAGATCCCAATCGTATCACAAGCACTTTTTGAGGCACTTAAAAAAGAGAACTTTTTTCAAGAACAGCCAATAGATGAATTTGCTAAAAGTTCTGCTATATTTATGAATGGACTCAATATATTGCATCCATTTAGAGAGGGAAACGGGAGAGTGCAGAGAATCTTCATGGAGTACTTGGCAAAAAATGCGGGATATAGTTTAAATTTTCAAAATATTGAATCAAAAGAGATGATTTTAGCCTCCATCAAGGGTGCCGAAGGAGATTTAAAAATGATGGAGCACATCTTCATGAAGTCTTTAAAGAACTACTAAGTATTGTCAGCTAACGCGCACGAAAGTGTGGGTTAACCTTCAGCAAAATCAAATCGGCAATGATATTCCCCAAAAGTGTCAAAAACGCCGAAATGATCAAAATTCCCATGATGACCGGATAGTCCCGACTCATCGCGCTTTGGTAAAAGAGTAATCCCATACCGTTTATGGAGAAGATCGACTCCAAGATCACCGATCCGCCGATGATACCGGGTAGTGAGAGCCCTAGCATCGTAATGATCGGGGGAGAGAGATTTGGGAGGATATAGCGCCAAAAAATTTGCCGATCATTCAGCCCCCTGCTTCTAGCAAAAAAGATATAATCGCTCTTGAGGATATCGACCGTCAAACTCCGCACATACATCATCATACTGCCAATCCCGCCGAAAACGACGACAAAGATCGGCAGAACCAGATGCCACGCCTCATCCAGCCACGCCCACACGCCTGTTTTGGGTTCGATCGAGTGAAGTCCGGAGATAGGAAACCACCCCAAATTGACACTCAAAAGGATAATCAGCAACAACGCCAAATAGAAAGAAGGCATCGCATAGGAGATGAGCGCAAATCGCTTCATCCTGCGATCATATCGACTCCCCTCCCGCAAGGCACTCTTGATCCCAAGCCAAATTGAGAGTACAAAGATCAGTACCATCGAGATGAGATTGATCGTCAGGGTAATAGGCAGACGAGAAAGAATCTCTTCACTCACCGCCTTGCCACTCGCAAACGAGATGCCAAAATCAAAATGAAAAAGCGCCTTCATCCAAGAGAGATACTGCATATAGAGCGGTTTATCCAAGCCGTAGATCGCTTTGAGGTGTTCGATGGACTCTTTGGTAATATTGGGATTGAGTTCACCCGCACTCAAAAAGGAGTTTGGTGCGGCGTGGATCGCCACAAAGGAGATAACCGAGATGATCAAAAGCATCAAGATCATATAGCCGATCTTTTGAATCAAAAGTCTCAATCCCGCCTCCTTTGTATTGCTATCCTATTTGCGGGATTGTAACAAAAAAACCAAAAATTTAGCGCATCATCTGACCATTGACACTCATCTGACCATCTTTGAGGAGCAGATGGTAGGTTTTGAGTCCGTTTTGCACTTTTGGCGGTACCATACCGAGCATCGCACCTTTTTTGTCTTGCATCAATTTAGTATAAATCTTATCTGACATTTGAAGATTTGCGTCGATCTCCGTCGAAGAAGCCGCTAGCATCGGAGAGATTTGAATCTTTTGGAGAAGATCGGGATCATCTTTGACTTTAAGCTTGAGTGAGATGAGAGCCTGTCCAAAATCCTCACCGTCAATCGTTATCGAATCCGCTCCCAATTTATCCACCTCGACTCGCATCCCCTTGGCAAAGAGTGCTATCATCGTATTAACCACTTCATCCTGATTCTGCATCGCTTGTGCAGGATCAGAAACTGTACGGCTCTTGTCTAACAGTTCGGCAAGTTTGAGATAGGTCGCTTTATCGACATCATAGACACCGTACGCAAATCCTACCCCTTTGAGATTGATATTTTTCTGCTTATCTTGAATCGAAATCGCATCCGCCTTAATATCGATTGCACTATCAATCAGATCGACATGATCATCCGAACTTACCCCGATACTGATATTTTTCATATCAAAGAGGTGATGCTGAACTGTGTCGCGAAAGGAGATAGCATCGATCGTCGTCTGCCCGTTGGCAATCTCATTACGCTTCCCCTTGTAGCTGATTGCGCTCTGTACCCCCTCAATACTAAATATATTTTGTTGATCTTTACCGATGGAGAGTCGTTCAACATTATATGAGATCTTCAAAACATCCTGATCACGATCTCCCTCAAAATTTACACCCTTTACCACTGCAACCATATCGCCACTCTGCTCATCTATATCTTTGAGATCACCTGAAAAGTGTTTTGTCAAACTATTATAATAGATATTCAACTGCAACTTTTTTTGAGCAAGAAATGCCTTGGCTTTATCACTTTCATCTTTTGACGCTATCGGATAGATTGTGAGTGAGACTTTCGGTCCTTGTACGGTGGAATCGATATGAAACTTCAAATCTTTAAAATCTTTTGAAGGTATCGCTTGAAGAAAACTTTGAAGCTGAGGAAACGCTTTTGAAAGCATCTTTTTATCTTGAAGATAACAGTTAAAGTGCTCATTAGAGCCCTCTTTTTTCAAATCCTCAATCTCAAACCCATACGATTTGAGAGAGATGATCGTCTGATCTAACTCATCTGCTACCAACTTTTCACTCCCCACATAAAGCGAACCCGCCAATACCGCCGAACCCGCAAAAAAACCCCATACTTTTTTCATTCTCGATACTCCTTTTGTATTGTTGTAGTAGAAGAAGTATCGGCAAATTTTACTAAGTCATTAATTTTTTACAATTATACTCTTATGCTATAATGCTCATAAAAAATAGAAAGAGCCCTATGATACTAGAGTCACTAAAAATCTTTTAGCGTCGTATGAATTTGTAGATTTTGCACTACTATTTGGTTCCTATGCAACAGGTTTGCAGAGAGCATTGAGTGATATAGATATCGCTATCTATACAAATCGTTCAGTCGATCTCTTTGAACGAGGAGAATTAATCGCCCTACTTGAAGAGAAGCTTGAGAAGAGCATAGATTTGGTACTATTAAATGATCTAGAGAGAGAAAATGCAAAAATGGCATTTAGTATCGTAGAGAATCATAAGGTGATTTTGAATAGAACCCCTCAACAATATATTGATTTCAAAGCAAATACATACAAATATTTTTTTGATTTACAACCCATGTACGAGATGTTTGACAAAGCATTAAAAGAGAGGATATCTGATGGAACTTACAGAAAAACTCAAGCTTCTTGAAGAAAATATCACGCTAATATGTTGAAATTGATTCACAACAACTCTGTCAATTTTTAAAGCATTTAGATGACTTTGTAAAATTTATACTACAAATTCAAGCACACCTCTAACTTTTTAGCGCACTCACCGCAAACCAAAAACGACTCCCTTTCCCTACCTCACTCTCAATCTTTAAATCAATATTATGCAATTTCAGAACATATTTACTAATATAGAGCCCTACACCGATCGAATTATCCCAGCTCAAATTATCTACACGAAAGAACTTTTGCGTGATGTGATCGATCTGCTCTTTGGGGATTCCCACACCATGATCCTTCACACTCAAACGCTCTTGATCCAAAGTGATTTCTACCTCATCTTCAGAATATTTCAACGCATTTTCAATCAAATTTGTCAATAAATTATCAAACATCGTACGATCCGCTCGTACTTGCACTGCTTCAAGTTTTGTCACGATTTCCCGTTCAGGATATTTTTGTTGTAAATTTTCTACTACCTCTACGATTAACTTATCTAAACCGAAATTTTTCATCTGCGGAATTGAGGTATCATTTTCAAGTTTGATTGCCATAGAAAGCCTGTCGATCATATCAGAAATCTTATGGGCATTACTGAGTATCTTATCCAAAAACTTTTCACGAATTTGAGGATTGAGATCACGATCCTCTCGTATCGTCTGTGCATACCCGGTAATTGCGGCGATAGGGTTTTTAAACTCATGAGAGATTGCGGAGATGATATCGGACTGCTTTTGGTTGAGGAGTTTGAGCTTTTTGGTATATTTTCGTTTCTGTTTCTCACGCTTTTGAAGCTTTTTGGCAACCTTTTCGATCTGATTTGAAATCGCTTGAAACTCCTTTGAGCTACTTTGATAAAAGGAGACTTCATACTCTTTATCCAACAGCTTTGAGATGGTAGATTCGATGTGTCGCAAGTCATTTGTCACTTTTTTATTGGTACGCATCGCCAGCCACAATAGTAGAGCACTCGCTACACCAAACAACCCAATCGACTTGAGCCAAAAGGTCATAAACTTCTCTTTGATCCCCTCTAGCGGATATGCCATTCGTACAAAGTGATCCCCAATGTGCTTCGCAACATAGAGAAAATCTTTTCCCAAAGTTGCCGAGTGTCTCACAGCACTACCGATCCCCTCTTTGAGAGCACTTTGGATTTCCGGACGCATTAGATGGTTTTGCATCCCTTTGGGATCACGATTACTCTCGATATAGACTCTTCCATTTGGATCGACCATCGTGATCCGCACGCCGGTATCCTGATGAAGACGATGCACCATTTTTTCTAGTGCCTCACCCTTTTTCTCAGAGAGTTCCACCGCATCAATCAAGTGTAGCAACATCACTCTGTGGTTGCCAATCTCCATTTTTTCAAGCACTACATATGCCAAAGCCCCAATCAAGATAAAGGTAGTCAAAAAAATTGCGAAAAAATTCCGCACATAGATTTGATCAAGTCTTAGCATAGCTTATACCCTACACCGCGAATGGCTTCGATGTACTCCTTCTCTCGATGTGGATCAATCTTTTTGAGAAGCCGATTGATTGTGACATTGATCGTTTTGAGTTGCGTATGCGCCTCATCCATCCATACATTTTCAAGCAACTCATAGCGATCAAGCACCCGCTTACTATGTTGAATAAAGTAGTACAACAACGCAAACTCTAAGCGACTAATCTTTATCTCTTGCCCATCGACCCAAAGTTTTCTATCTGTCAAATCCAAGAGAAGGTCCCGATATTTTACCTTTTTAGCGGTTTCACTCTTGCCGGTTCGCCGCAAAAGCGCCTCTACCCGCAGGATCAGTTCATTCATGTTAAAAGGTTTTTTGAGGTAGTCATCTCCTCCTCGCAAAAACCCCTCTTGCACATCCATATCCTCTGTTTTTGCAGTGACAAAAATCACAGGATGAAGATACCCCTCCGCACGCAATGATTCAATAAATTCACTCCCCTCAGCACCGGGAAGATTTCGATCGACGATCAACAAATCAACCTCCTCCTCATCGAGGAACTCTTTGACCATCTTCGTTGACAAAAAGCCACTCACCGCAAAACCCGCTTTTTGAAGATGATACTCCTCCAACTCTAAAATATCGGCTTCATCTTCGATGATCAAGATATGGGCTTGCATCAGAGTTTCAACTTCCCGCCTTTTTGTGCGAAATAGGCAAGCTTGACGATATTCAGACTCCGATCCGAGATTCGCTCCACTTTTCGAAGCGCTTTATGAAAATCAAGAAAATCTCGCGCACTCTCCGGTGTGATACAGAGCTCCTGCACCAAATTTTGCTCCAAAATAGAGTAGATATCATCACACTTGCTCACCTCGACATTCACACTTCGATAGATCTTTTCCAGCTCCTCTTCGCTCTCTGCCCTAACGGCGTCAACCGCCGCTTGGAGTGACTTATAGGTACTGTGATTAAAGGCTTTGATATCTTCGCTCAATCCAGCCAACTCAAAATCTCCGCTGATACTCATCTTGACATTTTTGGCATAGGTACGCACATAGTCGGAAATACGCGTCAATTCACTAGCGATCTTCAGGTGCGCAATCACTACACGCAAATCCCTCGCTTCAGGAGAAAAGAGCGCAAGAGTTTTGATAATCTCATTGTCAATCTTACTGTTTCGTTCATGAGCATCCTTAAGCATTTTGCGCGCTTCCGTCGCCTTCTCGATCTCCTTGCTCTCAAACGCCGATATCGTGAGCTCAAAGGCTTTGAGTACATCATCCGCCAATCCCAATACCCGTTTTCTCGACTTCTCCAATATCTCTTTATATTTACCCAACATTATCCAAATCTCCCTGTTACATAATCTTCTGTCAATTTCTCTTTGGGGTTTAAAAAGATCTTATCTGTTTTATTATACTCAATCAACTCCCCTAAATACATAAAGGCAGTATAGTCACTTAAACGACTTGCCTGTTGCATATTGTGCGTTACAATCACGATGCTGATCTCCTTTTTTAACTCACTCACCAACGACTCGATCGCACCGGTAGAGATAGGATCAAGCGCAGATGTCGGTTCGTCGAGTAATAAAATCTCCGGTTTCAACGCCACTGCTCTGGCGATACAGAGTCTTTGTTGCTGTCCACCGCTCAGACCCATCGCGCTATCTTTGAGCCGATCTTTGACCTCATCCCAAATTGCCGCACCCTTGAGTGCATCCTCTACTCTATCTTTAAGTTCAGTCTGATTTTTGATCTTGGCAAGTCTCAAACCGTAGGCGACATTGTCAAAAATACTCATTGGAAAAGGGGTCGGTTTTTGAAAGATCATCCCCACCCTCTGGCGCAATTTGATAAAATCATTCTCTTTTTTGATATCCAAAATATTCTCATATGTATTGATCTCAAGATTTAAGAGATTGAGCTCACCTTGATAACTATTCCCCGGATAGAGATCATGGATACGATTGAGCGATCGAAGTAGTGTCGATTTTCCGCACCCCGAAGGACCAATCAACGCCGTGACTCTATTTTTGTAGATCGGTAGATTGATCGATTTGAGTGTCGCCTCACTCGCTCCTTTATACTTAAAAGAGAACTCCTTGATATCCATTATCACATCTTTTGCCATGCTTATCCTTTATCTCTTGTCATATATCTTCCAAGTAAATTAATCACCAATACCATCATTGTCAAAACAAATGATGCTGCCCACGCCAAATCCCTACTAGCACTATCGGGGTAGTTTGCCAAGTTATAAATACTCACCGTCAAAGAGGGAAATTGATCATTAAGGTTCATTGTCAGATAGGCATTATTTGCCGAAGTAAAAAGAAGCGGTGCCGTCTCACCGATGATCCTTGCAAATGCCAATAAAATACCCGTCGTAATACCGATCTTTGCCGCTCTGATAACGATTTGTAAAATAATCTTATGCTTACTTCCGCCTAATGCAATTCCCGCTTCTCGAAGCTCTTGAGGGACAAGAGAGAGCATATTATCCGTCGTAGAGATAATGATAGGAATCATCATAATCGCCAACGCTACACTCCCCGCATAACCGCTATAGTGATTCACCGGAGAAACTATCAAAGCATACACAAAGACACCGATCACAATCGACGGTGCACTCATCATCACATCGCTTAAATTTCGTAAAATAGATGCAAGTCTGCTATTTCCGGAATACTCTCTAAGCCATATACCCGCCATCATACCGATCGGCAAGGCGATCACTGTCGCTATCAATGCCATTGTAAATTGCCCGATCAAAAGATTTCGGATGCCGTTATTGACCAGATCGTGTGTAAAGATAGAGAGCTTGAGCGCACCCAATCCTTTGATGGTCAAAGTTCCTAATATCCAAAATAAAAAGAACATCCCAAGCAGTGCGGAGATAGTAGAGAGAACAAGGATTAAACGATTTAAAAAGAGTCGATTCATTTTTGCCCCCTACCTAAAAAGAGAAATTTTGCCAAAGAGATAAGCAAAAAGCTCACCACAAAAAGGATCAATGCCAAAAAGAACATACTACTCAACTCCAAATCCTCCGCTTCGGCAAAGTTATTTGCCAACAAAACAGGAATCGAAGTGGTCGCATCAGTAATCTTGTGCGGTAAATTCATCACCGAACCTATCAAAAAGGCTACCGCCATCGTCTCTCCAAGCGCCCTACCCATCGCCAAGATCACCGATCCGATGATACCTACTTTTGAGTACGGCATAATGATATCCTTGATCACCTCAAACTTGGTCGCACCCAATCCGTAAGCACTCTCTTTGAGAATATCAGGTGTGGTTTGCATACTATCTTTGGTAATCGAGGAGATAAAGGGAACAATCATGATCGCCAAAACCAATCCCGCCGTCAAGAGTCCTATCCCACTCCCGCCAAAACTCTTTTGAATGATCGGCGCAAAGTAAAAGAGCCCCCACATACCGTAGATAATACTCGGTATCGCCGCCAAAAGCTCAATCGAGATTGAAACCGGCTTGATCAAATATCGCGGTGCCACTTCCGTCAAAAAGATCGCAATCCCTAACGCAATCGGTGTCGCAATCACAATCGCAATCGCTGTCGTCAGCAGTGTCCCGACAATAGGAACCAATCCACCAAACACACCACCCTCATCATCTTCACCCACTTCCCAGACACTACTCTTTATAAAATCCACAAAACCAAACGCTTTGATGGCATCTTGACTATAATGGTAAAGAACCGCAAAAATTCCCACCAATATAAAGAGCGCAACTGTTGCCGAAAAAAAGGAGAAGTTACGAAATAGCTTACCGCTCATCTTGCACCTTTCTCAAAAGAATATTTTTTCAAAAGTAGACATAATAACCTCTTTTGGTTACATTTTGATTACAGAGAGCTCTAAAAAACCTAGATGCTAATAGATCAGTAGTGTAGAAGCGTAACACAGAGAGCACTTTGTGCTACTCTGTTTAAAGTGAATAAAGCTTATTTAATGCCTTTACTCTCCCAATATTTTCGGATCATATCCTTTGTCTCTTTTGGAAGCGGCACATATCCAAGATCGGTTGCCACTTTATCCCCATTTTGATACGCATAGTCAAAGAACTTTGTCACCTTTTTGTTGGTATCAGTTTTCTCATAAGGCAATAGAATAAAAGTCGCAGCTACAATCGGATAGCTCGTATTTCCGTCAGGATAACCAATCACCGCATAGAAATCCTCTTTAGGTGTCCATTTCGCATATTTTGCCGCATCTTGAAATGACTTGAGTGTCGGCATAATGTATTGACCCGCTTTGTTTTGCACCTGTGCAGCAGGCAATCCTAGCTTTTGTTTGTAGCTATACTCAATATAACCAATCGAATATTTTGTCTGCTGAATATTGGCAGAGACACCGGAGTTACTCTTGCCTGCTACGACATTGGCTTTCCAAGTCGGTTTTTTACTCGGCTTGAAATCTGCACTATCGATCTTTGAAAGATAGTAGGTAAAGTTAAAAGTCGTTCCAGATTTGTCCGCACGCACCGCTACGGTGATCTTCTCGTGGGGAAGTTTGAGATTTGGATTGACACTTTTGATAGCCGAATCATCCCAATATTTAATCTTCCCACTAAAGATACCCGCAATCGCTTTTTCGCTCAACTTCAACTCTCCGTCTTTAATACCCGGAATATTATAGGCAAGCACAATACTTCCAATGACGGTTGGGAACATATAGAGTTTATGCTTTTTCAAACTCTTTGGCTTGAGCGGTTTGTCACTACCGGCAAAATCTACAATTCTTTTTTTGATAGACTTGATCCCGTCACCGCTTCCTGTGGGCGTGTAGTTCACCTTCTCACCGGTTGCTTTATTGTACTGGCTAATCCACGCTTTGTAAACAGGACCGGGGAAAGAGGCACCTCTACCGTTTAGCACCTCCGCACTCAAAGTCGATGCAAACAGTGCTACACCTAATGCGAGTGTTACCATATTTTTTCTTTTTGTCATTTGTTTAATCTCCTTATTTAAATAAACCCAAATTTTGGGTTAACCACACTAGAAGTATAGAAGAGGACGGTTACAAAATGATTACAAAGTTCTCAAAAAATTCTTCATTTACTTTAATCAATAAGTTTATGTTATAATATCGCACAACTTATTCAGGAGGATATTTATGTTTAAGAAAGTCGTTTTTAGTCTCGCAACAGTCGCTCTACTCAGCAGTGCATCATTCGCAGCAGGTAAAGTACACAATGGAAAAATCAGTGCCTATTTGGAAGCGCCGATGCAAGATGCCGGTGCGGTGAAAAGTGCGCTTCAGGGTGCCGGTTTTGAGATCGTCGCAGAGGATACCAACGGTGATTTGACCACGATTCTCTTTACTTGCCCTACACTCAAAAAATTAGGCTCCAAACCTCATCGCGGATTTGCCGGAGTGATGAGAGCGGTGATTGACAGTTCAGACGGTATTGTCTCGATTATGAACCCACTCTATTTTGAAAAAGCCTTTTTGCAAAAAGATTATGATGATGCGTCAGCCAAAAAAGTACTCGCGAAGATCAATCAAGCCTTCGGCACTCTCAAAGACTCTAAAGATGCGCTCAAGAGTAGTGAACTCTCACACTATCACTTTATGATGGGAATGCCCTACTATGAAGATATGGATACCGTCGGTAAAGGTGATGCGGCAACACTCCTCTCCAAACTCAAAGCCAACGGCAAAGCGCTATTTAGTCTCAAACTGGGAGATCAAACACTTGTCGGTTTTAAGCTCGATGACAATGTCGCAAGTTTTGTCAATACCATCGGTAAAAAAGAGGGTGCCGTACTCCCCTACTGCGTGCTTCTTGAGGGCAATAAAGCAAAGATTTTAGCACCTAAATACAATATCGCACTACGATACCCACAACTCAAAATGGGGCAATTTATGAAAATCTCATCCACGCCGGGGAAAATAGAGAAAAATATTGAGAGTGCGTTAAAATAGTCAAGAGAAAGTAGATCGAGATTTTTCGATCTACTTTTTAAGGTTTTTAGAGATGGAGAGCATCTTCTCAAAACTCTCCACTTCCCACGAGGCGGTACCAACCAATACACCGTCACAGTTTTCAATCTCTAAAATCTCTTTCGTATTGGCAGGCTTTACACTACCGCCGTACAAAAGCGGTGCCTTGATACGATCTCTCAAACGCGAAAGCGTCTCTTCGATCTGCTCGGCACTCGCCGTCAAGCCCGTACCGATCGCCCAAACCGGCTCATAC
This sequence comes from Campylobacterales bacterium, assembly GCA_027023405.1. Taxonomy (GTDB): domain Bacteria; phylum Campylobacterota; class Campylobacteria; order Campylobacterales; family QNZT01; genus QNZU01. The sequence goes on from JALVVN010000009.1 coordinate 154,852, forward strand.
GCGACAACCAATTTCTCATAGGAGAGGTCAATCCCCTCCAATTGCTTGAAGTTATACGCTAGCACCGCATCGATTCCCGATTCTCTCACCTCTTTAGGTTCACCGATACAGTAAACGATGCGAAACCCTTTCTCTTTAAAAAAGTCAAACTTCTGTGCAATAAACGGCTGATCTTCACCTAAAATATGGCGTCTCTCACTGTGTCCTATCAAGATCAAATCGATACCAAACTCTTCGATCTGCTCCAAACCGATCTCTCCCGTAAAAGAGCCTTTTTGTGCAGGGTAGCCGTTTTGTACACCGACGGTAAGATTGGCAGGTGTTTCAAAACGATCAAGTGCCGTAAAGGGAGGGAAGATCATCACTTCATCCGAAATATTCTCATTTGAGATAAAAGCATTCAACTCACGCAAATACGCCACTGTACTCGCTCTCGTATGGTTCATCTTAAAATTTGCCGCGATAATCATGCTCGACTCTTCAAAACTGCTTCAACACCGGGGAGCAATTTACCCTCCAAAAGCTCCAAGCTCGCGCCACCTCCCGTCGAGATAAAGGTCATCTCATCCACATCGCCGGCTCTTTGAACCACATCGGCGGTATCACCGCCACCCACGACCGTCGTCGCATGCGATTCGGCGATATAGTGACTCATCATCGTACTTCCTTTGGAGAATTTATCCATCTCATAAACTCCCATCGGACCATTCCATAAAATGGTCTGTGCATCATTGAGTGTCTCTCGAAAGAGTCGATTGGTCGCCGGTCCCACATCAAGCCCCATCCAAGTTTGCGGGATCTCTTGAATCGGCAGATACTTAATCGTTGCATCCTCACTAAACTCAGACGCTACTACAACATCAACAGGAAGATAAAATTTAACGCCCTTATCTTTTGCAATTTGCATCACCTTTTTGGCATCCTCGATCAAATCATCCTCAACCAAGGAGTTTCCAACCTCATGTCCCAACGCTTTGAGGAAAGTAAACGCCATACCGCCACCGACAACCAGCTTATCCACTTTATCGACGAGGTTAAGCATCGCTTCGAGCTTGCCGGAAACCTTACTTCCACCTATAACCGCTACGAAAGGACGCGCCGGAGATTTGATCATCTTGTCAAAAAAATTCACCTCTTTTTGCATCAAAAATCCCGCCGCTTTTTCACCCTTTTTAAAGTGTTCGGGGAGTGCGAAGATCGAAGCGTGCTTTCTGTGACTCGCACCGAATGCATCATTGATATAGACATCCGCCATCGATGCCAATCGTGAAGCAAACTCTGAATCATTCGCAGTTTCACCTGGATTGTAACGCAAATTTTCAAGCAAGAGAATCTCGCCCTCTTGCAAGTTTTGTGCCGTTTTTATCGTATCGTCACTCACAACATCATTTGCCATCTTAATCTCCATTTTCAGAAGAGAATGAAGTCGCTTAGCAATAGGCTTTAATGAATCCTTCTCCTCGTTCCACTCACCCGCCTTGGGTCGTCCAAAGTGTGAACCGAGTATGATCTTGCAATCACGATCGAGGCAGTATCGGATCGTAGGAAGTGCGGCTCGAATACGCCGATCGTCCGAAATATTTCCAAACTCATCTTTGGGTACATTAAAATCGCACCGTATAAACACTCTCTTATTATCAATATCGATATCTCGAATCGAAAAGATCTCCATCTCTGTATACTCCTATTTACTAATATGTGCTGCCATATCAATGAGTCTGCAACTATAACCCCACTCATTGTCATACCATGCCATCACTTTGACCATATCCTCGCCCATCACCTGCGTCAAATCCGACGCCACAATCGCCGAAATCTCACACCCGATAAAATCAGAGGAAACCCGTTTGTCATAATCAACCATAATATAATCACCCATCGCACCCTTTTGCGCCGCCTCAAATGCCGCATTGACCTCCTCTTTGGTACACTTTTTCTTCACCAAGACATTGAGATCAATCATCGAAACATTGGGAGTGGGTACACGCACCGCTTGTCCGTTGAGTTTACCGTTGAGATGCGGCATCACGAGACCGATCGCTTTCGCCGCACCGGTAGAAGTCGGGATCATATTGACCGCCGCTGCTCTTGCGCGTCGGGGATCTTTCTTGTGCTTCACATCAAGGATATTTTGATCATTGGTATAGGAGTGACAAGTGGTAATCAACCCCTTCTCGATTCCAAATGCATCATCGAGCACTTTCGTCACGGGACCAAGACAGTTTGTCGTACAAGAGGCGTTGGAGATGATCTTCTCACCGTTATATTTATCTTCATTGACACCCATCACAAATGTCGGCGTCTCCTTATCTTTTGCCGGAGCGGAAAAGATCACCTTTTTGATACCGTTATCGAGATAGACTTGCGACTTCTCTTGGGTATAAAAGACACCCGTACACTCTAGCAACACCTCCGCACCGTACTTGGCAAAATCGAGATTTTTCGGATCTCTGTCATTGAGAAACTTGACTCTGTTTTTGCCTATCTGCATATAGTCATCATCCAAAATCTCCACATCACCGTCAAATGTACCGTGTACGCTGTCATATTTGAGCAGATATTTGGTCATCTCACGATCGGTGGTATCATTTACCGCTACCAACTCTACATCATCTCTATCATTTAAAATACGCGCCACACATCGACCGATGCGACCAAAACCAGTAATCGCAATTTTGACTGCCATAAAATCCCCTTTATAATGAAATAACGAAATAACTAAATTTTTTGTATAATGTCATATCGACAAAAGTTAATTTATTCTTAATATAATAATCTAAAAAACTTTTAAAAAGGTTTAAATGAGAGTAGCAATTTTCGGCGGAAGTTTCGATCCGCCACACATCGGGCACGAACAGATCATTCAACAAGCCCTCCAAAACCTCGATATTGACGCACTTTTTGTCATCCCTACTTATCTTAATCCTTTCAAAAAAAAATTTTTTGCACCGCCCAAAAAACGATTAGAGTGGATAAAAAAGTTACTTTTACCCTACCAAAAAGCACATTTAATCACTTATGAAATTGATCAAGACAGAGCTGTTCCCACTATCGAAACAATTAAATATCTTCAAACAACATATAATTTAGATAAAATATATTTAATAATTGGTGCAGATAATCTTCAAACACTCCCAAAGTGGAAAAACTATGAAGAGTTAAAGAAACTTGTCCACTTTGTCGTCGCTACCCGTGATGAGATTCCACTCTCGTCAGAGTTGCAAAAATTGCCGATAAATGTTACGATAAGCTCAACACAACTTCGTCGTAAACTAGATCGCACCTATTTACCTGCATCTCTAGCCGATGAGATTGTCACATATTACACCCAAAAGGAGCCAGATGAACCCGGTGATTGAAAAAATCGTCACACTATTAGATGAAAAGAAGGCAGAAAATATTCAAGTCTTTGATATGCAAGGTAAAGATTATATCGTCGATAATGTAATCATCGCTACGACGCTCAACCCCAAACACGGTCTCTCATTAACCGACTACATCAAAAAAGAGATAAAAAAGATGGGCGAGTCAATTTTGGAGATTGAAGAGAGTGATGAATGGAGCGTCATTGATCTCGGTGATCTACTGATCCACCTCATCTCACCCGAATATCGTAGCAAATACAACCTCGAAGAGTTTTTGAGTTCGCGCAGTAACCCGCTTTAAATCCCATAACATTCCGTGCTTGAAATAGCAGGGTAGGTCGGGATTGACTTCTTTGCGATGAGCGGATTTTTTATCGCCATCCATCATTATTGGATCGAATTTAGCATCTGACTACAATGTAATCGCCTATCAACGAAAGTGGACGACACTTCATTAAACTTTTCCACCTAGCATCCGATTTGATGACAAGTCATTCATCAAAAAGGATAAAATCATTAAAAAGCTTAATTTATCTCTGATACCTTTTTCACTGGCTCTGTTTTTGGGCGGATGCGGTTCTAGTCCGACACAGGTAAGCTTGGATCAGACAAAAAACCTCCATACCCTCTCTTCGGATCGTATTGTCAAAATAGCTATGATAGGAGATCAGGGACTGGGAGAGAAATCCAGAAAGCTACTTCGAGTCATAAAGCGCCAAAATGCCGATCTGCTACTTATCAACGGTGACTTCGACTATAAAAATGATCCCTACGGTTGGGAACGGATGAACCGTGATATTTTGGGAGAGGATTTTCCTATCATCGCCGTGCTTGGAAACCACGATCTCCCGCAATATGATGCATACAAAGATATCATCACACGATGGAACAACAATCCACAGCTCGATTGCAAGGGCGATCCGGGTGTGAGAAGCGACTGTACCTTCAAAGGGATTCAGATCGTCTCTAGTAGTCCAGGGATCTTTCCCGATCAATCGAGTGAGATCGACCAAAACTATATCCATAATGCCTTTGCTCAAAGCACCTCCCCTTGGCGAATTTGCCAATGGCACAAAACAATGCACGATATGCAAACCGGTACAAAAGAGGATGAAACAGGATGGGGAGTCTATGAGGAGTGCCGAGAAAACGGTGCCATCATCACCACAGGACATGAACACGCTTATGCAAGAAGTTATCTTTTGAGTGATATACCAAATAAACAAGTGGCAAGCTTCTCAGATATTTATGATATCGAAAAGGGCAAAAGCCTTGTTCTTCTCTCAGGTTTGGGTGGGCTCTCTTCAAGACACCTTCGCCATGACGGCTATTGGTGGGCACACAAGGAAAATCTCGATACCGGTACCGATGCAGGTGCGCTCATCTGTGCATTTAATCTCGACAACAGACAATCAAGCTGTTACTTTATCGATGAAAATGGCGAGACAAAAGATAGTTTTACCCTTCGTACTCATTTGTAAAATCAATAAAGAGAAACTACTTGTTTAATTTTTTTAATAAGGAGATTATGGTAGAATGTAAATATTCATAAATTTTCACAAAGGTTTACATATGGCATTTTCTCCCGCCAATCGCAAGGGAACCATTAACGGGATTATCTTTGTAGCGATCTTCGCAATCGCTGCAACGGCAATTTCTAAATTGGGTCCAGTACACGCACTCGGTATTTCACCACTGGTTATCGGTATCGTTTTGGGTATCTTCTACGCCAATACACTGCATAGTAAAATCCCTGCAGCATGGGGATCGGGCATCACCTTTTCAGGAAAGAAAATTTTGCGTTTTGCTATCGTAGTCTATGGTTTTAGGATCACCTTTCAGCAGATTATGGATGTTGGATTAGAGGGATTTTTAGTCTCTTTGATTATGCTTTCGACGACTTTTATTCTCGGTACCTATGTGGGACAAAAGTTTTTTGGAATGGATCGTGATACTTCGATGCTCACCGCTTCGGGTGCATCGGTTTGTGGTGCAGCGGCGGTATTGGCGACTGAGCCGGTACTCAAAGCCGAAGACTACAAAACTGCCGTCGCTGTTTCGATGGTCGTACTTTTCGGTACGATTTCGATGTTTCTCTATCCGGTACTCTATGCGGCGATTATCAAACCGGCTACTGGATTTCTTCATCTTGATCCGCAAGCTTTCGGTATTTATGTCGGCGGTACGATCCACGAAGTAGCGCAAGTCGTCGCCGTACCGGCATCCATCCCCGGAGCACCTCAAGATATGGCAAATACTGCTGTAATTGTCAAAATGACACGGGTTATTATGATTGCCCCGTTACTTATTGTACTCGGTATCTATCTCTCGATGCAAGCCAAAAAGAGCGGTACACACAATGGTGAAAAAGTAAAATTAGTCATCCCTTGGTTTGCAGTCTATTTTATTCTTGTTGCAGGATTTAACTCTCTACATCTGATCCCGCAAAACATCGTTGATATCATTAATCAAATCGATACATTTTTATTGACTATGGCGATGACGGCTCTGGGTATGGGGACAATCTTCTCCAAATTCAAAGGGCTCGGTCTTGCGCCGATCTATACTGCTTTTACGATGTTTGTATGGCTAGTTGTCGGTGGCTTTATAGTTACCAAAACCATCACCTCTATATTGTAATTTTTAAATGATTGTGCTATAATCGATAGATAAAATCGATTAGGGCGCAATCATGACACTCAAAGAACTCGAACTCTTCTACTACCTCTGTGACGATCCACACATTTCACAACTCGCTAAAAAACTCTCTATCAGCCAATCCGCTATCTCACTCTCGATTAAATCCCTCGAGAAAAAACTCGGAGAACAACTCTTCGATCGTTTAGGTAAAAAACTGATACTCAATGAGCGAGGCAGACTCTTTAAGGAGGAGACTTATACCCACTTTCTCGCCCTCAAAGATGCACAAGATCGCTTCAGCAAAGACACCCTCTCCGGTCGACTCAAAATCGCATCGAGTAAGACGCTCGGAGAGTTTATCATCCCCGAACTCATCTATGATTTTATGGTGAAAAATCCCAATGCCTCCATCCAAAAGGATATCAAAAACTCTGCACAAATTATTCAGATGGTACTTCAAGGTGAGATCGATCTCGGTGTCATCGAATCGGAGTGTAATGAGGGAAGTATTATCAAGGAGAAAATTGCCGAAGATGAACTTGTCGTTGTTACAAGCGATAAGAGCCTATCCGGGGAAAAACTCTTTATCGATACCTTAAGCGATCGTCGCTGGATCTTGCGTGAAAAGGGATCTGGAACAAGAGAGCTCTTTTTGCAAGCATTGGGAAATGCTGCCAAAGAGATTAAGCTCTTTATGGAGTTCACCGAATTTGAAGAGATGAAAACGCTTTTAAGCAACCACACTGAATTGCTAAGTTGTATCTCCTCCTATGTCGTCGCCAAAGAGCTCAAACGAAAAGAGCTCTATACCGTTACACTCAAAAATATCGATCTCTCCCGAGATCTCTATATCATCTTCCACAAAGATAAATATCGAACTAGCCTCTTTGAGTCATTCAAATCCTATCTCATCAGTCGTTTTAAGGAGTTTTAATGGTAAAAAAAGCAACCAAAAAAGAGATCGAAGCGATCAGAGAAAAGTTTGTCGAGCAGTATAGTGGCGCGGTGACGGAACTCAACTACACCAATCTCTATGAACTCCTTGTCTCCGTCATGCTCTCCGCACAATGTACCGACAAACGGGTCAATATCATTACACCCGCTCTCTTTCAAGCCTATCCCGATCCCCAATCACTCGCAAACGCCGATCTAGAGGAGGTCAAAAGCCTCATCAAAACCTGCTCCTTTTTCAACAACAAAGCCAAAAATCTCATTAAGATGGCGCAATCTGTCTGCGACGATTTTGCAGGAGAGATCCCTCTCGATCCAAAGGAGCTCGTCAAACTCGCCGGAGTCGGTGAAAAGACCGCCAATGTCGTCATGATCGAATATACCGGCGCCAACTTGATGGCGGTCGATACCCATGTCTTTCGTGTCTCGCATCGACTCGGGCTCTCCGACGCCCCCACCGCCACCAAAACGGCCGAACAACTCACCAAACGACTCAAAACCGATCTCCACACCCTCCACCAAGCGATGGTACTCTTCGGACGCTACATCTGCACGGCAAAAAATCCCAAATGCGAAACCGAATGCTTTTTACAGGAGTTTTGCAAATCCAAAGAGAGTTTCAAAGCTAAATAGGATATAATCACTCTTATTAACTACAAAGGAATACAATGGAACTTACACAGCTTCTATCCATACACGCCATACTTGTCAAACTCTTTTTGGGCTTTTTGGTACTCGGTATCGCCATCGCCTTTATCCCTAAAAGCAGTGAAAAACTTAAGAAGATGAGCTTTAGCTACACGATGATCTTTCAACTCGTCGCAACGCTGATCCTACTCACCGGTCTCTACGCCCTCTATCTCAACGGATGGCATATCGGCATCGCGGAGATCATTATGATTGTCGTCTGGGCATTGATGATGTTTATCGAGATCAAAAAACACAAAGCGATCAAGATGAGCCACGCAGAGGATCTCCAAAGTGCCAAGAGCGGATTTTTAAAGGTATCAATTATCCAAACACTACTCCTAGCCCTCACCGTCGCTTTAATGGTGATGAAAGCCAAAGGAGTTGTGGCGATCTAAACCAAGATCACCAAAAGCGATTTGGCGCCGTGTGCGCCGATGACGAGAGATTGTTCGATGTCGGCAGTCTTCGAAGGACCGCAGATAAAGACTCCAAACCCTCTTTGTCTCAGATCCACCCTCTCATAGGCATGATGCATCGTCTCAACGATCTTTTCTCTCTCAAGCACAATCACAAGATGTGTCGCGATAAAGGGAAGTGCTTGGGGTATTTGAGGAGCCATCGCGATCCACACCGCACCGTTCTCCGCCACGCCGAATCTCCCCTCGACAATACTTACATCCGTTTGTGCCAAATCCTCCACACGCTCTGCGCTGATCTGATCGCTATCCAAAAGAGAGAGAATCTTTTTGGCATCTGGATAACGATCCGAAATAACCGCATCGATCTTCTGCCGATCAAGCTCTATCGCCTCCCCGCCCGCCTCTTTGAGACGCGATACAAAATCTTCCAACATCAGATCAGACGCCCGATCTTTTCCGATCCACTGACCTAAATCATACTCGATTGAATCGCTTTGTGGGCGGTTTTGACGAATTTTGCGGAGTATCTCCTCTCTAGCGTTTGCCATGTCGCTCCTTTTGATAAAGCTCTTTGAAGCTCTCTTTTGGAAAGTCGGGCAACTCCCTCGTTCTTCCCCAAATATTTTTGGAGTGGTAGAGGAGTGAACGCGGAAGTTTGGGGGCGATCTTTCGCACCGTTTTACCTACTGCGTCAAAGAGTTTTGGATGGCGCATCACAAAGGCGACTCCACGCATGATTTTTCGCTTCTTTTGCATGGCGCTATTTTGCGTCGGCATTTGACGATGAAGGTAGAGTTGATGAACGAGGTCGATCTTGACGGGACAGACATTGCTACACGATCCGCAAAGTGTACAGGCGAAGGGGAGATCGCTATACTGTTTGGGAGCTTTGAGTGCTCCTAGTGTCGATCCGATAGGACCGGGGATCACAAAGCGATAGGAGTGCCCACCGCTTCGTCGGTAGATTGGGCAGGTATTGAGACACGCCCCGCAGCGAATACAGCGCAGGGCATTGTGAAAATCCTCCCGCCCCAAGATATCGCTCCGTCCGTTATCGACGATGATGACATGCATCTGCGCGCCGTCTCTGGGCTTGGAGAAGTGGGAAGTGTAGGTCGTGATCGCCTGACCCGTAGCACTTCGCGCTAAAAGTCGCACAAATACCCCTAGCTCTTTTTGGCTCGGTATCACCTTCTCGATCCCCATCGAAGCGATATGCACCTTGGCGAGTGAGACTCCCATGTCGGCATTTCCCTCATTGGTGCAGACGACCACACTCCCACTCTCACTCAAAGCAAAATTGACCCCCGTGATCGCCGCATCCGCTTCGAGAAATTTTTGTCGCAAATGCTCTCTTGCCACCGCCGTCAGATAGTCGGGATCACTGACTCCTTTTTGGCTCCCCAAATGCGCTTCAAAGATCTCCCCTACCTCCTCCTTTCGCAGATGAATCGCGGGCAAAACAATGTGTGAGGGCGCATCTCCCTTGAGCTGAATGATACGCTCTCCTAGATCGGTATCGACCACCTCGATCCCCCGCTTTTCTAAATAGGGATTGAGTCCGCACTCCTCCGTGAGCATCGATTTGCTCTTGACCACTTTTGTAGCGCTATTTTTCTCTAGGATTTGGTGTACGATCGCATTGTGCTCTTTTGCATCTCTCGCCCAATGTATCGTGATACCGTTTTGTGTAGCATTTTTCTCAAATCGCTCCAAATAGGTATCGAGATTGGCGAGTGTGTGGCGTTTGATGCGTGAAGCACTCTCCCGTAGCGCTTCCCACTCCTCCACGCGTTGACTCGCAAGATCGCGTTTTTGACGCACATACCAAAGCGCCTGATCGTGCCACTGCATCCGATCACGATCAGCGATAAATGTCGCCGCCGACGCTTGGTGTGTCACGATGGTCGCTCTCCCGCTAAAATCTGCGCGATATGCATCACACGAAGATCACGATGCTCCCGCTTAAGTAGCCCCTCCATGTGCATCAGACACGACATATCCACTCCCGTCATCACCTCGGCACCATTTCGGAGATGATCGGCGATGCGGGCCTCTCCCATCGCCGTCGAAATCTCCGGCTCAAAGATCGAAAATGTCCCACCAAATCCGCAACACTCATCATCGCGATCAAGATCGACAATCTCAATATCGTCAATCAGTGAAAGCAGGTTTTTGACCTTTGAGAAGTGAGGTATCTGAAGTTCACTCGCAGAGGCGAGATTGAGCCCCCTCTGCCCATGGCAAGAGTTGTGCACACCGACACGATAGGGGAAGCTAAGATCAAAACGATCGGGTTTGAGTATATCGTGCAAAAATTCCGTCAGCTCATAGATCGACTCCTGCACTTTGCGGTAGCGTTGATCTTCGGCATCAAAAAAGGGTCGATAGTGCTCCTTGATCATCACCACACAGCTGGCACTCGGTGCGACAATCGCATCAAATCGGTGAAAAATATCGACAAAACGGTGTGCCAATGCTTTGGTATCACTTGCGCATCCGCTATTTGCCAAGGGTTGTCCGCAACAGGTCTGCTCTAGCGGATAGGTGACATCCAAGTCGAGTTTTTCGAGTGTATGGAGTGTTGCCATGCAGACTTGCGGGTAGAGTTCATTCATAAAACAGGGGATAAAGAGCCCGATCTTCATCTGATTTACCCCTTTGTTTAAACTACATTTTGCGCTTGGCTTCGATCCCAATCAGCGACAATCCTACCCGTAGCGACATCGCCACCATTGCAGAGACTTTGAGGAGTTTATCCTCATCTTCACTACCAACGATCTTATGTTTGTTGTAAAATTGATGATAGAGTGCTGCAAGGTTTTTGAGATACTCTGGCATCTTCTGTAACCCTCGTGAATGAAACGCATCATCCAAAATCTCCGGCAAAAGCAAGGCACTGTAGAGGAGGTTTTTGCTGTCACTATCAAGAGAATCAAGCTTCACACCAAAAACATCACGCGGCTCTTTACCCGCTTTCTCAAAGATCTGGTTGATCCGCGCGTGGGCATACTGGATATAGAAGATCGGATTGGAGCTATCCTCCTGCTCAAACATATCGATATCAAACTCCAAATGTGTATCGCTCTTTTTGCTCAAAAAGACAAAACGAAGCGCATCACTTCCGATCTCATCGACCACTTCACTCATCAAGATAAAGTTTCCTGCCCGTTTACTCATCTTGTAGGGTTCGCCCCCTTTGAGCAATGAGACCATCTGCGCCAAAAGCACCTCTAACTTCTCATCATCATACCCCAAAAAGCGAATCGCTGCCTTTACCCGTGCGATATAGCCGTGGTGATCGGCACCCCAGATATTGATATAGTGATCATATCCGCGCGCAAATTTGTCACCGTGATAGATGATATCTCCGGCAAGATAGGTCGGTCTGCCATCCTCTCGTACCACCACCCGATCTTTCTCGTCGCCATATTTGCTGGAAGCTAGCCACAGTTTGCCATCCTTCTCATAAACAGCATCGTGATCTTTGAGCTTTTGGAGAGTCTCATCCCACTTGTCATAAAGACTCTTTTCGCTCACATAGTGATCAAATTCAATATGCGCCTCTTTGAGATTAGATCGGATGAGTTCGAGCATCTGATCCTTGCCCCATTCGGAGAGTTTGGGGATATTGGCTTCATCCTTGAAGATCTCCGATCCAAAAACCTGCGATGCTTCGCGTGCAAGATCGACGATATACTCACCGCGATAATACTCTTCAGGGAGCTCAACCGGCTCCGCCAAGATATGCTCTCTACCCGCCAAATAGATCGAGAGTCCCAAAAGTGCGATCTGATTGCCCGCATCATTGACATAATATTCACTCTCGATATCATATCCCAAATGCTTCGCAAAGCGATAGAGCGCATCACCATACACCGCACCGCGCGCATGTCCGATATGTAACGGTCCGGTGGGATTGGCACTCACATACTCTAGGAGGATTTTGCCCTCATACTCCCCTCGTCCAAAATTGCTCTCATGCTCCAAAGCATCCGTGACTAACGCATCTATAAACGCATCTTTGAGCGTAAAGTTGATAAAGCCTTTGACCGCACTGACCGATTCAAAGATTTCACAATCATCAAACTTTTCACACAGCTCTTGTGCGATAATCATCGGGGATTTTTTCAGCACCTTCGCAAGTGAGAAGGCGACGGGTGTAGCATAGTGACCGAGGGAGAGATCCTTCGGCTTTTCGAGTACGAAATCTTCCGCTATCTCCTTTGAGATAGCTTCAACGACACGCTTTTTCAAGATGCCGCTTTGTCTTTGACTTCTTCTACTTTTGCGCTGACTGCATCTTCAGCTTTTTCAATCTGCTCTTTTGTCTCTTCGACAACATCATCATCTTTAACCGCTTTTTTGAAGTTTTTGATACCGCTTCCAAGCCCTTTTGCCAATTCAGGTATCTTTTTACCTCCAAAAAGAAGTAGTATCACTAAAGCGATAACCAGTAATTCCATTCCACTTGGTATTCCCATGTCGTTCCTTTTAACTGTTTTTTAGATTATACCATTTATTTATAAACAACGCTTTACGCTTTGTATCTATTTTTAAAAGCGCCGTTTCGACCACCGCGCGAAACTTTTTCAAACTCTCTTCAAAATCATCATTGATCAGCAGATAGTCATACTCATCGAGTCGAGCCATCTCCTCTTGGGAGTTTTTGATGCGATGGGCGATCACCTCATGGGGATCGGTTGCGCGTTTGATGAGTCGATCTTGGAGTGTTTGGGCATCGGGTGTAGTGATAAAAAGCGAAGTGAGAATCTCTCCAAACTTCTCTTTAACGATCGCGTGCCCCTGCACATCGATATCAAAGATGACCAATTTTCCCGCATCTAACGCTTCTCGTACCGGTTTGAGCGAAGTGCCGTAGCAGTTGCCGTGTACCTCTGCCCACTCCAAAAAGAGCCCCTCTTCGATCTCTGCTTCAAACTGCTCTTTGGAGATATAGTAGTAGTTCACGCCTTCCGCTTCACCCTCACGCATCGGGCGTGTCGTGGTAGAGATGGAGAAGTAGATATCATCTCGCTCTTGGAGGATTTGATTGACCAGCGAACTTTTCCCGCACCCACTAGGACCCGAAAGGACTAAAATCGCACCGCTCATCAAAAGTTACTTTTTAAGTCTTAGTGAGATTGAGATATCCATATCTTTGAGTGCCTCTTCGACAACCTCTTTAGTAATCGCTTTGGCAACCGCTTTGGTAATCAACGCCTCTAATTCACTTGCATTTCCCATATCAACAGAGAGATCGGCAACTTTCTCTACTACCTTCTCTTCCGGGGCTGAGACCTTATTGACAGAGATATCAGCTATTTCCATAGGCTCTTCATCACCATTTATAACCCGCTTCATCTCTTCTGTGCTAATCTGATCGAGCTCCTTCTCGATCGTATGTGTCGCGACAGCTTCACTCATTTTCGGCTCCTTCAGTTGTGATGCCTCTATATCGTCCTCTTTGGCTAAAACCTTTGATGTAGCAGCAACTGTCGCCATCGCCGCAACTGACGCCAGTGCTGTATCCGCAACACCCTTTTCGACACTACTCTCTTCCGGACTCTTTTCAATCTCCTCCAGTGTCTCTTTAACCAAATCCTGAGGAACAATCCCCTCCGGCTCCGAATCTTCATGCGGCAACGATGTTAAATCTACACTCTCCTCTTCGTGATCAAGTGCGTCGATATCGGCAACCATATCGGCAAGCTTCTCTTTCGGTTCATCCTCACTCAATGTCATCAAGTCCGGCTTGTCAGCATCATCTAAACTCAAATCACCATCTAGGTCTATCTCCTCCAGTGAATCAAGATCCAACTCATCCAATGTCTCTTCTTCTGACATCACCTCATCTTCATCTCCTGAAGCAGGGCGAAAATTTTGCTCAATCAAACGGATAAAATCGGTTGGTAAAAAGGGTTTTTCTAATAATAAATCGCACATTTCGGGTTTTAACTCTCCCCGATCACCCATGTATGCCACTTTATCAAATACAACACGCCCTCGAAGAGATTCAAGCGCCTGAGAATCAAACAGTGCACTATCTACAAAAAGGATATTATACGCCTCTTTTTTGGGATTATAATCTTTGATCTCTTCGAGATCATAATTATGTTTTTGGCAACTCAACCCAAAGAGACGAGAAACGATTTTATTGTCATTGATGAGTAGGATTGATAACATGCACACTCCGTTTTTGCTATAATTGTATTATAATTTCCCTAATAAAAGGATAGACTATTGAAATTCCAACTCTCTATACTTCTCTTTTTACTTCTGCTCATCCAGCCAATTTTGGCGAAAAGCGATGCAACGCTCTATCTTTTACCGACTGAAAAAAAAGAGGCTCTCTCAACACTTTTACATACCATCGATTTAGCACACAATGAGATCAAAGTGAGTATCTACTCCTTTACCAATAAAAAAATAGCCGATCGTCTCAAAAATGCCGCTAGACGCGGTGTCCATGTCGAAATTATCTTTGATGAGAGTGAGAGTCGATCAAAACGAGGGAAAAGTATGATCGGCTATCTAGCGAAGTATCGCCACATCAAAGTCTATCGTCTTCAGGGTTTGGGCTCACGCACTCAGAAGCGTAAATATCGCGGGATCATGCATATCAAAATGGCAGTCATCGATCAAAAATGGGTCATCTTCGGTTCAGCAAATTGGACCTATAAAGCCTTTTCCAAAAATTATGAAACACTCTTTATTGCCAAAGATTATGCAATGGCAAAAAAGTTTTTACGCTTTTTTGAAAAACAAAAAGAGCTTGCAACGCCTTACAGATAGAGGGTTTTGAGAAAGTGAAACACCTCGATAAACTCTTTTTTAAAAATACCCATCATCGCACCCAACACCGCTACGATCACCATCACGGATAGAAAGATTTTGATAGGAAAACCGACTACCAGAAGGTTAAACTGTGGCATCGTTTTCATCAGCATCCCAAAGATCACATCTGAGAGAATCGAGAGTGCGATAATCGGAAAAGCTATCACAAATCCAAGTACAAACATATGCTTTACCGCTGTGGCAAAATAGCTCCAAATGTGTTGATCCGGGTAAAACCCACCCAATGCAATATGATCGATACTTTGTCCCATAAAAAGCAAGATCAAATGGTGCCCGTTAAAAGCAAGTAGGATTAAAATGGCTAAGAGTGTCAAAAAATTGCTGATGATTGGTGAGTTGCTTTGAGAGCTTGGATCAAAAGCCGTCGCCATTGAAAACCCCATAATCATAGATATTTGCATACCTGCCAACCCCATTGCTCCAAAAATCAGATTGAGTGCTAGTGCTGCAACAAAACCTAAAGCAAACTCCATCATCACCATCAACAACAGTTGCGTACCACTCTCAATCGCTATCGGAATATCTGCCTGAGGAAAGAAAAAGATCGTCAAATAAAAGGCAATCGCACTTTTAACGGGAACCGGAATGGAGCTGTGTGAAAAAAAAGGAAAAAATGCCATCAAGCCACTCATACGCGAAAAGAGCAGTACAAAAATGATTGCATTGTGCTCAGTAAGAAGTTCACTTAGCTGCATCAGAGTGCTACCGGCTCCAATCGCTTATCGTGGAGACGATAAATCCTACTACATCGTTTGGCGACCTCTTCGTCGTGCGTCACAACAAAGAGTCCCGCCTGCTCCTCCCGCACATAGGAGATCATCACATCCATCACACTATCGGCACTCTCTCTATCCAAGTTCCCCGTCAACTCATCGGCAAAGACCAATCGAGGTCGCTTCATCATCACCCGCGCAATCGAAACACGCTGTTGTTGTCCACCTGAGAGATCAGCGACATTTTGTTTGAGGGTATCTTTGATCCCCAACTTCTCAAGTAACTGAAAATCGATCTTCTTATTCGCAATGATGGAGGAGATATCGAGGTTCTCTTTGACACTAAAACCTTTAAAAAGATAGTGTTGCTGAAAAATGATCCCAAACTCATTTCGTCGAATATCCAAAAGCTCCTGGCTTTTGCGATCGTACAGGTAGCGATCTTTGTAGAGAATCTTTCCTTTTTTGGGCTTTAATAGTGTCGAAAGGTTGTGCAACAGTGTCGATTTTCCACTACCGCTTACACCTAAAATTGCAATTGAATCACCGGAATTAATCGTAAGATTGAGATCTTCATAGAGGAGATAATCAAAGGCGTGGGAGAGATTTTCCGCACGCAACAGGGGTGTCTTTTGACTTTTTTTGCCAGAGTTTTCGCGAGGCGAAATAAATGAAGCGCCTGTTTGATTCGTCTGCATCTATCCGCCTTTCGCGCTTACGCAAGCGTATGTTATTTGAGTTGTGCTTCTACCTCAGCAGCGAAGTCATCCTCTTTCTTTTCGATACCTTCACCGAGTTCAAAACGCACAAACTCTACAAGCTCAATTGTACCACCGAGTGCTTTAGACTTCTCCTCAACCACTTGTGCCACACTCTTCTTGTCATCAAGCGCATAAAATTGATCAAGAAGACATAGTTGTTGATCAAGCAGTGTATTGTCCGCAATATATCGTGCAATCTTACCTGGAAGAATACGATCCCAGATTTGCTCCGGTTTACCCTCTGCTTTGAGCTCCTCTTTGAGTCGCTCCTCCACCTTCGCCATCACCTCATCACTGAGTTGCTTTTTGGAGACAAATTCAGGAACATTTTTGAGAGGTTTTTTGAGTCGCGCAAGCTCCTCATTCTCTTTTTCAATAGTTTTAATCATTCCCTCTGTCTCACTCTCAACAAAGGCATCATCAAATTGCTCATAAGAGAGGATGGTTGGTTTGAGCGCTGCGATATGCATTGCCAATTGCTTGAGAAAATCAGCGACATCGTTTTTCATCTCACCCTTCTCAAACTTCGCTTTGACCAATACACCGATCTTTCCACCCATGTGCGTATAGCCGTTGACTACTTCATTTTCACCCGCTTCGAGTATGGCAAATCGTCTTACAACAAGGTTTTCACCGATCGTCGCGATATTGAGCTTGACATACTCATCAAAGCTTTGTCCATCAATTTGTGTCTGATTCAGCGCATCGATATCCGCCGGATTTTTCTCTGCGACTTGCTGAGCAACTCGTTTTGCAAAGTTTTGAAATTGATCATTTTTTGCCACAAAGTCCGTCTCAGCGTTCACTTCAACCATCGTCGCTTTGCTAAGATTCTCATCCAAATCAACCACAACAGCACCCTCTGCCGCAATACGATCACTCTTTTTACCCGCAGATGAGAGCCCTTTGTTTTTAAGCCACTCGCTCGCTGCTTCGAGATCACCGTTAGACTCTACAAGCGCCTTTTTACAATCCATCATTCCCGCTCCGGTTTTCTCCCGAAGCTCTTTTACCATTCCTGCTGTAATTGCCATTGCTTCTCTCCTAGCCTACTAATTTTTTTGCTTCAGCGATAACATCTTTGAAATCACCTTTAAATTTATGCTCATTTTCAATTGTATTGATTTGTTCTTCTGTCACATTTGCTACATCTGCAAAGGTAAAGATATTCATATCATTGAGCTTTTGTGCAGTAACTTTACCGACGCCCGGAAGCTTTGTCAAATCATCTTTTTTATCTCCAGCTGAAGCCACTTTTTCCTCAGCTTCACCCTCTTTGATAGACTCTTGGATCAATGCCTCTTTCTCCGCTTCACTAATATCTGCTACCGGTGCTTTCTCTTCACTCTCTGCACCACCCTCTTGCTCGGCATCTGCATCTTGCTCTCGAAGTGCTTTCCCTTCATTGATAGCCTCGGCAATCTCTTTACAAAAAAGTTGAACAGAACGGATCGCATCATCATTTCCGGGAATCGGGAATGTAATAGGATCAGGATCACAGTTGGTATCGATAGGTGCTACGATAGGAATATGTAGCTTTGTCGCCTCTTGAACCGCAATCTTCTCTTTAACTGTATCGATGATGAAGATAAGATCAGGCGCTTTTTTCATATCGCGAATACCGCCTAGATAGTTCAAAAGTTTCTCTTTTTTTCTTTGAAGCATCAATGCCTCTTTTTTTGTCATGAGGTCCATTTGTCCCTCTTCTTCCATCTTCTCGATGATCTCTAACTTTCTGATAGATTTTTTGATTGTATTGTAATTTGTTAGCATACCACCGAGCCATCTGTGATTGACATATGGCATTCCACAGCTCTCTGCCGCCTCTTTGATCGCTGAAGCTGCTTGTCTTTTTGTTCCGACAAATAGGACTGTTTTACCTTCAGCTGCCATATCTCTTACAACAGTATAGGTATATCGAAAATATCGAAGTGTTTTTTGTAGATCGATAATGTAGATATTTTTTCTCTCACCAAAGATATAAGGTTTCATCTTTGGATTCCATCTTCTGGTTTGGTGCCCGAAGTGCACACCGCATTCTAGTAAATCTTTCATTGTTACCATAACAATGCTCCTTGTGTAAAAATTTTGGTTTTGCCTCCACACCCATCAGTAATCCTATCTCAAATGATACAGATCACAACCGTTCAAGGATTGGTGTGTGTGAATTTATCACTGCTACCAACAAAAGCACTGTATCAAAATTTCAGTATATTCATTGGTGCGGTAATAACGCGCGTAATTTTAACAAAAAAGGCTTTAAGTGGGCTTAAGTTAGAAAGTATTTATCTGTAGAAAAAGTTCAAAAAAATGGTCGGAGTGACAGGACTTGAACCTGCGACCTCTACCACCCCAAGGTAGTGCGCTAGCCAGACTGCGCTACACCCCGACACCATTATTTTGAGAGCGTGAATTATAGCAGAATTTGCTTAAAAATACCTCTAATAAAATTGTGATTTGAATAATCATATTTTAAACAAAATTTATACTAAATGTTTAATTATTAAATTAATATTTAAGTTATATTCTAATATACTCAAACAAATATTTATTAAATATTTTAAGGAAAGCATCTGTGAAAACAACAATTACAACAAGAATGGGGAAGAGCGTACTCTTTATCGGTATCATTTCCCTACTCTATATTGTGCTCTTATTGTCCAAAGAGCACAATGATTACAACGCCTATTTACTACCGGTATTAGCACTCTTTGCTCTCGTGATGTATAGATATAAAAGGGCATACGATACAGCACACTCTGAACCTCAAGCTATCCTGTCAGTCGATAGAGAGAAGAGCCAATGGCAACAACCTCAAAACCGTTATCATCGGAATCATTCCAAAAAGAGAAAATCATCCCAAATTGTGCCAATCGACGCACTTACCAAGCTCCCTACACGCCTAAAGCTCATTCATGATCTTAAAGACTCTGCTTATCAACGCTCAAATCACGCCCACACACTGATCTACATTCAGATCGACGGTTATGAAGAGATCAATGAATTTTTCGGTATTGACAAAGGCTATGCATTCTTGAAAAAGATGGCTACCTATCTAAACGAAAACCTCCCTACCAAGCAGACAAGCGTTTATAAATTTGAGCACAATACCTTTGCACTCTATTCTACAAACCGCTTGAACTTAGCTGATCTCGAAATTTATCTCAAACAACTCCAACACCAAATCCATAAACGACCTATATCCGTCGGCGATACACTACACGATATCTCTTTTACTATCGGTGTTGCAAGAGGACGGGGTGAAGAGCTACTCAAACACTCCTATCTCGCACTCAAAGAGGCAACTCGCCAAAACAAACCCTATGTCGTTTTTAACAAAAAACATCTCTCGGAAGAGAAGTTTCTGCAGAATATGCAAAAAAACCGCGATATCAAAGAGGCACTCAACGAAGATCGTATCGTTCCTTTTTTCCAACCAATCCTAAATCTCCAAAACAACCAAATCGAAAAATATGAATCTCTCATGCGTATCCAAAATATTGACAACACCCACCAATCTCCCGCTGAATTTCTCGACATCGCCAAACGATCCAAACTCTATCCGCAACTCACCAAAGCGATGATCAACGCCAGCCTCAAACGCATAGAAGCACTCGGTATGCAAACGACGATCAATATCTCGGTCGAGGATATTCTCAACCCCTCTATCTCCTCGTTTATCTTACGAAAACTCAAAAACTTCTCCGATGCGTCACTCTTGGTCTTTGAGATCGTGGAAAGCGATAAAGTCGAGAATTACAAAAAGGTGGCACGATTTATTAAAAAAGTCAAATCTTACGGATGCCATATCGCTATCGATGATTTCGGTACCGGCTACTCGAACTTTGAACAGATTCTCAAACTTGATATCGACTATATCAAGATCGATGGATCACTTATCAAAAATATCCTCACCCAAAAAGAGAATGAGATCGTCACCAAAACCATCATCAACTTCGCCAAAGAGCTCAAAGTCAAGACGATCGCAGAATTTGTAACCTCTGAAGCTATCTTGGAAAAGGTCAAAGCACTTGGTATCGACTATGCACAAGGCTACTATATCGGAAGACCTGCCCCTATTAGTCGCGTAGTCAAAAATAGCTAAATCAGCGCTTCATCCATCTCCTGAGGGATCTCTAGTCCCATCAATTTCAATACTGTCGGGGCGATATTGTTGAGACCGCCCGCTTTGACCTCCTTGACACCCTCTGCCATTACAAAGCAATAGACATCATAAGTGGTATGATTGGTCAAACGCTCTCCCGCTTCATTTTTCATCTCTTCACAGTTACCGTGATCACTCGTGAGTACCATTGCGTACCCCTCCTCTTTGGCAACTTTGATCAAATCACTCAGCGCTTGATCCACCGCTTCAACCGCTTTCACACCCGCTTCAAAATTACCCGTATGCCCGACCATATCGCCGTTGGCAAAATTGACTACGACAAAGTCATACCCCTCTCGCATCGCCTTTTGGACATTTTGACTCACTTCAGGTGCACTCATTTCGGGCTTTAGGTCATAAGTCTTGACATCGGGACTCGGCACCAAAACACGCGTCTCATTCAAAAAGGGCTCTTCGATACCGCCGTTGAGAAAGAAGGTGACATGCGCATATTTCTCCGTCTCTGAAGTATGAAGTTGCGATTTGCCCGCTTGGCTAATCACTTGGGCGAGTGTATTTTGCGGTGCCTCTTCGGGAAAGATCACCGGATAGGGAAAAGTTTTGTTGTACTGGGTCATCGTCGCAAGATGCACTTTTGTCTGGCTTCGTGGAAACTCCTTAAAGTCACTATTGCCGATAGCATCGACGATCTCACGCATTCTATCACTGCGAAAGTTGATAAAGATCACTCCGTCACTCTCCTCAAACCCGTTGTAACCCGCGAATGCCGTCGGCTCGATAAATTCATCATAAATCTCTTTGGCATACTGCGCACGGATATACTCTTTGGGAGGGAGATCGCTTTGGGGTTCTCCTTGTGCAATAGCTCGGTAGGCTCGTTCTACCCGATCCCACCGCTTGTCACGATCCATCGCATAGAAACGCCCGCTAATGGTCGCAATGTGAATATCCTCATCGACAATCCTCTCCATCTCCTCCAAATAGGTCAATGCCGAATCCGGCGCCACATCCCGCCCGTCTGTAATGAGATGAAGCCACACTTTTTTGCCTGCATCCTTAGCGATCTTGGCAACCCCTTTGATATGATCGCTATGCGAATGCACGCCACCGTCACTCATCAAACCGACCAAATGAATCGTGTTTGAGCAATCAAGAATCTCTTGGAGAACCGGATTTTCCTTGAGCGTGCCCTCTTCAATCGCTTTGCTAATCTTTACCAAATTTTGGTACAACACACGACCGCTCCCGATCGTCATATGTCCTACTTCACTGTTACCCATCTGCCCCTCCGGAAGCCCTACGCTCAAGCCCGAAGTCTTGACAAAGTTGTAGGGAACATTCTCAAATAGATAGCTATACGCATCTTTTTTTGCATTGCAAAAGGCATTGTTTTTGCAACTCTCCCGATGTCCGATCCCGTCCGTTATGACGAGTAATACTTTTTGTGCGCTCATTTATTCTCCCACTATTTTTAAGAGATATTTTACTACAATCCTTTAAAACTACCCAAGGATTGCATCTCTTGTTATACCTATTATACCAAACTTTTCACATTAATCTTTTTCAGTATATCACAGTTCGTGCAGGAATATCGTTTTTTATCGCTTTTGTTTTAACACTTTTCTTGATGCCACTCTTTATTCGCTGGGCAAAACGCAAAAATGCCAACCAACCGATCTATGAACTCGCACCAAAAAGTCACCAGAGCAAAGGCAAAACCCCCACGATGGGCGGTCTTGTCTTTCTCACCTCTACCCTCATCGGAGTGATTTTTACGATCAAGTTCAACAGTCTGTATGCCGTCGGTGGCGTGATGACACTCATACTTTTTGGTCTTATCGGTATCAAGGATGATCTCTCCAAGATTGCCGGCAACAAAAACAGCGCCGGATTAACCTCACGCACCAAAATGCTTTTTCAAATCATTGTCTCACTCATCATCGGTCTCTATCTCTACTTTGGACACTTCTCGACTGAACTCTATGTACCCTTTTACAAATATCCAATCCTCGATATGGGAATCTATGCATTGGCATTTTGGGTCTTTGTCTTTGTCGCGACGAGTAATGCAGTCAACCTCACCGACGGCTTAGACGGGTTGGCGACTGTTCCTTCGATCTTCTCTATCGCCACGCTAAGTATCTTTGTCTATGTGATGGGTCACGCCATCCTCAGCCAATACCTCCTCGTCCCCAACTACAAAGGGATCGGAGAGGTCTCCATCATCGCCGCGGGATTGGTCGGATCGCTCATCGGTTTCTTGTGGTACAATTGCCACCCCGCAGAGATCTTTATGGGCGATAGTGGAAGCTTGGCGATTGGCGGATTTATCGCATATATGGCGATCATCACCAAAAATGAGTTTTTATTGATTGCGATCGGATTTGTCTTTGTGATGGAGACGATTTCGGTGATCTTGCAGGTGGGTAGCTACAAAACACGCAAAAAACGGGTCTTTCATATGGCGCCAATCCACCACCACTTTGAGATCAAGGGGTGGGCGGAAAATAAGATCATCGTGCGTTTTTGGATCATCGCCCTCATCTCCAACCTCATCGCCCTCATCACGCTCAAGATCAGATGATGACACTCTTTGGATTTGGCAAAACGACGCGTGCGATCGCTCAAAGATTTGGCAATTGTCAAGTCTATGATGATGCTTTTAGTGCGCTCACGAGTGACAAACGAGGAAATCACTTCCACCCCAGTGAAGATTTTGATCCCGCCACATCCGATCTGGAAGTCACCAGCCCCGGCATCCCCCCTTCTCATCCCCTCATCCAAAAAGCACGCAATCTCATCAGCGAATATGATCTCTTCGCTTCCAAGATGCCCCCATCGATCTGGATCAGCGGAACAAACGGCAAAACCACCACTACCGAAATGATCCACACCCTGCTTCAAGATCGTGGCGCCCAAGCAGGCGGGAATATCGGGGAGCCGGTCGCCAATCTCGATCCTGACGCTTCGTTGTGGATACTCGAAACCAGTTCCTTTACCCTCCACTACACTACGATAGCGCGTCCGAAAGTCTATGTACTACTCCCCATCACACACGATCATATCTCATGGCACGGTAGCTTTGAAGCGTATGAAAATGCCAAACTCAAACCGCTTTCGATGATGCAAGAAGGAGATGTCGCAATCGTACCCAAACGCTATGCACAAACACCCTCTCGCGCAATGGTGATCGGCTACGAAGATGCCTCCGATCTCTCTCAAAGATTTGAAATCGATCTAACACGCGTTCCTTTTGATGAACCTTTTTTGACCGATGCACTTTTGGCATTGGCGGTCGAAAAGATCCTCTTTGACAGAGTCAGCTACGAAAAGCTTGAAGATTACCGCATCGGACGCCACCGTGTCGAGCGATTTCAAGATGCCAAGGATCGCACTTGGATCAACGACTCCAAAGCGACCAACCCCGACGCTACCATCGCCGCACTCAAAGGGCTCAAACAGAGCCCTATCTACCTCATACTCGGTGGTGATGACAAAGGTGCGGATGCTGATACACTCTTTGCCTACTTAAAAAATCGTGATCTCCAAATCTTTGCTATCGGAAGCAACAGCAACACACTCTGCCATCTAGCAAAAGAGGCAAATATCACAGCACACAACTGCAAAACACTCGAAAATGCCGTCGCTCAAATCGATCTGACTCATACCAAAAATTCAATCGCGATCCTCTCTCCCGCAGCGGCAAGCTTGGATCAGTTTAGCTCTTATGCCCAAAGAGGTGAAAAATTTATAGAACTTGTGAAGAATTTAAGATAGATTTTAAGAAGTTTAGCTATACTTTTGACTCTTTTAAATTGGCTTGATAGCTCAGTCGGTAGAGCAGGTGACTGAAAATCACCGTGTCGGCGGTTCGATTCCGTCTCAAGCCACCACCACTTTTGATTTTCAATTCTCTTTTGAAATATTTATTTACTCTTGTACTTACCTGCGCATACTTCATGGTCTTAGGGGTTGTTTTATTATATCGCTATATTTTGCCATTCATATTAACTGCGTTTTACAAGACAGGTGTTTTTAACAAAAATAATAAAGAGGTTAATTGTACTATAAGAGCAAGTTGATAAATCATGGTGACCCGTAGGGGACTCGAACCCCTGTTGCCGGCGTGAGAGGCCGGAGTCCTAACCGCTAGACGAACGGGCCACGAAGGCAAATGTTAGGACATTTGAGCGGTGATTATAGGGAAATTTTGCTTTAATAAACTTTAAAAAATGTCGATATTGCCATAAACTTTTAAGGATTTGAAGTGGCATATCGATGTGACAATTGCGGTGCTTTGATCGATGGCGTACTCTGTGAATACTGCGGTGCTAGAAACGGCATCGACCTCAAAGATGAAACTCTTTTCAAAACCCAAAGTGAGCGAATCTGTCCCGATTGTCAAATACCCCTCACCACACATAAGATCACCGGTATTTCAAATCTTTATATTGACAAATGCGACTCTTGTGAGGGAATCTTTTTTGATTTCGGTGAGCTTGAGGCACTATTGAAAAAAGAAACAGTTTATCGGGGATACAAAGATATCCGCCTACAAGAGTCTATCCAAAACAGTCCGCTCAAAACCGATACAACCATCCGCTATCGACCTTGTCCCGTTTGCAGTAAAAAAATGCACCGACTCAACTACCAAAAACGAAGCGGTGTAATCATCGACAAATGTGCGGAGCATGGCTTTTGGCTCGATGCAGGGGAGTTGCGACGCATCATCGAGTGGGCGAGTTTGGAGGGAGTCAGAGACTTTTTTCCAGAAATTAAAGTTACACTCAAAGAGATTCGTCCTACACAAACCAAACAGCCAATCTACGGTATCAAAAGCCATCCACTATCAGATCGTACTCTCGTCGATAGTTTTATGCGCTATCTTTACGGTTTTTAATTTCTCCTTCGATACTCCTCATACCCAAATCGACTCACCACTTCCACACTTCCATCCTCTCTCTGCACAACAAGATCGGGGAGCTTGATCCCGTTAAAGGTGGTGTTTTTGACGATGGTATAATGTATCTGATCCTCAAACACTACCCGATCCCCTACCTTTAACGGTTCATCAAAGCTATAATCCCCCATTACATCTCCAGCCAAGCAAGTATTACCGGCAAGACGATAGTTGTAGGGCTTCTCATTCGGCTCTCCCGCTCCTCGTACGGCTGATTTGTAGGGCATGATGATAGTATCTGGCATATGTGCTTCGGCGGAGGTGTCAAGGATGGCGATATCGATGCCGTTGTGTACGATATCTAAGACTTTTGCTACCAAAACACCCGTCCCCCAACCGACCGCCTCTCCCGGCTCCAGATAGACCTGCACACCGTACTTCGTACGAAACTCTTTTATGAGTCGTATCAATTTATCGACATCATATCCCTCTTTAGTGATGTGGTGTCCACCACCGAAATTTACCCACTTCATACCGCCGAGAAACTCTTCAAACCTCTCCTCAAACCCCCTGAGTACACTCTCTAGCTCATCAGCTCCCTGTTCGCAAAGCGCGTGAAAATGCAACCCCTCAATACCATCGAGTTGATCCTCTTGAAAATCCTCTCTTTTGATGCCAAGCCTACTGTATGGGGAGCAGGGATTGTAGAGTTCAACGGGAGATGCTGAGACTTCGGGATTGACCCTAAGAGCGCAACTTGCTTTGCCCTTGACTCGCCCTCTAAACTTCTCCCACTGTGCAAAAGAGTTAAAAACGATATGGTGACTAAGATCAGCAATCTCATCGATCTCAGCCTCTTTAAAAGCCGGTGAATAGGTATGTGTCTCCTTGCCAAAGTATTGATCCGACAACTTCGCCTCATACAATCCACTCGCACAACACCCGTCAAGATACTCACCCACCAAGTCAAAAACCGCCTTGAAAGCAAACCCTTTGAGAGCCAAAAGCACCTTCGCCCCACTCTCATCTTTGACCCGCTTTAAGATCTCAAGATTTTTCCTTAGTTTATCTTCATAAAGTAGGTAGTAAGGGGTCTCTAATTTATCCATTTGCATCACCTTAAGAAGTTTTGAATATTATACAAAAAAAGTTCAAGGAGTCCTATGAAATCGATACTCTTTGTTTGTCTAGGGAATATCTGCCAATCTCCCCTTACTGAGGGCATCGCAAACAAGTACACTAGAGAGCTTGGACTGGATATCTACATAGACTCCGCCGTCAGCGGATTTGAGAAGGTGGATGAAATGATTGAAAGAAGCATGAGAGATATATTGCGGAGGTAGCAATGAAAATACCGTTTGGAAAATATAAAAATCGTGACATCGATGTATTGGAAAATGATCTCTCCTATGCCCAATGGATCGTCTCTCAAGAGTGGGTTGAACAAAAATATCCCGATCTCTATGAAGAGGTCGTACAACTAGTAGAAGAGGGTTTAGATGATCTCAGTCACCAAGCCCTCAATGCAAAAGAGAATTTTCTCCTCTCAATCGCACTCAAAGAGGAGAAAATCGAAAGCTTTGATACCTATCCCCTCTCACTACCGGTTGTTAAAAACCTCGATCGGACACTCCTCCATCCTCATGTCACCTATATTATCGGAGAAAATGGTAGCGGAAAATCGACACTTCTCGAAGCACTCGCCATTACGCAGGGTTTCAATCCCGAAGGAGGAACGGTAAATTTTACCTTCTCCACCCGTCCCTCACACTCCGATCTTCACCAATATCTGCGCGTCGCAAAGAGTCATAAACGACCCAAGACCGGCTTTTTCCTCCGTGCGGAGAGTTTTTACAATGTCGCTACCGCCATTGAAGAACTCGACAATGATCCGCTAGGAGGATCAAAGATCATCAACTCCTACGGCAAAAAATCTCTCCACGAACAATCACACGGCGAATCCTTTTTTTCACTCATGAAATACCGCTTTGGAGATGAAGGACTCTATATCCTCGATGAACCTGAAGCCGCTCTATCTCCAAATAGACAAATGGCGATGCTCTCTTTGATCCACGATCTCATCAAGCGGGGATCGCAATTTATCATCGCTACACACTCTCCTATTTTGCTCTCGTACCCTAGTAGCACGATTTACGAAATCGGAGAAAAAGGCTTGAGAGAGATCAGTTATGAGGAGAGTGAAACCTTTCGTGTGACGAAACGATTTTTAAATGATTATCAACAGATGCTAGATATACTGCTAAATAAGGATTAACCCCAAATAGAGGATTAATCCTCTATTTTCGTAAGAGTTTGAATTGTCTGCACTTCAGATAATGGCTCTCCCAGATAAAATCCCTGTGAAAAATCTGCACCAAGTGACAATACTTTCTCCTGTACTTCGCGTGAATGAATATACTCTGTAACGGTTTTGGCTCCAATCTTCTTCGAGAAAGCGACGATCGCCTCTGTCACTATCTCCGCCTCTTTATTCGTATCAATATCTTTGATCAAACTTCCATCTATTTTGATAAAGTCCACTTTTAGCTCTAAAATATACTTAAAATTCGCATATCCGCTTCCAAAATCATCAATAGCCACCTTGACACCAAATCGCTTGACCTCATCGACAAAAAGGTTAATAGCCTCATAATCCTCAATCTCTTCGGACTCTGTGATCTCCAAGATAAGATTGCTCTTGTGTTTACAATTTTTGATCTTCTCGATAATATAAGCTCTATTCTCAGTATCATAAATATCTTCTATTGCAAGATTAATAGAAAATTCATACTGTGGGGTATGACTCAGCTGCTCCAGCGTCTTGTCGATCATAATCCTCGTAATCTTTGTATAGAGTTTGGCTTTTTTTGCAATATCCAAAAATAAAAATGGACTTACCACTGTACCGTCCTTCTCGATAAGCCTTACCAAAGATTCATATTTAGTAATTACTCCTAGCTTATTGTCCTTAATAGGTTGAAAAAATGGAACAATTCTGTCGTGTTCTATCGCATCCTTGATTTTGTGTATCCATTCAATATTTTTCTTGTAATCACCCTCTTTACTCATTTCATAGTTAAAAATAAGATATTTTTTGTTTTGCTTTTTTGCAACTTTCCGCGCTTTGATAGCCAACGGTAGTAAAGTCATGTGTGAACTATCAAACTGATAGTGAGAGATACCACCGCTGAGTGTCAAAGCTACACAACTCTCCTCATCACATAGTTCCGTACCCTTCTCGATCGCGGATATCGTATCGAGCATTAACTTCTCTGATTCCTCTATTGGGATAATACTCTCTTCAAACAGTAACATAAACTCATCATTGTGATGTCTATATATCTTATGGCTTTGACCATGAAAAATCTTTTTAAGCTCATTTGCCACAAAAACAAGCACATTGTCCCCGATCTTTTCTCCGTAAAAATCATTAATTTGAGAAAAATTATCAATATTGAGATAGAGCAGTATCGGTTTTTTCATCTTCTCCAAATCTTTTTGTAATTGTACACCCGTGTAGAGCCCCGTCAACAGATCAACTCTCTGCTCTTTAATCTCCTCTTTACTCTTTTCAAGCTCAGTAATATCATGCCTAAGACCAATATACTCTATAATATTACCCTTCTCATCAATCACCGGTATGATTGTAGCATCTACAATATACTCATCACCATTCTTTTTTCTATTTCTCACTACCCCCTTCCAAATCTTTTTATTCTTAATAGTAGTCCATAACTCTTTGAAAACCTCTTTGGGCATATCGGGATGTCTTACCATATTGTGAGGCATACCTATGAGCTCTTTCTCTTCATAACCAGAAATTTCGCAAAACTGCTTGTTCACAAAGGTAATAATCCCTTTTGTGTTGGTCTTACTCACGATACTTGTCTCATCGATTGCCATCTTGTAACCGTTCAAAAAGGATATACTCTGATCCAATTTTTGACTCATTTGGTTAAATGAGTGCAGCGCCTCTCCAATCTCATCTTTGGTATCGACATCTAAGTGGATCTTGGTCTCACCTCGTGCAACCAAGTTATTTGCCTCTTGCAACTTTTTTAAACTATCCGTCACAGAGAAATAGAGTGACATAAAAATATAGAGAGCGACTCCGACAATCACAAGAAATCCTATCAATAAAAGAGCAAAGATCCATTCATTGTCTCTTTTCATCTCTTGCACAAGATCTCTATACATTTCCACATACTGGCTATAAAGTTTACCTTGTAAATTGATGACATCGGTAGCACTTTTGAAAAACTTCTCACTATCATAGGAGAGGTGTTTCTCAAGAAGGATATTTTTGTTGATAATATCAAGAATATGATTCAGTTGATAATCAAGCTCCGCAGACAACTTATGTGTCGTTAAAAAGTTATCAGTACCATATAAAATTTTATCATCCATCAGATTTTTTTTAAGAGATTTGATAAAAGCATATTTAGAGAAGATGTGATCAAGTTCGCTGTCTGTGATTTTTTGCTTGGAAAACACTCCTACTACATCCCCTCTGAGTTGTGCGATATTCTCTTGGAGTAGCAACAACTTCTCC
This sequence comes from Campylobacterales bacterium, assembly GCA_027023405.1. Classification (GTDB taxonomy): domain Bacteria; phylum Campylobacterota; class Campylobacteria; order Campylobacterales; family QNZT01; genus QNZU01. The sequence goes on from JALVVN010000009.1 coordinate 184,827, forward strand.
TGTAGTAGGGTTGCTATAAAATTCACTTTTGCATTTTGGCTAGAGATGAAATCGTGATTAGAGGCGATATTTTGTACGGAAATGATGAGATCATTGATAATCTGAGAATGTAATTTAAAGACGATTTTTGGATCTATCCCTTTTGTATAGCTGTTAAGGTTAATCAAATCGAGCTTACTAAACGCATCGATAAAGTATCTATCTTTGGGGAGTTGATTGAAATGTGTATGATCATATTGCAAGATTTCAATCAACTTTTTCCTAATAGTCTCCTCAAGTGAAACGATACTTTTTCTAAAGCTTTTGTTGCTATTTAAATAAGCGTTAGTCTGACCACGATGGAGTTCAAGGTAGTAGATAAGATCGTGGATCTTTTTAATGTATTGCAAACTTACCAGCTGCAATCGGTATACTTCTCTCTCGCCAATATAGCTTTCAAAAGTTGTCTTAGCAGGTACAATAAGTAATAAAAAAAGTACAGATACGGAAACAAGTATCTTATGCTTGAATGAAAACTTATTCATCACTGCAATAAGTGGTGCAAGATATTTCTTGTAATTCAAATATTTCCCTTTTTTCATTAATTGTATTACTTCCTATTTCAAAGATCGGAAAATCACTAAATAACTTTAAAACACCCCTATTCCACCCTACCAAGCAATCCATCTAACCACCTTGTAGGCAATATCCTCTTAGCCACAGCAAAAAAGTAGGTAGGTTTTGTCACCAAGTATCTCTCTTTGGGTCGAGGGGAGTTTAGGGCATGTTTTAGTACCTTATAGACTGCATCTTCTCCGAGTGTAAAGGGTGCATCTTCACTGCTTTCAAGCGCTTTTAATTTAGCTTTATACTCCTCTTTGAAGTGAGAATTTTCCTTATCGATATGCTCCAAAAACTTTTTGAGGGCATTTTTTCGAAAGTCACTGCGTATGGGACCGGGTTCGATGAGAGCAACAAAGATATTGCTTCCCTTTAACTCCAGCCTAAGTGTATCGCTTAAACCTTCAAGTGCATATTTACCGGCATTATACGCTCCACGAAACCTCAAGCTCACGATCCCCAGTACCGAGCTATTTTGCACAATTCGCCCATACCCCTGCTCTCTCATTGTCTTAATGGCGAGTGCAGTAAGTTCATGTGTGCCAAAAAGATTGGTCTCAAACTGCGCTCTCAATACCTCCCGACTTAGATCTTCTACTGCTCCCGGTTGTCCGTAGGCAGCGTTGTTAAAGAGAGCATAGAGTTTACCGTCACTCTGTTCCATTACCCATGCATACGCCTCTTTGATTGATTCACTACTCTCTAGATCAAGCTTATAGGTTTCAAACCCTTCCATGTGCAATCTTTGTACATCTTCATCTCTTCGAGCAGTTGCGAAGACTCTAAAACCATCTCTCTTTAGCGCTTTTGCACAATAGTATCCTATCCCACTCGAACAACCGGTTACGAGTATTGTTCTACTCTCCATCGGAACAATTCTCAATACAAACCTTCTTCTGCTCTATCTCTCCACCACATCCACTAAAACAACGATCATAGATCTCCTGACACCCACAGTCAAGTCTGCACATCTGACTCTCAGCTTTAAATTTTTCCTGCTCTAAGCTCGGTTTTTGAGGTTTAGGAGGGAGATAGATGCGTGGCGAATACCAAAACGGATCGTAAAAAAATCCACGATAAAAAGGGCTACGACCATAACAGAATGGATCATCATAATAGCCCATATAAGCAAAATCGACCTCCATGTTGTAACGATCGACGGCATTGGCATACACTTCGAGTGCCTTATGATAAGCTTTGAGTTTTTGTTCATACTCTCTTTGCGCCACTTGATCTGCCTTGACTCTGCAACGGTTAAAATCCTTCTCACAGTGGCTTTTACACGCATTAAGCTTGATCTCACACGACTGTAAGCACCCATTTGCCCCATCTTGAGGTGCATGGTATGTTTTGACAATTCGATACTTTGGACTACATCCCCAAAAGAGTAGCGCTAACCATACGATAAGGATCTGTTTCATCTTCTCTCCTTGTATCTTTCTTCACTTCATTGTAGCATATTTAACGATATCTCTAAAGTTATTTAAAAAAAATCCGATATGTCAATAAAGATTTTATAAAAATAAGGAATAGCTGTGAAACGAATACTTCTCTCTACACTTATCATCACACCTTTTATTTTCGGAGGTTGTGGCAACTCAGTATCCGTTAATGGCGCTACTATGAGCTCTATTGACAGTGAACGCGGTATGGGCTCACTTAGTACTGAGGAAGATTTACAGACAATACTCACTAGCAAAAGTTGGCACCAGATTCAAATCGATCTTGATATCTACAAATTTGATCGTGCCTCAACCCCCAAAAGCTATAAAATTGATATGACCTTTACCAAAAATCGTGTCAGTGGCATTGCCAATTGCCAGCGATTTTCTGCAAATTACAAAGCAAAAGATGATGAACTTACCTTTTCAAAAGTCCATTTTGAACCTGCATCCGATCTCGCTACATGTAGGGAGTCACCTAAAGCAGATGAAGCACTCAATACATTCTTCTCTGATGGCTATACTCTATTAGGCGCAACCGAACAAAAAGCAATATTAAGTTCAGAAAACTACGAAACAACCGTAACACTCTCTCACTAATTTTCATAAGCTCTCTCAATCTAAAAGGGGGCTTAAAACACCTCAACAAAGTATCAAGTAAAATTATATATAATGTGTAAAATATTTTTGGAGGTAAAAGATGGTGCAAAAGATAGTAGGAGTTATCCTTTTTATATTTGGACTTTTTCTCATAAATCGATGTAGTGTAACTCATGATGAAGAGAGAGCAAAAATGGGTATTTTACCCGATCAACAAAGTGATTCACAAGAATCAACTTTTACACAGCAGATAGCAAAAGAGGTCTCTCCAGAGCCCAAGATCCTCTATCCTCACGATGAACCCGTATCCAAAATTAATAATACGCAAAGCGCATCACAAAAGCATGAGGTGAATCCGGTCGAAGATCATACACACATTTCGAAGGCGATAGCACCAAATCCACAACAAGCTCTTCAACAAAAAGTTCAGCTACAAGTAAAAGAGCAACAAAAAAAGGATGAAGCAAATGAGACAGATGAAGCGCAAATAGCACATCAAGCGGCTATGGATGCACTCGCCCTCTTTTTAGAAAAGCAAGAAAATGAAAAAGCAAAAAAAGTCGCAATTCTCAAAGAGGCTAAAGAGGAGGCTCTAAGACTGCTCCAAGAGGAACAGGCCGGTCAAAAACTTCTCCAAGAGGAAGCGAAAAGAGAAAAAGCGCGCCAAGAAAAGATGCAAATCTATACCCAAATGATTGCAAATGATCGCACGCTTCAAAAATTTCGAAATATGGATGAAAAGCAATACGAAGCAGACGAAGCCAAAGTAGAAAAAGGTGTTAAACTTTCTATCGAACGCATCAAAAAAATGGAACAAGAGCGCCTTGCACAAGCACATCAAAAAGCCATACTCTTGGCTACAAAAAAGAAAGCAGAAGCAGAAGCAAAACGAAAAGCCGAAGAGGCAAGAAGAAAGGCAGAAGCAGAGCGTTTGGCTAAAGAAAATGCAGAGAAAGAAGCGCAAATAGATGCACAGCGTAAAGCGGAGGAAGAAGCACGCAAAAAAGCCGAAGCCAAGAAAAAAGCAGCACTTGCAG
>JALVVN010000010.1:0-2597 GCA_027023405.1 Campylobacterales bacterium
AATATCCCGATCTTGCACAGCAGGGTGCAGTTTTTGTCACTATTCAAAAGCGCGGAAATTTGAGAGGGTGTATCGGAAGTCTCGTGGCACATCGTACTCTATTGGATGATCTCATCGCCAATGCCAAAGCGGCGGCGTTTTCCGATCCGCGTTTTCCGCCGTTGAGTAGGGAGGAGTTTGAGAGTAGTGATTTTGCATTGGAAGTGTCGGTTTTGAGTGCGCCGAAGCGGTTGGAGTACAAAGATGTAGCCGATCTTCGTGCCAAGATCAGACCCAAGATCGACGGAGTGATCCTCAAAGCGGGATCGCATCAAGCGACTTTCTTGCCGCAGGTATGGGAACAGCTACCGCAGTTTGACGCCTTTTTTGCCCATCTGTGTCAAAAGGCGGGCTTGGAGCCAAATTGCCTAGATCGTCATCCGGAGATCTATCTTTATAGAGTTGAAAAGATTGAGGAGTAAGCGATGCAATACTACAGATCCGACGGCGATCGTATCGTCTGTCTGCTTTGCCGTCACTACTGCAAGCTCAAAGAGTCTCAAGTCGGTGTCTGCGGGGTCAATGCCAACCATAACGGCGAGTTGGAAAATCTCGTTTACGGTAAAGTCGCCGCGCTCAATGTCGATCCCATCGAGAAGAAACCGCTCTACCACTTTCTGCCCAGCACCACTTCACTTTCGCTAGGCACCGTGGGGTGCAATTTCCAATGCCCCTTCTGTCAAAACTGGCAAATCTCACAAACCAAAGAGAGAGAGGGTTGCCATGAGATAAGCCCCGATCAGATCGTCGATCTCGCACTGCAACGCGGTTGCAAAAGCATCTCCTACACCTACAACGAACCGACCATTTTCTATCCCTTTGCCAAGGATATCGCCCTCAAAGCCAAAGTGCACGGTATCCGATCGGTCTTTGTTTCAAACGGCTTGGAGACACCCGATGTGATAGCGGATATGAAAGGGGTGATTGATGCTTTCAATATCGATCTCAAGAGCTTCAATGCCGACTACTACAAAAAAACGCTTAAAGGATCGCTGGAGGGGGTGCTTGATACGCTAAAGCGACTCAAAGCGGGTGGTTTTTGGGTCGAGGTGACGACGCTCATCGTACCGGGTATGAACGACTCGGAGGAGGAGATCACGCAGATCGCGCAATTTATCGCCGATGAGCTTGATATCTATACGCCGTGGCACATCAGCGCCTTTCATCCTGACTACAAGATGACCGATCGAGATGGTACATCGCTGGAGACGCTTTTGAGAGCGCAGGAGATCGGGGAGAAGGCGGGGCTCAAATATATCTATCTCGGCAATGTTCCGGGAATGAGTGTGACGAAGTGTCCGGAGTGCGGTTTTGATCTGATAAAACGAAGCGGGTTTAGCGTCGTGGAGGAACATTTGGTAGAGGGCAGATGTCCACAATGTCAAAGAGTGATCGAAGGAGTATGGAGATGAGCAAGAGAGTTGCGGGAGTGAGAGGGCAGTTTTATCCCCAGAGTTGTAGTGAGATCGAGCAGATGATTGCCCATTGGAACAAGATTTTGGATGAGTATTTGCGCGATCAGGCGGTGATGCGTGCGACTCCACGAGCGATCATCGCACCGCATGCGGGATATGTATATAGCGGATTTACGGCAAATATCGCCCATCGTATCTTGGCAAACAGCAAACCAAAGCGTATTATCGTCGTAGGACCAAGCCATCATGTGGCGATCGACGGGGTGAGCGTGAGTGAGATGGATAGCTATGAAACGCCGTGCGGTGATCTGAGTATCGACACAGAATATATCCAAACACTCAAAAAGCACTTTAAGCTCACATTCGCACCTCAAGCACACCGTGTCGAACACTCGACCGAGACGCAGATGCCCTTTATTCGGCACTATGATCCAGATGCAAAGGTGGTGGAGCTGATCTACGGACGGGTTGATTCGCATGAGTTGTCCAAACTCTTGCTCTATATCCTATCCGATGCGCACAATGCTTTGGTGATCAGCACCGATCTAAGCCACTTCTACACCCTCGATCAAGCCAATAAACTTGATGCAATCTGTCTTGAAGGGGTACAGAAGCAAGATCTGGCGACACTAGATAGCGGATGTGAAGCGTGTGGCAAGATCGGCGTCAAAGCGATTGTCGAAGTCGCCAAACAGCTACACTGGGGGATTGAGCTTCTTGATTATCGCACTAGCGCCGATGCGAGTGGAGACAAGAATCGTGTCGTGGGATATATGAGTGCAATCGTAACATTGCCCAAGAAATAGGTGGCTATCCATAAATAACTTTTCTGAATATCCGATCCTATGGGAAAGGAGTTCAGATGAAAAGAGTTATGGTTCACGCGATATTGGTAGCAGGTTTTGTCGGTATGACTGGATGTCAGGATCGCACCCCAAAAGAGAAAACGCATATCACACAATTAGCACTCACCCCGCAAATAACCCAAGAGAGTGTCACACTCAAAACAAAAGGGAGATTTGCCAAAGTCAATCTTCTCGGTGAGATGGGAAGCGTCGTCTATGTGAACGGTCAAAAGTTTGGTACATTTAATGATAGCGGAGAGATGACGATCGAGTTGGAGATCGATCATGTCGGCAGTAC
>JALVVN010000010.1:2697-16573 GCA_027023405.1 Campylobacterales bacterium
GAGGGATTGCAACTCTATGACATCACCGATCCGCATACGCCAAAACTTGTAGGTAGCAAAAGGCTTGACGGCAGTGCAAACGGACTCTCCTTGCTCGAAAAAGATGGCATTTTGTTTGTCGCAAACGGTAAAAAAGGGGTTGAACTTTTTAATCTGGATATGTTGCTGGCGCAGATGAAGTAGGGGTGCATCTAGGGTGTTAGAGGTACCCTTAATATAAAAATCCAAATAACCAAAGCGGAATTTTATTACCAAACCCAATCTCAATATCATCTGCAACGACAAAACTATTGTTCATATTTTTAATTTGCTTGAAGCCTTTATTTTTTCCGCCAATTTCAAAAAGATAGCGATTATTCACCAAGAAATCTCCCTGTTTTGGGTAGGAAAAGGTATGATCTATTGATAGCATATCGAGAAAAAACTCCTCCCTTATCGTACCTATTTCACTCTCTTGGCAATAGCAGTTGTTTAAATTTGGATTATTGAGATAGAGCTTAGCCGGTTTGGAAAAGATATTATCACCCTTTCCCTGCGCTTCCAAGCGATTAAAAATATTTCCCAAAACCAAATAGTATATGTACTGATAAAGTGTTTTTCGATTGATACCTATTTTTTGCGCAAGAGATGTGATATTGAGTTCGTATGGTTTAGCGCTACATAGATAGGCGGTTAATTGTTTGAGCTTATGTATATTTGACGGTTCTATATTAAAAATAATCGGCAAATCACTCTCTATGACGGCATTTATCGTCTCTTCGAGTTTGATACAGTAGTTATCCGGTGCTTCAAAATAGAAAGGATAGTATCCAAATTTCAAATACTCTTTAAAGTGTTCAAGCGGTTTTATCTTTTTTGTGATCTTTTGGGCTATTGCAATATGATTGCTCACTATCTCATCTAAGCTATAAGCTTCAAAATCATTTGTGAGTTTGAGTTCCAAAAACTCTCTATAACTCAATCCTTTGAATCTATATATCATCGCTCTTCTGCTGAGATCAGCCTTTTTGTGCTCCAAGACAATAGCGCTACTACCACTAAAGATAACCTGTAAATCTAAAAAATCATATATCTCTTTGAGTTCTATTTCAAAATCTTTATATTTGTGAATCTCATCAATGACTAACACTTTCCCGCCGATATTGTAAAAATCCTCTGCAATATCAAAGAGCTTGAGATTGCTTGTTACAATACTGTCAACACTAAAGTAGAGTTTTTTATCCTCTGCGATATCAAGAGATTTGAGATATTGAAGTAAAAAAGTGGTTTTGCCGATCCCCCTAGCACCTATAAGGCCGATCAATCTTTCGCTAAAATCAATCGTATCAAAAAAATAGCGCTTATAAGTGACATTCTCAATCTTTTTGAAGATATATGCCTGTTTTCTAAAAAGCAACTCTAGCATGATTAGCCTTTTTGTGTAGAGTAAACAACAAAATTATATCTTTTTGTTTCTTATGATATTCTCTTATCTGCTCAATGCCCAGTTCCAAAACGGGATGATTTCACACGAGATCATTTCCAATTCGATACTTCCCTCCGCTTCTAGTGTCAAGATTTCCACGCGTTTGATTTGGTAGTGTTCTAGCTCTTTTTGGATGCGATTGAGTTTGGTTTGGATCATCTCGATGGGTAGAAAGAGCATCGGTATGACGGCGAGATTTTTTTGCGGGAGGTAGAAATCGATCATGTCGGTGTAGTAGATCTCCTCTTTGCTTTTGTGGAGCTCTAAAAAGATGATATTTTCAAAGCGCTTGATAAAATCTTTGTCGTAAGTGAGGATACTTTTGATGGCGAAATCGATAAGGTAGATCTTCTTTTTGGCTTTGGGTTTGTCATAGTGAGGAAGGAGGAAGATCAACCGCTCTTGCTCAAATCGTTTGAGAAGTGCGTAGAAGCGATCTTTAGAGATTTTGTGAAAGATTTTGAGCTCTTGAAAGAGGGTGTAGGGGGAGAGTTTCTCTCCCTGAGCGAGGGCGAAGCTCTTGAAGAGGGTGCGCTCTAACGGATCGGGAAGAATAAGACGAATGAGCTTTTGAAACTCTTTGACGATACGATCTTTGGGGACTTGGCTCATCGTAGGGTAAGTGCCGGCGACGGCGAAGTCGTTGAAGATCGCCTCAATTTCGATGTGGCGCTTGGCAAAGGCGATAAACTCCTCAAAATCGAGCGGAAAGATTTCGACGCGCTCAAATCCCTCAAGTGTATGATCCTGATTGGTAGAGATGATCACTTCATCCACCTGTGGTACCGTAAAAGAGAAGTCAAAGTTATCCAGCACCAAAAGTGTGATCCCCTTGGCTTTGATAAAATTCGGCAGACCGATAAAGAGGGCTTGATCGATGCGCAGATCATCGAAGTCGATGTAGAGGTAACTTCCCTTTTTTCGACGACTGAGATAGTCGTGAAGGAGGGTTGTTTTGCCCGAAGCTTTGGGACCAAACAGGATCGATTTGTGTGCACTGATCCGTGCCTTTCTGGGATGAAAGGTGATGGATTTAAACTCTTGGGCGTAAAGAGATTCTAGTAGCTTCATAGTGGGATTTTATCAAACTTTTGTATAATCCCAACTCTTATTACATGGAGTGTAAATGTTTAACCTCAAAAATTATGACAAATTCAACATCAAAAATGGGCTTTTGGCAGGTACGGTAGTAGCGGTGGCGCTAGTACCTGAGGCGATCGCCTTTAGTTTTATTGCGGGTGTGAGTCCGATCGTGGGACTCTATACGGCATTTATTTTGGGGCTTGTGACGGCGCTTTTGGGTGGGAAGCCGGGGATGATCTCCGGTGCGACCGGTGCTGTGGCGGTAGTCTTTGTGGGACTCGGCGTAGCGGTCTCTAAGCTTCATCCTGATCTCTCGAAAGAGGCGCTCTCGATGACGATCCTCCACACGATCTTTTTGACGACGATCTTTGCGGGGATCATTCAGATGACGATTGGGTTTTTGAAGATGGGAAAATTTATTCGTCTTGTACCTCAACCGGCGATGTTCGGTTTTGTTAACGGTTTGGCGATCGTGATCGCGATGGCGCAGTTGAAATTTTTTCACTCAAGTGACTACGACCGGCTCGATAGTTTATGGCTAAAGCTCTCACACTCCTTTAGTGAACATTATGAGATGTATATTCTCACGGCGATCACGATGCTCATCATGCACTTTTTGCCTCGCTTTACCAAGGCGGTGCCTGCTGGTTTGGTGGCGATCGTACTCTTGACGACGGTGGTCTATTTCGGTGGGATCAACACAAAGACGGTGGGTGATTTGGCAGATATCAAGGGATCTTTTCCTCACTTTGTGATGCCCGATTTTTCACTGTTGAACTGGGAGAGTTTGAAGGTGATCTTGCCCTATGCCTTTTTGATAGCGTTGGTGGGGTTAATCGAGTCGCTACTGACCCTTTCGGTGCTTGATGAGATGAGCGGTACACGAGGAAACGGAAACAAGGAGTGTGTCGCACAAGGGCTTGGAAATGTGACGACGGGACTCTTTGGCGGTATGGCGGGGTGCGCAATGATAGGGCAGAGCATCATCAACTTCTCATCCGGCGGTTTGGGGCGCGTGTCGTCGGTGACAGCGGCGGTGCTTTTGATCCTCTTTGTCGTATCAATCACGCCACTGATATCGGTCATTCCTGTTGCGGTATTGGCAGGAATTATGTTTATGGTGAGTATCGGGACTTTTGAGTTCTCCTCTCTCTCGCGCATCAAAAAGATGCCACTTTCAGATGCGTTTGTTTTGATCGTGGTGACACTGATTACGATCAAGTATGATTTGGCGATTGCGGTGATTACGGGGATCATCATCTCTGCGCTTGTTTTTGCGTGGAAACATGCTAAAATATATGCCAATACCTATATGCAGGATGATGGTACAAAGGTTTATGTACTCGAGGGTCCTCTCTTTTTCGGATCGGTGACATCCTTTTTGGAGCAGTTTGATCCGCGCAAGGATCCCGATCGGGTGGTGATCGACTTCAAAAATGCGAGAGTGATGGATAGTTCCGGCGTGGAGGCGATCGATGCGATCACCAAGAAGTATCGTGCACAGGGTAAAAAACTGACATTGCGACATTTAAGTAAGGATTGTAAACAGTTGCTCAATGACGCAAAAGAGTTTTGTACTTATGAAGAGGATGATCCTGACTATAAAGTCGCGGTTAATCTATAAAATAATAAGCAAAAGGAGCAATGATGATGGAGATTGAAGATTTGCGAAAAGAGATGCGAAAATATCAGCAGATTCGTGATGAATTTTATGACTTTTTGGATGAGAATCTGCCCAAAGATAAGTTTGGGCAGTTTGACTTTAGTACCGATCCTACGCTTGATGCCAAAGCGGTCTATGATCGCTTTTTCAAGCTTGATTATCAGGCGAGAAAACTACGCGGATATTTGATGGAAGCCAGAGGTATCGAGCCGAAGTAATGGCGATCATTAAACTCAGTCGAGAAAACTACTTTCACAACCTCTCACTATTGGCGGATCGGGCTGGGGGTGTCGAGAAGATCGCTGTTGTTCTCAAAGATAATGCCTATGGGCATGGTTTGGAGGAGATGGCAGAATTGGCGGCTGAGTTTGGGATCAAAAAAGCGGTGGTCAAGGATGAAGCGGAAGCGGAGAAGATCGTCGCGCATTTTCCGTTTGTATTGCTGTTGTTGCCACGATTTACGGCACATGATCCGCGTTTTAGTTATACGATTAACGCGATTTTTCATATCAAACAGATGCCTCAAGGTGCGAAAGTGCATCTCAAGATAGACAGCGGTATGCATCGAAACGGGATCGATCCTGAGGAGATCGAAGAGGCGTTTGAGGAGATTGAGAAGCGGGATCTGGTGCTAGAGGGGGTGATGACCCACTTCCGATCGGCTGATGATTTGAGCGCTGATCTCTTTTGGCAGATGGATAATTGGGATCGGATCAAAGAGCGCGTCAGAGAGATAGTGGTAGAAAAAGGGATACCGTTACCGATTTTTCACTCCTTTGCCTCCTCCTCACTGCTTCGCGCAAAGATGAGAGATGACTTTGCAAGATGCGGGATCGCCACCTATGGATATAGTGAGTTGGATTGTGTGTTTGAACAGGCTGATCTAAGACCTGTTTTGAAGCTCTACGCGCATAAAGTTGCAACGCGTTCTCTGCAACAGGGCAATCGGATCGGCTACGGCGGTGTCTATGAAGTGAAAGCCGATATAGTTGCTTCCACTTATGATCTGGGATATGGAGACGGGCTCTTTCGCTACGACGGAGAGGGTAAACTTCAGATAGCCGGCTCACCGGTCTTAGGACGAATTTCGATGGATAGTTTTAGCCTAGAAGGGGTTGCGGATGAGGTGGAAGTGTTGGGTGATGCACGCTATTTTGCAAGCTATTTTCAGACGATAAGCTATGAGGTTTTAACACATCTTTCTCCTACATTAAGAAGAGTTATAGAAAAATAAGTTATACTCCTTACATAAATATCTTTAAGTAAGGAGAGTAAATGTTAAAGGAATTTAAAGAGTTTTTACTCAAAGGCAATGCTGTCGATATGGCTGTCGGTTTTATTTTCGGTGCGGCGTTTGCGACGATCGTCAAGAGTTTTGTCAATAATGTCATTATGCCTCCGATCGGTCTATTGATGGGTGGTGTTGATTTCTCGGACAAATTTATTGCACTTGACGGCAAAGAGTATGCGTCTCTTGAAGCTTTAGAAAAAGCGGGTGCACCGGCTATCAAATATGGTCAATTTATCAATGATGCTATCTCATTTGTTATTTTGGGATTTGTTGTTTTTATGCTTGTAAAAATGATGAATAAGTTACAGAAAAAAGAGGAGGAGGCGCCTACAACCAAACATTGTCCCGATTGTGCGATGGAGGTGCCGATAGAGGCACACAAATGCCCCTATTGCCGCTATCAGTTTAAATTAAGCCAAGCGAGCTAAAGCTCATTTGGTATCGGCGCGCCATTGGAGGTTTTGCCGTGATAGGCAATGATTCCCTGCGCCAAGTGTGCAACTTTGGGAAATCCCATATTGTCAAGTGCATAGAGTACCTGTCCGGTGCGGTTTCCGGTTCGGCAATAGAGAATAATCGGCTCTTGGCGTATAGCATCTAGTTTGTTAAAGTGTTGCTGAATCACCGATGTCGGCACAAGTAGATCTGTGCCGTCAATACTTGCCTGATCATATTCAAAGACTTCTCTCACATCGACCAATTTAAAATCGATATCCCCTTTTTCTCTCGCTTCTAACAGCGCTTCTAGTTCACTGGAACTAATGTCTTTTTTGGCTATAATTTGCTCCAAATCCTCTTTTGTGTACCCCATTGTTTCTATTCCTTTTGTAAATTAAACCCTAATTGTACTATAATTTTGAGAAAAACGGAATAAAATGCATTACGACTACGACGCATTTGTCAATGATTTTGATCAACTTATTTTAAAATTTGGGGATTACTCACCGGATGCCATTGTTGCTGTGGCGCGAGGTGGTGTGATGCTGGGGCAGTTTTTGGCGTATCGTCTCAAGTTACGGTCGCTCTATACGATCAACGCGGTGTTCTATGATGAGACACAAAAAAGGGAGTGTGTGAGTATCTCTCATATCCCTGAACTTTCAGGGGTTGAAAAGATCTTGGTCGTGGATGATATGGTCGATAGCGGGGAGAGTATGCGTGCGGTGATCGAGCGATTGCGCGAATCTTATCCGCAGAAAAGTTTTCGGGTTGCGACGCTCTTTTATAAAAAAGATGCCGTGTTTCATCCGGACTTTACCCTGCACGAAGCGGATGAGTGGATCGACTTTTTTTGGGAGGTGGAGAGATGAAGATACTCTTTTCTCCGAGTGAAGCGAAACGAAGTGGTGGAAAAAGGGGAGAAATCGAGCGAGATAGTTTCTGCTTTGAAGCGCTCTTTGATCTGCGAATGACATTTGTGAATCAATATCGCGACTATGTTCTAGGGGCGGATGATGCACAACTGAGTATGCTCTTTGGAATCAAAAAGGCGGATCAGATTGCACACTATCGGCAAGATATTTTGTCGCTTCCTTTACTCAAGGCGATCGAGCGATATAGCGGTGTGGCATATGAGTATCTGGATTATGAGGGATTACATCAGGAGGCACAAGCCTATATCGATGATAATGTGATGATTTTTTCAAATCTTTTTGGTCCTATTTGCGCACAAGATCAACTGCCCGAATATAAATTTAAACAGGGGGCAAAGCTTGATGGAGTTGCACCTGAAAATTACTACAAAGAGCATTTTACACAAGCGCTGGATCAGATGCTGGAGGGAGAGGAGATCCTTGATCTGCGTGCGGGATTTTATGATAAATTTTACAAACCGTCTCACCCCTACACAACGCTCAAATTTATCAAAAACGGCAAAGTAGTCAGCCATTGGGCGAAAGCCTATCGAGGGACTGTCTTGCGAGAGATTGCAAAAGAGCAGATAGAGACTATTGAAGCGTTTATGGATTTAGAGATCGAAAACCTCAAAATCAAAGAGATTTTGGAAAAAGGGAAGCAGAAAGAGATAATATATGAAATTATTTAAAAGGATTGTGTAATGAATGCAAAAATTAAGTCGCTTGTTCAAGAGATTAGTGCGCTCCAAGAAGAGCTAAGAGAGGAGCTACAGAAGGCTGAGGAAGATTTTTCACTTAAAAATGGAAAAGTTATTTTTTCACAAAAGGTGCTGATGTCTCAGAAGGAGAAACTAGTTGATCTCTTTACCTATTTGAAGGAGGCACCCTTGATCAATATCATCTCCGCGCCGGTGATCTATATGATGATTATCCCTGCACTTTTGTTGGATGTGATGCTCTTTATCTATGTAGTGGTTGTTTTTCGAGTCTATAAATTTCCCAAAATTCGCAGAAGTGATTATATTGTTTTTGATCGGCAGTATTTGGGATATTTGAATATTTTAGAGAAGATCAATTGTGTCTACTGTGCCTATTTTAATGGACTTATAAATTATACAGCCGCTGTTGCAGGGCGTACGGAGCTCTACTTTTGCCCGATTAAGCATGCGAAAAAGATTGCTTATGCGCATCAATTTTATTACGATTTTCTACCCTATGGCGATGCACAAACATATCGTGAAAAATTGAAAGCATGCCAAAAGAAGGCACAAGAATCAGCGTGAGATGCCCATAACTTTGACACGGATTATTGCCTCCCACTCTTCACTTTCAAGTCTATATTCCCCGTTGTGGATCGGTAGATCGATTGTGTCGGATCCGAGTGATTCATGTCTACCGTGACCGGTAGGCTCAAAGATACCGTAGAAAGTATCGAAATCTAGTTCATAGGGTGTTATCTCAAGGGTGAGATGATCCTCTTTGGGGAGGATGTAGGCATCAAAAAGGGTTTGGTTGAGATCTTGGTAACTATTTTCGTGCCGGTATTTGTAGAGCTTAAGGGTGTGTCCTTTGAGGAGTCGCTCGTCGATAGGGGTGTCAAATCCCCACTGTTGCATCGCTTGGGGTGCGTAAGTCTTGGAAGCGAAAACGATCTCCGCAGGTTTGAAATCTTGAAAAAGCACTTTATTTTCGTGCAGATCGAATACTTTTGCACGAAGTAAGGTGATCTTAACACGCTTTTGAGACTTTAAAAAGGTTGAGGTATAAGCCCAAGCCGCTTTAGCGCGACTCAGAGAGTCATGCGTTTGGTAAAAAAGTGTATGTGCATAAGAGGGTGTATTGTGAAAGTAGGTATCTTTCACCGCTTGTACGCCGTCATTTGGCTCATTTGTAAGTAGTGTGATGAGTTGGTTGTTGAGGTGGTCATTTGTGGAGCTTTCAAAAGCAATTTGGATATTTTTAAAGTTTGGATTTGTTGTGATATATGTATCTCCAAGTTCCGCCTTAATCCATTTATAGCGCATTTGATCGACTTCGGGAGCTTGATCTTTTTCGATTTGATCATAGATTTTTTTAAGTTTTGAGTTGCTTGCTCCGATATTTCCTGCAATCACTCCCTCTAGCGAGAGCCATTTAGCGATCCTCTTTTCACTGGCAAGATGTTCTAAATCTTTTTGGATTAGGTAGCGTGTCACGAGTGATCCCATGCTGGCGCTGACGATATTGATTTGCTGAAAGTCTTTTGTCTCCATCAAATGTTTGGCAAATTTTGCCACGATGAAGGCGTAGCGAGGAATACCAGCATCCAGTTCGGCAAGCGCCACTTCATCTTGAGGGGTGTAATAGTCGGGAGGAGTGTTGCCATAGTAGCTTGTCGCGGTAACGACATCGGTTGCATTGCCATCATCATCTTCTAGGGGTGTAAAATCTGCAAAATCCGCTATCTGATCGAGAAAAGGATCAGACACTATATCACCGAAAATATCCCGCTCTTTAAATCCTTTTGGATCGTAACCGTGCACATAGACGGTAAGGGTGCGTATTGGTTTAGGCTTGGGCTTGGGTATTGGCTTGGGTTTGGATTTTGTTGTTTGTTGGATGGTGGTGGCTGGCTGAGATTGGTTGTTCTCTTGATTAGAAGTGGAGTGGTTTGCGGTTGTGATGAGATTGTTTTTTGGGCTATCATCCATGTGTTTGCTTGAACCACATCCTGTAAAAATCGATAGTAGAAGTGCGAAAAATAAAAATTGTTTCATTTGTTGTCTCTCCTTTAAGAGTAAAATTATAGCAAAAAATTAAATAATTGCTACATAAATTTCTGTATAAGTTTAAGGGAATACAGAGATTTGTATAAGTTCTGTAATATTTTTATCTCGTATTAAAAAATCTACCTCTCGACCTTTTTCTGTTTTGTAGTAGTGAATCTCCTTAGCTTTTCTCTTTAATTCTAAAAAAACAATGTTTTCTAAATTAGCTCCAATTTTTTGAGAGATATTAAATTGGAAATTTTGAGATTTTCCAATACGGCAAAATGTGGTAATAAATTAAATATCTTAAATTATTTCACAATTTTTTCATATAAACTAAAAATTTAATGCCAGGAGTGTGATGATGTATCGAAGTTCACTGATAGGGGTATTGTTATTGGCTTTGAGCGGATGTGGTACTTCCTCTAAAGATTTGAGACACAATAGCGAAACTGATCTTCCCAACCATTCAAATAAAATTATTGTGCATACTAGCGAACAAGATCAATCTACAAATACAAAACGACAAACTGCGTCAACAACTTCCGGTTCGGATATTTCTGCATTGAGTGCTTATCAATTTGACAGTTGTACATTTGATACATCCATCGTGGATCAGTTAGGAAATTTTGATGCGATGCTCTTTGGTAAACCAAAATCAATTTCGGGTGTGATTAATCAAGCGATCCTCTTTGACGGGAAGCACGACTATTTGAAATTGCCGACGATGGATGTAGATTATAGCGGTGGATTTGGTTTTAGCGCGTGGGTGCGGTTTGATGATGAGGCACAAGAGGGTGGAAATTGGGAGACGATCTTTAGCTTTGGTAATGATGACGGCGCAAAAGCGTATGGAGAGAAGCACAAGAGCGAGATTTGGCTTAATCGCTTCTATAAAAACAACAAACTCTATTTTGCCTTTAGTAACGGCGATCGTGATGAGTTGTGTGCGGATGTCGTGACGGAATCGGATGTGATCAAGCCACACCATTTTCAACATATCGCCGTGACGATCGATAGTGCCAATTATCCCCATATCTACATAGATGGTAAAGAGGTTAAAACGCGTGTTGCATGGCACCATGCAGGCGGTGCGTGTGAGCTTCCGTCGGTGCGTCGTGATCTCTGCTACATCGGTAAGCCCAATGATGAGTGGATGGGGCTAGATGCAAACGGTGGTACGCGAGATCATAAAGACAACAATCTTTTTCACGGTGCGATGGATGAGGTGGTGCTCTTTAACCATACGCCAAGTGCAAAAGAGATCGCGACTATCTATGAGCGAACCCTAAAAAAGATAAATTTTGATGGCACCACAAGAGAGACGCTAGAGTGTCATGACAAGCCGACACCAAAACCTAAGCCCCAACTGAAACCTCAGCCAAAACCTACTTCCAAACCGATACAGCACACGATTGTCATCGATGGAAAGATCGACGATTGGGCGGATATTAAGGGGATTGAAATGAATCAAGATACAATGAAAGCATACGCCGATAAGGACTATCTCTATCTTCTGTTTAGTTCAAAAACACTTAAAAATCCGACAGCGATCTGGTTTATTGACAGTGATAACAATCCTCAAACCGGTTATCAGGCAAGTGATTGGAGTAGTAGCGGAGCCGATTATGCCGTGGGTAGTGCAGGGAAACTCTATGTCGCCAAGACAAATGATAGTAGTTGGGAGTGGGATAGCCAATCGTTACAGAGTGCACCGGAGTTTGTCAATAGTAACGGTGTAATAGAGTTGAAAGTGAGTCGAAGAGATTTTAAACTCTCTGATCATATTCGTGTCGGTGCGAGGATCGATGTTGGAAAACCGGATACAATCCCGTTTCCTGTGGATCGGATGTTAGAGCTCTCGATAACTCCGTCACAGGGTGAAGATCATACGCCTTTTGCAGAGATTCGTTCCGTCTTGGCAACGAGTGGCGCGCAATATATCTGTGTCGGTGATAGTACGAGAGCGGATGATCCCCATTTCAAAGATGGCGATATCGTCAAAGGGATTCAAGAAGCATTCGGATCAGATGTAGAGGTGATCAATGGTGCCAATTCAGGAGAGCGTGCACAAGAGTGGGCGCAAAGTGTTGTAGAGGAGCAGATAGCACAAATTCGGGGTGATGGTGCATTGACAGTCGTGAATATAGCCTTGGGGATCAACGATGCACGAGTGGGAGCAAATGAGCAGATGATCTATGAATCGATCAAGGGCGGGATCAACAAGATTTTGACAAAACATCCTAAAACACACATTATGCTTACTATTCCAAATCCAATGATCGGCATTGACTCTACACCCTATCTCAACGCCTATCAAAAGCTTTCCAAAGAGTATCCAACAGTTGATACACGAGATATTTTTAGATCAGGCGATAAAATGCTCTATCGATCGGAGGATCCTCAGGAGTTTGGCGGTGCTTACATTCATCTCTCAGCTAAAGGAGAGCAATTAGTGTTGCAGAGAATTTTAGAGGCGATCCGCTAGAGTTCGTTGAGATCAAAAGTCACAATATGTGGCTTTTGAAAATAGAGAAAATAGAGGATATAGATGAATAGTCCGATATAGATAAGACCAATCCCGACAACCATCCAAGCGATAGAGAAGATCTTCTTTTCTCCTACGATTTTTCCCTCTTGATCCTGTGTGATTTCATAGCCGTTTTGATAGAGCATCGCTTTGAGTCGATCGGTTTTCTGCTCTTTGGTGAGTGTCATATCATCTTTTGTTTGTACAAAAAAGTTTGAAAAAACCGCTTCGTAGTTGCGCCGATTCTCTTTCTCTCTGGAGAGCAGATAGAGACCGATAGGAAGTGCAAAGATCATAATTATTGTATTCATTGGTCGGATTATAACAAAATTGAAACTTTTTTTGCTATATTCATGCAATATCGCATGAAAAAGGAAATTTATGAAATATCTTTTATTATTATTTTCGTCAGCACTTTTGGCGTATGCTGTTGAGGTTGGTGAAGTACCTGCTAGTGTGCTTTTACAGGGTAAAGATGGCGGTAAAGTCACGGGTGGAAAATTTGATACGAGATCGCTGAAGGGGAAAGTTAGCGTTATTTTTTATGTCGATCCCGATGTAAAAGATAAAAATCAAGCGCTTGTCGATGCATTGGCAAATGCGAAGTTAAATCATGAGAAATATCAATCGGTGGCTATCGTCAATCTTGCGGCGACTTGGAAGCCCAATTTCGTCATTGAGGCGATTCTTAAGCGAAAACAGCATAAATATCCTGAAGCGCTTTATGTGAAAGATCGTCGCAAAATATTGGTAAAACGCTGGGGTTTAAAAGATGATGACTCTGATATTTTGGTTCTTGATGCAGATGGAAAAGTGATTTTTAAAAAAGAGGGAAAACTCTCAAAAGCGGAAATTTCGGAGGTTCTAAAACTTATAAAATCAAGAATCTAATATATTATGAAAATATATTAAATATATTGTAAGTATTGGCACACTATCTGCTGTGAATAAGACATAAATTTTTAAAAAGGAAAACTATGTCTTATTCTGTCCAAACTACAACACATTCTCATCCTCATCTCCAAGAGGTACAAGCTATCGAAACCCAAATTGAAAGAGTACTTTTTGAAGAGAATGAACTCGATTATCTTGATCAGGTCAAAGTCCAAGACCTCAAGAATCAGATTCAAAAAATTTATCTTAAATATGCGCCCAAAGAGGTGCGCCAAAATGCTAAACTCCTGCAACTGGAGATCAATGCACTCTTGGAAAATGAAGATTTTGATATTAAACGCTATTGCGAACTTGATTATGCACTCAAAAAAATTATGAAAAACCTTAAAAGACCGGCACTCATTACGACACTTGATGAAGAGAGAATTAATCGATTTGAAGAGAGAATAGATGAGATTTATCACCATTATCAACCGAAAGAGGATCAGTTGTACTATATTGAATCTCTTTTTGAACAGAGAGAGCAAATTCTCAACTTGATCTAAAACAGTTTTTTGAGTATAATCGACTTATTACAATATACTAAAAGGAACAAAATTGGGTTTAATGGATATACTTTTAGGAAGCGGTAACGGTGCACTTGTCAATGAAGTTGCCAAAAAAGCGGGATTAGATGAGCAGTCGGCTACCGATCTCTTAAAGACACTCGGTTCCTCAATGATGGGAAGTGTCAAAGGGAGAGTTCAGAGTCAAAGACACGACTCCGATACACTTGAGGATTTGATCAAAAACAGTCGCTATGCGAATGCGATCGACAATCCTCACGAGCATTTGAATGACTCATCTAT
>JALVVN010000011.1 GCA_027023405.1 Campylobacterales bacterium
AAGCGATCTTAGAGGATATCGGCAGGGGTGATCTCTTTTCACTCGTGAGCGATCATCGGATGGTCGAAGCCAAAGTGATCGCCAAAGAGGATGGTATCTTGGCGGGGAAGATCTATGTCAAAGAGCTCGGCATCATGGAGCATATCGAGATAGAATTTCTCAAAGAGGACGCAGCCCCCATCAAAAAAGGGGATATCATCTGCTATGTCAGAGGTGAAGTAGAGCGCGTCTTGATGTATGAACGGGTGCTCCTCAATATGCTCCAGCACTGCTCCGGCATCGCCACCAACACCGCACAATTTGTCTCCCTCGTCAAAGGGATCGACATCAAACTCCTCGACACACGAAAGACACGCCCGGGTCTGAGGATCATGGAAAAGTATGCGGTGCGATGCGGCGGCGGGACAAACCATCGACTCGGACTCGATGACTGCCTCATGCTCAAAGATACCCATCTCGCAGCGATCGATGATCTGAGTGAATTTATTAAAATAGCACGCAAACGCATCCCCTACACCGCCAAGATCGAAGTAGAGTGCGAAAGCGTCGAAGCGGCAAAAGAGGCGATGCAAGCCAAGTGCGATCTTGTCATGTGTGACAATATGCAACCCGATCAGATCAAAGAGGTCGTCGCATACCGTGACGAAAATTTCCCACACATCCTCCTTGAAGCGAGTGGAAACATCACCAAAGAGAATATCCTAGAGTACGCCAACAGCGGCATCGACGCCATCAGCAGCGGAAGCCTGATCCACAAAGCGGTATGGCTGGATTTTTCGATGCGGATTGAGGGGTGATTGCAATTTATTGTATAAGTGATGATGAGTATTTGAGGTCGATACCCGGAATGGAAAAGAGTACCTTAGAAGCTTCAGACGAACCTATTGAAAATTATGTCACTGCTGATAAATTAGATTGGTAGATGTATCAACTTCTCTTTTCTCCACAAGCCAAATTTAAGTATCTCTCAGCAAATTTAAAAGGCAAAATATCCAGAAGAATCAACAAGCAACACAGACTCGTTTATGAAATTTTTGAAGAAGAAAAAATCATAAAAATATATCGTATGTGGACTCATTATGAATAAAGGGTGCCCATATGCTATAATAATTCAAAAGAATTATTTAAAGGGTGCATGATGGTAAAAAGTCCTAGAAAACAGACATCGATCAAAGTTGATCCCGAAGCGTGGGAGAGTGCAAAGGAGATTTTTGCCGGTTATGGTATCAGTGTGAGTGATGCGATCAACATCTTTTTGCATAAAGTGCAAAAAGTAGGCGGACTACCTTTTGAGATGAGAGATGAAACCTATAAAGAGCCGACAAAAGAGGAGATACTGGAGGGTCTAAGAGAAGCGGTTGAAGAGGTCAATCTTGCTAACAAAGGAAAAATAAAACTTAAAACTCTCGATGAAGTACTAAACGAATTGTGACAATAGAAGTTTCGCTACGATTTGAGAAGGATCTCAAAAGACTTGCAAAAAAGTATAAAAAGATTGCAAACGATTTGGCTCTTTTTAAGAAAGAAATCTTGAAAAATCCAAGATCCGGTTCATCTCTTGGTAATAACTGCTACAAGGTCAGACTCCCCAACTCTTCCATTCCTACCGGAAAAAGTGGCGGTTTTCACATAATAACGCTACTCAAAATGGAAAACAAAAGAGTTCTTTTGCTAACAATCTATGCCAAAACCGAAAAAGAGAGCATCAGCGATAATGAACTTAGCGAAATATTGGAAGATATTACATAAGAACACCTCTAAAAATTAGCTACAGATCAAGCTACTAATCTCTTTCTAGACTACGCCATCAGTAGCGGAAGTCTGATCCACAAAGCGGTATGGTTGGATTTTTCGATGTGGATTGAGGGGTGATTGCGGTTTATTGTATAAGTGATGATGAATATTTGAGGTCGATACCTAGAATGAAAAGAGTATCTTAGAAGCTTCAGACAAACCTATTGAAAATTATGAGCATCTAGGGTTTTAGAGATGCCCTTAATCAACTCTTCAAAATAGATAGATGATAATAGTATGATAAAGGAGCATACTATGTTAAGAAAAACCATCACGATAGATGATGAACTGTTTAAAAAACTAGAGATAAACAACATCACCGATCAATACCAATCCTTTTCAGAACTTGTGTCAAATGCTTTGCAATTGTTGGTTGAAAAACAAAAAAAAGAGCGCTACAAACAGGCGATGATGGAAGCTTCGACGGATCAACTTTACATAGAAGATATGAAGGAGACGGAAGAGGCATTTAAACACAGCGATTTTGAGAGCCAAACATGAACCAATACGATGTCTATTTAGCTGATCTCAATCCCTCTATAGGCAGAGAGCAGCAAGGGAAAAGATCTGTTTTGATTATCTCAAACAACTATGAAAATCTTTTGGATGTTGTCACCATCCTGCCTATCACTTCACAAAAAGAGGGACGGCGTATCTACCCCAATGAAGTTTTATTAAAAAGGAAGCTTCAAAAGCCCTCTATTGTTCTGTGCCAACAGATACGAACGATCTCCAAAAAGAGGCTCATAAAAAAGCTGACGACGATAGAGAATCCCGAGATACAGCAGAAGATAGTCGATGCACTCTGTATGCGATTTGAAAGCTTATGACCGGCGTCACTCCTCCTAGCCCACCGCACTTTCGATAAAACGCTTTAGATCGGGATCGATTCCTTTTTGCTGGATCAAGTCACGGAAAAAAGCCCGTACCGTTTCACGACTCTCTTTCTCCTGCATCAACTCTTCGATCCCCTCTCTAAACTCACGCCCCTCGTCACTCTCTAGCTTTGGCAGTGCAAAATTTAAAATTTGGTTAAACTTCCAATCAAGCATCACGAGTTCACGATCTTTATCCTCCTGAGAGAGATCCGTGCTCATCAAAATCGCCTCTTTTTTATAGAGGTAGATCTCGTTGAGTTGCCCTTTGAGGTTACTAAACTGTGCATTGGTGAGAATTTTCCCCTCCGGTTTACTCTCGATCTTTCGCACAATGTGGCGACTCACATCAATCTCATCACTCTCCCTCTCATTGCGAACGCGTCGCATCATCGGTGCAAAGATTAGCGCATATAGCATCAAGGCAAAAAGAGACAACAAAAGGAGCAATTGCGATGGAAACTCTTTCGCAAAACGCCAAATCGGGTGCAAAAAAGCAGTCGTCTGATCCCAAATCGATTGCACTGACAATTGACCGCTCTTCGGTTTTACCAATCTACTCTCAACACTCTTGGGTTGCTCGACAGATGTCGTAGTCGTAGTATGCATCTGAGCCTTTTGACGCTTCGTTTCTTGTACGATCTCTTGGACGATCGCAGGATCGATCGTTGATCGGTTTTGCACAGGTTCCGCATACGCCTGTGGCGTAATCGTATCTTCCGCTATCGTATCGGCAGGATTCACCTCGTCACTTTGTGTGACCGCTTCATCCAATTCAGAGATCGGCACGACATCACTCTCGACCTTCGCATCTGCCCATGCATTGAGATCGACACCGACAGTATCCGCCTCTGCCAGATAGAGTATTGAGCTGATAATAAATACAATATATTTCATTTTTCTCTCTTTTA
>JALVVN010000012.1:0-28869 GCA_027023405.1 Campylobacterales bacterium
GATCTCAAAAACGGGTGCGTGAGAATCTTTGGTCGCTTTAAAGGCGGCACTCGCTCCCTCACCGTAAAATTCAAATCCAAGCGGCAATCCCAAAACCGCTTTGACATGGAGGGCAAATTCACTCTGGCTTTGGGTGATCATCGTCACCATACCGGTATCGTGCGGACGGGGGGAGACTTCGGAAAAATAGACCTCCTCCCCTTTGACAAAGAGTTCGACACCGAAAATTCCCCGACCTCCTAAGCCGTCAGTGATCGCTTTGGCGATCTCCTGAGCACGCGCTTTTGCGGTCGGTGTCATCTGCATCGGTTGCCACGAAAAGATATAATCCCCATCTTTTTGAATATGTCCGATCGGTTCACAAAAGATGGTCTCTTTACCGTTTCGTGCCGTCAACAGGGTGATCTCATAATCAAAATGGATAAACTCTTCGACAATCAATTCACTCGCATCACCCCGCGCCTCTTTCGCTTCCTCCCAAGAGTTCGCTAGATCACTGGGGCTTCGTGCGATACTTTGACCGTGTCCTGAGCTGCTCATTACCGGCTTGATGACGCAAGGAAAGCCGATCTCTTCCGCTGCTTCTACCAATGCTTCATAGGTGGTAACAAATCGATAGTTGCTAGTAGGCAATCCCAACTCTTGGGCGGCAAATTCGCGAATATGCTTTCGGTTCATCGTCTTTTTGACCGCTTCGGCGTTGGGGATCACCTCAAATCCCTCCTCTTGTGCTTTGAAGAGGGCATCGATATTGATCGCTTCGACTTCGGGAAGAATGAGGGTTGGTTTTTCTCGGCGAATTACTTCGAGGATTGCCTCCTCATCTTTCATATCGATCACATGATGAGAGGTGGCGATGAGGTGTGCTGGGGCGTTTTCATAGGCATCGACGGCGACTACCTCGATCCCTAGACGACTCGCTTCGATAGCGACCTCTTTGCCGAGCTCTCCGCTACCAAGCAGTAGTATTTTGGTTGAATTTGATTTGAGTGGGGTGGTGAAGATCATAAGGACTCCTTGAAAAAGTTTCCCTTATGATACTAAAAGTCGCGTAAAATTACTGTGGTATTTCGTCCGTAACTTTTACAGTATAACGGTAAGTATGATTAGGTGTAAGTCCAGTATCGATATAGCTTCGATCATTGATTGAAGCGGTATAGATCAGCTTTCCATCTCGAAAAATTTTATATCCTGTTTCGTTACCCGTGGAGGTGTGCTTCCAGTGTAAAGTAACGGAGTCGGTAGAGATATCACTAAAGGTAAGTTCCTCTATTTCATGTGTAAAGATGTCAAAAGTAAACTTGTCGTTGCGCCCTATACTGATCTCGAAAGAGTCTCCGGTATTTCCTCTCACATCTATTTGAATCGTATTGCTATCATAAATCTTTTCAACCGATGCGCTATTTACATTGTTGGTACCATATCCATTGTAATAAACCGTACAATCTTTTGGTGGCAGATAGAGGATATAGTGGCTTCCACTAGCGACTTGGTAGCGCTTATCTTTTGAAGTGAGTCTTATGATCGGATAGTCAGGAAGAGAACGGGTTTTGAAACTCCAATCGATTGTTTTGGGTGCTCCATCTTCGAGATAGGCTAGATGTGCAGTGTAGGTGGTATCCCACTCTAGCCGATTGACTGGGAAAAATACTAGCGTATGATCGTCAATATGTTTACTGATTAATCGTTTGATAGTAAGGGT
The DNA here is from genome assembly GCA_027023405.1 of Campylobacterales bacterium. Taxonomy (GTDB): domain Bacteria; phylum Campylobacterota; class Campylobacteria; order Campylobacterales; family QNZT01; genus QNZU01. The sequence goes on from JALVVN010000012.1 coordinate 1,703, forward strand.
TTTGCCGGATGGATCGGTGAGCGTAAATGTTTGATAATCAATCGCGCCACTTTTTTGTGGGTTAAATTGAATAGAGATAGGGTTTCCAGAGTTTCCTCCCCTAGCACATTCGGGTAGCGGAGCCGGTGATTCGGTGTTGTTAAAAACAGGTTGTGCCTTTTGGTAGTCTCGTGGTGGCCAAAGTGTAATTTTGGGGTTTTGAGCTTGGATATCGGGGTAGTATTGAGGAGATTTTGTTGCGAGATCATAGACGAAATAGGGAGCATGGTTCGCGTCGTAGGCAACCGCCGATCCGAGTCGATTGAGTTTGAGGGATAAAAAATTGAGACGGTGGAAGATCGAGACGAAGAGCCCATCGACAGAGGCGGTAAGATTGGCGTCATTCCAGCTTACATTTTCACCGCTAGCTGTTATCGGGTAGTCATACATTTTCATACGATCCCATGGGTTTTTCGCCGTATAGTAGGGGTTTTTTTTATTCGTTTCTGTGTGATAGCTTTGCAGATCTTTTTCATTGGCAAGGTAGTTGGCATGATTATCCGCTGCCTTAGCGGGGATCTTATCCGCCTCTAAAGGGATCAGTCCTGCTTGGTTTCGTAGCTGATTGATATAGGGGAGTATTTGTGTGGTGGTCTCGTTTGCACCAAGAGAGTTTGTAAACAGCATAAAAATAGTAGCTATTGATAATAATTTCATTTTCATTGAGAGTTCCTTGAAAAATTTTTCTCAAGTATACCTTGATTTTTCTCAAATCACTCTTTTGTGACGCGTCGATAGAGATGTCCTAAAGTTTTCGGTGATTGTACTTTTTGTCTAAAGTTATGTGTCAGAAAATACTTTTTCTTTATCCCAAAATCTGTATTATCCTCGGTAGCACAGGTTGATTGAAGTAAAGCCTCTTGGGCGTATGCTATGCAATTCTGTATAAAGCATCGCCGTGCGAAGCTAAAAAAGCAAAGCGGTTGCTTTTTCTTTACACTTCCCCCCCCGCCTATGGGTTTGCCTTCACTTTTCTTCAACACCCTTGTACACTGAGCGTCAACATATCTGATGCACCTTCTAATACAATATTTGGGTTAAAAATTATCTTGAAAGTGTCGATATTTCTCTGGATTCATTACATGATAGAGCAGTAGCATTCCCATAGAGCAAGAAAGTAAGGTGGAAGAGAGAATGATTTTAGGCAAACGAAAAAAAAAGGCACAAGTTGAAGCTATCTTGAGTGCACTCAAGCAGATAGAGGTGTTTGTCATGCATGACAAAGATCGTGTAGAACTGGCTCCAAAGATTGAGATGAGCGATGAAGAGTTGAAAGAGATCTATGACAAAGTATCCGCTATTGCGACACTTCTTGAGGAGAAGTATGCACAAACCCAAAGCATACACAATGAGATGCTAGAAGTTGTCAAAAAGATATCGGAAGGGAAATTGGGAGAGACGACAGTGACACAGGGGGATGCCGTCGATCCGCATCACGCCTTTATCGCCAATTCACTCAATGCCGTTTCGATCAAACTCAAAAAAGATTTCAATGCAATGATCTCCGTATTGCAAGAGTACCAAAAGGGTATCTATCAAAAATCACTCGATGAAAACTTGATGAAAGAGGGAGAGATCAAAGAGCTTATTTGTGGTATCAATGCACTCAAAGATGCTATTACTTCTATGTTTCAAAAGAGTTTCAGGCATGGATTGGAACTCGAAAAAGCTTCCGATACTTTGATGGAGAAGATGTACCATATCCTCGAAGCATCCGGCGAACAATCCGAGCAGCTCAATAAGGCTTCGGAGATGATTTCGCTCATTACCGAAAAGGCACAGCAGAGTGAAGAGAATACTAAAAAGATGCAGGGATCGAGCCAGAAGGTAAAAGATTCGACCCAAGAGGGACTCTCCTATACAACCAAAACCGTTCAAGCGATGGAGGAGATTAATGAGGCAACCCAAGCAATCAATGAGGCGATCGATGTAGTAGAGCAGATCTCTTTTCAAACCAATATACTTTCGCTTAATGCGGCAGTAGAGGCGGCAACCGCCGGCGAAGCGGGCAAGGGGTTTGCAGTGGTTGCGCAAGAGGTGAGAAATCTCGCCGCTAGAAGTGCCGATGCAGCGAAGCAAATCAAAGATTTGGTCGTGGTTGCAACACAAAAGGCAGATGAGGGAAAAAGTATCTCGGCACATATGAGTAAAGGGTATGAAGCGTTACGAGAAAATATCGATCAAACCATTTCACTGATCGAAGATACGACCCAGTCAGTCAGTGAACAGGTGGAGAGTATTCATGAGCTTGAAAAGACGATTGATGGGTTAAATGCCAAAACGGATTCTTATATCTCTACGGCACATGTGGCAAATGAAGAGGCTGCGACAGTGAGTGATATCTCCAGCAGTATCGTACAGAGTGTAAAAACCGTCGAGTTTGAAGGGAAAGCGGAGATTCTCACGCAATGCAATACGAAAAAAGAGAAGATGGAGATGAGTAATGTATGAGAGTGAGTTGATGGATGAACAGGGGATTCAAGAGAGTGTAGATTATATGACCAAAAGTCATCTGCGTAATGTGATGCAGTTGGCGATCTTTTCGACAGGTACTGATAGACTCTATGCGATCAATATCTCTAAAATTCAGAGTTTTCTCATCAAAGAGGAGATTGAGATCTTAGATCCTCCTACGGGTAATGAGTATGTGATAGGGCTGATCAATATTCAAGATGAGATTGTTTCGATAGTTGATTTTGACAGATGGATCGGAGATGAGGTCGATGAGCACGATCAGCGAATCATTATTGTCTGCAACTATAACCAAAAGAAGATAGGCATTATGGTCAAAGAGATTATCAAAATTGAGGAGAAGAGTAGTGATGAGCTTAAAGTTCCTATTAGCCCCGATCCTAAGATCTCCTATGTGACGGAAACACAACTACCAAAATCCAGTCAGCACAAAATGTGTATTGTCTTTGATGCGGAGAAACTGCTCTATGAAGCAAATGTAGGTAATAAAAGCTCTAAAACAACGATTTATGATATCGATTCATTTGATGTTTCACCGTCACAATCGTTGCGCATCAAAAGTGATAAATTGGTTTTAGTGGCAGAGGATAGTCAGATCGTTATCCAAAAGCTTAATGAGTTTTTAGAAAAACTGGGGCTTCGCTATGAGATTTATGAAAACGGAGAGGAGCTTATCAATCGTGTGATGAGTCTTGATCCGCAGGAGATTGGACTGGTCATCACGGATATTGAGATGCCGATCCGAAACGGTTATCAAGTGATCAAATATATTAAGCAGGAGAGCAACTACGGCAATGTACCTGTTTTGTCGCTTACGAGTATGACCAATCAAGGTGTCAGAGATAAGGTGATGGAGTTGGGTGCATTTGATTTAGTTAATAAATCCGATCTCCAACTGCTGCATAGCTATATCAAAGAGATTTTAGAGGGGGATTTGTAATGACCATTCGTCAACAGAGTATCCTTTTGGGAGGGATGATCCTCGCCTCCTTTTTTATTTTGCAAGTAGCGATGACTTTCCATTTGGATAGTCGAAGCAATATGATGATGATATTGGGTATCAATGTGTTGATTAATGTAGCACTCTACCTTTTTACGCGTCGTATTGTTAACAACATTCAGCGTGTGCAGGAGGGGCTAAATCAGTTTTTCGCCTATTTGCAAAGAGAATCAGAGAGTGTTGATCCGATCCGAGTCCACGGGAGAGATGAGTTTCATACTATTGCGGAAGATATCAACCAAAATGTCCAAAAGATACATGCGCATGTCCAAAAAGATATCGATAGCGTGGAAGAGGTTGCGCATGTTGCGAAACTGGCAAGTCGCGGTGACTTTTCCAAGCGTATTGCCAAAGAGGCGTTCAATCCGCAGATCAATCAGCTCAAAGCCAGTCTCAATCTTCTTCTGGAGCATATGCAAAAGAGCCTGAATGATGTCATTGAACAGCTCAAAGCGTATGAGAGTGGCAATTTTGAATTGCGTTTGAGAGCGAAAAGTGAGGGAGAGTTTCAAGCATTAACTGATGGTGTGAAACGATTGGGGCAGGAGCTCAAACGAACACATGAGAAGATCGAACACTCTCTCAAACATCAAAGTAGTGCACTCGGTGAGTCGGCAAAACAGCTCGACGGCAGTGTGAAAACACTCCATCAACTTACTGAAAGCGAGAGTCGAAATGTCAAAAAAGTCGCTTCGGAAGTAGAGAAGATGAATCAAAAGATCCAACTCACAACACACAACGCAAAGCAGATGAAAGAGAATGCCCTTGAGAGTACCAAACTGGCACAAGAGGGCGAAAAACTGGCGCAAGAGACCTATTGTGCGATGAATCAGGTGAGTGAATCGACCCAAGCGATTAGTGAAGCGATCAGCGCGATTGATGCCATTGCCTTTCAGACCAATATCCTCTCACTCAACGCTGCGGTAGAGGCGGCGACCGCCGGAGAATCTGGAAAAGGATTTGCAGTCGTTGCTCAGGAAGTGAGAAATTTGGCATCCAAGAGTGCAGAGGTAGCGAAAAAGATCAAAGATCTTGTGGAGTTGACACAGGAGAAGACCGATGAGGGGATGCAGATCTCTGAAAGTATGCGAGAGAGTTTTTCAACGGTGTATCAAAAGATTGAAGATACCTATCAGCTGGTCGAGGGTGTTGCCCAAGATGCCGTCATGGAGAGCAAAATGGTTGAAGAGGTGCAGAGTTTGACCAAAGAGCTTGAGACTATCTCTACCCAAAACAATCAAATAGCCAATGATACCGGAAGGATTTCACATACCATTCTCTCGATCTCAAAGGCTCTGGAAGAGGAAGTATCGGATAAAAAAGAGCGAATGGAGACGACACTATGAGTCAAGAGATTAGAGATTTTTTTATGGAAGAGGCAGAGGAGCTTTTTGACAGTCTCAATTCGATACTGCTGAAAAATGAAGAGGCTGGGGATATTAGTGCCGAAGAGCTCGATTCGATCTTTCGAGATATGCATACGCTCAAAGGGGGTGCGGGATCGGTAGAACTGATGAAGTTTTCCGGTTATACGCATCATCTCGAAACTTTTATGGATATGGTACGAAACGGTGAGATTACTGTGACTCCGGAGATTATCGATTTTTTGATCGAGAGTGTCGGTGTGATGCAGGATATTTTGGATGCGGAGTATGAAGAGCGACTCGATGAGGGTGAGTATTCGCAGCAGATGCAGGAGTTATTGGATCGTATCGAAGCGATCAAGAGTGGAACTGACTCTTCTGCTTCACAAGATATCGCAGATGAGAAGAAGATGGCGCAGTTGGGTGAAAATGCGGCAGAGATGCTCGATCTGTATAGCGAATTTAAATACTATCTCGAAGCGATTGAGAATCGTGATGAAGTAACGAAAGAGGGGCTTGATGCACTCTTTCGTGTGGTGCATACCATCAAGGGGAGTTCCTCCTTTTTGAATTTGAACTTTTTGCCAAAATATTTGCATGAGATTGAGACGCTTCTTGATCGTGCGAGGGCAGGGGAGATCAACTATAACATGGAACTCAATCACTTAATGTGCCAGGTGATGGAGCGTTCGCTTGAGTTGGTTGATGAAGAGTTAAACGGTGATGTCAATCGTGAAGCATTTGAGAAGGAGTTGGCGCAACTCTCTCAACAACTTCAACCCTTTATCAAGGGGGATACTCCTAAGCAGAGCGAAGGAGTCGATCAAGTGGGATTTGAACTCTTTGATGAGCCTACACAAATGCAGACAGAAACGCAGAAGTCACAGAAGGTTGCAGATCAGTCTTTGGCATTTGAGCTGTTTGATGAGGATAATACACCTACCAAAGAGAGTACTCCACAAGCTACACAAGAGACTCCAAAGAAGCGTGAAACGCCAAAGCCGACCTCAAAAGAGAGTAAACCCAAAAAAGAGGTCTCACTCAACAAAGCCGCCTCTTCCGCATCGATCCGTGTGAACCTTGATAAGATCGACAACTTGATGAACCGTGTAGGGGATTTGGTCATTACGAAGAGTATGCTGTTTCAGTTTACAGACTCTATTACCGATGCACATATTTACAAAGAGATACAGGAGAAGCTCTCCGATCTCGATCGAGATATCAGAGAGCTTCAAGAGTCGGTGATGTCGGTGCGGATGGTACCGATGGAGAGTGTCTATTCACGATTACCAAAGATGGTCAGAGATTTGGCGAAAAAGTTAGGTAAAAAGGTGAAGTTCGAGCATCTAGGAGATAGTGTTGAGATTGATAAAATGATGGTCGAAGGATTGATGGATCCATTGACGCATATCATCCGAAACTCCCTTGATCACGGTATCGAAAAACCGGATGTGCGTACACAAAAAGGGAAGAGTGAGACAGGGAAATTGCTCATCTCCGCTCAACAAGAGAGTGGAAATATTATCATCTCGATCAAGGATGACGGAGCAGGGATCAATATCGACAGGGTGGTTGAAAAGGCACTGGAGAACGGTGCGATCACCGAAGATGAAGCGGGACGAATGAGTGAACAAGATAAAGTGATGCTGGTCTTTCATCCCGGTTTATCGACGGCAGAGAAGATTACAGATGTTTCCGGACGCGGTGTCGGTATGGATGTGGTGATGAATAATATCAATGCGCTTGGAGGCTATATCAAAGCCTTTACGACCAAAGATCGGGGAACAGAGTTTCAAATTTATCTCCCGCTCACACTGGCGATCTTGGATGGGCTCAATATTCTCTTGGGTGAGAAGAGATTTATTTTACCTCTGAATGCCATTGTAGAGTCGCTCCAACCACAACCGCATATGATTAAGCATGTCGGTGAGAGCAAGAGAGAGATCTTGATGCTTAGAAGAGAGTTTATTCCGATCATTAAATTAAGCGAGTTTTTCCATATCAAACCCAAGTATGAGAAGTTTGAAGAGGGGATGCTCATCGTGGTCAATACGACCAAAAGTAAAGTGGCGCTCTTTGTGGATGACTTTCTCAATCAAGAGCAGATCGTCGTCAAGTCGCTGGAGAAAAACTATAAAAAGATTGACGGTATCGGTGCAGCGACAATTCGAGGTGATGGAAGTATCGGTCTGATCTTGGATGTATCGGGTATCGTCGAAAAGTATGAGGGGTAGAGAGATGGAGTATGTCATTTTTAAACTGGATTTGGAGAACTATACTATACCGTTGGGTAAGATCAAAGAGATTTTAGTCTATTCACAGCTGATTATCACCGAACTATTTGATGAGCAGCCGTGGATTAAGGGATTGATCAATTTGCGGGGTGAGGTCATTCCGATTGTGGATCTGCGAGAGTTTTTTGGGATCGAAAAGAAAAGCTTTGATAGTAATACAGTGGTGATTGTGATTCACACGGATGAGGATAAACTCATCGGTATGATTGTCGATAATATAGAGTCGATTCAAGCGCTAAAAACACAGACGAAAGTGGCTGCGCCCCAAATGGGAGTGAGTATCGATCCTCGCTATATTGAGGGGCTTATCAAATTGAATAATAACCAAATGACAACGCTGCTCAATATTGATGCAGTGCTAAAACTAGAAGAGATGGCATAAGGAGAGCAAATGAAAATATTGATTGTTGATGATAGTAATACGATGCGTCGTGTATTAAAGATGGGTGTGATGAAGGTGATCGGGGAGTATAGTCCCGAAATCTATGAAGCGGAAAACGGGAAGGAGGGATTGGAGCAACTCTATAAACATCCCGATATCGATTATGTCTTTTTGGATGTGAATATGCCGGTGATGAAGGGGGATGAGATGCTCCGTATCATGCGTCAAGATCCCAAGATCAAGCATATCAAAGTGATTATGCAAACGACAGAAGGGGTACGGGAAAAAGTGGCGGAATTGACACGGATGGGAATTTCCGGTTATCTGCTTAAGCCCTTTACCCAAGATGTTATTGTGCAGTTGATGAATAAACTGCTCGAAAAAGAGAGTGCAAACGCATAGATGACAAACGAAAAAGGGCGTCTCATACTCATTGTGGATGATCTTCGAACCAATCGCATGGTGATGAAAAATGCACTCCAAGATGAAAACTACACCTTTATCGAAGCATCGAACGGTCAAGAGGCGGTGGAGATGGCGATTGAGCATCGACCGCAAGTGATCATTATGGATGGTTTGATGCCTGTGATGGATGGATTTGAAGCGGTTAAACAGCTTCGCATGTTAGAGGAGTTTAAACGAACACCTATTTTGATGATCTCCTCCTTGACGGATGACAAGATCAAGCTTCGTGCGATTGAAGCGGGAGTGAATGATTTTATCTCCAAGCCATTTGAGAAGATGGAGCTCATTATGCGTTGTCGTGCCTATATGGAAATTGCTCATATCAATAGTAAATATACCCTCTCTACAAAAAACAGCTATACCAATATGCCCAATCTTATGGCACTTCACAATAGACTCTCATCTAGCAAAGAGGAGACGATGATTTTGATGCGTATCGATCACTTCCGTTCGGTTGAAGTTTTTTATGGAGAGGAGTATGCTAGGAGTTTGGAAAAACGATTTATTCAGTATCTTATCTCCTATTTTCAAAATCTTAGATTTTTTATCTTTTGTTATCACACGGCACCGGGAGAGTATGCCATTGTTTTTGAGGATTTTCAGAGAGATGCGCAGGAGATGGATATTCATCAGATGTGCCAAATGCTCTATGAGCATATCAAAGAGTATGAGATTGATTTTGACTCCTTCTCATATGATGTGAGAGCAACGCTCTGTTATGCCCAAGGATCGGATGATATCTATAAAGATGCCTCCTTTGCGCTTGATTATGCGATTGAGAAGGGGATGACCTATGTCGTGATGAATGAGATCATCGCATCGCTCAAACGAGATACCAAAGAGAATATCCAAAAGATTCATCTGGTCAAAAGGGCGATCGAAGAGGATCGGATTGTCCCCTATTTTCAACCTATATTGGATAACCGGACGCATGAAATCGCAAAATATGAAACTTTGGTGCGTTTGGTGAAGGAGGATGGAACGGTACTCTCTCCCTTCTTCTTTTTGGATGCGGCAAAGAGTGGTAACTACTATCTTCAAATGACGGCTACTTTAATCGATAAGGTCTTTTCTATCTTCAGGTATGTTGAGTCAGAGGTGACTATCAACTTCTCCTATCTTGACATGAGTAGTACAGTGGTATGTGATACACTGTTTGCACTTTTAGCGTCCTATCCCGATACGGCAAAACGCATCACTTTAGAGATTTTAGAGGATGAAACGATCCAAAATGATACACTCTTTTATGATTTTATTCAAAAGGTACGATCCTATGGTGTGAAGATTGCTATCGATGATTTTGGTAGCGGATACTCTAATTTTCAACGGGTGATGGAGATTAGCCCCGATTTTGTCAAGATTGACGGCAGCATTATCAAGCGTATGGCTGAGGATCTCAAGAGTGAAATTTTTGCACGATCAATCAATGACTTTTCCCACGCTCTGGGAATCAAAACTGTCGGTGAGTTTGTGAGCGATGAGGCGATTTTTAGAAAAGTACAAGAGCTTGGCATCGATTATACCCAGGGCTATTTTATCGCAGAACCCTCCGATAAGTTGGTTACACTCAAATCTGATGAAAAACTAGCCCTTACGCGCTAAAAAAAAATCCCTATTTTCCGATCTACCCATAACGATATGTAATAAGGGGACTCACATGCAATTTTTAGATAGGTTAAATTTCTCCAAAAAGCTCTATGCATTGTTGGCATTGCCGGTAACGGTTTTGGTGGTGTATTCATTGTTGTCATTGTATAGTATGCTACAGAAGGAGAAAGAGTATCAAGATGTGAGTCATCTGGCTAAGTTGAGTGTCAAAATCTCAAATTTGGTACATGAAACGCAAAAAGAGAGGGGAATGAGTGCCGGATTTTTAGGATCAAAGGGCAAAAAATTTAACAATCGTCTCATAAAGCAGAGGGTATTGACAAATGAAAAAAGAGAACTTTTAGAAAACTATTTAAAGGAAGAGCCTATTTTGGGCTTTGGTAAAACATTTGTAACAAAATTTGATATGGCACTTCAACAACTTTCTCAACTTGATCAGATGCGTCAGCGTATTGATCAACTTGCACTGAGTACTAAAGAAGGTGTTTCTTATTATACTGATCTTAATGCAAAGCTTTTGGATATGATTGCGATGATTGCCAATCATACAACAGATGCAAATATGCAAAAGCGTATTAACGGCTATCTCAACTTTGTGATGGCTAAAGAGCGTATGGGTATTGAGCGAGCTGTAGGAACCGGTGCGCTTGCATCCGGTCAATTTGCACAGGGAGCACGCAATAAATTTATTTCATTGATTGCCAAAGAGCAGGCATTTTTGCAAAACTTTTTTTACTATGCGCCAAAGTCGGTAGTAGAGTCTTATAAAAAGATGAAGCAGGATGGGCGTGTTGCGGAAGTATCTAAGATGGAGAAGGAGATGAGTCATCACGAAGTGCTCTCCTCTTTGAACTTTGACTCGATGCATTGGTTTGATGCAATTACCCATAAAATCAATCGAATGAAAGAGATTGAAGATATGCAGTCTCACGCTATTGTCCAGAGTGCCGATGCGCTTTATCAAAATGTATGGAATTCGCTTATTTTCTTTGTTGTGTTCAATACGCTGATGTTCTTAGCGATTGCCTATATGGTGTGGGTTATGACAAAACGGTTGAGTAAGAGAGTGGATAGTTTCCAAGAGAGACTCAAGCTTTTCCTCTCTTATGTTGCCAAAGAGAAGGGGTATATCAAACCTTTTGAAGTGACAGGTCAAGATGAGTTTGCTGATATGTCACATATGCTTAACGAACAGATGGAAAAGATTAGTGCGATTATTGAACAAGATAAAAAAGTCGTACTCGAAATAGAGGATGTGGTGCGGAAGGTCAATAACGGCTTTTTTGGGTATAGCGTGAAGTCGGAAGGAGCATCAAAAGAGGTAGAGCATCTTCGAGGTTCACTCAACCTAATGCTAGAATCGACCAAAGAGAAGTTTAATCTGCTCATCGATCTACTGAACCATTTTAGTCAAGGTAAGTTTGATTATGAGGTACCTTATGATAAGGTAAAGGGGCTTAATGGAGATTTTGGTGCGGTTATCACTTCGGCGAAGTTGGTGAGTGAAAATATTTCTGAACTCTTTGCCGTGATTCAAAATGCGGGTGGTACTTTGACACAAAATACAAAAACGCTCTCCAAATCATCCAAAGATCTTGATTTTGCGGCGAAAAATCAAACTGTGGCTCTTGAGAATACACTCAAAGCACTTGTCAATATGCAAAAGACGGCAAATGAGAGTATCCAAGAGATTCGCACCTCTGCTTCGATGGCGGATAATCTGGCAAAAACTTCGGAAAATGGGCTTTCATTGGCTTCTAAAACGGCTCAAGCAAGTGAGTCGATTAATCAAAAAGTCGATGCGATTAGTGAGGCGATCGAGATCATCGATGCGATCGCTTTTCAAACCAATATTCTCTCTCTCAATGCAGCGGTTGAGGCGGCGACTGCCGGTGAAGCGGGCAAAGGGTTTGCCGTCGTGGCACAAGAGGTGAGAAATCTCGCGGCAAAGAGTGCGGAAGCGGCCAATGAGATCAAAGGGCTTGTCGAAGTGGCAAAAGCAAAATCGATAGAGGGTAAAGAGATTAGTGAAGAGATGATTGCCGGCTACAATCATCTACAACAAGAGATCATCAAAACAAAATCAGTCATTGAGGGTGTTGAGAAGAAGAGTCGTGTCCAAGAGCAAGATATGCAAGAGATCGATGAAGCAGCAAATGCTATGAAAGTGGTTGTTGAAGAGAATGAACATATTGCAAATGATATTAATGGGCTCTCTAAAGATATTAGTAAGCTCTCAGCCGATCTCTTTCATGTGGTTTCATCTGCATCTTTTAAGGAGGAGGTGCGCGCGCAAGTGTGTGATGTGAAGCTGAATGAGACGATCGCGCAGATGAAAAATAAACATCTTCAATTTAAATCAAAGATTTTAGCCAAACTAGATATTCAACAGCGTTTTGATGTGACACCGCCGACACACTGTGATCTAGGGCGATGGATGCAGTCTCAGGAGCAGATGGGCGCACTCTTTACCAAAACAGCGGCGTGGAGTACACTGATCCAAGATCACAATAAGATTCATGCACTTGCCCAAGAGTATGTCGATAAAAATGCTTCGAATGTCTCTTCGGATGAACTAGATGAGGTGGCGACGGAGCTTGAGCGCGCAACCGTGACGATTTTTCAGTCACTTGACGGTATTAAGCGTGCCTATTGTCAAACACACAATGAAGTCAAGGAGCATGTACGCGCTGAAGTCTAACAGGCTACCAATTGATGCTGTTTCATTTCGTAACACTTGTCGGCGATGAGACGGCTATCTTCTAAATTGTGCGTGATAAAAACGGTGTGCAATTTTTGTTCGTCGGTGATGCGACGGATGAGATCAAGCATCGCGTGACGATTGTGACTATCAAGCGCAGAGAAGGGCTCATCCAAAAGTAGAATATGACTTTGACGGAGTAGGGTGCGTGCCAGTGCGACGCGCTGTTGTTCGCCACCCGAGAGTTGTGATGCAAAGCGATCTTCATATCCCTCCAATCCTACCTCTGTGAGAATCGATTTGATATTGGGTTTGTTGTTGAGACCGATTGTGAGATTTTGTGCGACGGTGAGATGCTCAAAGAGGTTGTTGTGCTGAAAAAGAATGGCGATGTTTCGTTGGGAGACGGGGAGTGTTTCGAGATGGCGACCGTCGAGGAGAATCTCTCCACTTTGGGGCTCCAAAAACCCGCCGAGCAGATCGAGCAGGGTCGATTTACCACTTCCGCTTTTACCTAGAATGGCGGCGATTTGTGAAGCTTCAAGCTCTAGATCGTAGCGATAGGTGATCCCCAAATAGCTATAAGTGAGATGTTTGACGCTTAGCAAGTCGCTCTCCAATCAAAAAGAGTATTAAAATGAGCATCAGTAGTAGGAGCGCCACACCCGAAGCTTCACTGTTTCGGTAGGAACCCATTAAGGCGTAGAGATACCACGGTAGGGTACTAAAGTGCTCATTTCCAAAGAGCGCTATGATACCCAAATCTCCCAAAGAGAAACAGAAAGAGAGGGTAAAGAGGTAGATGAGAGAACCTTTGAGATAGGGAAGTTCGATGAGGCGCCAGCGTGTGTATGGGGTGAGGTCAAGAGAGAGGATGAGTTTGCCATACTTTTTGTCAACACGCTGAAGTAGCGGAGAGATGAGGGCAAATCCGAAAGGGAGCGTGAGTAGGACATTGGTGAGGATCAGCGCTATGGGTGCAGTGATCTCTTGAGAGATGTGAAAGCGAAGAGAAAAAAGGAAAAATCCCAGTCCTAAGATGAGGGAGGAGATGAGTAGATAACTGTTGGCGACGATGCTGATAAGAAAAGAAAAAAGGCTTTTGTGTTGCAGTTGGCGTTTGAGATCGCTCAAGAGTAGGGTAAAGAGCAGGCTCAAGAGCGCCGAGATCGATGCGATGATGAGTGAGGTAAGCAGGGATCGCCAAAAGATCGGATCAGCAAAGATAGCGTGAAAATCGGCATGCAATCCCTCTTGCACAATGACCCAAATGACGGAGAGGAAGAAGAGGGTAAAGAGGGCAATCATCCCCTTTTGGAGTTTGGCGATGTAAGGTGAATGCAAAAAGTGCAGATCAAATAAACTTGCTTTGAGATCGCTACCTTCTAACTGTTTTCGGTTTGCCAGTATGATGAGAATGGAAGCGATTGAGAGTTGTAAAAGGGCATACGATGTTGCCTTGGGGATATCAAACTCGATGCGTACCGCTTCGTAGATCGCCACTTCGAGTGTGCGGTTGGCGGGTGAACCACCTAGCAGTAAAACAACCGCAAAGGACGAGAAGCAGAGCAGGAAGATGGTGACTGCGATTTGTCTGAGTGTGGGCAAGAGTGCAATGCGTTCGATATGCCAAAAGCGTTGCCAAGGGGAAAAACCTAAACTGGAGGCGAGTTTGTAGCGGTTGAGTGAAATGGTTTCAAAGGCGTGTAAGAGTGTTTTGGTCGCGTAGGAGGCGTTGAGGTAGGTGTGGGCGAGGAGGATGCCTTTGAGCCCGTAGAGGTTGGATATTTTCCATCCCAAAAGATCAAAAAAATGTGCCAAAAGACCATTTCGTCCATAGACCCCGATAATTCCAAATGCAATAATGATACTCGGTAGTACCAGTGAAGCGTTAAAGAGAGAGATTAGTGCGTCGCGTCCAAAAAATTTGGAATGATAATGAAGACTCCATGCTAAGATTAGCCCTATGAGTAATGAAAAGAGGGTAGAGAGTGTCGCTTGGGTAAGGCTAAAGGTGATGAGGTGTCTGCTGTTTTTAGGAAAAGAGAATAGGGTGTTTAGATCACCGAATGAGAGTAGAAGCCCCGCCATCACCACTAGCAACAAAAGTAAAAAGAGAAGCAACAAGAGTCCGGGCAAAAGGGATTTGAGAGAGGTGTGCATCACTTTTGTAGCGCTTCGAGCCACTCCTGAATATAGCGTGCGCGGTTTTGGTTGATGGTTGGGGGTGCGAGTTGTAGCGGTTGTTTGACTTGGATCAGCGTATCAAACACTTTGGGGAGTTTGATTTTGATGACGGGATAGGACCAGTTGGTGGTTGGAATCAGTTTGGCAAAAGTTTTAGAGTGGAGAAAGTGGAGAAACTCTCGTGCCAACTTTTTGTGTTTGGAGCTTTTGAGCATACCGGCGACTTCGATTTGGAGATAGTGCCCTTCAATAAATTGGGCGGCTTTGATATTTTCTTTGTGCTCTTTTAGGAGATGATAGGCGGGTGAGGTGGTGTAGGAGAGTACCATATCAGCTTCACCGCGTAAAAAGAGATTGTAAGATTCCGACCACCCTTTGGTCACGGTGAGGATCAGATGGGAGAGCCGCTTCCAGTAGGCTTTGGCATGCTCACCGTAAATTGATTTGACCCAGAGTAGGAGTCCTAAACCGGAAGTTGAAGATCGGGGATCTTGGATGGCGATCCTGAAATTATCGGGCATATCGGCTAACTCTTCAAAGGAGTGGGGAGGATATTTCAGGCGCTTACTGTCATAAACAAAGGCGAAATAGCTGTAATCAAACGGGGTAAAGTTGGGATCATGGTAAGGGACGGGAAGATCGAGCGTATCGTTGAGATCATGTGGCGCAAAGAGTCCGGTTTGATTAGCAATCTGTGCGGTGGCGCTATCGAGTCCGAGCAGAATATCAGCTTGGGTATTTTCCTCTTCAAGCTCTATTTTGCGTAGCGCACTGATAGAGCTTGAGACACCGACAAATCGAAGTTTGCAGTGGTGTGACGATTCAAATGCCTTTTTGATCTCTGGAGCAGCGCCCCACTCGGCGCTAAAGGCATTGTAAGTGTAGATAGTGAGAGTCGGTATCTTCTCTTTTGCAGGATGCTTTTTCTCGTTGCATCCTGCCAGTAAGAAGAGTAGAAAAAAGATAATATTTTTAATCATAGAGGAAATTTTATCCTAATAATCATAGGAAACAGTTAAACCGTAGGTTTTCGGATCGCCCTTTTGGGTATAGGTTTCGACGGCATAACCTTTGGCGGGGTTGTTTCCAAAACTTCCAAAGCCTCGCACGAGATACTCTCTATCAAGAAGGTTTCTTCCCCAAAATCTGAAATTCCACGCATCGGCAAACATTGTAACGGAAGCGTTGAATAGCGCATACGCCGGTGCTTTGGCGTTGTGTCGGTTGGAGAAGTAGTAGCTTCCTTTGCCCTCTAGATCGGTAGAGAGTTTGATGTTGTGATTCCAAAAGTAGTCTATACCGATATCATACTGGTATTTGGGAGATTGGGCAGGGGTTCTGCCATTGACATTAAGGCTTTTGGGATTGGGATCGGTATAGCGATCAAATTTGGATTTCAAGAGTCCCAAAGAGGAGTAGAGATGCAGTGCTTCTATCGGTCGGTAATCGAGTGTGGATTCTAATCCGTAGTAGTGTGTTTTTGCGGCATTGGCGATGAAGTCGATAAATTCACTACTACCATCCTCTCGCGCTTTGACCAGTGAACTTTTGACCTGCTGATCGCGTCGTTTGCCGTAAAAGAGGTTGAGGTGGTGTGTGAGTTTGCCCTCTAAATACTTAGCATGCATACCGACATCGAGATTGTAGAGCGATTCGGTGCTAAAGTGTCGTGCATTGTCGGGTAGATCGCTGTTGGGATTGACACCGCCGGGCTTGTAGCCTTTGGAGAGGGAGATATAGTAGAGGTTGTGTGGGTTGATTTGGTATTTGAGTCCGATTTTGCCACCGGTGAGAAGTTTATCGGTGTTGATCTTCATCTTGTCGGAGTCATCATAGTCGGCATCCCACTGCTCTAACCGTAATCCGGTTGTAAGTGTAAGTGCATGGTTGAGCGCTGTATCGAGTTGTCCGTAGATTGCACTATTGGTCGTGTCGTAATTGCTGGTAAAGGGGTGATCGAGGTAGGTGTAGATGCGTTTGAGATCTTCGCTAAAATCTTTGTAGTAGATGCCGGCAGTCCACGCAGTCGTGGCGTTGAAGATTTCGCCTCCTTTGTCGGAGAGAATACGCATATCGGCATCCCACTGTTTGCGATCTCTTTTGTAACGATCGGTAGAGCTGTAAGGTCCCAAATCATCGGCAAACTCCCCTTTGTAGGACCAATCCTCATCATAGCCGTAGTCGATATCGTTGGTTTGTGCGCTGATGGTCGTCTCAAGATGGGCTTTGGGAGAGAGTTGATAGGTTGATTTGAGTGAAAAGGCGTCGGTTTTTTGGCGATCAAAACCGGGTTCATCGGCATGAGAGATGCGTGAATTGTCCAAAGTAAAGTCATCATAACCGTTATCGACATCGAGGTGTAGCAGATGTAGATCGATGCTATGGCGATCATTGAGGAGCCAACGAAGCGCCCCTTTGAGAGTCAATTCATCGATATTGCTCGTATTTTTACGATGGAGATAGCTGTTTTGCATGAAGCCGTCGCTCGTGTTTTTGTAGAGGCTGAGTCGTCCCAAGAGTTTATCTTTGATGATTGTTCCGCCTCCGGCAAATCCCCACGCCTCTTTGTTGTAGTTTCCGAGTGTCATTTCAGTGTGGAAGGAGGGTTGTTTGCTCGGAGCGACAGAGTGTGCGCTAATGACACCCGCCAAGCCGTTGGTACCAAACTGTGTCCCTTGCGGTCCACGAAGCACTTCGATTTGTGCGAGATCAAACGGCGTGAGAGCGAGTGCGCTTTGGCTCAGATCGATACCGTCGAGGATGATCCCGACGCTGGGATTGACGGGATTGATAAATTGACTTCGCTCACCGATCCCGCGGATCTGAATATAGTGTGCGCGTGATGCACCGGAAGTGAAGTTGAGGTTGGGGCTTTTGGTGAGAATATTTTCAATGGTATCGTCGCTCTGCTGCGCAATCTTCTCCTCATCGATGACACTCACACTTCCAATGGTATGAGAGAGTGTGCTTTGGCGAAAGTCGGAGCTAATGACGATAGGATCAAGTGTTTCGGCGTGTAGCGTGTGTGCAAGTAGCGTGGCGGTTAAAAGTGATAGTGTAAATTTTTTTGGTTTCATAGTTTATATTTCCCTCTGCTATTTTGGTGGGATTATAGGCTAAAAGAGGTAAAAAATATCTGAACTTTTAGTTCTAATGGACTCTATGATACTATTTAATGTATGGATCAAAACGGGAAAAATTTTGCTTATGCGATCGCTTTGACCGGCGGTATTGCAACGGGTAAGAGTACAGTCTCTCACCTCTTAGAACAAGAGGGGTTTTCAGTGATCGATGCAGATAAGATCGCACATGCGGTACTGGATCGTAAAGGGGAGGAGATTGCACAACGATTCGGTGTGGAGTATGTGACAGCATCGGGGGTTGATCGCAAGCGCTTGGGGGCGTTGATCTTTGCCGATACAGATCAGCGCTTGGCGCTTGAAGCGATCGTGCATCCGGCGATTAGAGAAGAGATTTTTGCACAGGCGAGGAAACTGGAGGAGAATCAGAAGCCGTATATGGTGGATATTCCACTCTATTTTGAGAAGAGAGGGTATGATTTTCCTCTAGTGGCGTTGGTCTATGCTCCAAGAGAGATGCAGATGGAACGATTGCAACGGCGTAACGGGCTTTTGGCTCAGGAGGCGCAGATGCGTTTGGATGCACAGATCGATATTGAAGAGAAGCGCAAATGGAGTAATTTTGTGATCGACAACAGCGGGTCGCTTGAGGAACTTGAAAAAAAGGTCAATCAGTTTAAAAGGGAGTTGTATGCACATTTCAAAATATAATGCCAGTGGGAATGATTTTGTGATTTTTCATACTTTTATCAAAGAGGATTACGGTACTTTGGCAAAACGGTTGTGTCATCGTCAAAAGGGGATCGGTGCAGATGGGCTGATCGTGATCTATCCGCATAGTGAGTATGATTTTGAGTGGGGGTTTTACAACTCCGACGGGAGTGAGGCGGAGATGTGCGGTAACGGTTCACGGGCGGCGGCACACTATGCGAAGCGCTATCGACTCAGTGGGGATGCGGTGCGTTTTTTGACCCAAGCGGGTGTGATTGAAGCGCAGATCGACGCAGAGCGTGTGGAGATAAAGCTTACCACGCCGAAGATGCTTGATAAGCTGATCGTGAGTGAGGGGCGAAAGTGGTCGTTGATCGATACGGGAGTACCGCATCTCGTCACTTTTGTCGATGAGATCGAGAGTTTTGACAAGGAGGTCGCGCGTACGATGCGTCAGCAGTACAATGCCAATGTTAATTTTGCGCGTGTCGATCCACAAACCAAAACGATTCAGGTGCGCACCTACGAACGGGGTGTCGAAGATGAGACTTTGGCGTGTGGAACTGGAATGGCAGCAGTTTTTTACAGTGCCTATCTGGAGGGAGATGTACCGGCACAAACGAAGGTCTATCCTACGAGCAAAGAGGAGTTGGAGCTTCGGATTGTAGAGGATGATATCTATTTTAAAGGGCGTGTAGAAGAGGTTTTTACAACGGATATAGAGGTTTAAGAGGTGCCCTTAAACTATAAATAAGTATAATAGAGCAAAAATTTACTAAACCAAAGGAGAAAGATATGACAAAAATCGTTTCTAGTTCAATTATTGTTGTTGCATTATTGTTTGCGGGATGTGGAAAAAAAGAGCACAAAGAGGCGGCAGCTGAAGCGAGTGAGCATGTTGAGAAGGCAGTAGATAGTGCCAAAGAGAAAGCAGATGAAGTCATATCGGAAGCAAAAGAGCCTGCAAAAGAGAAAGTATCTGAGAGTGTGACCGCGGTCAAAGAGAGCATCGCAAGTAAATCAAAGCATATCGAGCCGGAAGATCAAGAGATGAAACCGTTGAAATTGGCGGGTGATGAAGTCAAAACTGAACAGAAAGAGGAAGCACCTCAAGCAAAAGAGGAGACTGAGACACCAAAAGAGAGTGCAAAACCGGCAAAAGAGGAAGCACCAAAAGCTGAAGCGAAAAAAGAGGAGAAATCTCAAAGTGCCAAAGCACCGAAAGTAGCGGTAACAAAAGAGGAGATTAAAGTCCAAGAGGTCAAAATCCTCAATGCGGAAGATGAACTTAAAAGAGCGACACTTTATAAGGAGATTATGGAGATGAGAGCAAAATTGAGTGCAGAGAGAAAAGCGTTGGCTGAAAAAGAGCTAGAGTATGTAAAACTTCGCAACAAAGCGCAATAATCTTCTTAGGGTTGGGATTTTCCAACCCCTCCCCCTCATTTTTATACTATGAACACATCCATTCTTCGTTTAGCGATTCCGAATATCATTAGTAATATTTCTGTCCCACTCCTCTCAAGTGTTGATACGATCTTGATGGGGCATCTTTCAGTCCGACATTTGGCAGCGCTTGGGATCGGGAGTATGATCTTTGTCTTTGTGTATGGAAATTTTGGATTTTTGCGGATGGGTACGACCGGTTTGTGTGCGCAAGCGTATGGTCAAGAAGATCGGACTTTGATGGCAAATCGACTCTTTCAGGCACTCTTTTTGGCGCTTCTCATGTCACTGTTTCTCCTGCTCTTTCAAGTGCCAATCTTACGAGCAGGACTCTTTTTGATGAATGCACAAGAGCTGTATCGAGATTTGATCGTGCAATATTATGGGATTCGCATTTGGGCGGCACCGGCACTCTTTATCCAACTGGCACTTTTTGGATGGTTTTTTGGTATGCAAAATGCCAAAATTCCGCTCTATATTACATTGGGAGTGAACGGTGTCAATATCGTCTTGAGCTATCTACTGGTGAATGTGTGGGATTTGGGTATAGCAGGTGTGGCGTATGGAACGGTTATCGCGCAATATGTCGGTATCATCATGGGAGCTTGGTTTTTACGCCGTTACCGGGCTATCCTTGAAGCGGGAGATTTGCTCTCAAGTATGCGATGGGGTGAGTTAAAACGCTTTGTGCAAGTCAATAGCGATATCTTTATTCGAACGATCGCGCTTACATTTGTATTGGCATTTTTTTATGCGCAAGGTGCCAAGAAGTCTCCTCAAACGCTAGCGATGATGGTGTTGTTGTTGCAGTTTTTGATTTGGATGTCGTTTGCGATCGACGGCTTTGCCAATGCGACAGAGAGTTTGGTCGGAAAATATTACGGCGCAAAGAAGTGGGAAAAGTTTCATCAGGCAATTCGTTACAACTTTGTGTGGGGATTTGCTATGGCGCTTCTTTTTAGTGTGTTGTACGGCGTGTGGGGCAGGGAGATCATCGGGTGGTATTCGACAGATCCACAGCTTATCGCGCGTACACAGCCCTATTTGATCTTGACCGTTTTTTTGCCGATTTTGAGTTTCGGTGCCTTTATTTGGGACGGTGTCTTTATCGGAATGACGGCGGTCAAATCGATGCGCAATACGATTCTTGTTTCCATGCTCTTGTTTTTAGTAACTTTCTATATAATGAGGAAGATAGATTATGTTTGGGCTCTGTGGGGAAGTTTTGCGCTGTTTTTTCTATTTCGTGCTCTAATACAGAGTTGGTTATTTTGGAAAAAAGGGAAAAGGTTAAGATGAATCCCTCTAGCATGAAAGCCAGAGAGAATCCAAAGGAAAGCTTAATCTGTTCGCGACGATTGTCCTAGCGTCACGGTTAAAATTATACCGTAGTAGTGTTAGCTAAGTGTTACTTAAGAGTCCATCTTATAAAACATTGATGAAACGCTATAATATGACATTAGGAGTTTATGTGAAGTCTGAGACAAGGATTTTACTCTTAGAAGATGATGCAGATTTAGGCAGTACGATTTTAGAGGTGTTGGAGAGTGCAGGATATCGCGTCGATTTAGCGAGAGATGGCGCGCAAGCCGCGGATTTTTCCTATGAGACAGCGTATGATCTCTATATATTTGATATCAATGTACCGGAGATTAACGGAATTGAACTACTAAAAGATTTGCGTAATGCTTCAGATAATACACCCGCGATCTATATCACCGCGCTTAGTGATCTCAATACCCTCTCCAAAGCGTTTGAAGCGGGTGCCGAAGCCTATCTGAAAAAGCCGTTTTTACCTGAAGAGCTCTTAATCCGTGTAGATGCGCGTCTTAAAAAGAGCGTGAATGAATCGATTACTTATGGGGATATTGTCTATTATCCGGCAACCAAAGAGCTCTTTAAAGATCAAAAAATTGTTTCATTGGGAGCAGTGCAGTTGAAGATATTTGATGCATTGGTGCATAATGTGGATAAGGTTGTCTCAAAAGAGGATTTAATCGAGTTGCTAGAGCAACCTTCCGGTACTGCGCTTCGTGTGGCGATTACCAAGCTCAAACAGAAGTTGGGGATCAACATAATCAATGTAAGAGGGGTGGGTTACACACTTGAAGAATTATGAGATAGAGTCGATTGTCAAGAGCTTTTTGCTCTTTTTTCTTTCACTAACAGCACTACTGATTATCCTTTTTGCGACCGATTATCATCGGCGACTTTCGTATCTCAAGGAGAGTATTTTTGCGCAGATGCGGTTGTGTAGTTTTGATTTGCAGTGTCCGGAATTTCATGTCGATTTCAAGAAAAAAGATGGCACAAAACCGCTCTTTTTGTATGAAACTCCTAATGGGCTGATCTCCTATTTTGAATTTTTTGGCTCAAAAGATACCTTTATCGCCATCCAATATCCCAAAGAAAAGTTTCATCAAAAAAAGAATTCGATTTTACAAGAAATGGCAGGGGAGTTTCTACTCTATGAAATTTTGGTGGCAATTTTGTCACTACTCTTCTCTTTTTATGCGATTAGTCCGATGAAAAATGCATTGATTACGATTGAGGAGTTTATTAAAGATATTTTACACGATATCAATACCCCTATCACGACGATTGCGCTCAATAGTTCCCTACTCAACCAAGACAGTAAAAATAGTGAGAAGATTAACAAAATCCAACATGCGATTAAACGAATCATGGATATGCAGGAGAACATGCGTACCTATTTGGGGGATATGTCATCTCAAAAAGAGACATTTGACCTTCGTACTCTTCTTTTAGAGCAAGAGCGCTATTGTGAGGGTGTTCATACAGATATTGAGTGGCATATCGATAGGCAGACAATGCGACTCAAGACCAATAAAAAACTTTTTGGGCGTATTGTCACCAATCTCTTGTCAAATGCGTTAAAATATAATAAGAAAAATGGAGAGGTTAGGATTCATATCTATCCTGAAGAGTCGATACTCGAGATCTCGGATAGTGGTGTGGGTATCAAAAATACGGATCGGGTTTTTGAGCGATTTTACAAAGAGCAAGAGCGCGGCACAGGTGTAGGATTACATATTGTTAAAAAGCTTTGTGATGAATTGGGTATTGGTATATCGGTTGAGAGCAGTGTCGGTATTGGAACGACATTTCATTTAAATCTGAAAAATATTCGAGAAGGGTAAGATGCGAAAGGTTTGGATACTATTTGTGGTGATAAGTCTGTCTCAAGTTGCCTCTGCAACGATACACAGCGGTGAGATTCAAGCGTTGATTGAACAGATACAACAGACACATGATCAAGAAAAAAAGGCGAAACTACTGACGGAGATTCGGGCTCAGATCTACCATGCTTATGCCGAGAGTCAACGACGCTACTTTCGAAATGCCAAACGAGGGAGTAAACAGTTACGCATATTTTCTTCTTCGCGTCGAACGCTCTCACCGGAAGCTGAGCGAATACGCTTTTTTGAGCGAGAGGTTTATCTCTCACAGTTTCACTAGCGTTGCGCCCATCCCTCCCATATTGGCGGGAGCATCGCTGAAACTCTTGATCTTAGGGTGGGTTTTGAGAAAGGTTTTGACGGCGTAGGCGAGTTTGCCCGTACCTATCCCGTGATAGATCAGCACTTCATCATAGCCGGTGATGAGCGCATCACTCAAATAGCGATCCAGCTTTTCGATCGCCTCATCACTTCTTAACCCATGTAGATCGAGTTCGACAGAAGCTTGTGCAGGTTTTTGTACCGATATTTTGGCTCTTTTCTTAGGCTTGGGTGGGGTGGCGACTTTTTGGAGATCGCTGAGTGCGACGCGCAGTTTGATGCCATTACTGTCGATAAACGCTTCCTTTTTCTTGATGGAGAGAATTTTCCCTTTAGTATTTTGATAGCGCACATAATCACCCACCTCCAAGTGCTCCGGCTTGGGTGGCGTAGGGCGTTTGGATCGGGCTTGTTTGAGGAGTTTGTCTGCACGGTTGAGGGTGCGATGGCGATCCTGTTCGGTGTGGGTTTTGGCGGCTGATTTTGCCGTAGTGATCGCCTCTTTGTAAGCGTGTTCGAGTTCAGTTTGTTTGGCTTTGAGGAGTTGGTTTTGTTGATGTTTTTGGTTTTTGAGCTGCTCTTTGAGCGTGGCTATTTCCGACTCCTCTTTGTGGATTTGGTCAAGCTTGGTTTTGAGTGAGAGTTCGAGATCGATATTTTTTTGGATGAGATCATTAAGTTTCTCTTTATCCTCTCCGTGAAGTGCTCTTGCTTTTTGGACGATCGTCGCGGGAATACCGTAGCGCTGTGCCGTCTCAAAAGCATAACTTTTGCCGATGGTGCCTTGGAGAAATTGGTAAGTAGGTCGTTGACTCTCTTCATCGTAGATGGCCGCGAGGAGCTCCACTTGAGGATGAAGTGCCATCATCGAGGCGAGGCGTTTGTGGTGGGTGGTGATGATGATCTTGGCGTGTTTGGTGCTAAGTTTTTCGAGAATGACACGAAAGAGTGACGCCGCTTCATCTGAATCGGTTCCTAGTTCGATTTCATCCACACCGGCGATAAAGTGATCTTTGCAAAAAAGTTTGGAAAACTCCTGCATCCGCCCCGCAAAGGTGGAGATATCGTTTTTGACCGATTGGGGGTCGTCGATGATTGCTTCTATGGACTTAAACGAACCGATTTGGGAGTGGGTGGCATCGATGCGAAGGGGGAGAAGATATTTGCTCAAAAAGACAGCACTCAAGATCGCTTTGAGGAGCATCGTCTTACCACCGGCATTGACACCTGTGATCATCAAGATCTTTTTATCAAAATCAAGCGAAATCGGCTTGGGATCGGAGAGTGCAGGGTGTGCGAATCGCTCTAGCTTGATGCGCTCCCCTTTGGAGGGCTTGACAAACTCCAAATCACAATCTTTGGCGAAGTTGATACGGGCTTGGTAGTGGTCAAAGCGGTCAAACTCACGGTTGATAAAGCTCAAAAATTTCTCAAATTTCGTAAAGATCGACGATATCTTTTTCTCATACTCGTAGACGAGTGCTTCTTTTTGGCTTAGAAGTTCAGCTTCTCGGCGCTTATTTTGAGAGATCGCTTCGGGAAGGACATAGAAAAATCCCGTGCTACTGCGTGCTAAAACACTCCCCCTAAGCACTTGATTAAACCCACCGCGAAGCAGAAGCGTTTCGCTCTCATCGACATAGTGAATTTGTGTATCGACAAGATAGTCGGAGAGTTTGGGGGAACGGAGCAGTTTTTGGAGTTGGGCTTTGTTTTGTTCTTTGGAGCGTTTGAGTCCTTGGTTGATGGCGACAAACCGTTCATCGACACGCTCCAAAAGATTTCCCTTCTCATCAAAGTAGCGTACAATATTCATCACTTGATCGGGGATGATGATCTTCCCCAACCATTGACGAATCTCCTCGTCAAAGCCTAGTTTTTTGAGGTAGATGAAGTATTGGATGATCTTGACAAAGGCGAAGATCTCATCGAGTTTGATAGTGCCCGATCGTCTCAGGTAACTCAGCGCTCTTTCGAGATCAATGAGCGGAGGTGGAGCTGTAAAGTCGATCTTGGCAATCTTTTGGATGTAGCGAAAGTGTAAACCGCTATCACCCTCCAAAAAGAGTGGTTTTTCCCGCGCTAAATAGCTGTTAAATCGGGTGATTGTAGGGGTGAGATCGAGTTTGTTGAGGAGTTGATTCATGGAGCGATTTTACACTCCAAAATAGCGTAAGTCTCACCGATGACACCTCGTTTGGGGATGAGGGTCGCTGTCCCGCTTTCATAGAGATAGGTTTGATTGCTGATATTGTGATCTTTGCAAATGAAGATTTTGCCTTTTTCAAAAGCAATTTTGCGATCTTCGACTTTTTGTTGCATTCTCTGCATCCCTATTTCATAAATAGTTGCTAGAAAAATAGCGATGAGAAGTACTACAATCGCAAAGCCCTTAGTCGGTTTGGTAAGTTCAGGATGTCTAGCGATATAGTAGATTGCCACAAGCATCAAAAGGATAAAAAAGATGGTAATTAGCATGCTCAACCTTCCCGTAATTGATAGGTAATATCACCCGCACCCAGTCCGATGATCAAGCCCTCATCCAATTGTGCGAGTGTTTGGTCGGCTTTGAGTACTTTGAGTGCGGTGTGTGCTTTTTGTACCCGATCGGCAAAGATCGGCTCATAGGCACCGAAGTGTTTGGCAAAATCGATAAATACCTCCTCCTCTCCCGCACTGTAAACCGGTAAAATGATAAGCTCATCGATACCGGCGAAACAGCTCTTAAACTTTTCGAGATTGTCGATGGTGCGGGAGTATTTGTGCGGTTGCCAAATAGCAGTGATCTTTTTGAGTCCCATCAGTTTAGCATATTTGCGTGCGGATTTGATGGTGGCTTCGATCTCGGTCGGGTGGTGGGCATAGTCGTCGATCAAGGCGACTTTATCGCTCTTTTGGATGATATCAAAGCGTTTTTTGATCCCCTTGTAGTTGCGGATGCGGGTACGCACTTCATCGAGCGTCGTATGGTTGATCGCCGCCAAGATCGCCAAGGAAGCATTGATCGCAATATGCTCTCCCATCCCATAGACCTCAAAACGCCCCAAATCTTTGAGGACAAAGGAGGTGTAGGGCTCCCCGTCGATGAGCAGACTTTTGATCTCTTTGATATCCTCGGAGGGGTAGAGGCGGATCGCGTCGAGATCAGTGAGGGTGGCGAGAAAGGGATCTTCGGCATTGATGACGCGAATCTTTGCTTTTTCTAAAAAGGTACGATAGGCACCGTAGAAACGATCGAGATCGTGATCGTAGTGCTCCATGTGTTCAGGTTCGGCATTGATGACGATAGCGATGTGGGGCGAGATATTAAGAAAGCTTGAGTCACTCTCGTCTGCTTCAAAGACGAGATTTTGATTCTCCTCGTAGTGCATATTTGTACCAAACTGTTTGCTTTCTGCACCGATGAGTACTGTTGCGTCTATCATTGACGCGAGCATCGCGGAAGTGGTACTTTTGCCGTGTGCACCCGCTACGGCAAAGATGCGCCGATCTTTGAGGATAAAGGGGAGTGACTCTTTGCGAGAAAGCACTAGCGCACCGCTTTTTTGGGCGGCGATGAGCTCGGGATTGTCCGGTTTGATGGCGGCGGAGTGGATGACAATGGAAGGCTCTTTGATATTGTCCGCACTTTGGGGAATAGAGACTTCGATTCCCTCCGATTGGAGCATACGGGTGATGGGAGATTCGCGCATATCCGATCCGCTGATAATGTAACCGTTTCGCTTCAAAAATCGTGCGAGTGCGGAGAGACCGATCCCGCCGATCCCGATAAAGTGTACCTTTTTAGCCATCTAATAACTCCTTGATGCGCTCTAGCGCCTCTTTGGTTTTTTGCTCATCTTCGACTAATGCAATTCTAATATGTTTTGTTTGAAAATCCCCTCGGCTCAGATAGGA
>JALVVN010000012.1:28969-52779 GCA_027023405.1 Campylobacterales bacterium
TTGGAGCGTATCGGGATCGAGCGGGGCGAGAAAATCGTTCTCTTTGGTGAGGTTGAGATGGATGATCTTCGCGCTACTTGCGATCGCCGCTCCCTCATAGATCTGATAAAAAGGGTTGGTAAATGCCATCACCGGATCTCTCTTGTCGGCGAGGAGAAATTGCGGAAAATTAAAGAGTACCTCTCGCGTACCGAATGTGGGGATGATCTGATCCTCCTTGAGATCGACATCGAAACGGCGTTTGACAAAGCCGATCTGCGCTTCTTTCAAAAAGGCTTCGCCCGCGCTTTTTGGGTATTTGTTGAGATAGGGCGTCGCTTCGCAAAGCGCCTCTTGGATAAAGTCGGGCGTGGCAAACTGCGGTTCACCGATCGTCAGCGTCAGAGGAGCAAGATCGGGGTTTGGCGTGATGGGATCGAGTAGGGCATTTAACTTTTCAAAAGGGTAAGTTTCAAACTGCATCGTTATCCTTGGAATCTATGTTTGGGTATGGGCACATTTAACAACCCTAGATGCTCATAACATTTCTAGCTTTGTTCTAGACAAGGCACACTTTCGATGTCCTAGCCGTAGCTAAGTCGAGAAAGTGTAACGCAGTATAGAGCAAAGCTAGTAATGCCCACAGGGTGGGCTTTGCAGATGCAATCTTTCACAAGATGCTTCCTTCCTCTTAGCTACGGCTAGGACTCGAAAGCCTCTTGCAAAATCTTACATCTGTAAAGCCCATTATGAGCGTCTAGGGTTGTTAAATGTGCCCATATTATAGCAGAGGAGGATTAGAGGGGAGCTTGGGTGTATATTAGCTCATATCTTAGAAGCCATAGAGAAGGTCGGTAATGAAGTCGGCAATAGGGTCGGTAATCTCACCGAAAATCAACAAAAGATCATAAGCAGTATGCAGGTTAACTCTAAAGTTAGCGCTACGATGCTAGCAGAGATAGTGGGGATATCTAAGCGAAAAGTGGAGGAAGAATATGAGGTGTAAGAGCAAGAGAGTAAAAACTCCTTCGCTCTATTGGTTAGTAATGTCAATCACATCATAAGTGATATCTTCTTTTTTTGTTTTTGGGATCAAATAGGCATGGTATAGCATAATAAAACTATGGAGCCTGATACCTTTTTTAAGTCTTATATCTTTATAAATAACACAATGAATATGATTATTCGGGGCATCTTCAATTGTTTTGATTGCAAAAGCTGGTAACTTTGCATCAATCGGTACCCAGCTAGATACAAAGAGTAAAGTTTTGTCTGTAAAGTCAATAGCTTCAAATTTTTTGATATCTTTTGGCTTTAAAAAGTATTTGATCTTTTTTTCAAACTCTTGTTCTGTATTCACAATTGTTAGAATTTCTAAATCATACGCATCACTCTTTAGTGCCGATGTGGCTTCTTCATCTACTTGACCAGCAGAATCAAATACTATCTTCTGACCGTTCATCTCAGCTTCTCCCAAATCTTCCACCCCCTGAATGTAAGATTCAGAGAGTTGATCAATGCTTTTTGTATCGGATGTTCCACAAGCTACAAAAAAGCCTATCAGGGTTAGTAGCATAATAAATTTTATAACTTTCATCGGTATTCCTTTTTAGTGTAATACTGCAGCTAAACCCATTTTTTTATAAGAACTCTTATCCCTATAAGCATAAGTAGAAACCGTTATTGTGTAGTTTCCTGCAGTATTTGGTTTAAAATCAACTACTTCGTAAGGATTATCATATGAATCTGACCAAGTCACAATTCGTTTATTGGCATCCGCAGGACCTTCTACCATTAGATCCAAGTCTATACTAATTTTGTCATGACCTTTATGTGCAATCGTATAGTCACCTTTATTTAACCATGTTAATACAACACTTAGAGATTTGCCTGCATCAATCGCACTTTGAGGAACATAAAATGTTCTAGTAAAGCTATCTGAACTGCCATCAAACATTTCCCAAATTTGCCAATTATTCGACGCAAATTGTACACCTCCAACTCCTACAGACAAATCACTTGTATTGTTTTTCCTTTCTTTTATGTTCTCAGTGGCAGATGCCATTACCAATGCTTTTAATCCTATTGTTCTATGATACCAATTTTCTCCTAGCATAGACATGTAATCAGCTACTAATGCTGCAACATGAGGAGTAGCTTGACTTGTCCCCTTCATACCACTTTTTAGATGCTTATCCCATACTACGCCGACAGCAACAACTTCAGGCTTTTCATTCATTGTATCTGCATTATGCCAAGATGAAAAATCATATATAGTGTGATTATCCCTTTGACTTGCTCCTACAGTAATAGCATTGAGAGCTTTTCCAGGGCTACTAACATATTTAGTATTAGCATAATGTGGATAAATATTACCGGCTGAGACACACACAGTATTGCGTGAAGTATAGATGTGATTATCCAACGCGGCATCTGTACTATCATATTCGTTGTCAACATCGGCTTTATCAGTTCCCCAAGAATAACTTTCTACATCAACATTTTCAGGAACATTATTAAATTCTGAGTCTCTTGAATTGTAGAGATCACCACAGTATAAATGTGCTTGATTTGCCCCATACCTAAGAATATCTCCATCTATTTTTGCATGATCACCACCAACGCCTGCTGTATCATCAATGATCGTATATCTAGTATTGTTAAACCATGATGGATCGGGGCAAGATGATTCTGTATATAAGATGTCAATATTTTGACCTTGGGCATGATAGGTGTTAAATGCTATAGGATCTAGATGAGAATTTTGTGCTTGTTTATGTATTAATGGCACTATATTCTTCTTTTTGGATACATATAAAAGCAGATTTTTATTTTCTTTAACAAAAGAAACAATTTCTTTTTTGGTAAGTTTGAAATCTAAAATCTGCTTACCATTATTCATAGCATTGAGAAGCTTTTTATCTTTTTTAAATCTTGTTAATGTTTTTATTCCTTGATCATGAAGAGTCAATAGGGAAGCTGCCTTTTTAAGAAGTTTAGTTTTAGCTTCTTGTACTCTTTTCATGTTTTTCATATCTTGATCAAAAAATGATTTTAATTCAGTGGGAGATGCTTTTTTATTGTTTAATAAATATGTTACGGTTCCATTTTCATATCTAGTGCTTACGCTACCTGAAAATTTTGTCTCCAATGATCGAAAATTTATGAATGGTAGGAATGCTGGGTTAAGCATTACAGAGACTTCTATAGGCTCATCATCAATATAGTCTTTATCCCACGGCATTTGATTAAGTAAAGCCTGTAAAGAACTAGCAATGGGATTGTAGTTCCTAAAAAAATCGTAAAAAGATTCATTTTTTTCTATATGAGTTGGTTTTATATGAGATTTCATAACATCAGGTCTTTTAAATGGGATTTCTACCCCCCCATTTTCCTGTTGCAGAAAAAACAGCCATTGAAGAACAAGCCAAAATAAGTGGTATCATTTTGATACTTTGCATAGTGAACTCCTAAAATATTTTTCCCTCCGCTTATATTATAGCAAAGATTTTCTTATAAATAAATAATGACTTAAATAGATTATTTAATTTTTGATACTTTTTCAAGTATATAAGAGATCACAGAGAATATGTTAGATTTGGCTGAGGGGGGGGAAGGAGTGGACTTGTTTTTAATTTGGTGTTTTTAGCAAATTCCTCAAAGGCTCTTTCTTGATCGTTCTATAAATGTCGTAATCACTATCAATAGAGACAATATCTCTAATCTGTAGATTTTGGGCTACGACAAGCAGTGAGCCATCCGCTAAGTCCATTGGAATATTGGTATACTTTTCCATAAAGTGGATGATTTTTTCTAAATCTTTGTCTGTTATTTCAATGACTTCCAAGCCACCACGATCTATCCATCTTAAAAAATCTATTTGTACTTTCAGGTTAAAAGAGAGCATGTGCGTTACCTCTGTTACAACTGCCCAAGTCGTTATGAGTTTTCCATCATAAGACTTTAAAAATGCCAATACTTTGTTGTGATACTTATCGTTTTTGTCAAAAAGAGCGATGAGCGGACCACTATCAATGAAGGTATTTTTCACTAAGCTTCTCTTTTAACTTTGTTTTATAGGTAGTTGATAAATTTCCCTCCTCACTACCATACTTTCCAAAAAACTCTTTTCCTAGATCATAAGGAGTCTGCGCCTTTTTTGATTTAAAATTTTCGATATATAAACTGAGTGCATTTTTTACTATTTCAGTTTTGGTGGCGTGTTCGTTCCGTGCCAACTCTGCTAAATCTTTCTCTAAATCATCAGGCAATCTAATAGATAACATGAAATATCTCCTTGTATGACATATTGTAATACAAGAAAGCTTATCTTTTTCTTAATAGTAATTTAATTTGTCAATTTCATAGCCTAAATATGAAGAGACTTGATTGTTATAATTCAACCTCATAATTTAACTTTATCTCATCACCGCTCATCCCTCGAAATCCCCAATTTGATGCGGGGCTTTCGATGATGCAGATTTCGAGGTCGTTTGTGTCGAACTGGAGTTCTTGGTGTATATTTTGGAAGAGGGATTTGATTAAACTCTTTTTCGTTTCAGCTTTTCGCCCCTCCATCATCATAATCTCTATAATGGTGTACTGTTCGCTTTTGTCATTTGGAAATAACATTTCATCTTTTTCCATGAGAAAAAATCGATGATATCTTTTATCTTTAGGAAATGACAACGAATCCACAATCGTTTGGTGGACAACATTGGATAATTGACTTTTGATTTGACTAAGATTGCTTTTTAGCCCGTAGATTTTTACTTGTGCCACTCTCTGCTCCTGTTCGCTTGATCCGACACTATATCATCCACACCTTAAACTTTTTCCCCTTGATCTTCCCATTTTTCAGCAGATCGAGTGCGCGTGTAGCTATGCTCTTTTCTACGGCGACATAGGTGAAAAACGGGAAGCTATCGATCTTTCCGATGGAGGAGCCGTCGATGCTTTTGTCGGCGGTGAGTGCTCCTAAAATGTCGCCTGCGCGGAGTTTGTTCTTTTTGCCTCCGTGAATACAGAGGGTTTTCATCTTTGCTTCGATGGTGAGGGAGTGATCGACTTCTAGATCGTGCACATAGAAAGAGGTCGTGCCAGTTATCTTTCGGTGTGTGAGGGAGAGGGCTTTTCCACTTTTTCCTGCGCGTCCGGTTCGTCCGATGCGGTGGGTGTAGGTCTCGTCGTTTCTAGGGAGGTCATAGTTGATCACCACCTCCACATCGGGGATATCCAAACCCCGTGCCGCCACATCGGTCGCTACCAAAATCGCACAGGAGTGATTGCTAAACTGCAACAGCGTTTCATCTCTATCGACCTGCTCCAGATCTCCATGCAAACCTAGCGCAGAAAACCCAGCCACCTGCAGATCTGCCGTGATATCATCCACTTCTAGCTTTGTATTGCAAAAGATAATAGCCGATGAGGGGCGGTAATACTGCAACACTTTTACCAAGCTTTCAAACTTATCTGCTCTTCCGATCTCATAATAGATCTCTTCGATGTTTGAGCTGTCATGAGCTGTATCGACTTTGATCTCTTGAGCATCTTTGGTGACGGCGTGGCAAAGGTTTTTGATGTCGTCCGTAAAGGTTGCGGAGAAGAGGAGTGTTTGGCGTTTTTTGGGTGTGTTGCGCAAGATCTTGTCGATCTCTTTGCTAAATCCCATATCCAACATTCTATCCGCCTCATCAAGTACCACGGTGTGGATATGGCGTAACTCCAGTGTGGTTTTTGAGAGGTGATCGCGAATCCGCCCCGGAGTGCCTACGATGATATGCGCGCCGTGTTGAAGAGAGTTGATTTGATGGCGCATCGGTGTCCCACCGTAGAGGGTGAGGATTTTGATATTGTGCTTGAATCGGGCGAGACGGCGCAACTCCTTTGCCACCTGCTCCGCTAATTCACGCGTCGGGGTAATGATGAGCGCTTGGGGGTGAAACTTGGAAACATCGATCTTCAAAAGAAGCCCGATCCCAAAAGCAGCTGTTTTGCCGGAGCCTGTCTTCGCCTGCGCGATGATATCCCTGCCCTCTAGTGTGGGAGGAAGGGCTTTTTCTTGGATGGCGGTCATATCGTGATAACCGAGCTGTTCAAGATTTTCAAGCATCTCTTGGGGGAGGGGTAGGGTGTGAAATGACGGCATAGGATTCTCTCTTTTTGTTTGGTGGGATCATAGCTAAAATTGGATTCAGAAAGTTATTATATAAATTGGAGCAGTATGTTCTGCTATTCTTTTCTATTCTTAAATATTATGTTAGCTTTCATTATGATTTATTTCATATCGTTGTTTAGCGTTATAGTGTAAATAGGCTTCATCATTCATAGCATGCTTAATACCGTTTTTAATTTTTTCAACAACAGAAAGATGATATTGAATGTTTTCATATTTGGGGGATTACCGGCAGGATCGTCTCTCTTGTATTTATGTATCTAATAGAGGCGTAAAATTTATTAGTTTAATAAAAGTTACGCCTCTAATTTTATAGTTATAAGCGAATTTATCAATGCTCTTCTACAAAAGAACCCATTGCAATTTTACCTCCTATGTCTAGTCTATCAACAACCTTTTTTTCTTGAAGATCAACTTTGACCAATGCTCCTTCTTCCGTAAGAAACATATAGAAGAATCTTCCATCTTGTGAAAAATGATATTGAGGATGTGATTGTGTTTGCACTTTGCCAATGAGAGAGTCATCTACTTGACTAACATTGATATCCGCAATTTTTGTATTGCTTGCAGTATCCATCAGTGTAATGAATCTGTCTTTATGATTAATGACAACTGCAATATTACTATGTTTAAACTCATCAGTATGTCCAGCGCCTTTTCCTGCCTTTATAATTTTTTCTATTTTCATTGGAGATGTAGCATAATTAACAATAAAAAGATTACCTTCATCAGAACCAACATAGATGTGTTGTTGATCTTTCATGAAGTTTAAGTGGTGTACTCCCATAATATTTGGCGAGAGCCCATCTTTCTTAATTTCCAAATTATCAACAATTTTTAATCCTGTTTTTTCATCAAATTCTAGTTTTAGTACTGAAGGATAGACATCAGTTGCTCCCTCGGCAGTTGCATAGAATATTGTAGAGTATTGCTCATTCCCTAGATGTCCTCCTTGACGATTATGATTATCCATTTGATCTTTTGATATTTCTTGATGGTGTCTATTTTCTTTTTCATTTTTACTATTTAGCTTATGTCCTGCTTGACCATGTATTTTAGGTGGAATAAGATTGTGTACCGGTGAAGGTGTTGATACAGTGTTGATAAGTATCGTTTCCCAATTTCCACTTGTATCTTTAAAAATTTTATATGTTTTAATCTCTTTGTGCTGTCGATCAAGCAGTACAAAATGGTCCTCGTTTAGCCACTCTGGGTGTCCACAGGCAAGAGTACCACTTGAGACATATTTGTGACCGCTGGTTGTAGGATAAGTAACATTCATATCGCCAACAGTCGCGATCAAAGTATCCGTTTTTGAGTCTATGATAGCTGTCATTGGTTTGTCTACTCCAGAAACTGCTACTAAACCGGTTGTTTTATTTACACTAATACTACGGGGATGAAATGGCAGATTGATAGTTTTGATGATTTCATTGGTTTTTGAATCTAGTACATCGATAGCATCACTACCACGGTTATCTATATATAGTTTTGGTGTTGAAGTGTGCATTCCATGTAGTTTAATCACTTCTGCAGCATAGGTCTTTTGATGACCGGTTGGAATTTGATCTATTATTTTCATGTTGTCAACATCTACAACATCTATAACATTGTTTTCTTTATCCCCAAACCATGCGCGAACCTTTTTATTTTCTTTTATACCATGTTTGTCGTGATTGTTTTGTTGAACTTTTCTTTTTGTACTCTCAATATGTACCATTGCATTCTCACTATCAATGAGACGCCCTTTGTAACTTTTGTGTTGTTTTAATATGCTCCAAATATCCGTAAGTTGTGTTTCATTTTTGGGAAGTTCTTTGATATTGTTAGATTTTAATACATCTTTTATTTCCTTTTTGATTTGTATACCATTTTCAGCATTACCATCAAAGTCGAGAGTTTGTAAAAATGAAGCAATTGTAGCATTATTTTCAATAATTTTTTTGCCATCTGCTAGATCTTGAGCATGAATCTCTTTGATGAGAATGTCATCTATATAAAACTGACAATCTCTCCCTTTTTCAAATTTAAATGAACCGTCAT
This sequence comes from Campylobacterales bacterium, assembly GCA_027023405.1. Classification (GTDB taxonomy): domain Bacteria; phylum Campylobacterota; class Campylobacteria; order Campylobacterales; family QNZT01; genus QNZU01. The sequence goes on from JALVVN010000012.1 coordinate 37,167, forward strand.
AGCCCGTAATACCTTCTTGTGTGCCACATTTATAACTTACACCATCTACTGCAGAGTCAAGATAATAGGCAGTTCCTATATTTGTATCTATAGAATTGCCGTTACTACTTCCGCATCCTGTTAATACGGCTGAAACTACTAATGATAGCGTATTGATTTTAATATATTTATTCATTTAATTACTCCTTCTTTTTAAATACAAGTTAATATTATAAGTGAAGTATTACTTAAATATTAACTCAAGAAGAAATGTTTAATTAGAAAAAGTATCCTATATTGATTGAGTATGATTTATTTATAGTACTATTATCCAATCCATGAAGAATTTCACCATTAATAAAGTAGTTATCATTCAAAAAATGGCTGAGATATAGAGTGAGTTCACGAAGATCTGTTCCATCTTGGTAAATAGATGTTTGAACTATATACGAAAGAGAAATATATGAATTTGGAGTTAATGAATATCCTGTTGATAGACTAAGAGAATCACTTCCCTTTGTATTTTTATCACGCATGAAAATGTGTTGATATATTGCGCTAAAGTCATATTCCTCTACATAGTGTATGGCTTTAGCAGTGATAAAGTAATCAGTTTTATTCCCATTTTGAGAACTTGTAGAGAGATAGCTCCCCAATCCTATTTTTAGACTATATTTAGGTTGAATCCATCGATAATAAAATGATACTGTTGTATCATCGAGACCACTTTCATTAGCTTGTGTATTGTAAGTAGAGCTATAAAGCCATGCACTAAAAGCTCCATAATAGTAATTAAGGGATAAGTTTTGAGAAGTTTGTGAGGTTTTGTCGGTGTACTTTGTATAAACATAGCCTAAACTAATGTCAATATGCTGCTCTTGTTTGAATGTTACTTGTGAAGTGGCACAACCATGAGCATCAACAATGTCTGTTATTGCCGAGTTTGGACATCTATCATCTGCATTTTCAACACCATCCATATCATCATCCAGATAGAAGGCATATAGTGATGTCATGACAGTAATTAAAAAGAGAGAGACTTTTTTCAAGAAATTTCCTTCCTTACGATTTTGTCATATGTGACATAGTATTATGGGGTATATTCTTCTTTGGTTGTTGATGTTGATGATTCTTTTGCATCTCTTGCTTAAAAGTATGATTTTTGTGGTGAATTAGATGTTGATGTAGCATCTGTTTTGTTTTTTGAAAGTGAGTTTTAGTATGATCTTTTTTATGCATGGTAGCATGTAATTTTCGTAATGCCTGAGTGCGTTGGTGAGTATTTAAGTGTGCTAATTCTCGTTTAATCTCATTCATAAGTTTATAGCGCTCCGATTTTTTTACATGCTGGAGCTTTGAGATTTTTAATGAAAGTTCACTTTGACTGGCTATTAATAGAATAGGAATAAAAAGCAATATGACAAACCAATTTTTTTTCATATGTATCTCCAATTTTTCTCTATCATAAATTGTAAATATTACTTAACTATTACCTCATTTAAATCGAGCTTTACAGTTGTGCCTTTTGTTACTTCACTATCGAGATCTATTCTAATTAGTAGTGTATCACACAGTTTTTTAACAATGTGCATACCAATCCCAACTCCTCTGTCATTCTCTTTATAGAATCGTTCAAAGACTCTTTTGGGATTTTGTATGCCTCTCCCGTTATCTTGAATGATGAGTTTTGTTTTTTGGACATTGATAGTAACTATACCGTTATGATGGCTATATTTACATGCATTACTAAAAAGGTTATCAACAATACGAATAAAGGCATCTTTGCTTGTCTCAAGTTTATGATTCTCATCATTGATAGAAAATTTTATATGCGGATAGAGTACTTGAAAGTGTGCTATGCGCTCTTGAAGAAGTGGTTGTAATTCAAATTGTTCTTTTTGAAGCTGAGAATTATTCAAAAAATCATGCAAATTTTTTTGTATTGATAAAATGGTTGAAATATTAGAATACATGCGTGAAATTTTGTGGTTCTCACCGAACTCCTTTTGGAGAAGCTTAAAGTTGACTAGTAGAGAACTAAGTGGTGTATTGATGTCATGTAAAATATCTCGTATAAACTCCTCATTGAGTGTTAATGCATTTTTAATCGGTTTAAGTGCATAAAGAGAAAAAAGGAGAGAGAGTAGTGCGATTATGAAAGCATAAACTATAAATTGCCCTATCATGTTGTTTCTTAGATTTGCAAGTATTTTTTTGTAATCGGATTCTGCTAGAATAACCTTGAGTAGATAGTTATTTTCAGTAGGGATTTCAAAAAAGCTGTAGAGATTTTTATCTTTATAGAGTATATGTGTTTTTTGTGACTTTATTTTTGGAACGAAGTCAAGTTTTAAACCTTTACATTTGAGATTGTAGCTACAGATTCGCATTTGGTTTTGTATTTGTTTATCGATATTATGTTGGGCTTTTGTAAAGTTTTGTGTAAAAATAATAGCAAGAAGTATCATTTGCAATGAAAAAAAGAGAAAAAAACTTTTGAGTAATGACTCAATTTCATATTTTTTCAAGCATATATCCTTGTCCTCGTGAATTGCTAATCTTCAAATTTAGTTTCGCTTTGAGTTTTGCTAAGTTAACGCGTAGAGCATTTGGATTTGGATGTTCTAATAGGTCAAGAAGGCTATAGGTATTAACGATTTTCCCCATATTTGTAATTAATTCATGAAACAGTGCTTGTTGCACCTCTCCTAAACCAATGGTCTCACCATCTTTTTGAAGCTCTTTTGTGTAGGGGTTATAGCACAGATCTCCATAGTGTATTCTTTCATCAGATTTAAAATATTTATTTTTAATTCGTATTATAAGCTCTTCCGGGTCAAAAGGTTTCTTAATATAGTCCTCAGCACCTAGTGTAAATCCTTGTGTGATAGAGTTTATATCGGTTAATGCACTAATGTAAATAGTTGGGGTATTGTCATTTGCCGCTTTAAGATGTTTAAGTACTTCAAAGCCATTATCTTTCGGGACATTGATATCGAAAATATATAGGTCATATCGATTTTTAAATGTGAGGTCATAGACCTCCTCTCCATTTTGGGCAATATCAACCTCAAATCCCTCTAACTGTAAATATTCTTGTAAACTCTCGCAAAGTATAGTATCATCTTCCATTAGTAAAATTTTCATGAATTGAGTATAGCATATTTCAAACCTAAAATTTTGTATCAAGAGAACTCTATCTCGACACACCCCAATCATCCACTCTCTGTTTTCCCTTCTGAAGATGAACAAGACTCTTTTTGAGGAGGTGTTGTAGAAGTTTTTGCTCTTTTTCGAGGGAGGGATCGGCGACTTGTGCTTTGACGCTCTCAAAGTGTTTGAGAAAGATTGAGATGAGTTTGTGGTATCCGGGGCTGACTTCAAGCGGGCAGGATCGTCTCTCCCATGTTTCGATAGATCGGAAGATAGGGCGATCTTGCGGTACGAGGGCGCATCGTTTGCGTAGAAATGGGTAGGGGATCGGCGCGATGTGGTCGTTGCAGTTTCGGCGCATGTCGAGTAGGTAGTTTTGCATGAGTGTGGTGTATTGGGCGAGGAGGATCGCCTTTTGGATGGATGGGCTTTGGTAGTAGTAGCCCTGTTTGAATGTGGCGGCGGTTTGGTTGGTGTGGTGTTTTCCTTTTGTGTCGTCGTAGTCGATTTGTAGTTTGATCGGTTTGTCGGTGGTGTAGCGCTGTTTGAGTTTGACGAGGATCACGCCCCCTTTGGCACCTTTCTCATCGGTCGGGGTAGGGAAGAGGGTTTTGACGCTTAGGAGTGTTTGGGTGCTTTGATCAGCTTGTGGTGATCCGTAAACGGCGACAATCTCGTAGGCGTCGCTTTGGAGTGTGAGCTTGAGATCAAAGATCACCGGTGTGACCATGTAGTCAAACTCCTCATCCATCCGTTTTTTAAAGGACTTTTGAGAGTGGACGGCGTAGTAGTTTGCGCCTCTGATCTTGCTCACTTTTTCGACAAGATCGGTGTTAAAATCGACGCCGATCCCGATAAAGGTGGTGTAGATTCCGCGATCAGCGACTTGTTTGCTCAATCCAAAGAGCCCCTTTTCACGCAGCTCTCCTCTGTTTGGCATCGCGTCGGTGAGGAAGATGATGCGATTTTGGGTATCGGGATCGCTTGTGCTTGTTTGCTTGAATAGATCGAGTGCCTCTTGGTAGCCTGCCGACCAATTTGTGCCACCTCTAGCTTGAAGAGCGAGGATATGCTTTCGGATCGCATCCATATCGGTGTGGGCGACAAGTCGAAGCGGCTTGGCACGATAGGCACGATCGTCAAAGAGAATGACACCGAAATTGTCCTCAGGTTTGAGGTGGCGGGTGAGTGCCGCGATCGCTTGTGCGGCGATGGTGATCTTGCTCTTTTGCTCTCCCTCACCTTGGTGTTTGCAGTGCTCTTGATCGTAGTAGTAGCGGTCAAAAGGACTTGCCATCGATCCGGAGATATCGAGTACGACGACGAGATTGAGTTTGGGGCGTTTAAAGTCGGCGGGGTTGATGTTGGATTCGAGTCCTACTTGGAGGTAGTGTGTGGTGGAGTCGTCAAAAAAATCTTTGGTGACTGCTGTCGCATAGGCGGGACAGAAGAGATTGCGGCACTCCGGTGCTTTGGGGTTTTGAAAGTAGTGATCGCTAAAGACGCCCTCATAGGTGATGGAGGAGAGTTTGGGGAGGTAATTGTTGTAGATATTGTCATAAAAGTTGTTGGCATCTTGTGCACCGCCGACGGTTAGACCCATCTTTTTCATCGCCATAACGGGTGCAGGTATTGCCATGCTTTTGAGAATTGCCGGTGTACCTTTGATACCTCGAGCGTAGTGAAACGGAGAATTTTGGGTTGTATTATAGTCCCAGTCATCAATCTTATGTGCAGTATCATTGCTATTGGCAATGAGTATGATAGGTAAAAGTGTAATAGATAGTAGAGTGATGATGTACTTAAGAAGCATACTGAACCTTTCTATACTGATTTAGCATTATACTAACACAATTGATGCAATTTCAAGTAAACAATTCTACAATTAAGAATAATTATCGAGTCATATTAATTTTCTATTAAATAATATTTACTATAATTCAACTCTATAATATTTATAAGGAGAGTGGGAATATGGAACCAACTTTAGAGCAAATTGATGATTTTCAAGATCAGGAGAGTTTGGAAAAGAAGATAGGGATTCGAAATGTGGCTATCATCTGTTTGAGTGCTGCATTAGTGATGGTGACGGCAGCGTCGATATTTGATTTTGTTCCCGATTATATAGGGAGATAATGATCCAGGACATTTTCGTCTTGGATCATTGCTCACTACCAATTTACTTCGGCAGTGAGCATCGCTTTTGTCTCTTTATCTTTGATATCAAAGAGATTGGCGAGAAATTTTACATTTTTACTGTACTTGTAGGCGACACCGGCGATTGTCTCCTCTCTTTCACTATCATCATCCGCTTCAAAGTGATCAAAACGCCCAAAGAGTGACCATGTCGGATCGATACGATACTCACCGTTTACACTGTATCCGTTACCTGTTTTTGCATTGTTCGCTGTACCTGCATCATCAGCAGTTGCATAAGTAGCACCGATGAGAAATTGGGGTTGATTATAGACAAAGTTGGCACCGTACCAGACGAAATCTTCATCATTTTTAAGGTGCTTGGTATTGTATTGTCCGAAGAATGAGAGATCGGAATAGGTCTCTTTGTCGGGGTGCACATGCTCTTTTCCGGTTGCAAAAAGATTGGCAGTCAAACGCCACTCAAATGAGAGCCCGTTCTCTCCGTCTGTATCTTTTTCGTGGTAGCCTTCGCCATTGAAGAGACCGATCTCACTACTGAAGTAATCAGTAGCGGTTTTGAAATCGATTCCTTTGTCGGCAGAATTGGTAAAGTGCGCGCCGTTGTGCTCCTCCATGAAGGTTTTGGCGACACTTCGGTAGAGCCAGTTGTGGTGCTCCTCATAGTCGATCCATGGGCGGTGTACCTGACCAATCTCCACACCTGTATTGGGGAGAACATTGTCGAGGTAGAGGTAGGCATACTTGAGCCATACATTGACCGCGCCATCTTTTTCATTGTGTGTGTCCATCGTGATTCGAGCGTAGTTTTTGGGCATATCGTTGAAGTAGGCTTTGACTTGGAAGTAGTTTCTTCGTGTCTCAAAGTAGTCATCACTCTCACCGTTATCAGGGTCTTTGTGAACAAAACCGAGATAGTGTGTACCGTTAAATTTCAGCGTACCCGCTTTGGACTTGACGACGACACCGTCAGCACAAAGGTTGGCGCTCAAAAGGGTCAAAGCCCCGACTGCAGATAATAAAATTTTTTTCATAATCATTCACTCCTCTTTTTGTGATGTGAAATTTTACGATAAAATGGTTACAAGTTTATTACAAACGGCGTATTAATCAAATTTTGGGCAAAATAGGTGATTCAAATTTGCGGAGCCGTTAAATGAATAAAAGTCAAGAGAGCAAGGTGATACTGTTGGGGATGATCATCGGTGCGATCTTCTTGTATCGATTATGTATGCTTTATGTACTCAAGCTTGATCTCTATGTGGATGAGGCGTACTATTTTAATTGGGCGAAGCATCTTGATTGGGGGTATTACTCAAAACCGCCGATGCTCTCTTTTTTGATCGCTTTGACGACGAAGCTGTTTGGTGACGGGGTGTTGGCGATCAAGGCGGGGGCGTTGCTTCTCTATCCATTGACGACAATCGTCATTTACTTCATCGCCAAAGAGCTTTATGACCAAGAGATCGCCTTTTGGAGCGCACTTGCCTTTTATACGCTTCCTTCGATCTGGCTTTCGTCGCTGATTATTTCGACGGATGTGGTGTTGCTCTTTTTTTGGGCGTTGGCGCTTTGGTTTTTTATCCGTGCGATCAAACGGGATCATTGGTCGGATTGGGTTTTGGCAGGGGTGATGAGCGGTTTTGGGCTTTTGAGTAAATATAACTTTATCTTCTTTTTGGTGAGTGTCTTTTTGGTATTTATAACAATTCCACACTATCGGCACAATATGCGAAGCATCAAACTCTATACGGCGATAGCGATCGCTTTTGTGATCTTTGTGCCAAATCTTTGGTGGAATTATCAGCACGATTTTATCTCTTTTGTTCATACCAAGCAGATTTCTCAGATCGATAAGCAACTCCTTCACCCTAACCATATGCTAGAGTTTTTGGGGGCGCAGTTTGGGTTGTTTGGGCCACTCTTCTTTGGCGTCTTTTTGATGATGATTGTGCGCGGTTCATTTCGTCGGGAGGAGGGCTATAGGATCCTTTTTTACTTTAGTATCACGCTTTTGGGATTTATCGTAGTGCTGAGTCTCTTGAGTCGTGCCTTTGCCAACTGGGCGGCACCTGCTTATGTTTCGGCGACGATTTTAGTGGTGGCATATTTACTACACCGTAGAAAAAGGTCATGGGTGATCGGCTCGATCCTCTTTCATTCACTGCTCGGTATGATGCTCTATCACTATCATACCTTAGCAAAAATGGCGCATTTTCAGCTTGATCGCAAAAGCGATCCCTATCATCGTGTGATGGGTTGGAGCGATATTTCGATGCGGATCAAAGGGGTAAGAGCGCGCTATGAGGATCATTTCATCCTCTCCAAAACACGGGCAAGTGTGGCGGAGTTTGACTACTATTTAGGCGAAAAAACATACATCTTCAATCCCAAACATTTGATGGAAAATCAGTACCACATGGATCGAGATCTCAATATGCTCAAAGGAAAAGACTTTATCTTCGTAGGAGATGAAGATGATCTTTCGAAGATCGCTCCCTATTTTGAGTCAGTCAAACGCATCAAGCGCGTGGTAACGCCGATCTATGATAATTTTGAGCGGAGCTACACACTCTACGATGCGCGAGGGTTTAAAGGGTATTGATGTTTGGATTTTCTCGATTTTTTATCCTCTTTAGCATACTGAGTATAGTGATCTTCGCCCTTTTCCCTCAGATTGACTTAGGGGTGAGTGAGCTATTTTATCGTGTAAATGATGGATTTTTTCTCAAACATCAGGAGCCTTTTGATTTTTTGTATCATGAAGTAAAGTGGTTTGTGATAGTGCCTGTAGTCGCACTCTTGGTGCTTCTGGTTTATCAACTCATAAGCGCCAAGAGACTGCCCACACTCAACCCCAAAGCGATCGCCTTTTTGCTCACTTTTTTGATCATCGGACCGGGCTTGGTGACAAATTCGATTCTCAAAGAGAATAGCACTCGGTCGCGCCCTGTTCAAATTCACCACTTCGATCCCCAAAGCCACAAACACTTTACCCCCTACTACTCTCTTAAAGGAGAGTGCAAATCCAACTGCTCCTTTGTGAGCGGACATTTGGCGGCGGCGGCATTTTATTTGGCATTTGCCTATCTGTTTCACTCTCGGTTGCTTTTTGCGCTTTCGTTGGGATTTGTAGTCTTGATGGGGGTGACACGCGTGGTGCAGGGAGCGCACTTTTTGAGTGATGTGATCTTTTCGTTTATTATCAATCTCATCATTTTAAAGCTCATCTATTATCTCTTTTTCAAAGAGGAGGCGCGTCTTGAGAAGTAGAGTGGGGATTATAGCGACGGTGGTGATTTTCATCATGGCAACACTCTCATATTTTGAGTTTGACAAGGGAGTAGAGCGCTTCTTTTGGGCGCATCGCATGAGTGCATGGTCGCACTTTTTCCATGAGATTAGCTTTTTGGGAAAGTCGGAGTATTATCTCATCCCCTCGCTTATGCTCTACTATATGTATAAAAATCGTGATTCACAGATAGCGACGAAGAGCATCTACCTCTTTTGGAGTGTGGCACTGGGCGGGATCGCCGTCTGGGTGGTGAAGATCGTCGCGGGGCGTTTTCGTCCAGGGCACTTGATCCATGACGGGCATTATGGCTTTGACTATTTTCATGTGGTACATGATCTGACCTCTTTTCCATCCGGACATAGTGCGACCGTATTCGGCGTGGCGACGGCGCTTTGGCTCATCTTTCGTAAGGGGTGGGTGTGGCTCTTTGGGTTTGCTTTTTTGATAGCGTTGAGTCGCATGGTCGTAGTGAGACACTTTCCAAGTGATGTCTTGGTCGGATCTCTGATTGGGGTCTGGGTCAGCTATTTGATCTATGAGTATAAGTTTAAAGAGGAGTGGTGATGAGAGCGTGGCAGGTGGGTATCCTCTTTGTAGCGGTTGTAGTGAGTTTCTATTTGACGCTAGGGTTTGTTCCGCTCTTTGATCTGGATGAGGGGGCATTTAGCGAAGCGACGCGGGAGATGCTTCAAAACGGTGACTATATCACTACCTATCTCAACGGTGATTTTCGCTTTGATAAGCCGATTTTGATCTATTGGTTTCAGCTTTTGAGTGTCAAACTCTTTGGGCTCAACGCCTTTGCCGTGCGTCTTCCCTCTGCCATAGCCGCGACGCTTTGGGTCTTTGCGACCTATCGATTTGTCAAAAAGCTTTACGATAGCGAAAGTGCCTTTTGGAGTGCGTTGATGATGCTTAATGCGCTTCAGATCACCATCATCGCCAAAGCGGCAATCGCCGATGCACTGCTCAATCTCTTTATTGCGCTGACGCTCTTTTCGATCTATCGCTACTATCAGACAAGAGAGAATCAGGCGATCTATATGAGTTTTCTCTTTATGGCGTTGGGAGCACTGACCAAAGGACCGATCGCTGTGCTTATTCCTTTTGCTGTTTCGCTCCTCTTTTTTGGGTACAAAAGGGAGTGGAGAGCGTGGAGTAGGGCGATCTTCAACCCCGTCGGTATCATGATCTTTTTGGTTGTCGCCGGACCGTGGTATGTAGCGGAGTATCTAGCACAAGGGGATCGCTTTATCGAGGGATTTTTTCTCAAGCACAATATCAGTCGTTTTCAAGGTCCTATGGAGGGGCACTACGGATCGCTTCTCTACTATATCCCTGTATTGCTTTTGGGATTGCTTCCCTTTACAGCGCCTATTTTGAGGGCGCTTTGGCAGGGGTTGAAGCGACGGGATGATGTGACGATCTTTGGTCTGATCTGGTTTGGATTTGTTTTTCTCTTTTTCTCATTTTCGGGGACGAAACTGCCTCACTATGTGATCTACGGCTATACACCGCTCTTTATCTTGGGTGGGATCGCCTATGCCTCTACCAAAGGGAGTCGTTTTGATTTTTGGACGGTGGTAGTGCTCTATCTGCTTCTTTTGGCACTCCCAATCTATCTCTACCACGCCGGTGGTCTGGAGCAGATCAGAGATGCGTATGCAGTGTGGATCCTCAAAGATGCGCAGGGGCTTTTTGACTGGGTCTATTTTGCAGTGTTGCTAACGGCGATCGGCGTGACGCTAGCCCTGAGTGCAAAAAGTGTGAGCGCGCATACGAGAGCGACACTAAGCGCACTGATCTTTATCGGGGTGATCAATCTCGTGATCCTACCGCTGGTTGGTTCAGCGCAACAGGAGCCGATCAAAGAGGCGGGAGAGTTGGTGCAAGACCGCAATGAAACGGTGGTGATGTACCATATACATACACCAAGTTTTAGTTTTTATGCACGCAAAATTACTCCAAATCGTACCCCGAAAGTAGGAGAGATTGCCCTTGTAAGACGCAATCAATTAAACTCTTTTAAAAAATTTGATATGATATTTGAAAAAGGGGGAGTCGCCCTGATAAAGGTAGGAGAGAAATGAGAGAGTTGTCGCTGGTCGTGCCAATGATGAATGAGGAAGATAATGTCAAACCGCTTTTTGAGGAGATTCGCAAGGCACTGGAGGGGATCGACTATGAGTTGATTCTTGTGGATGACGGATCGACGGATCGTACCGTGGAGCGGATGAAAGCGGAAGCGGATAGTCGCACGAAGGTGGTCGTCTTTAAACGAAACTACGGACAGACGACGGCGATGGCGGCGGGAATTGATCTCGCTGAGGGTGAGCTGATCGCGACGATCGACGGTGATCTTCAAAACGATCCGAGTGATATCCCGATGATGATGCGCGTGCTCAAAGAGGGCAATTGGGATGTGGTAGCAGGACGAAGAGCCAAGCGCCAAGACGGTATGCTTCTGCGCAAAATTCCCAGCAAAATAGCCAACAAATTGATCCGTAAATTGACCGGTGTCTATGTGCACGATTACGGTTGTACGCTCAAACTCTTTCGCAATGAAGTGGCGAAAAATCTTGAACTCTATGGGGAGCTTCACCGCTTTATCCCTGTACTTGCCAGTCTCAACGGTGCAAAAATTACGGAGGTTGATGTCAAACACCACCCCCGTATCCACGGCGAAAGCAAATATGGCATAGGGCGCACCTTTCGTGTGATGAGTGATCTGCTTTTGATGCTCTTTATGGAGAAGTATCGTCAAAAGCCGATGCACCTTTTTGGTACGATGGGTATATTGAGCTTTTTAGTGGGAATGGGAATTAATTTTTATATGTTCATACTTAAAATATTAGGATATAGCATCGGCACAAGACCGCTTTTAATCTTGGGTGTGATGCTCACTTTTGTTGGGCTGATCTTCATCGTCACAGGCTTTTTGGCGGAGTTAATTATTCGTACCTATTATGGCGCTCAACACAAAAAACCCTATACGATCGGTGAGATTTATAAAGGTAAATAGTTATAGATATTTTTTAATTGGTTTAATATTTGATATCCAATAGAATGAAACTCCGCAAGTAAAGGAGTTTGAATGAATCAAAATATCTATGAAGATGAACACCTACGCATCGAACAGCATGAAAGTACGATTCCGTGGCTCAAAGTCTTTACCCAAGAGCAGTATCGGGAGTTTAGTGAAGTGCCGTTTAAAACCAAGTTGCAACTTTGGGCAAAGCTAGATGTAATCGAGCGAGAGATGCTCTCCTTTTTTCAGCCGACCAAGATCAATATCGCTTCATTTGGAAATGAACTTCCGCAGGTTCACTTTCATATTATGGCGCGTTTTGAGGATGATAGCCATTTCCCTAATCCAATGTGGGGAGAGAGACTCAGAGCGTCCAAATCCTATGTAGGGGATATGGAGAGATTTATTGAGATGCTGAAACCAAAATTGGAGCCGATTGAGCTAGAAGAGATTGAGGATTAGAAACCGATTGTGATTCCTGCATAGAATCCTTTGTAATCGAGTTCATTTTGAAAATCTTTTTTGTCGATCTTGATATGGCTCACTTGATAGCCTATATTAAGACAGGAACAGTGATGAAAAGGGAGTTTGATTGCGAGACCGGCATAAGAGTCCAGTGTTCGATTTTTACCGACGGGCGTGAGTGAAGTTTTGGTTAAGATCGCCAAATCTTGAGCTAGATCAAACTTGTAGTCAAGTGCCAAAGAGGGGATAATGATATGTTTGTGATAGTGTTTATTATTAAGTGAAAACTTGGCGCGAATACCATTGAGATCGGCGCCTATCAATACTCCTTGTGCAACCTTGTATCGATAACTTCCCCGAGCCCATTTGAGTGAAAGTCTGCTTTGGAGCATCGATGCTTTGGCAAAGGCTTCACTGTTGAAAATGATATCCTTGGTTAGCTTTTTTTTACCTGAGTAGTTAAAAGAGCTAAATTTGAAGCCAAATTTATGATGCTTAAAGTTTCTTTGGAGTTTCGCACTCAAGTGATCTTTGCTCTGTTTTAGGTTGAGATCATTTTCTAAAGATAATATTTTATTACTGTTGTGGATTCCTAAAAAACCATCCATAGAACCCCGATTTTCATAGATATCGATTGTATTTTTAGTAAAGGCATCGCATGAGAAAGCGAAGAGACTGATACTAAACAAAGAGACTAATATCAAAACCCTTAAAAACACAATGCGCTCCTTTAGTTTGGTTGGTGTAAAAATAAGTTTTACTTTATTCAAATATCGACACAAATCAAAGCTTCCGCACAAAAAAGTGATAAAAAATTTACTTTTGTTTCAAGGGGTAGCATTTTTAAGAAGAAATGTCTATAGGCAATGTTGAGATATCAATTAAAAATATTTTTTTTTCTGCCGATTTTCGTGTAATGAGTTTACAAACGAAGGAGAAAAGTTGAAAAAAAGCGTGTTTTTATTGAGTTTTGTAGCAGTATCCGCACTCTGGATGAGTGGGTGTGGGGATAATGTGGCGCGAGATAGTGGTGATGCAGGTGTCATCAAAAATAAAAAAAGTGATATAACGAATGATCAACCGGGACAAGTGAGCAATAATCCTCAGCCTTTCCAGCCTATTGACAATCCGACACCTGTCTATGACGGTGCTGTTTCCTCTGGTGCGGATCAAAACAGTAGTGATAGTAATGCAACTGCTGAGTCTGGTGATGTTTATAAGACCATTAACGGTACCTATAGCATCAAAATTACACCGGAGATCGACACCATTACCAGCGGTGCAACTGAAAATATCCATTATGAGATCAATAACTTTTTTACAAAAAAAGCAGCGGATGATCGTGCTATTACCTATCTAAAATTTGAGATCGATAATCGATACGCTGAATTTTTTGATCCACAAGGGCATCATGGAAATGTGATTGAGTTTGGAAAAGGAAATTCGGCTACCAAATCGGTCGGAGATGTTGCCATCAAAACAAATAGCAAATCAGGGCAAGTGCGTATCAATGTAACGGCTGTCGTTGACGGAAGTGAGATCAAGCTCACAAAAACACTTCCTATAACTATTGAGAAAAATAGGAGCTCTAGTATGGCGATCGTCCCTTATGCGACAAGCTATAATAAGGGACTCTTTACGCAAAAGTATGTCATTCATGTGGTTGACGGATACGGGAATAGAGCAAAAGACGGTACCAAAGTACAAACCGGTGTGATCAGCAACCCAAAAGTCTATTCTCATGCAGTTGATATCAATAAAAGCACTGTACCACTTGATGCATATGGTAAACCTCTCTATAATTTCTTCGGTTTGTCCTATTATTCGCACAAAGGAACACTAGATCGTGACAATAAACAACTTATTCTAAACAGCAGTGATAAACTCCCCTCTGATGTGAAAGACAATTCAAAAAACAATTCAAAAGATAATGTGATGGATACACTCATTATCCTACCGAACAAGACGCAATATAAACCCTACAATATCGGAGGTTGGGAGATCTCAGCGATTGATCGTGCCAATAATAGCGTGAAGCTCTATGATCTTGAGGGGGATAACGGTAATGTAAATAATGTCAGTTATGTGATTGGTAATGAGTATCGCTATGATCAATGTAATAGAACCATTATGAATGCCGCTACATCGACCTTTGAATCGAGCGATGTCAAAGATGGTGTCGCCTATGCGGAGCTACGATACACCCCCGCTATGGTCGGTAAAGATATCTTCATCTATGCTAACAGTAAAATTGATGGAAAACGCATCGGTGTCTCAAGAAGAGTTACGCTCGGTGGTACCGGACTCGAAGAGGGAAGTTTTAGTTGTAAAAATGAAGGTAATACCACACTACCGGTATGTAGTGAGCAAGTTCTTCTCATTCAAAAAGATTCAAAAGCATTGGCACGCGATCTCTACCCTGCACAACCGATCAATACAACAAAAATTTATGATCATGCGACCATTACAAAGACAGATTGTAGCGGTCGTGCAACCATCACCATTTACGGTATCCCTGCCGGTAAAACGGCAACAGTCACCTACGGTGGAGACATCATGGGTAGTGAGCCGATCTTAAATCACAAATAGTCTTACTCTAATTTTTCTTCCTTATCCTTAGCTTTTTGCTAAGGATGGTAACTCCACAATTACTCGGAAAGATATCCTGCTTGTTTTGAGAAGCTTGAGAAATATATCAGTTTTTCGATGATGCAGGATGCAACCCTAAAAGTGCTTCATCAAAGAAGCGGTTTTGAGCTCTATACCATCACACCTGCAATCATCACAACTAAAAAACCTTTAGGGTCTAGTAAATATCAATGAGAGTTTTGAAGATTTTTTGGTAAAAAAAGAAATAAGGAATTGCTTTTTACTGATTGTTTCGGGAGGTAGCGGGTAATATGAGATATGTTATGATTAAGAGTGAGGAGAGATGTAATGCTGACAATCAATGCAAAGCTACCTACCAAAAGACTCCCGATACGACGGGTAATGGCAAAATTATTTCAAGCCTTTGTCTATCATCAACTCGATCCTAAGGAGCATAGCGGGTATGCTCACCCTAACGGTAAGCGATTTAAATCGATGAACTTTAAGATCATATATGTGGGAAATGAGATACAGATCAACTATAGCGCCCTTGATAAAGAGAATGAGAAGATCATCGCAACAGCGATCTTGAAAGATGGACTCAAACTTGGAGAGATACATATCGCTGGTACTGAAATCTCTCTACAAAACAGGTCTATGAATCTTCCTTCCCCGTGTAAAGTTAAAGGATTTGTCGCTGCGGCTATCAAAGATGGAAACTCCAGCAAAAAGATCTATCTCGAACCTAAAAGCTATAAATTTCAAGAGATCATCCATGCCAACACACTGCAAAAGTACCGGGCACTCACCGGTAAAGAGTATGAAAAAGAGCTTCGCATAACCCTTCTCTCACAACAGCCAAAACCACGAATCTTCCACTACAACAAAGCCATCATCAAAGCGTGGCACGGCATCTATGAGATAGAAGCGGATGAGGAGATGCTAAG
>JALVVN010000013.1 GCA_027023405.1 Campylobacterales bacterium
CTTACTTTTTTAACTTCTCTATTTTATGTATATAATGTAACTTCATATCTAATTCAAATGCCTCATTCGTTGGATATTCGTAGCCGAAAACATCTTTCCATAATGAATGATCTTCCATACAAAGATAAAAATAGACTTTTTTATGCCAAGGTGCAAGTGAATCATAGGCAAATTTAAAGAGCTCTTTTTTAATAGAAAGTGGATAGGATTTTTTACCGCTTGCATCAACCATTGGAATTTGTAAAATCTTTGAGTGAAAGGCTCTTTTTCTAATCTGTTTTATGACCGGTTTGATAAAGGTAAGTGTTCCGAGTGATACAAGTGCAACCCTATCAGGGTTAAAATTCTCTATTAGATAGTTGAATATTGCTCCATACTCCTCTCTGTAGCCCTTAAAATAGATCATTGGATGAAAATGGAATCCTACTAGTATGCCTTTATCATGAAGCTTTTTTGCTGCATTTAAACGATTTTTTAACGATGCGGTAAGATGCTCCTCTTGGTCGATGATGATTTGTGGGTTAATAGACCATGTGACAAGTATATTTGGCGGTAGTTCACACTCTAGGAGATAGCGGATATTGTCTGACTTTGTTTTAAATTCGAGTATGATATTTGGATATTTTCGAGCAAATGCAATAAGATCATCCAAAATACCGTTATGATTTCCCCACATGAGTGAGTCACTCGATTGACCGGTGCCAATGTGGTAAAATTGATTGGGGTCGAGTTGAATATTTTGCAATTTGTCTTTGAGTGAGCTATCGAAAATAATCCTGTTTTCATTGTAGAAGGATTGGATCGAACAGTAGGAGCAGTCAAATCCACAACTTTGCACGGCATCTAGTGTTAGGAGATTGCAACAGCGTGTTTTTGGGGATGCAACAGGACATAATCCAAAACCGAGATCGCGTTTTTCTTGAACCACTATTTTGGGTGAAATACGAGGAGAATTATCGGGTATATTAGAGTAGTCAGTTGGTTGATTTTGTAGTGCTTGATAGTAAGATTTAATATGATCAAGATGCGCTTTTTTGAGCTGCTTGCCTTGGTATTTGGTATCAAGATCATCATTCCAAAGCATTTGTAACGAGGGCTCTTGCCACATATGTAGATCGATGGCGATCTCGATTAGTTGGCGCTTCTCTTGAAAAGAGAAACGGTATTTATCTACGATCTGTTGTAGAAATTTTTGATCTTCTTTTGGTAGTTTGTCAATTTTCAGCTTGATCCGCCTTGATGAGACTTTGTATCTTTTTGGCTTCGTCTTTGAGTTTCTCTTTGGTTTCACCTGCAAAAGATTTGACTTTGAGTAAGCCCTCTTTTGCCTGATCTTTCTTCTCGTGAATAACCTCTTTAACACTCTCTTTTGTAATTGAGATGGCACCTTTTAAATCCTCTTTGAGCTCTTTTGCAGGTTTTACAAGATCTCCGATCTTCTCCTTTGCCTTTTTAGCAATTTCTTTGAGACTTTTAGTGGAGGATTTTTCCGGATGTGGTGTTGAAGCAGTGCTCTTTTGACTCTTTGGCTGAGTTTTATTGACCTCTATCGATGGTGTAGGTAGTGGTGTTTTTTTACGAAGTTTTGTAACCGCTTCACCAAACTTTTCACCCGTGCTTTTTTGATCACCACATCCAACGATAAAGAAGATGGTTAATATTAAAATAATTGTATATTTAATCATGGATTTTCCTTTTTCTGACTATTATACCACGCCAATTTTTCAATAAACTTCATCCGATCCAAATCACCATAAGTTTTAAGAAGTGAGGAGCCGTAAGTATTGATCAAATAGTTGGCAAATGATGTTGCAATAATACGATCCCTAAGTGGATGAATAAGGATTTCTTCTTGAAATTTTTCTCGATAAATAGTTGGAAAATAATCAAAAAGATAGTTTTGCATTCGTTTATCTTTGATAAGATGAGATGTGAGGAGAAGATTTTCGATAAAGATTTTACTATAAAGCAGTAGCGTAGCTAAAATCGGTCGGATAATTTGCCCTTTATTATCAACTACTTCTAAGAAGTTCCGATCCGTAGGAATCAAGAAGAGTGAACGGTGAAAAAAATCCAATTCCGACTCTAAAATGCGTACTGTCTTTTTAAAATCTTTGAGTTTTTCACGGCTTCGTTGCTGATCTTTGGAGATAGCCAGAGATTGCAACGAATTCTCCTCTAGCACACGGTTAACTACAAAATCAGTTGCTTCTTTGAGGAGTCGGATGCGCTCATCTTCGTCGATCTTGACCCGCTTTTTGGCAAGGTTGAGTAGGATCTTAAAATTGACTTCGTGGTCGCTGGTATTAACGCCGGCAGCATTGTCGATACTGTCGAGATTGAGGTGCCCTCCTTTGAGTGCGTAGTCGATACGCGCTTGCATCGTGAGGGCAAGGTTGGCACCTTCACAGACGGCATAGGCATTGAGGTCAGTCGCATCGATACGGACATATTCATTCTCTTTGTCGCCTATCGTCAAGTTGTTTTCGGAAGAGGATTTGACATAGGTGCCGATCCCGCCGAAATAGAGAAGATCGACATCGAGTTTGAGGAGTGCCTGCGCCAGCTCTTCTCCGTTCATAAAGTCATGATCGGTTCCTATAAGTGCTTGAATCTCCGCTGAAAGAGGGATTGTTTTGTCACTTCTTTTAAATACACCTCCACCTTGTGAGATTTTAGTCGGATCATACTCATGCCAACTTCCGCTAGTCGTATAGAAGAGGCGTTTTCGCTCTTCATAGGCAACATAGATATCGGGATTCGGATCAATAAAGATTTCGTTGTGACTAATTGCACCGATAAGTTTGAAGTGCGGTGTTTCGATCAAGCCGTTTCCAAATACATCTCCACTCATCGATCCAACTCCTACGACGCTTATCGTTTGGGTATAAAAGTCAATCCCTTTTTCGATAAAGTGCCTCTGTGAAGCTTTGATCGCACCTTTGGCGGTGATACCGAGCTTTTTGTGGTGGTAGCCTGTCTCAGATCCGCTAGCAAAAGCGTCTCCGAGCCAAAAGTTACGCTCCTTGGCGATCCTATTTGCCACGCCACTCATGCTTGCCGTACCTCTATCAGCAGCGACGACAAAGTAACTGTCAAAATCATCATAGCAGATTATCCCGTCGGGATGGTAAGAAGTATGCTCCTTTTGATTATCGACAAGATCGAGGAGGGTAGAGATAAAACGAGTGTAGTAGTTCTCAAATTCTGCTTTATTTATAGAATCTTTGAGGATTACAAATCCACCTTTGGCACCGTTTGGGATGATGATAGCATTTTTTGCCTCTTGGGTTGCCATGAGTGATTTTATCTCTTGACGGAAGCCCTTTTTGCGTTTGCTCCAGCGAATCCCGCCACGGCTGATTTTAGAGATACGAAGATGTGTACCTCGTAGATCGGGTGCATAGACAAAACTCTCGATAGAGGGTTGAATACCGCGCAGGTGGGCTTTGAGATCGGTGAGGTCGATTTTGTGTCCGAAAGTATCACTTTGGGGATCGTTAAAAAATGTCGTTCGGGTGATGGATTGAAGAAGTTTATAAAAATATTTTAGGACACGATCATCATTAATATTGGAAACTTCTTTAAACGCTTCATCGATTTGGCGCCGATGCAATTGCATACGCTGTTCACGATCGCTTAGGCGAGGTTGAAATTTGGTCAAAAAGTAGTCTAAAAAGTAGCGAGAGATCAGCGGATTTGCTACAAGTGTATCGACAAGAAGCGTTTCGTGAAACTCCTCAACGATCTCATCGATATAGCTGACAAATGATCGCATCAACAAAATACCGCGCTTACAAAAGTTTTCTCGATAGACAAGGGTAAAGAGCTTACCGCTTTTGAGATTGCCTTTGAGTGTCTGACGAAGTACCTCTAAAATATTGTTTTTGTGATTTTGTAAAAGCGCTTCGTCATGGTTTGCCAAGCCAACTTTGGTGACATAGTAGTCGTGGAGCTTGAAGGTGACTTCATTTTGGACAAAAAAGCTAAAATCGTTGAGGATGGGAATGAGCCTCGAGAGAGGGATCGGATCTTTGGAGAAAATTTTGAGGGCACATATACCTTCGTCACAAAGCGTGATGCCCAAATCTTCGAGATCAGTTGGAAGAATAAGGTCGTTTGGTTCGATGAGTTGGTTGCAGAGTTCATTAATATTTGATTTCATAGAAGCGATTATATCACACAAAAGCGTCTAAAAATCAACATTTAGCTACAATAGAAAAAACAAACAAAGGGGGGGAAATCATATGAGAAGTGATGAAGTCAAAAAAGGGTACAACAGGGCACCGCATCGGAGTCTATTTCGGGCGACTGGTTTGAAGGATGAGGACTTTTCCAAACCCTTTATTGGGGTGGCAAACTCCTTTATCGAGATTATTCCGGGGCACTTCTTTTTGGATAAATATAGCGCGATCATCAAAGATGAGATCAGAAAAAACGGTTGTGTGCCGTTTGAGTTTAATACTATCGGTGTCGATGACGGGATCGCGATGGGACACGACGGTATGCTCTATTCACTGCCAAGTCGTGAGATCATCGCCAACTCGATCGAGACAGTGATGAATGCGCATAAGCTTGATGCGATGATCTGTATCCCTAATTGTGACAAGATCACACCGGGTATGATTATGGGTGCACTTCGGGTCAATGTCCCGACACTCTTTGTGAGCGGTGGACCGATGAAAGCGGGACAGCTCAAGGATGGCACAAGCATCGATCTAGCGACGGCATTTGAAGCGGTCGGTGAGTATGAAGCGGGGAATATGAGCGAGGAGAGACTAGTCGAAATCGAGTGTGCGGCGTGTCCGAGCGGTGGATCATGCTCCGGAATGTTTACGGCAAATTCGATGAATACCCTCATGGAAGCGATGGGGATAGCACTCAAAGGAAACGGTACGATTTTGGCACAAACTCCCGAGAGAGAAGAGTTGCTAAGAGTAGCGGCACGACGCATTTGCGAGATCGCAAAGAGCAAGCAGGAGAGTGAGAGACTCCGCATTCGAAATATCATCAACGAAAAAGCGGTTCACAACGCCTTTGCCGTCGATATGGCGATGGGAGGAAGCTCCAATACCGTACTTCATATGTTGGCGATTGCCAAAGAGGCGGGGGTTGATTTTGATCTGGCGAAGATCAACGAAATGAGCAAAAAGGTTTCGCATATCGCCAAAATTTCACCATCGCTTACGAGTGTGCATATGGAGGATATTCACAATGCCGGCGGTGTGAGTGCGGTGATGCACGAGATCTCCAAGCGGGGCGATCTGCTCCATTTGGACAACCCTACGATTGAGGGAGAGAGTATTGGGGAGCGGATCGCAAGTAGTAAGATCACAGACACCAATATTATTCACACGATTGACAACCCCTACTCCAAAGTGGGCGGTCTTGCGATCCTCTTTGGAAATTTGGCGCGTGAAGGGGCGGTCGTCAAGAGCGCGGGAATCGATCCCGATATGCGTGTCTTTAGTGGTACTGCGATCTGCTTTGATTCACAGCAAGAGGCGATTAGCGGTATCGTCGGCGGTAAAGTAAAGCCCGGAAATGTCGTCGTGATCCGTTACGAGGGACCCAAAGGAGGGCCGGGAATGCAGGAGATGTTGGCACCCACTTCACTGATCGCCGGAATGGGACTCGGCGACAAAGTAGCGCTCATCACGGACGGTCGTTTTAGTGGAGCAACCAGAGGTGCAAGCATCGGTCATGTCAGTCCGGAAGCGGCGGAAGGTGGTGTGATCGGACTGATCCAGGACGGTGATATTATCGATATCGATGTGGATAACTACAAACTTGAAGTGCGTCTAAGTGGTGAAGAGTTGGAGCAACGACGCCAAAATTTCACACCGAAGAAAAAAGAGCTAGAGAGCTCTTGGCTCAAACAGTACCGCATACTTGTGACCAATGCAAGTAGCGGTGCGGTGTTAAAGACTGATCTAGATTGCTAGATCGGGCTAGGTGTGATGCGGAGAAAGCTATTATGAGAAACTATATCGCAGAACACAAAAAGCATCTGGAACAGTTGAAATATATGACACCTATTCTGATAGCTATAACGCTACTGATGAACTATTTTCAAGATAGGATCAATCTTAAGTGGGTAGCGATCTCGATACTTATCGGTGTGATGCTTTTTGTCGTTGAGTATGTATGGCTTCGGTATGTTGTGCGTAGGTATGTGAGTCAAAAATGGTTTGATACAAGCGTGATACTAGCTTTTGTCATTGTGCCTTTGTCTATAAAACAAGGGATTGTTTATGTATTTATTTCGCTTAGTGTGTTTATCTCACTTAAAACACTTTTTAAAAAGAAGTTTTTACAGATTTTGGATAGATTAGAAAAGCATCTAGTGTGATAACGATCATTAGATCGTTATACTATTTTTTTACCCTAGAGACAATTACACCGCGAAAATCTCCGTTTTTAAACCCAAGTGCTTTATCGTTTGGATATTTCTCTTTGATCAAATTTTTGAGATCATCACTGACTTCGGTACCGTGGCATTTGAGGCAAACGGCTTTTGTTAAGAGCGGTTTGTAGTAGCGAGTGTAATTTCCATCTTCAATTTTGATGATATTTTGTGGTGTGAGTTTGTGTTCATCGGCGGCTTTTTTAAAGACCTCCATTATCCCTTGATCGATGGGATCGGGTGCATTGTTTTTGTTTCGGTAGTTGAGTGCGGTTCTGCGGACTGAAGCTCCTTCTGGAAGTTTGTCATTGATTGACTTAGTGATCTCTTCAGCTTTGGAGGAGCAAAAGTCTAGAGCCTCTTTCCCGCTTGGATCGGCTTTAAGATGTTGTTGCAATTCACTTTTGAGTGCACCGCCTAACATTTTAATGTATTTAATTCCATCTGGGATATGGCTATTTTGTGCTTGGGTTGCATTCGTCTCATCTGCTTGAAGTGCAAAAGATTGAAGCATGAGCAAAAGAGCTAAACTGAGTTTTTTCATATCGTAATCCTTATGGTGGTTTTGTTAGCTTATTATATCTTATCTATTATTAACAGGGATTTTCCTATACTTCTATCTATGAGATGGCGTGATGTAAAACAGAAAAAAATAGACCCCAAATCCCCTGACGATCCAAAAGAGTTGCGCGATTATGCGACACTTTACGAGCGGTTTAAAGCTTTTATGACCGATAGTTTTTTGTTGGCAATGCCAATCTTTTATGGAGTGATCTATTTGGTATTTGATGGACTTAAAGGAAGTGGCGGTGTCGAATCTCATCGTTTGGAGGCATGGGCAATCATTTTGATTCCTTTGGGTGCCTTAGTGGTTTGGTTTCTTTCGCAAAAGGGGCAGACGCCCGGCATGAAGGCGTATGAGATCAGAGCAATTGAGAATCAAAGCGATGAAAAACCCTCAGTTGCAAGTGCATTTCTTCGATATTTCTTTTTTAATATCGCTTTTTTTTCGGTTATACTTCTTTTAGTGCCGTTATTTCGAAAAGATAGGAGAGGTGTGCAAGATCTCTTTTCCGGTACTTCCATTATCAAAGCGTAGTGCCTTGAGAGGATCGGCTTTTTTTAAAATCTCCGCCTTTTTCTTTTTCTACTTTAGTATTATCGGTGTGTGGGTGATCTTTTTGCCCAAGATATTGCATGCGTCAGGATATAGTGCGACACAGATCGGTATCATTCTCTCTATCGCCCCGTTGATGCGCTTTTTGACCCCTTTTTTCTTTCTCAAGAAGTTACGACTCACACGAACGATTTTTTATATCAATCTATTGATGATGATAGCGGGCATACCGCTTCTCTATCTCACACTTGAAAACTTTTATGCTTTTGCGGTGAGTAATCTCTTTTTTGGGCTCTCTTTTAGTTTTGTTTTACCCTATATTGAGTCGCATGCACTATTGCTTTTGAAAAAGGAAAAGTTTGGACGATCACGACTCTTTGGATCGCTTGGATTTATCCTCGTTGCACTGGTATTGGCGCGGATTTTTGATGTCTGGATGGGACTTCATTTTATTGCGGTGAGCGTGGTAATGAGTGCGATTTTTGGCTTTCTGATCGCCAAAGGGGAGGATGAAGATCAGCAGGAAGAGACCCCTCATCAGTTGTTTGACCTTGGTAAACATCTTTTGTTATGGGTGAGTATCTTTTTGATGCAGGTCGGGTTTGGTGCGTTTTATGGATTTTTTACTATTTATGAAAATGAGCATGGGATTGATCTTGCGACGGTGAGCTATCTTTGGAGTTTTGGGGTAGTGTGCGAAATTGTACTCTTCTATTTTCAAGAGTATATTATTCGTTACGATTTGCGTAAACTGATCGCTTTTTCTATCTTGGTAACGGCGATGAGGTGGATGATCCTCTACCTATTGCCTAGTTCACTTTTTTGGGTCTATCTCTCACAAAGTTTGCATGCGTTTAGTTTTGCGCTCTATCATACTGCGACGATGAGCTATCTCTATCGATGCTATTCGGACAAGAAGCTTGCAGCACAATTTTATTATGGATTTGGATTTGGATTGGGTGGTTTTGTCGGATCATTGTTGGCGGGTCGTCTCTATGGAGAGTATATCTTTTTGATTTCAGCGCTGATCACAGTGGTAGCGCTGATCTCGTTTGTTTTAGATCGCCCGTTCAAAAGGGCTATCTAAAAATTTTGAAGTTGTGCACGGACAATATCACGACGCTGTTGTGCAAATGTGAAAAGGTTTTGTTTATACTTTGGATAATCGTGTGGTAATGTATCATACCCTTCACTTCCGATAAACCATTTTGCAGGTTCTTGATTGGGCATATAAGGCTCTCTTTCATTGAAAATTTCCGTTGCTAGTCTGGTCATATTTTCAGGTGAAAATGTGGTGTCTAGCAATTGGTTGAACCGATTTTTAAAACGCGCTTTGATAGCAGGATCTTGCATCAGAGTATTGAAGATGTGTGAGAGTTCATGGTCATCTGATCGAATGCCATCAGATCCGTTAAGATTATCAGTGTGAATAGTATAGTTGATAAACCCTTCATCGAGATCATCTAGCATCCATCTCCATTTTGCACCGGGTTTACGCTCTCGCCATGCTCTCGTGTTGGAGTAGCTCCAATCCTCATTACCGCTATAAATTTCAAGTATAGCATAATCGATAAAGTTGTCCACATCGACAAGCTGACTCATCTTTTGAGGGGTATTGGCTTTGGCGAGCTCTTTGTAGGCATCAAGTGTTCCCTCTTTCACAATTTTGCCATTTTTGATGATGTCAAGATTATCTGTATCAACATCAGGATAGTTATTTTTGATAAAATTTTTGCTCTTTTTTTCACGAATATTGTAAACGCCCCAATATTCACCGTTCATAAATATCTTGACTGTTTGATACGATTGATAATCGATATTTAGCTTACCGTCACTGACAATCTTCGCCGCTAAGATATCCCCTATTTCATATCCTCTGTTACCGGCACGAATCTTAAAGTCTTTGATTTTATCGATCTGTTTGTCGGGATAGAAGTTGTAGTGTAGAGATTTTGTGCCATATTTGCTATCGAGATTAAATTTAAATGATTTTTTCTTGTAAAATCGTGAACATTCTCCGGAAATAGCGATATCGGCACCGATGGTAAACTGCTCATTATGTGAAGCATCAAAGTAATCAACGGTAGCAGGGCGTTTCCATTTTTGTCCAAAGTTGTGCGGTGTTGAGTCATCATGTTTGCACCCTTTGATAACCTTACCGTTTGTACCATCTACATAGATACCGACTCTATTGTCATAGAGATAGGTAGGATCGACGGTCAGTGAGACGACAGGCAGTTTACTTTCGACATTTTCGAGATAGGTATGTGTTACCATTCGGCTTGGGAAGAGCCCCTCTTCTACCGCAACAGCATTGATAGTCATATTTTTTGAGACCGTAATGGGACTAGAATAGGTTTGAGAACTGCTGTTAGGAATAGAACCGTCTGTCGTATAATAGATCCTCGTATTGCTTGGTGCTTCCAAAGAGAGTGTAAAGCTATCGTTGTAAAAGCCACCCTCTTTTGAAAAAGTGGGTACTGTGCTTCGCTTATTTGTCGTGTAAGTTTGTGCATTGGCTTTACCTGGAGTGGGACTCATATAGAGGATTCCTTGCGTGCTGTGAAGTGCTGAAATATCCGCGGTTTGATCTTTAAATGAGAAGTTATCGATAGTGGTGCCGTTTGGATCACTAAAGAGTAGATGCTCTTTTTTTGAAGAGAGTTTGAAGTTGGTATGAAGCGCTTTTTTCTTTTTATCTTTTTTGTCAGCCCATACGATTAAATAGCCATGCGGTGCGATAGTCGTATTTGCCGGGAATTGCCACTTTGTCGGTTTATCCGTATCATCGCTAAGATAATAACCGCTGATATTTTGTGTTGTATCGCTATTATTATAGAGCTCAATCCAGTCACTAAATGTGTAGTAATCCGGATCCATAGCGGTATTGAGATTGGAGGCGAGAAACTCATTAATATGTACGCCGGGTTGGGGTGTGTATGAAGTGGGCTTTGGTGCCGGAGAGTGATTCTTCGAAGAGCTTGTTGATTGTGTAAGATCAGATGAACTTCCGCAACCTACCATACTCAGACTAAGTGCAAAAAGCAGAGAAGTCTGAAGAAGTGTTCGATCTAAATACATTATGGACATCCTTATAAAAGTAATTTTTATATATAAATATAATAGAGCAATTATATCATTATGTAAATATATTTTTAATAAATGTAGTATTTTAAAACGGAAATGTTACCTTTCGTGCCAATATTGAGCAGGACTTAGCTTTAGTGAGCTATAATTAGGGGATTAGCATAAGGGTTGGCAGTGTCAAAGGGTGGATTTATTGGTATTTTACTGATTGTAGCTTGGGTGCACTGGCTCTGTTTGCATGTGATATCGATACATAAAATACAAAAAGAGGCTATCAATAACAAATCAACCATTCATATACGCTTAGCGACATTGACCCCTCCACTCCCAAAGCCTGTGACGATTCCAAAGCCAAAACACCAAATAGTTCCGTTTCCTAAGATAGAGCATCAGGTTGAGCCGATCATTTTACCACCTGATCCGATTGAGCCCAAAAGGATCATACAAGAGAAAGCGCTAAAAAAGATCAACAAGCCACACAAAAAGAAACAACCGCGAAAAAAACATCGCAAACGACATATCCGACACAAACGCGTTGCAAAGGTAGTCAAAAAGATAGAACCCCAAGTTCAGTCTCAACCCCTTGAGCCTCAACATACTGTACGGCAGCAATTGAGGCGAGCAAAGATCGATACAGCACAAAAGGCACACTATTTAGCGCTGATACGACAACGAATAAAAGAGAACCTCTACTATCCGAGAGCAGCAAAACGAATGCACATTCAAGGAATAGTCCAGGTAGCATTTCGTGTGTCGAGTAACGGAGAGATTAGATCGGTTAGAGTGCTAGGTGCGCCAAATCGATGGCTAAGTGAGGGAGCAAAGAGAACGCTTGAGTCAATATCTCTCCCTCCCATTCCTGCCAAGATGGGTGTAGGGCATTTGGAGTTGACCATACCGATAGAATTTAAACTGAAAGGATGAGTATGCAGACGATAATGAGTTATTTTGAGCAAGGTGGTGTGATCATGTATATTTTGCTTGCATTAAATGTGATAGGGTGGAGTGTAATGATCTATAAGGCTATTCAATTGATGATAATACGCACAAAGTATGAAGCCATAGCAGATTCACTGCTGAAATCGGGGCAAAATAGCGTATCGACAGATCGGGCATATCTCTTGGAAAAGAGCAAGGATCGTATCGCGGCATATATGATCACGCTTGAGAAGGGATTGGGTATTGTTAAAAGTATTGCTTCCATTGCGCCTCTTTTGGGGCTTTTAGGTACTGTTGTGGGGGTATTGATTGCCTTTGAAACAATTTCTCAAAAAGGGATGGATGATCCGAGCATATTTGCCGGAGGGATCGCGATGGCACTTGTGACGACGGTTGCGGGGTTGATTGTGGCAATACCTCACTATTTAGGGTATAACTTTTTGATCGGGATGCTTGATCGGCTTGAAGCGAAGTTTATCCAAGAGGCGGGAGATCGGATATGAAGCGACGAGCTCCACTGACCCCGGATATTACCCCTCTTATCGATGTGGTTTTTATACTGCTGATCTTTTTTTTGGTGAGCGCTACTTTTAAAAAGAATGAACGCGTCTTAAATCTTGCGCTTCCTACAAGTACACAAGCCCAAAAAAGTACCGAAAAAGAGCCGATTCGTATTGAGTTATCTGAAGATGCACTGGCATACAATGGAAAACGGATCACCTTCTTGGAAATGGAAAAAGATCTAGAGAAGATCACTCAAAAAGAGAAAGCGGTTGATCTTATTATTGACAAAACTGTTCGATATCAACGAATCGTAAAAGTGTTGGATATGCTTAAAAAATATCAATTGTTTAATCTTTCACTTATCAGCCGGATAGAGTAAATGAGTTTATGTTAAAATAATTTCATGGAAAAAAAAGAGGTTTTAAAAAAAGCGTCATCACTGTTTATATCAAAAAATGCTTTGGGGTTTTGGATACCCACCTTTGTACTGGCTTTGTTTATAGCTTTTTTATACCATCAAGGTCGAGCAACACAAGAGGAGGGAAAAACCTCTTATAAAGTGAGTGGATATTTTAGCGGAGGTAACGGAGGAAGTGATCTTGATGTGCGGCGTATTCGATGGCACAAGCATCATGGATTTGAGAGAGTTGTTTTTGATTGTTATCAATACAAAGGTGTTTTGGGAAAGAACTCTTATGTTTTGAGTAATAGTGTCGGGGTGTACGAGATTGGAAAAGATAAAAAAGGAGCTCTTGAGATAGATGGTGAGCTTAAAGGGTATCGTAATCTTTCAGCGCATATTCCTTCATTTTCACATAGTAAATTGATAAATGGTTTTGAAGTTTTACCCGAAGAAAATGAGGGGTATCTTTTTACAATCAAACTCAAAAAAGCGACACCCTATCGTGTTTTTACACTTCAAAACCCAGGGCGTATCGTTATCGATCTAAAAGATTGAGTATTTAGCGGGTTAGTTTAGCCCGACTATTTTTGCTTTGAATAATCAATACGCCTATTGCGACAAGAAATAAGAAAATCAAAGAAGAGATAATATTTTCATGTATTTTTAAACCTTTCAATAAGGAATTATACTGAAAATATTTTTAAACTAGAGATGACTATGATTAGACCCGTCTTGAATATAATTCCGCTTTTGACTTTTGGTTTGGATGAGTAGTACAGTACCTGCTACGATTACTAAAAATATCAATGAAGATAAAATATTTCTAACCATTTTCACTCCTAATCTTATTAATTTAATCTAATTATATAAAATTAGTGTTAGTGAATTGTTAGGAATTAAAATTTTCGTCTTAACCCCCATGCATCGATGATGGTTAGATCAGCGCATTGGTTAAATGTATGTGTGCCACCGATGGCTTTATCCCAATTTGGAATAATTGAACCAACTTCCTTCTCTTGATACTCATTCTCAGTGAGTAGTTCGATCTCATTGAAATAGGTTCCGTGTCCGTAACGCAGAGAGGATTTTTGTGCGGGGCGGATCAACTTACCGTTGTGATGGATGATATTTCCTGCCGGTCTGGAGCTTGCGACATTGGAAATGATTGGGTTTTGGGGGTGAGGTGTCCACTCTGTTGTCTTAAAGTCATCGGCGTAGAACAAAAAGAGTTCATTGTAGAGCAGGGTGTTTTGATCTTCATCGATATTGACAAACATCCACCATTTGCCGTTGTGATGCAGGAGTGTTGTATCAGCAGATTTGACATCCTCCATCAGATGCATCTCCAGCTCCCACTCATAGGGGAAGTTTGTCGCTTTGTAGAGGGAGATCTTGCGACTGGCACCACTTTCTGGAATCATATAGTAGGTGTCGTCGATCTTGAAGATATGAGGGTATGAGAGGTGTGAACCGGTATCGAGAATTTTGGTAGATTTGGTGACATTCCCTTCGCGATCCATATCCAAAACCGCCAAATGACCGGTCATCGTTTTATAGGGCATCTCTTCTACGAAGACATAGTAGCCATCTTTTGACTCTTTTTCAACGACATGCGGATCCGCCCACATAATACCAAGCGGTGAAGTGATCTTTTTGTAGCTGTTGAGATCGTGCGCAGTTGCGGGGTTCAGATTGACCATCAAGAACCACTCTTCGAAGTAGAGCGCTTTGAGAATGAGTCGTTTGGTAAATTTATAGAGATATTTTGCAAAAGGGAGAATCGCTTCACGATTGGTCGGTCGTTTTTTGTAAGGGTAGTCATAAAAATCATAGGGCTTTTGAAGTGTATCGATCTCTTCAAAAAACTTCTCCTCACCTAAAAGCTCTAACCGCTTGATGACCCGAGAGAGGAATGGTGTAGCAAGCCATTTGAGAAAGTTGATGTTTTTATTCGGTGAGATCTGTTGTGTTAAGCCCCACGATCGGTAGAGTGGCTTCCCACCGTTGAGTGAATGATCGAGGATCTGAAGTGTAATACCGGTTTC
>JALVVN010000014.1:0-19697 GCA_027023405.1 Campylobacterales bacterium
GCATTCGATACCGAAACCACTTCACTCGAGAGTCGCACCGCCAAGATTGTCGGATTCTCCTTTGCCTTTGATGAGCAAAAAGCCTACTATGTCCCCATCGCCCACCACTATTTAGGAGTCGGGGATCAGATCACACACGAAGAGGCAAAAAACGCACTCAAAAGACTCCTTAGTTTCCCAATCGTCGGGCAAAATCTCAAATATGACTACAAGATTCTCAAACACAACTTCGATCTCCAACTCCCTACCCCTCACGGTGATACCATGATCATCTCATGGCTTCTCGACTCCTCATTGAGCGCGGGACTGGATAATATGGCAAAACGCTATTTTCAATATGAGATGGTCAAGTTTAAAGATGTGGTCAAAAAGGGAGAGGATTTCGGATCCGTCGATCTGGATAGTGCAACGCGTTATGCGGCGGAGGATGCCTGGATGACACTCAAACTCTACCGCTTCTTTCAAGACAAGCTTGATCCTACCCTCACCAAAGAGGCACAAGAGGTGGAGTACCCCTTTATCCAAACGCTCATCGAGATGGAGGATGCCGGTATCAAGGTGGATGTTCCTTTTTTCGAACAGCTACTAGATCGTGCTAACCATACCATTGAAACGCTAACCCAATCGATCTATGAACTTGCCGAAGGAGAGTTTAATATCAACTCCACCCAACAGCTCGGTAAAATTCTCTTTGAGAAGTTGGGTCTAAAAGCTTCCAAAAAGACCAAAACAGGCTACAGTACCAACGAAAAGGTACTCCATGATCTCTATGATGAACACCCTATCATCCCAAAAATCTTAGAGTATCGAGAGATCTATAAACTACGATCCACCTATATCAAACCCCTTCTCGATTTGGGCAAAAAAGATGCTCATCATCGCATCTATACCCAGTTTTTACAGACAGGTACTACCACAGGACGGCTCAGTTCCAAAAATCCCAACCTCCAAAATATCCCCGTCCGAACTGAACTGGGAAGAGAAATTCGACAAGGTTTTATCGCACAAGAGGGGTATAAACTCTTAAGTATCGACTACTCACAGATTGAGTTACGACTACTAGCACACTTTAGTAAAGATCATACACTGCTTGAAGCCTTTGTGAGTGATGCCGATATTCACCTCCAAACCGCTGCGAAAATCTTTGGAGAGGATCGCGCCCAAGAGATGCGAAGTGTCGCAAAGAGTATCAACTTTGGTCTGCTCTACGGTATGGGAAGTCGAAAACTCGCCCAAACGATCGGCGTAAGCACGGCAGAAGCGAAACAGTACATCGAGAGTTACTTTGCTACCTTCCCTACCGTCAAGAGCTATCTTGAGTCGATCAAGGAGAGTGCCAAGCGGGAGAATGCCGTCTATACCCTATTGGGAAGACGACGGGTCTTTGATTGGGAGAGTGCCAATGCCTTTGAGAAGTCAGGATTTGAGAGAGAGGCGGTCAATAC
Organism: Campylobacterales bacterium; assembly: GCA_027023405.1. Lineage (GTDB taxonomy): Bacteria > Campylobacterota > Campylobacteria > Campylobacterales > QNZT01 > QNZU01. The sequence goes on from JALVVN010000014.1 coordinate 1,446, forward strand.
AAAGTTTCAGGGAAGTGCCGCCGATCTTATTAAACTTGCGATGAATAAATTTGAGGAGGAGATCAACACAGATAAAGCCCGAATGCTCCTCCAAATCCACGATGAACTCATCTTTGAGGTCAAAGAGGAGGCGGTTGAAAACTTTTCACAGTGGGCAAAGGATCTGATGGAATCGATCTATACACTCGAAGTTCCGCTCAAATGCTCTGTATCGATCGGTAACAACTGGGGAGAATTAAAGTAAAAAGTGTAGAGTATCACTTCACACTTTAAGATTTCTTCCGATATACTTTTATCCAAAGATGCACTTTTGCATCGATTCCGACACAAAGGATAAAAGATGTCACTCAAAATGGCGACCCTCGTTCAAAAGAGCGGTCTGAATAAATCGACCATACTCTACTACATCAAAGAGGGGCTCCTCCCCGAACCCCAAAAACCCAAACCAAACCTCCATCTCTATGATGAAAAGTCATTAGCGATCTTGGAGTTTATCAAATACTTGCAAACACATCTACACTACTCTATCAGTGAAATCAAAACGATTCTCGAAGATCAACGCATCGACTTTGAGAGTGATTCTCAAATCGTCATTAACTATTTGAGTGCGCTTAGCGGTGAAGAGAAACAAGCGGAGATTGAAGCGATCAAAGCAAAAGCCAAAACATACGGCATCGATCCAAAACTCTTCAAAGCCTACAAATCGTGTGCCAAAGAGTTGGCGAAACTGGAGTATGAGATCGGTGCGCAACTGCTACAATCTCATCCTGAGAATGAGAAAAATGAACTGCAAAAACTGCTCTTTTCAATTTTACTTGATCTCAAACCCTATATCTTTAACCAAGCCACCATCAAAGAGCACAAAAGACGGATCAAAATATTTTTAGAGGAGGCGCAAAAATGAAAAAATTACTCCAAAGTGTCCCCGCTCTCATACCCTATGTAGCGGTTATCTTCTTTAACGCAATTATCGATCTTGGCGATAAAATCCTACTCCAAAACGCCATCTTTAAAGCGTATGATGGATCAACGCAGATCGCTCTCACCGCATTTGTGAACGGGCTGATTATCCTGCCGGGGATCTTGCTCTTTTCACCCGCGGGTTACTTGAGTGATCGATTCCCCAAGACGCGTGTACTCATCGAGAGTTCAAAAGTCGCCTTTATTTTGAGTATCTTCACGCTCTTTAGCTATATGTTCGGGCTCTTTAAGATCGCTCTCTTTCTCACCTTTTTGCTCGCGGCGCAATCGGCGATCTTCTTCCCTGCCAAATACGGTCTCATCAAAGAGCTCTTTGGCAAAGAGAGACTGCCTGAAGGAAACGGAATTGTGCAAGCGGTCACTATTATCGCCATCTTGCTCAGCTCCCTCCTTTTTTCCGTGCTCTTTGAAAATATGCTCAGCGGTCACGAAAAGAGTGTCGGCGACTACCTTCAGAGTGTCTGGCCGGCTATCTTGATCCTAAACGCACTCGGTGCACTTCAACTCTATCTCACCCACAAAATCCCAATGCTCAGTACCGGCGATAAAACACTGACATTTGATAAAGAGAAGTACCTCAAATGGGGCTATCTCAAAGAGAACCTCAAACCGGCATTCCAAAACCGTGTCATTATCGAGAGTATGTTTGGGCTTGCCCTCTTTTACGGCATCTCACAAGTGATGCTCGCTACCTTCGGTGTCCACCTGGAGCAGATCGCCCACGAGCACAATACCGTCGTCGCGCAGGGTATTATGGCGCTTGCGGGGTTAGGGATCGCCGTGGGCGCACTCTTGACTGCAAAATTCTCCAAAAACTACATTGAAACGGGGCTGATTCCCATCGGCGTTCTTGGAATCTTTGTTGCTATTGTGATGCTGATTCGTACCCATTCACCCCTCTATTTTGCTATCGAGTTTTTTGGATTTGGTATCTTTGGGGGATTTATCCTCGTCGTACTCAATGCCCTCATACAGTATCGTGCCAAAGAGCACGAACTCGGACGCGTGATGGCGACGACAAACTTGGTGCAAAACATCATTATGCTCCTCTTTCTCATCCTCACCGTCGTTGCAGCAATCAACCACTACGATACAAAAAACATCTATACTACCCTTGCGATCTTGAGCGGTATCAGCCTCCTGTATGCCCTGCTTACTCTCCCACAATTTCTCTTGCGATTTATCTTCAAATTCATCGCCTCTTTTCGCTATAAACTTCGAGTTGAAGGGGTAGAGAACTTTCCCAAAGACGGTGCGGCGCTACTGCTTGGAAACCATATTAGCTGGATCGATTGGATGGTCTTGAGTATCGCCAGTCCAAGACGCGTGAGCTTTGTGATTGAGCGATCGATTTATGAAAAGTGGTATCTCAAGCCGATCTTTCAATATTTTGGCTTGATCCCTATTTCGGCAAGAGCGAGCAAAAGTGCCTTTACTGAAATTCGACAAAAGCTCAACGAAGGGAAAATTGTCGCCCTCTTCCCTGAAGGTTCTATTAGTCGAAATGGTCATTTGGGTGCTTTTCACAGAGGATATGAGTTGGCAATGGAGGGTGTTGAAGCGCCGATTATTCCCTTCTATATTCGCGGTCTGTGGGGAAGTCGCTTCTCCTATGCCAATACCCGTCAAAAAGAGAATGTCAAAGCGCGCGTACGAGATGTGAGTGTGACCTTCGGCAAAGCCCTACCTGCTTATACCAAAGCGGATGCACTCAAACGCGTCATCTTTAAACTAGAGGTCGCTTCGTGGCAAAACTACGCCAATCGTATGGAGTCTCTACCCCATGCGTGGCTGATGATGGCAAAAAAGCGGGGCTTTGATTTTGCACTTGCCGATGCGACGGGAACTAAAATGAGTGCACTTAAATTTGCCGCTGTTACCAAAACCTTTGCTTCACTCATCGAGGAGCAAACCGTCGGTGAACAGAATATCGGGATCATTATGCCCGCATCCGCAGGCGGTGCGATCGTCAATATGGCAACCTTGATGCTGGGAAAAACCATCGTCAATCTCAACTATACCGCTAACCTCGCTTCGCTGGAGCACGCTATCAACCAAGCCAATATTAAAACCATCTATACCTCCCGGCAATTTGTCACCAAGCTCAATGCCAAAGGGATGGATATCTCGCCTCTTTTAGAGAGTGTAACAACCCTCTATCTCGAAGATCTCAAAGAGAAGATCGATAAAAAAACGGTGATTCGCAATCTACTTGCAGCAGTGGTGTTACCTCGAAAAGTACTTACCAAACTCTGGATACCTACTATCAACACACAAAACAATGCCGCTATTCTCTTTAGTAGTGGTAGTGAAGGAGTACCCAAAGGGATTGAACTCAGTCACAAAAACTTTATGGCAAATATTAAACAGTTTGGAAATGTCCTCAACTTTCGCCAAGATGATGTGATCCTTGCTTCACTACCACTCTTTCATGTCTTTGGCTTGACTGTCACGCTTTTTGCACCGCTCATCGAGGGGATCCCCTTTGTCGCGCAACCCGATCCGACCGATGCACTCGGTGTAGGAAAGCTGGTCGCCAAACATCAAGCAACACTGATGTTTGGTACCTCGACATTTTTTAGACTCTACACCAAAAACCGCAAACTCATTCCATTGATGCTCCAATCGATCCGCTTTGTTGTCGGCGGTGCGGAGAAACTCTCAAACGATGTACGAGAGGGCTTTAAAAAGAAATTCGGCTTGGATATCTTTGAAGCGTACGGCGCCACAGAGACCACTCCAGGGATCAGCGCTAATATTCCAGATGTGCTCAATACCTCCTACTGGACCGTTCAGATTGGACAAAAAAAGGGAAGTGTGGGTATGCCGTTTCCGGGTACTGCCGTTAAAATAGTCGATCCCGATAGCTTTGAAGAGCTTCCTATCGGTGAAGCCGGTATGGTCATCGTCTGTGGTCCGCAAGTGATGAAAGGGTATCTAGGTGATATTAAAAAGAGCAAAGAGGCGCTCGTGGAACTCGAGGGAGAACGATGGTATGTGACGGGTGACAAAGGAAAGGTAGATGAGGATAACTTCCTCACACTCGTCGATCGCTACTCCCGTTTTGCCAAGATCGGCGGAGAGATGATCTCACTCGGTGCGGTAGAAGAGGCGATTCGAGAGATATTGCCCGAAGGTGCCGATATCATCGCCGCCAATGTGGAAGATAGCAAGAAGGGTGAGAAGGTGGTTCTCTTAGTGGGTGGCGAGATCGAGATAGAGGAGATCAAAGAGAAGGTCAAATCCTCCAAACTCAATCCACTCATGATCCCAAGCGAATATTTCTATCTCGATGAGATGCCTCGCTTGGGTAGTGGTAAAACTGATCTTAAACGCGCTAAAAGTTTGGCAAAGGAGTTGTGTGATGCAAAGCGTTGATTTTCACGCCCATCTGCTCAATCCCGATGTGCGCTTTGATCGCCTTTTTGATCGTGTTGTCATCGCCCTCTTTGGCAAGCGATTGGGGCTTGATCCCAAGGCGATCGCCGTCGATCCTTATCGCGCCTATACCGATGCGCTCATCCGAAATATCAAAACCTCAAAATATCTGACCCAAACTGTACTCTTTAGCGTCGATGCAAGATGCGATACTTTAGGCAATGAGATACACAAAGATCGCACCATCTGCTCCGATAATGATGCGGTGTTAGCACTCTATCAACAACATCCCGACTTGATCATCCCCTTCTTTTCGATCAACCCACTACGCAAAGATGCGCTAGATCTCATCGATCGCTATGTCGCACTCGGTTTTCGCGGAGCGAAGTTTCTCCAAAACTACTGGGGTGTCGATCTCAATCAATCCCGATTTATCCCCTACTACGATAAACTCAAAGCGTACAACTTACCCCTCATCATCCATATCGGATCGGAGAGCTCTACACCGACAGTCAAAGCGTGCGAATCGATTGAAATGCTCAACCTCCCTCTCTCACGGGGTGTTAAGGTTGTCGCCGCCCATATGGGGATCACTTACTCATTTCTTACAATCTTAAAAGATCTCTCAACCCATCCTACACACTTTCATCCTGACTATTTCAAACTGCTTAGGATGCTAGAGCGATACCCAAATCTCTATGCCGATATCTCCGCGATTTTAACACCGATGCGCGCCAAAGTACTGCAAGATTTAAGCGCACGATATCCGCTCCATGAAAAAATTCTCTTTGCAACCGACTTTCCCGTCCCCTTTACCATCCTCTACAACACCATCGATCTACCATTTAAACGACGACTAGAGATAGCGAAGATCTCCAATCCTTATGATCGCTATATAGAGGTAATGATTGACTATTTTGGGAAGGAGAGTGTGATTTTTAGCAACTATCAGAAGTTAATTTAGTCAAGATGTTAGCTAAAAATCGCTACATTTACACGATCCGCTCCTCGCAGATCTTCAATCCCTCCAAAAAGAGTAGGAGGATTGAATCTGGGCAGGCGCGGAACTTTTTGTGTTCCTCTTTGCGAAACAGCGAAGAGAGCTCCGATTTTGTGATCTGCAGATCAACCGCATCAAAGATCGCATAGAGATCCGTCTCTTTGAGATCAAAAGCGATACGAATCTTTTTGAGTATGAGATTGTTACTGAGTCGTTGGGGTTCGTCAGTGCCATTTTTAATCTCTCCTCGTTTGTAGAGGATCATCGCATCCAAAAAATTTCCCAATGCCTCATATCCGCAATCCAAAAACTCCTTCGACCCCGGATCACTTAAATAGCCCTCAACCCTAGCAAGCGGGATATCGTAACCGATCGCCTGATAAAGTTTTCGTACTCCTTTGGCATCAAGCCCTAAAATTTGGGCAAGCTCCTTTAAAATTTGATTTGTTTTTACCATTATTCGATATTGGTATAGACCGCTAGTACATCGTCATCATCTTCGATTTTATCGATAAGCGTCTCGATCTCCTCCATCTGATCATCGCTTAGCTCGATAGAGGTGTTGGGGATATATTTGAGTGAGGATTTCTTCACCTCGACACCCATCTGCTCAAGCGCTTTTGAGAGCGCACCAAATGATTTAAACTCTCCGTAGGCGATCACACTCTCACCCTCGACATCCAACTCTTCAAGCCCATGATCGATAAGCTCCAGTTCCAACTCCTCCAGATCAAGTTCAGCGGGTTTATCAAACTCAAAAACAGCCTTGCGGGTAAACATAAACTCCAAGCTACCCTTATCAAGCATCTGTCCGCCCGCTTTGTTGAAGTAGTTACGAATGTTGGCGACGGTTCGCGTATTGTTATCCGTCGCCGCTTCGACGATGATCAGCACACCGTGAGGCGCCTTTCCCTCATAGACGATCTCCTTGATATCGTCGCCCTCTTTATTGATCGCCCTCTTTATTGCCGCATCGATATTATCTTTTGGCATATTCTGCGCTTTGGCATTTTGGATAGCGGCACGAAGTTTGGCATTTTGATCCGGATCGGGTAACCCCTCTTTTGCCGCGACTGTGATTGCCTTGGCAAGCCGTGGAAACACCTTGGACATCGTACTCCATCGTTTCTCTTTGGCAGCTCTTCGATACTCAAATGCTCTTCCCATTTTCTATCACCTTTTAAAAATTTTGCGCCATTATAGCATGAGTTGTAAAAAATTACTACTCTTGATTTTTTCTCTTTCTATCCGATATAGCTCAAAAGGAGTATCTGCGTGTTTGGATTCAGAATTTTTATCATTGGGCTTGGAATTTGGCTAGGTATCGCACAACCGCTTTATGCTAGGAAGGTAAACATCACACCCGATCTTCCCTATGTCGATGCCGATATTAACGGAAAAATCGTGCGCATCGAACGCATTCAAGACACCCACCATAAATTGACCAATGACTTTACCAAAACCTCTCGCCCTACTCCCCCTTTCTATATCCAGCCCTTTAACCCCATTCCCGGTGTTCAAACGGTGGGAGAGCTGGATGTGATCAATTTTATACGAGATAAGGTGAGTCAAAATGAGGGAATCCTCATCGATGCGAGAATGCCTAAATGGTACAAAAATGGAACAATTCCCACCGCACTCAACCTCCCCTTTTCTATGCTAAATCCACAAACTAATCCTACACTCATCACACAAGTGATGGATATTTTGGATGTAAGCAAAGAGGGGAATCGCTGGGACTTTAGTGATGCACAACCACTGCTCATCTTTGATAACGGTCCGTGGGGAGTACAGGCAGTCGCATTGATGCACAATCTCATTGCTCTGGGATACCCCAAATCAAAATTGCGTTACTACCGTGGAGGTATGCAATTTTGGCAAATCTTGGGTTTGAGCTCCTATCTACCGAAGGATCATCAGTGATTCGCATTGTTCTACTCATTATCACCATCCATCTCTCCCTCTTCGCCCTGAGTACCAAACAGCTCTCCCATGCCATCAATGAGGCGGGACGACTCCGAATGCTCAGTCAAAAAATTGCCAAAGATGCCCTCCTTCTTACAAACAATACCGGCAACAAAGAGATTGTACGAACACTCCAAAAAGATAGCAAAACCTTTGAAGCGATTTTAGAGGGACTGCAACAGGGAAATTCCAAACGAAAACTCAAACCAATCCATAACCAAAAGGTTCAAGAGCAGATTCATGCAACACGCCTACTTTGGCAAAAATCTCAAAAGGAGATGAGACAACTTCTCACAAACCCCACTTCTAAAACCTCGATCGAAGCGATCGTCAAAGGAGCCAATCCCCTCAGTACAAGTGCTGACGGCATCGTTCAATCACTCTTGAAGCTCTCCCGTTCCAAAGTTTCATCGCCACGCGCCAATTCACTCAACCTCTGCGGTAAAGAGCGGATGTTAAGTCAAAAAATCGCCAAGGCACTCCTTGCACACCATACACAGGAAGCACAAGAGAGTCTCAAAATGTTTCAAACCATATTGGATGGACTGATCCACGGATCTGCGACACTACATCTAAAACCGACAAAACTCCCCAAGATTCGCACACAGCTCCAAGAGGCAAAGCAACTCTTTCAAAAAATTCACTGCAACACAAAAACCATATCAGCATGTGATCAACTCTTAGAAAAGATGGATCACATTACCAAACTCTACGAAAAATCGATTCGTCGTGAACAGAAGTCACTTGCGCTTTCACAAATTGTCCAAAGCTTTATGAGACAAAAAAATCAACTCACACATGCTCTCAATCTTGCCGGGAGAGAACGAATGCTCACCCAAAAAATCGCCAAAGATGCACTCGCACTCTCATTTGATCCACAAGCCAACGGAGATTTAACCAAGACAATGAATCTCTTTGATGAGACCATTCGTGGACTAGAGAACGGAAGCCAAAAGCTACACCTCAAACCATTAAACGGTCCACATGCCAAAAAGAGGCTTCACACACTCACAACACTCTGGCAACCCTTCAAAAAGCAACTTCAACTGCTTCAGAATAACCAAGGAGATTTGGCATGGATTCTCACGCATGATAGTGCACTCCTAGAGGCTACGAAAAAAGTAGTCAAAGCCATCAGGCAGAGTTCTCATAGTGATCTCCTTCAAAAAGCACGAGAGCATATTGTCGATATTGCCGGTAGCCAACGCATGCTGTTGCAACAAATGACCAAAGCGCGCTTTATGATCGATCTACATCTCCACGAAAAAAGCGCACAAAAAGTTCTCGCTCAAACAATGGCTCGTTTTGAGACACAACTAGAATGGCTCATCAAAGGAGCACCTAAACAAGACATTCCAAAACCAAGCAATCCAAAGCTCATCCATGCTTATCAAACTATACGCCAGGCTTGGAACCAACTTAAACCTCAACTGATACAAGCTCATCCAGATATTAAAGAACTCGTGACACTCAACCAACAAAGCGACCGACTTTTAAAACAGCTTGACGAGAGTGTGTCACTCGCAGCAAATGTAAGGGAGTATTGATAATATGAAAACAATCTATCTCATGCTTATAGGAATGGTATATGCCGTTTCATTACCGGCTCAAGATGCGATCTCCATTAAGATTCGACCCGATCTTGATGCCTTTTATACCTACCATAAGGGGGTAAAGATTCGCGTGATGCGCATCCAAGATCCGCAAAATCGTCTCAATGATGACTATACCAAAACATCACGGGAGTGTCCGCCATTTTGCATTCACCCGGTCAAGGCAGCTGATGGTGTCGAAACCATCGGTGAAATTGAGCTTATCGATGCGATAAAAAACCCTCATAGTAATACGCTACTCATCGATGCAAGATTGAGTGATTGGTATCAATTGGAAACCATTCCCTCAGCTATCAATATCCCCTATACCCTCTTTGAGTCAAATGATAAAAAGGCACAAAAAAAGATCTTGAAACTCTTAGGAATGGGTGAGAACGGCGACTTTAAGAAAGCCAAAACCCTCATCCTCTTTTGCAACGGCGTTTGGTGCGACCAATCCCCAAGACTCATAAAAAGACTTTTGAGCTGGGGCTATCCCGCAGACAAACTCAAATATTATCGAGACGGTTTTCAAGGCTGGAAACTGCTGGGTCTTACAACCGTTGTAGAAAAAGAGAATAAAAAATAAAAATTGCCGATATACAGGAAGTAAATGATGAATCAAGAAATCAGTGAAGGTCAAACAATGCAGACACATCAAGGAAAAAATAGCTTTTTAGATACGATCATTAAAATCTTAATTATCCTACTTCTACTTGGAGGAGTACTTCTACTGGGGCTCTTTTTGAAACAAAATCTCGACTCACAAAAACAGGCACAACGATTAGCTACACCACAAACTCAACAAAGCACCAATACAATACGCACCCCTGCACCTACGATTACTTCACAGACGCATACGCTGACAACTGCACTCACCCAACAAGCCCCACAATCTAGTTCTGTATCAAATGAGAGTGATAAAAAGATCTACACCGAAGAGGATATGCAAGAGATTATGCAAATGCTCATCGATCAAATTCAACAGATGGACAATGCGTCTCAAAAAGAGGTGAATGATCATCCAAAAGTTCCTAAAGATCAGCAAAAATCTTCCACGCAAAATTCTACGGCTACACTCTTGAGCTCTCTTCAAGCTGTTCCCGCTGATTCTATTCAAAGTGATAATACACCGGTAGAGACCATCACCGATGTGGAGGCACAAAAGATTAAGGCAAAAAATAGTCAAACACACAATAGCGACTATAATAAAGTGCTCATTCATAACCAAACCTATTCACAGGCGCATATTGATGATCTCTCATCTCAAATCGGAGGTCTTATCAATGAACTCACCCAAAAGAACAAGACCAAAGCGGAAGATAACTACACAAGTTCGATTAAAAAAGAGGTGTCAGTTCGTCAAAGTGCCATGCGTGTCGTAGTTGTTAGGCAAGGTGATAGTCTCTCTAAAATTGCATTGCGTGCATACGGATCTGTGAATGCTTATAGAAAAATTCTCCAAGCCAATCGTGATCTGATTAAAAATCCAAACCATATCTATGTAGGTCAACGATTACGCATACCGGATTAAAGTCCCCTTATGCTATCATCCTGCCATGAAAAAAAGGCAACAATCTTGGCAGGAAGTACTCAACGATCTCCTTCAGTGTGATCTCAAGTCACTCTTTCCTGTCGCTCGTTCTTTAAAAAGAGAACTCTACTTCTATGTCGGTCCAACCAACAGCGGGAAAACCTATCAAGCGATGCAGGAACTCATCAAAGCTGATTGCGGTAGCTATCTCGCACCCCTACGCCTTTTAGCACTCGAAAATTATCAAACACTGCTTTCCAGTAACATCCCTGCATCACTCATTACCGGTGAAGAGGAGCGCATTGATGAAGAGGCGGCACACATTTGCTCTACTATTGAGATGCTCAACTATTCGCTTGAGCTTGATCTCTGCATCATCGATGAGGTACAAATGCTTCAGGACAAAGATCGGGGATGGGCATGGGTCAATGCCATTGTCGGGGCACCTGCAAAAAAAGTTATTATGACAGGTAGTGTGCATGCTCTGGATGCCGTCAAAAAACTTGCCACCTATTTGGATGAACCGCTACAAGTGGTCAAATTTCAACGCAAGAATCCTCTCACACTTCTCGAGAAACCGATATCCTACAAACATCTCCAACCCCATACGGCACTCATCACCTTTTCGCGCAATGATGTCCTTCGTCTCAAATCTAAGCTCTCGAAAAAGCATCGCGTGAGTGTCATCTACGGCAATCTCTCACCCGAAGTTCGAGAAGAGGAGGCAAGACGCTTTCGAGAGGGGAAGAGTGATCTACTCATCGCCACTGATGCAATCGCGATGGGTTTAAACCTTCCTATAAAAACCCTCCTTTTTACAACACATACCAAATTTGACGGTGTGGAACAGAGGGGACTGACAACCAATGAGATTTTACAAATCTCCGGTAGAGCGGGTCGATATGGACACCATGAGAGCGGTGAAATCGGTGCAACCAATCTCCAAACCCATGAATATATCACCGATATGTTTCATCAACCGCTTCGCACTATCAAGCCCCCATTTTGGGTCAAAGCTACCGCTTCTCAAGTCCTCGCACTCTCAGAACATCTTTGCAGTCAGAAACTTCAAAAGATCCTCTCTTACTACGCCAAGCATATGAATTTTAACGGTCCTTTTCGTGCGGCAAATATCTCTTCGATGATTGAACTCGCTTCCATTCTTGACGGTTTTAAAGAGTTGAGCCTAGAGGAGAAATATATGCTCTCCAACGCACCTGTCACAATCAAATCACCTCTTATCAAGCGTGCCTTTCTCTACTATGTAAAAGCGATCATTCACAAAGAGCGAGTTGCTTATAAGTGCGCTATCCAAACCTCCAAGATCGCCAAAACTGAGCTTGATCTGCTCAAAGCGGAGGATGAGGTCAAAAAAATCAGCCTCTATCTGTGGCTCTCCTATAAACTACCTGATCTCTTTACCGATACCAAAGAGGCGGAACTTGCACGCATTCGTGTCAATCACTACTGTGAAGTCTCCCTCAAATCCAATCAACTGCTCAAAAAAACACTCTCCAAAAAGAGAACTTCCCATACCAACCATAGAGGGGGAAAACCCTCAACAAAAAAGAAGGTACCCCGTACCAAAAAAGGAAACAAAGAGAGACGAAAAGGTGGCAGACGAGCCAAGAAAGGCTCATAAAGTTCACTTTTTGTAACATATACTCACCTTTTCATGATAAACTTTACTTTTTCACCTAAAATCTCTAAACTTATTTTCAATTTTAACTAGAATAGAATAATCAAAAGGGTATCTTCATCTGATGCAAAGGAGTTTTGATGAGCATCTATCAAAAAAAATATCTGTTAAAGCCATCTGTGACCGACTATATTCAGAGCCATAAACCAAAAAAAAGTAAAATTACGCAGTTTTATACCAAAATATCTCTCTGCTACGAAGTGCGCTATCGTGCAATGGACGGGCGCTACTTCAAAACAACGAAAACGGGCAATCAAAAAGAGCGAAAGCATCAAGTCAAAGAGATCAACAAAAAAAGCTTTGAGAAAGCAAAACGAAAAAAGATAGGAAATGTAATTCATAAAGATCGTTATACTCTCACGATTTCAGATCAGAAATATGCCTTGGATCGCTACAAAAAAGGTCTCAAGCCTCTCTATATCCTTGAAAAGAGTTTTAAGAACAGTAAAAAATATCAAACATTTACACTGGCTAAACCATTATTGAAGTACATTGAAAAAGATGTCAGTGAAAATGAGCGCTACTACAACAAATATCTCGCTCTTCTCGGCAACCCCAATGAAGAGAGCTATGAACTCTATGCTCTTTTTCAAGATATTCAAAGCCATCGCATTCAAGAGATGCATCAACTCATCTTTCCCGAAATGAATATTGCCGACGGTATTCGTCTCATACTCTATAAACATCTGATCGATCTCTGTGAAGCGGAAAAACGGCTAAAAAAAGATCACAGATTTGATGATTTGAAAGATTTTTATCACATACTTACAGAGATAAAAGTCCTTCTGCATACTTTCCGAAGGCTATTTGATAAACAGAGTTTTCAAAAACTCTATCAAAATATACGCATGATCCAAAAAAGTGCACGCATAACGGATTATGGAAACTTTTTCAAAGATGAACTAACGCTTCTTGAAGCAATTTTTGATGAAAAACAAACCCTTCATTTTATTAAAAAACTCGACGAAACTACCGAGATAAAAAAACAAAAATTTATCAAATTTCTCACAACACGAGAGTATCGTATCATCGTCGATCAATTTCAGCGTCTACTCAAAGAGTCGAAATTTATTCGTACACAATATGCACAAGAGAGTTCACTTGGATATATTGCCCGTCGTACCATAAGCAAAAAATATCAAAAAATCTGTCGCATCGCCAAAAAATATGAGAAGTGTTATGAGAAGGAGGGGTATAAAAAGATCACATACGATTTAAATAAGCTTATCATTTTGCTAAATACTTTCAAATCTTTTTATCCACCTAAACATTATAAGAAGTTTGCCAAACATGCGCACAAACTTCAAAAAATATTGGATGCCTATTTGGAACTTCATCACGATATGAAAAAATTAAAATTCTATATTCAAGACCAAAGCTTTAACCTACAAGATCAAAATCGTCTCTTGAATCATCTCAAACATTACACGAAAGATCAAGAGAAGAGACTCCATCAAGCGATTGAAAAGAGAACCCAAAAATTCACTGCACTTGGAACAAATCTATTGAGGTTTTAATGATCGGAGGTGCCCTTTACACTTTTATGCTATAATGATGGCTCACATGGGTCTATTCAAGAGCGCCTCTTACAAAAGGCGACACCCACAAATCACTCACAAAGGTTTGTCTCATGTTCAAAAAAATTCTACATATCATGATGCTTTCCCTTCTCTCATTCACCATGAGTGCCTGTCTCTCTACGACACCCTATACACATCGCAAACAACTGGTTCTCTTCTCTCCACAACAAGAGATACAGATGGGTTATCAATCCGCCAGACAAATTTTACAAAAAGAGCCTATCAGTCGTGATCCTCAACTCAATGCAATGGTCAGACGCGTAGGTCGAAATATCGCCGATGCGGCGGATCAACCAAACTATCAATGGCAGTTTTTTGTGATTGATAAAGATATTCCCAATGCATTCTGTTTACCCGGTGGAAAAGTCTTTGTCTATAAAGGACTTTTTCGCGTTGTACAAAATGAAGATCAGTTGGCAGTGGTCTTAGGACATGAGGTCGCTCATGCGATTGCACGACACGGTGCAGAGCGGATGAGTATGATTCAGCTAGGACGCCTAGGGGAGAGGATCGCTGAGCAGACAATTAGTGGCGGTAAATATGCCGGCGCTATTCGTAAAGCCTATGGTGCAACAGAGGGGATAGGTCTTGTCCTCCCCTTTAGTCGAAAATTTGAGTATGAAGCGGATGAAATTGGTCTCTATCTCATGACAAAAGCAGGATATGACCCGAGAGAGGCTATTCCTTTTTGGGAAAATATGATGCGACTCTCGCAGGGTAGAAGAAAGCCACCTGAGTTTCTCTCAACACACCCTGCCGATATTCACCGTATTCAGCGCTTGAAAAAGCTCATCCCAAAAGCATTGAAATATTACAGATAGGAAGTACATTTGAACAAACAGGAAAAAATTGTCACTATGTTTGATGATATCGCCAAAACTTATGATATCACCAATCGCGTTTTGAGTCTCGGTATCGATCGAACATGGAGAAAAGAGGCGTGCGAAAAGTGTTTTGCCTATCTGCAAAAGCCTGAAATAGAGGCGATTATTGACATGGCGTGCGGTACCGGTGACATGTGTGAATATTGGGATAAAATTGCCCAAGAAAAGGGTATTAAAGTCAACAGTATCATTGGCATCGATCCCTCAGTTGGAATGCTTGAAGAGGCACAAAAAAAGGGGCTCAATGCAACCTTTATTCAGGGTGAAGCGAAAGATATTCCCAAGCAGAATGAGAGTGCCGATATCCTAAGCATCTCTTATGGACTGCGAAATGTTGTGGATCGACTCGAAGGGCTTAGAGAGTTTCATCGCGTCTTAAAGAGTGGGGGCTATCTTGTCATTTTAGAGTTTACAAAACTTCCCAAGCAGACGCTTACCGCACGCATTCGAGATTTCTACATGAAAAGGGTTCTCCCTTTTGTCGGGGGTATTCTCTCTCGAAATTTTAATGCCTATACCTATCTTCCCAACTCCATTGAATCATTTCTTACAACGGACAAGTTGATTGAAGAGCTCAAAGAGGTTGGATTTGAGATTGTTGAAGTGAAGGGATACTCAATGGATATCTCAACACTTTTTATTGCGAAGAAAAATTAGGACACCTTTAAAAGAAGCGCTCCCATAGATAGTTCGTCAATAAACCGACTAATAAACCTACAACAATCCCCACTACTTGATCTTTAAGAAGATAGATAAACTTGAAACGATTATAGGAGTGCGCTTTTTTGAGATCGACTTGATCTAAAAGCGCTTTCTCAAGCGCTACAACTTCCATATATTTTTGAAGTGCCAAGGTACTGTTTTTACCGATATTCACAGACTCCAACTCTCTTGCCTCTTTCGCTAATCGATCAATTTTTTGAATCTTTTTAATGACTTCATTTTCATGCGAATTAAAGGCGAGTGCCAAATTGGAGTTGTCAAGTTTGATAAAATACTCCAACTTCTCTTTGTAAACCACCCAAATAATTTTATAGCAATCAAGTGTCGCTCTCTCTAAATGCGCCAAAGCGCGTTGGATATTGTGTATATTGTCGCCATCTTGGGCTAGATGAGCCATGATATGCGCCAAAGTATTCTCCTGTTCAACCAAAAGCTGCACAGGCTTATCCCCCAATGATGCTACAGCATCCGCATAGGCGGGTACAAAATTTTGATAATAGTAACGCTGAAGCTCTTCAAGTGACATTCAGAAGATTAACGCAAAGTAGAGAGTGGGGTTTGAAGCGCACGATCGACCATCTGATCGATATCAAGATCGCGATTAGAAAAGACATTGCCCCGCTTCGAGACAATAGAAAGACCATAAGATTGATACTTCGGTTTTTTGGGTGTATGCTTCTCTATCTCACTCAAAGTAAGTTTTTGATTGGATAGTGAGAAAGTCTTACGAAAAATATCACCCATCTTCATCTCTTTTCCTTTTTGTCTAATTGATAAACCGTTTGAAATATTTTACAATGAAGTAACTTAAATAATTTTTAATAAAAACGGTTAATAATACTCCTATGCAATATCGACCCAAAAATATAAATCCTTAAGGGCACCTCTAAAAAATAATCGTCTTATTATTAAAAACAAAAATACGATCTTCAAGAGCTAAATCAAGTGCTCTTGCAAGTACGATTTTCTCGACATTTCGACCCGCCTTTTGCATATCACGCCAACCATAGTTGTGATCGACACTCACCACATCTTGGGCAATAATCGGTCCCTCATCCAAGTCATTATTGACATAGTGTGCAGTTGCACCGATGATCTTTACCCCTCGTTCATAGGCTTGTTTATAGGGGTTTGCTCCGATAAAAGCGGGCAAAAAGGAGTGATGAATATTGATAATCTTTTCACGATAGTGCTCCACAAATGCCGGTGTCAAAATCCGCATATACTTTGCCAAAACAATCAGATCCGGGTCATACGCATCAATCTTCTCTTGCATTCTCTTTTCATGCTCCTCCCGCTCCATCCCTTGGGCGGAAACCGCATGAAAGGGGATCTCAAATTTTTGCGCTAGTGGTGCCAAATCTTCATGATTGGAGAAAATCGCTTTGATATTGGCTTGCAATTCACCGCTACAATGCCGGATCAAGAGATCACCTAGACAGTGTGACTCTTTTGTAACCAAGATCACAATATCCCGTTTTTTCTTTTCAAGAATCTCAATCGTTGCCTCATCCGGTAGTATCTGTGAAAGATCCGCCTTGAGCGACTCCTGCTTGACCTCACCGCTCACAATGGCACGAAAAAAGAACCAATGCTCCTCTTGATTGACAAATTCACTATTTTTGACAATATTGAGCTGATGTGAGTAGATCACTTGCGCAATATGATAGATCAACCCTGCACGATCAGGACAATTCACTTTGAGAATGGTTTCACTCACCTCTTTTTTCCTCTAATCTTTCATCAATACGCGCCAAAGCAAACTCCAAAAAATCAAGTGTCAAATCCAACTTCTCCTCAATACCTACAATCTCTTTGTCCAAAAGCCCCTCAAATAAAACCACCATTCTCTCACGCAACTTGCGCAAAAACTGTGCCTCATTCGACTCAATGAACTCTTGCACTTCCATTTCGGACTCGAGCAGTTTCATCTGCCCCTCATCCTCCAAAACCCGCCTGTCAAACTCCTCAAGTGTCTCCTCGACCAACTCTTTAAGCGCTACCATTTCATCAACCATTCTTCAAATCGTTTCACACTCTCACTACTTTGCATCTTTACAAAGTAGTGTGTCAATTTTGGATGGAGGTTATGAAAACGGCGACGCTCCTTAGCCAAGCGCTCCAGCGCTTTGAGAGCGACACGATTTTCAGGATCCTTTTCTAAAAGCTCCCAATAGATAGCAAGCGCTTCACGGATATAGCCCTGCTTCTCGTAGAGTGATGCGAGTGTAACCGTTTTCATCGGTTTTGATAGACTCTCTCAGCAATAATAGATCCCATTTCTGTGGTAGAGCAGACCTCTTTGGCGCCATATTGCGAAATATCTTTGGTACGATAGCCATCTCTGAGTACACTCTCAATCGCTTTGTCAATCTGATCTGCCGCTTCACTCTCACCAAAAGCAAAACGGAGCATCATGGATGCGGAGAGAATCGTCGCAATCGGATTAGCAATCCCCTGCCCCGCAATATCAGGCGCTGATCCGTGGATCGGCTCATAAAGCCCTACTTTTCCACCTACTGAAGCGGAGGGAAGCAGACCGATAGAGCCGGAAATCATACTCGCTTCGTCACTCAAAATATCTCCAAAAATATTACTGGTCAAAATCACATCAAACTGCTTCGGATCTCTCACCAATTGCATCGCAGCATTATCGACATACATATGCGTCAAACGCACTTCAGGATACTCCTTTGCCACCTCTTCGACCACTTCACGCCAAAATTGGCTCACCTCCAAGACATTGGCTTTATCGACAGAGCAGACCCGTTTATCCCGTTTCATCGCCGACTCAAATGCCTCTTTGGCAATTCGTTCGATCTCCATTTTGGAGTAAACCATGGTATTGTATGCCTGTTCCTCCTCTTTGGCTCTTGGCCGACCAAAGTAGATCCCGCCCGTCAGCTCGCGCATCAC
>JALVVN010000014.1:19797-48425 GCA_027023405.1 Campylobacterales bacterium
ACTCAAATGCCTCTTTGGCAATTCGTTCGATCTCCATTTTGGAGTAAACCATGGTATTGTATGCCTGTTCCTCCTCTTTGGCTCTTGGCCGACCAAAGTAGATCCCGCCCGTCAGCTCGCGCATCACGAGTAGATCAACCCCTTTGAGCACTTCAGGCTTTAGCGTACTCGCTTCTAGGAGTTCATCATAGACCTTTACCGGACGATAGTTGGCAAAGAGCCCTAGCTCACTGCGCAATCGTAGCAATCCACTCTCGGGTCGTTTCTCACGAGGCAAACTATCCCACTTTTCACCGCCAATCGCACCAAAGAGAATCGCATCCGCACGAAGCGCTCCGTCAATCGTCTCTTGCGGAAGTGGATCACCTGTCACATCGTAGGCATTTCCTCCCATCAGATACTCTTGATAACTCAACTCAAAATCGCTATTGACACTCACAGCATCGAGGACTTTGACTGCTTCATCGACGATCTCCGGACCAATCCCGTCACCCTTAATGAGGGCTATCGTATAGCGCTTCATCAAGCACCCCCCGCAATCTCTTGCTTCGCATAAGCAATGAGACCACCCGCATCAATCAACTCCTGCATAAAGGATGGAATCGCTTGAAAACGATAGGTTTTACCGCTGGTAAGGTTGAGAATTTCTCCATTTTGAGGGTCAATTTTAATCTCATCTCCTTCAGCAATCTCATCCGCTTCAGGTAGCTCATAGATTGCTAGCCCCATATTAAAGGCATTACGATAGAAAATACGAGCAAAACTTTTTGCAATCACCGCCTTCACTCCTGCCGCTTTGAGTGCGATCGGCGCATGTTCTCTGGAACTTCCACATCCAAAATTCTCACCCGCGACAATCACATCCCCCGTACGCAATTTCTCCTTAAATGTCGGATCGGCATCCTCCATCACATGTGATGCCAAAGCATCTGGATCGGAATTGTTGAGATAGCGTGCGGCAATAATGAGATCGGTATCGATATTGTCACCGAACTTCCACACTTTTGAAGCTTGTTCAGACATAACTCTCCCTCTTTTATTTAAAAATTGTGGTATTCTAGCGCAAAAAGCAGAGAGTTTAGATAAAAAGTAGAGTTAATTTGTACGATTAAGCGAAGCGCTAGGCTTTATTGTGGAGACTAACGCTTGAGTTGATTGACCGTTTGGAGCATCTCATCCGAGGTGGTGATCGCTTTGGAGTTGGCTTCGTAAGCGCGTTGTCCGGTGATAAGATCGGTCATCTCCTCTACCAACTGGACATTACTCATTTCTACAAATCCTTGTCTAATCTGCCCTAGACCATCCAATCCCGCAGTCGAGATAATCGGATCGCCGGAGGCAACGGTATTGATATAGTTATTGTTTCCAAGTGCGTGCAGACCGGCGGGATTGACAAAATTTGCCAACTCCAGCTTGCCTACCTGTACCGGCTCAGTCTCACCCGCCTGTGTCACAGAAATTGTCCCATCCGTTCCAATACTGATTGCTGTCGTATTTTCCGGAATGGTGATTTCGGGTATCAGTTTATAGCCGTCACTGTTGACTATCTGACCATTACCGTCTCGTTTAAAAGCGCCGTTTCTCGTATAGCCAATCTGTCCGTTGGGAAGCTCTATCTGAAAAAAACCATCTCCCGTAATTGCCATATCAAGTTTATTGCCTGTTTCCTTGAAGTTACCCTGCGAAAATTGTTTGGTTACGGCAGTCGGTCGCGCACCCAAACCGACCTCGATCCCCGTCGGTGAGACACTGGTATCACTCGTACTGGTACCGGCATACTCACTCACTTGATAGAAGAGATCGGCAAACTCTGCACGATTTTTCTTGTATCCGATGGTATTGACATTGGCGATATTGTGTGAAGTCACATCGATCTGTGTCTGTTGGGCTATCATGCCCGTTGCGGCTGTATAGAGTGATCGTATCATTCTTTTCTCCTAAATTATGCTCTTGGTGTGGCGATTTTTGTAATCGCATCTCGGTTAAGTTCATCCATCTGTGCCGTCATCACCTTTTGGTACATCTCAACCAATCGATTGGTCTCGATCAGATCGGTCATCTCTCGAACGGCATTGACATTGCTCATCTGAATATATCCCTGTTTAACCAGTGATCCTTGCTTGACCTGCTTCAAATTCTCTTCGATATTGGTAACCGAATAGAGTTTATCACCCTCTTTGTGCAGTGCTTTGAGGTGATGCACACGACCGATAAAGAGTCGCCCCATCTTCTCTCTTCCCACATACACCGTGCCATCATCCGAAATATTTATTTTTCCCTGTTTCGTAATCCTAATCGCCTCTTGCTGACTTTTGAGAAAATCCGCACCCATCACCTTAAATCCGTCACCAGTCACCAACTCCCCTTTATCATTGAGTTCAAAGGAGCTCTGTTGTGTCAATCGAATCCCTTGCGGTGTCTTGACCGCATAAAAGAGTCCACGATCTTTGAGTGCGACATCCAAACTATTTCCGGTATATTTAAGCACTCCCTGTGAGAAATCAATCGTTTTCTCTACAATATTGGGCACACGATTGAGCGTACGATGAAAAAACTTTGCTGCCTCTTTGGTATGATTTTCTAAGGCAAGTTCATCTCTTCGCTTTTGAAAGAGTCGCTCAAAATCACCGATAACGACACTCTCTCGTTTATAGCCCTGCGTATTCACATTTGCTAAATTGTTCGCTGTAATATTGAGCTTCTCAAACTGTGTTACCATTGCACCGGTAGCCTGGTAATATCCATTTTGCATTCTCTATCCTCACGCTGTTATTATTATGGATATAGCACGAACCGTTCCTAATTCAAAAGATAGTAAAAAGTCAATTTTAGAGTCTAAAGTAAACTTTTTTTCATCCGATATACATAAACAAACTTAAAAATCAATAAAACTTAAAAATTGATGCAAAATAGATACTCTTTACTAATCTTACTCTCGGTATAATTACGCCTAATTTTATCAGGCTTTATTTTCCGTGAGCCAAGAGTGCTTTGCCAAACGAGGGGAAACAATTAACATATGAGCGCAAAAGATTTAAACAAAACTATCGAAACTATCATCAGTAAAAAGAAAAATGACTATCTCACACAAGAAGAGCTACTCTCAATTTTCAAGAAGGCACCGACTGCGGCCAACGCCAAAAAGGTGCTTTCACTACTAAATCAATATAATGTCAAACTTGTGACATCCGCTGAAATCGCTAAACTGAAAAATCAGCAAGAGGCACAAGCCAAACTTGATGAACTTAAAAAGCTCCACGATGACGGATTAGAGGATGAGTTTGATCTCTCTAAAGAGAAAGATCTTCTTGAGTGGTCGCGCAGTGACTCACCGGTTCGAATGTACCTGCGTGAAATGGGGCAAATTCCGCTCCTCACCAAAGAGGAGGAAATCGAAATCTCCCAGCAGATTGAGTTAGGTGAGGATATCATCATCGATGCCTTCTGCTCCGTCCCCTATCTCATCGACTTTATTTTAGATTACAAAGAAGCGCTGATCAACCGCGAACGACGCGTCAAAGAGCTCTTTAAAAGTTTTGACGACGATAAAGAGGAGGATGAGGAGGAGGAGCAAGAGGAGTCTAATGCTCCTCGCAAAGATAATACACGAGAGAAAAAGGTCAAAGAGAGTTTTAAAGCGCTGGAAAAAGCCAAAAAAGAGTGGATCAAAGCAGAAAGTAGTATCACGATCAAAAATGACGGCACGCCTGAAGATATGCACAATATTTTACAGCTTGCCTATAAGAAAAAGCTTCTTAAAGAGAAGCTCATCGATCTCGGCCCTACCAGCAAACTTATCAATGAGTTGGTACGATCGATGGAGACAGCACTCAAAAGTGATACCGGTTTTGATCGAGAACTAAAGAAATTGGAGTACAAACTTCCACTTTTCAATGATCAACTCAAAGCAAACCATCAAAAAATACTTGAGAATATTGTCAATATGTCAAAAGAAGATATCACGGCTGCTGTACCGGAAGCGACGATGGTTTCGACCTATATGGAGATCAAAAAGCTAATCCAAACCAAAGAAGCGAGTAAAGATAGCTTCAACCTTGATCCTGAGCATCTCAAGGAGATCTTAGAGCAGATCAAACGAGGTAAAGATATTGCCGATCGCGCCAAAAGTCGTATGGCAAAATCAAACCTTCGTCTTGTCGTCTCCATCGCAAAACGCTACACCAACCGGGGTCTTCCCTTCTTGGATCTAATCCAAGAAGGAAATATTGGCTTGATGAAAGCCGTCGACAAGTTTGAATACAAGAAGGGGTACAAATTTTCAACCTATGCAACTTGGTGGATCAGACAAGCAATTAGCCGAGCGATTGCCGATCAAGCGAAGACGATCCGCATTCCTATTCATATGATAGAGACAATTAATCGTATCAACAAGATTACACGAAAACATCTTCAAGAGTTTGGAAAAGAGCCGGATATCGAGGAGATTGCCAAAGAGGTAGGACTCAGTGTCGATAAGGTCAAAAATGTCATCAAGATCACCAAAGAGCCTATCAGTCTTGAGGCACCGGTCGGTAATGAAGATGATGGAAAGTTTGGCGATTTTGTCGAAGATAAAAAATCACTCGCACCGATTGAGTTCATGCTCAAAAATGATCTCAAAGGTCAAATCAGCGGTGTACTTGAACAACTCAACGAACGAGAGCAAGCGGTCATTCGTATGCGTTTTGGTCTCTTGGATGATGAGAGCGATAGAACACTCGAAGAGATCGGCAATGAGCTTAATGTCACCAGAGAACGGGTGCGACAGATCGAAAACTCTGCTATCAAAAAACTCAAACACCCTAAAGTGGGTCGAAAACTCAAAAACTACATCGAAGAGTAGTAGGGAATCCTCCTACTTTTTCACAAATAGACTCCCGATCAAGGCACCTAAAGGCACTACAAAAAGCCCCAATAGATAGGGAATCAACTCTAATCTTTTTTGATCTACCAGATAGAGAAAACTTACGACCAAAAAGAGGTATGAAAGCAGTCGCACAGGGTTCAAAATCCCCCCTGCACTCTTGACTAAATTTTGACCACTCTGCTTGAGCCCAATCTGTTTGGCACGCTCCTCTTTGATGAACGCTTTGAGATCAACCTCTTGGTTCGATTGCTCCGCTTCACTATAGAGGTCATAGGGATCTTCAATCTTCTCTATCACATCACTATTCCCCACTTCAACACCACTCTCTACTCGCTTTTGAATCAATCTTCGATAGGAGTAAAAGGATGCGAGTGTCACGAAAAGCGATGAGAGAAAGGCAAGCTGAGAATTTAAAAGCCACGATACACCCTTCGATAGAGAAAAGAAAACGAGCACAAGATCAACCACTATGATCGTAAAAGTTATCACTTTAATAGGATGCATCGAGCCCCTCATCATCACGCTCATCTTTTATATCGTTATAGTGTTTATAGCGTGGATCATCCTTCAGTGCATCCAACTCCGCTTTCTGTTTGACAAAAGCGCGATAGAGGTTTAACCCCGCCGAAGCGATCCCGATAAAAACCCCAATCCAAAAGAGCCAACTCATACCAAAAAGATGCTTCAAACCTATCCCAATCCCAATTCCGATCAAGATCGAAGCAACCAAAGAGACGCCAAGAGAAAGCTGTTCCGCTCCCTCTACGATCTGCGCATATTTAGGTTTCTCTTCACTCACTTTATCTCATCCAGTACCGCATCTGCTTTGGCAATCACATCATCAATCATCGCTTCATCCATCACACTGGAGATAAATCCGGTCTCATATTGACTACATGCCAAATAGACACCACGCTCTAACATTTTACGGTGAAACTGTGCAAACCGTTTGCTGTCACTCGCCATCGCATCACGAAAGTTTTTTACCGGCTTTTCATTGAAGAAGAAGCCAAACATACTGCCTCTCACATCTGTTTGTAGCGGGATACCGTGTCGTTTTGCCGCATCTGCCAACCCTTGCGTCAAACGGAGTGCTAACAACTCTAATCGCTTATAGAGCGCGTCACCCTCTCTCAAGATCTTCTCTAATGAAGCATACCCCGCATGCATTGCGATAGGATTTCCACTCAATGTCCCCGCTTGATAGATCGGTCCATCTGGTGAGAGGCGCTCCATAATCTCTGATCGTGCCCCAAAGGCACCCACCGGCATACCACCGCCTATCACTTTTCCAAAGGTGATAATATCGGCATCGATTCCATAGATACCGCTCGCTCCCCGCAAGCCCGCACGAAATCCACTCATCACTTCATCAAAAATCAGAAGTGCACCATGCTCACGACAAAGCGACTGCACCCCCTCTAAAAACTCCTTATCACTCGGCACCAACCCCATATTCCCTGCAATCGGTTCAATAATTACACAGGCAATTTCTGAAGAGTTTTCAAAGCACTGCTTCAAACTCTCCAGATCATTATAGGTCGCCAAAAGCGTATGACGGCTCAAATCAGCCGGAACACCGGGCGATGAGGGTGCACCGAAAGTCGCCATTCCACTACCTGCCTCGACCAAAAGTGAATCGCTATGACCATGGTAACATCCGACAAATTTGACAATATCATCTCGCCCCGTAAATCCGCGAGCCAGGCGAATAGCACTCATCACCGCTTCTGTCCCGCTACTCACAAAGCGCACCTTATCAATCGAATCAAAGAGGGAGACGATCTGCTGTGCCAAATCAGTCTCAATCGTTGTCGGTGCCCCAAAACTTAATCCCTTTTTTGCTGCACTGCAAACCGCCTCTTCGATCGCTTGATCGGCATGACCAAAGATTAGCGGTCCCCAACTCTGCACAAAATCGATATAACGATTGCCGTCAATATCAAAAAGGTAAGCACCTTCACCTCGTTCAATAAAAGGTGGCGTTCCCCCAACACTCTTAAACGCACGCACCGGTGAATCGACACCACCGGGGATCACCTCTTTTGCTTCTTCATAAGCTTTTATACTCTTTGAAAATTGACTCACTTCTCCTCTCCCTTCTGATTTTGATTGAAACTGCTTAAATAGTAATAGATATATGCCAACTCCACATCCGTCAGAGAATAGGTCGGCATTACTCTATTTTTATGCTTGAAAGCCTGACGAAACCGGTGTAATCCTAAATTGTTGATACGCGGTGCTCGAAGCTCCGTCTCTTTCCCGTTTTTGATATAGATACTCATCACCATACCCTCACCCTTTTCACCGTGACACTGATCGCATCCCACACCTCTAGGGTTTTGATAGAGCATCTTGGCATACTCATCTTTGGTCATAAATTGAGCCCATGATTGCGTCACTGCAAGGCACAATAGAATCGATAACAAACGCATCAACATTAACCTTTTTTAGTTAGATGTGAGTATAATATCCAATATTTCTATAAAAGGTACTTGATGCAACTATTAGATGGAAAGCAGCTCTCTTTGCAGATCAAAGAGGAGGCAAAAGTCGAGGTCGCTAAACTCAAAAAAGAGGGGATTACACCCGGTTTGGCAGTGATTCTTGTCGGTGATGATCCGGCAAGTCACATCTATGTAAGGATGAAAGAGTCTTCGTGTGAGGAGGTAGGAATCTACTCTATCATCCATAAGATGCCTGATGATATCTCAGAAGAGAAAATTCTTGAGACGATTGCGATGATGAACAAAAACCCCAATATCGACGGTATTCTTGTTCAGCTTCCCCTCCCCCCTCATATCAGTGAAGAGCGGGTTTTGGCGATGATCGATCCCCAAAAAGATGTAGATGGATTCCACCCCTGCAATGTCGGTAAACTCTCACTAGGGTTGGATGCTTTTGCTCCCTGCACACCGCTAGGGGTTATGACGCTACTCGATGCGTATGAAATCGATCTCAAGGGCTTAGATGCCTGTGTCGTAGGAGCGAGCAATATCGTTGGAAAACCGATGATGAATCTCATCCTCAACGCCTTTGCCACCGTCGATATCTGCCACATCCACACCAAAGATCTCAAATCTCACACGAAACGAGCGGATATTCTCTTTGTCGGTGTCGGTAAGATTAATCTCATCACTGAAGATATGGTCAAAGAGGGAGCAATCGTTATCGATATCGGTATCAACAAAAACAGCGAAGGGAAGATCGTCGGTGATGTCGACTTTGAAGCGGTTGCACCCAAATGCTCCTATATCACCCCTGTCCCCGGCGGTGTCGGTCCGATGACCATCTCTACCCTCATTCAAAATACGATTAAGGCTGCTAAACAGAGAGAGCACCAATGCTAAAAAAATTACACCGATTTTCCAATAGTTGGACCGGCACCATCATTATTGTCGCTTTTATCATCTTTTTTGTTGCACAAGCCTTTGTGATACCCAGTGGTTCGATGAAACGCACACTACTCATCGGCGATCACCTCTTTGTCAAGAAGTTTGCCTATGGGATTCCACTTCCACATATCCCCTTTTTAGAGATTCAACTTCTACCTGATTTCAACGGTAACGGTCATCTCATCACAGGCAAGGGACCTAAACGCGGTGATATTGTGGTCTTTCGCTATCCGCCCAAACCCAAAACACATTTTGTCAAACGATGCGTCGCAGTTGGGGGTGACACTGTAGAGGTGATCAACAAAGTGCTCTATCTCCGCCCTCACGAAGGAGATGCCTATGTCATGTCACACTATCCAAAAGAGGTCATTGTTAAACGAGAGGGACAACTCTGGGTTAAAAACCCCTATCGCCTCAAACATAAAGGGATCCAAAACGATCCGAATGTCACATACCCACTCTTGGTCAATTTCCCACAAACCACCGTACCAAAGGGAGAATACTTTATGATGGGTGACAACCGTGATCACTCTAACGATAGTCGCTTTTGGGGAACTGTCCCTTATAAAGATATCGAAGGGACTCCTTGGTTTGTCTACTTCTCATGGGATCAAGATTATAAAATCCGCTGGAAGCGTATCGGAAAAAGTGTCGATACACTGGAGAATGATCCCAATATGATTGATATGAGTGTGCCGTTGGAGTAAGTGGCACACTTCAAACTTGTTACTATTCTTTACACACCCCCAATTTCTATCGTAGCTAGGTAGCTTTTATTTTACTTTTACAACACTTTGAGGGTAAACTACCTTCAAAGGAAAGTAACTATGCACTATCAACATTTGAAAAATTTTTTGCAATATCGGGTGAGAGAGAATGATACCTATCTTCCGGCGATGATTATCTTTCTTATCAGAAATCATGGAAAAGGATGCAAGGAGGAGATCGCCAAACTCTATGCAATTTTTGAAAACAAATATTCACTGCAAGAGTATGAGATCATTGTCGATAAGTTTGCAGCTAAAATTTTAGAGGATTATCATCTTATCTATCGTGAGGGCAGTTGCTATAAGTTGCACACTTGGCCCCTCAAACCCGAGGAGATCAGTGCGATAGCGTATGAGTGTTCTCAAGTATCTAACGGCTTTTTTCACATATGCAAAGAAGCTTGAGCCTAGCAGTTAGAGTCTCATCTCTTCTCGATACTGATATCCCTTTTGCGCCAGTGCATCACGAATCGCTTGCTGGTGTGCCTCCCCTTTGGTTTCAAGTGCCAAAGTAACATAGGCATCGCCGTAAGAGAGATTGGTTGAAGTGCGATCGTAGTCGATCTGAACGATATTAGCACCCAACTCTTTGAGAATATCCGTCAACTGCATCAGTGCACCCGGCTTGTCAATGAGTGTAATGATAAACTTCATCTTTCGATGCGCTTTAATCAGACCCTTTTCAATGATGAGAGAGAGCATCGTCACATCGATATTGCCACCGCTCAAAATGGTAGCTATCTTCTCCTCTTTTTTAAAATCAAACTTTTTATGTAGCAGTGCCGCTACACCGGCAGCTCCCGCACCCTCGACGACCAATTTTTGGCGCTCTAGCAAAAAGAGGACTCCTGAAGCTATCTCTTCATCATCCACCTCCACAATCTCATCCACCACCTCTTTGACAAGATCGAGATTTTTCGGATTGACATCGCGTACCGCAATTCCGTCAGCGATAGTGCGTACAGAGAGGGAGTCGATCACTCTCCCCTCTTTGTAGGAGTGGAGCATCGCCGGTGCACCACTTGCTACGACACCGATAATGCGAATCGTCGGTTTGATCTGCTTGAGTGCGGATGCCACACCGCCGATAAGTCCCCCACCGCCGATCGAAATCACTACGGTATCGATATCCTCAATCTCCTCAAGCATCTCCAACGCTATGGTTCCCTGCCCGGCAATCACCGCATCATCAGCGAATGGATGGATAAAGGTGATCTTCTCCTTTTGTGCTAAGTGTTGCGCCCACGCATAAGCTTCATCATAGTTTTCACCCTTGAGCACCACCTCTGCACCCAACTGCTTGGTATTTTCCACTTTCAAAAGTGGTGTCGCTTCGGGCATGACGATCACAGCTTTGGCACCAAATGCCTTCGCCGAATAGGCGACTCCCTGCGCGTGATTTCCCGCACTCGCGGCAATCACACCCTTTTGCAATTGATCTTCAGTGAGTGAGGCGATCTTGTTATAAGCGCCACGAAGCTTAAATGCGCCGGTAAATTGGAGATTCTCTTTTTTCAAATAAACAGAAGCACCCACCCGTTGGCTCAAAACGGGTGCGTAGGCAAAAGGGGTACGCAAAATCACCCCATCAAGTCGATCTCGCGCCTCCTCTATTTTCGATAATGCTATCATAAATGACGGTGCTCAACCATTGTACAACGGTTTTGAACGACGGTAAGCCCCATCTCTTCCGCCCTTTTTGCCGCACTGTTATTGACGATCCCCTTTTGGAGCCACAACACCTTGACATCTCCCCGTTTGGCTATCTCATCAACAATTGCATCTGCCACTTCAGGTTTACGAAACATATCGACCATATCGACCTCAAAAGGTATTTCAGCAAGCGACCGATAGACCTTCTCCCCCAGGATCTCCTCCTCCTTTGGATAGATTGGAACAATCTTATACCCCACCTCTTGTAGGTATTTGGCGACACGGTGGCTATCTTTCTCCGGCTTGGGAGAAAGTCCGGGTATCGCTATCGTCTTGACCGATGCAAAGATCTCTCTGAAAGCATCACTATCGTTGTGCCCTACTGTCGCTATTTCACACTCCATTTTTTATCCTTTGAACCATTTTTTGACTTTCTTCAGCACATTGGCGAAGCGATCCTCATTGGGTTTAGACTCCACTCCAAAGGAATCACCCAACTTCATAAGCATCTCCTTCTGCTCCGCAGAGAGTTTCTTTGGATAGATGATCTTCACTTGTGCAATCATATCTCCCTTTCGACCGGTATGAACATTTGGCACACCCTCTCCTTTGAGAACAAACTGCTCCCGATCACGCACACCCTCAGGCAGTGAAATCTCTTTGTTTCCTTTGAGTGTCGGTATCTCGATCTTGCCACCGAGCACCGCCTGAGTAAAAAAGAGTGGTACTTCGATATAGATTGTATCACCGTCTCGTACGAAGTGCTCATCCTCTTCAACCGTTACCAAGAGATAGAGATCGCCTCTGCGACCGTTTTTGGCGATATTTCCTTTAGCACCGACACGCATACGGTTACCGTGATCGATACCCGCGGGAATCTCCACCGTCGTCTCCTCTTCCACTTCGACAAAACCCTGCCCATGGCACTTGGAGCAAGGATTTGCGACACTCTTTCCACTACCACCACACCGATCACAACTCTGCGCGAAGGTCATAAAGCCCTGGCGGTAGTAAACCTCTCCACGCCCTTCACACTCTGGACACACCGAAGGCGTTTTGTCACGATCACCGGTTCCGTCACACGCATCACAAGGCTTTTTATAACGATATTTAATCTCCTTTTTGACACCAAATATCGCTTCATAAAACTCCAGATGCACTTCACTCTCAAGATCAAGCGGATATTTATCATACTCATTGCGTCCGCGACTATTAAACCCACCGCCAAAACCGGCACCAAATACGGATTCGAAGATAGCACTCAAATCATCCATATTCATACCACCGTTGCTAAATCCACCGCGACCCTCTAATCCCGCTTTACCGTAACGATCATAAATGGCGCGTTTCTCTGAATCACTCAAGACTTGATAGGCTTCATTAATCAGCTTAAATCGCTCCTCCGCCTCTTTATCGCCTTGGTTTCTATCGGGATGGTACTTGAGTGCCAACTTACGATACGCCTTTTTAATCGTAGTCTCATCACAATCCCGTGATATCTCTAACACTTCATAATAGTCGATTTCCATACCCATAGAGATGCTTTCCTTCTAGCAAAATAGTGAGGGCTATTCTATCAAAAGATTGATAATTTTGACTGAATAGCTTTAGAAAAATGCAAAAAGGACGATTTAGAGGGTAATTATACTCTATCAGAAGGTGAGAATGTGAGTGATATTGATTTGAAGATAGTAACGGGAGATACGCTCAAAGAGCTTATCTCCTTAGATGTAGTAACTCCTGAAATGTATGAAGCTACTTTCAAAACAAAATTAAAATTATTCGATTCTAGTTTGGAACTTGATAACCTCGATATTGATATCGTCTCACAAAATCTTGAAACCATTGTCAAAATAGAAGAGCAGAACAAAGAAAACAGTCAAATCATTGTCGAAAATCTTGAACTCGCACAAGATGCTATTGAGAAAGAGAATAGAGAGGTACTCCAAGAGGTCAAAGAGCATATGAGAGAACTCCAAAACAAAATTGCAAAACTCGAAAATGAGATCTATATCGATACGCTCACAAAAGTCTATAATCGAAAGTGGCTCTTTGACAAAGAGCTTCAAAATGAAGTATTTAAAGAGAGTGGTGTCATGACCTTTATTGATCTTGACAATTTCAAATCTATCAATGATAACTATGGACATTTGGCAGGTGATAAAGTACTGCTTTTAGTTGCCAATATGCTTGTCAAAATAGAGGGGTGTGAAATTGTACGCTATGGAGGAGATGAATTTATTCTTATCTCTTACCGACAAACCAAAGAGGAGATCGAACGAGAACTTACGCTACTCAATGATAGTTTTAACAACAAGAGCCTCAAGTTTCAAGGCAACACCTTTAAAATTTCCCTCTCATTCGGTTCACATACCTTCCAAGCTGAAGAGAGCTTTAAAGAGATCGCCCAAGTCGTTGACGAAAAGATGTATGAACAAAAACGAGAGAAAAAGGCTAAGATTGAAGCACTCTCTTAGCGCTGTTTATATCTTCCATAATCTGCATTTTTAACGCCTCTACATTCTCAAACTTTTGATTTTCCCGAATATAACTGACAAACGCTACACCAATTTCATCGCCAACGGTATCTATTTTCTGATCTAACAAATGGGTCTCGATACTAAAATGACCGTCGGTTGTCTCCCGCTTCCCGATAAAGGTGACACTGGCATATTTCTGCTTGCCAATCTGCGTCCAAGTAGCATACACCCCCTCTTTGGGGAGAAAAAAGTCGCCCACTTGGAGGTTGATCGTTGCGACAAGATCCCGTCTGCCAATCCCCTGCCCGGCTATCGGTTTTCCCTTGATCTCATACGCTCTTCCGAGCAGACGATTTGCCAGCGAAATATCACCCTCTTGAAGCAGTTTTTTAATTGTTCGTGAGTGTACGGAAATGCCGTCAATCGTAATCTCATCGACCACTTCTATCTCAAAATCGGAGTGTGATTGCAAAAATGCACCGTCTCCCTGCCGATCTTTACCAAAACGAAAATCATACCCGACAATAATTTTTTGCAGATGAGGAAAGTGCTCTTTGAGAAAAGAGATAAAATCGTCAGCGGAGATCGACTTAACGGCTTCCAACTTGACAATAAAGCAACCGACATCTACATAGTGACAGCGCTCATCTACCGGTGTGAGTCCGATCCCGCCCCGATCTATCACCAAGAGTGCACCAGGACGCTTTAGGCGTGAAACGAGGGCTTGATGCGCAAGATGCATCCCGTCAAAACCACCGATCGCCAACGAAACAATCTCATCCTTTTTGAAAGTGGTAAAAGATTTCAACATTTCCCTCTTTCCCTTTGAGTTGCGAGAGTGCGTGATGACAGAGTCTCCAACCACCTGCTATCGCCTCACTCTCAAAGCGTTTTTGGGCACGCATAATAGCTTCTTTATCCTTTACCACCCCTTTTTTGGTTCGTTTGACAGCTTTTCCTACTTCAAATTGGGGCTTGAAAAGAATCACAATATCACTTTTTGCCAAGCGATCGATTGTCTCAAGCAGATGGCTGATCCCGACAAAAGAGACATCGCAAGTTACAACATCGTATCCTTGCAGACTCTGTTTGGTTTGAAAATCGCGAATATCACACGACTCATAGGAGTGAACCCGCGAATCAGCACGCAGTTTGGAATGGAGCTGATCGCGTCCTACATCGACTGCATCGATGCGTTTTGCCCCCTCTTCCAATAAAACCTCTACAAATCCACCTGTCGAACTTCCGATATCCAAACAGAGTCGATCTTGAAAATCAATAGGGTAGCTGTTTAAGAAACGACGAAGCTTCTCCCCTGCTCTTGAAACATAGTCATAGGGTGTCGAGATTTCAATATTTGGTGGGGTTTGTGTATCAATTTCAAATGAGGATTTGGTAATCAATTTACCATCAATCGTTACAAGCCCTTGAACAATCAACTCTTTCGCACGATTTCGACTTTGGGTGAAGTGATTTTGAAAAAGATAGGAGTCCAAACGCATGAAAAGCTACTTACCACTGAAGATTTTGAGCAAAATGTGTAACAATTTGTATAAAATATCGAGATTAGGCTTAAATTATGCTTAATATTTAACTTTTACGCAAAAAAATATAAACATATCTCTCAATTATGCGATTTAGTAGTATAACAAATTAAATATATAGGGAGTGTTATGAAAGTATCTAACAAGGAGATTGCCGCAGCAATCAACAAAACGCCTTCTGCGATTTCATATCTCAAGAAGACCAACATCAATGAGTTTCATATTTTGAAGCTAGGTGTACTCTGCCAAAAACTCAATCTTGATAACGAAGATTTGATGGCGATGTACCAACTCAAACAGATAGAATTAAAAAAAATAGCTTCTTAGATTAGTAGGTGATATGCGTCAAATAGAGCCCATTTGCGGGCGCTAAACGGCGTATTGACACCGTTCTAAGTGCGATTTGTTCCTCTAATGCTTCAAGTGTTAAATACCCTTCATTGACCGCTAGCAGACTTGCTACCATCATCCGAATTTGTGAACGCAAAAAACCGTCAGCCTCTACAATAAATATCCTTTTTTGCCCTATACTATACCACTTTGCGTGATAAATAGTACGAACACTCGATTGCGTATCTGACCCACTCTTCATAAAAGCGGCAAAATCCCTCTCTCCAAGAAAAGAATCTGAAGCGTGATTTAAGAGTGCTAGATCGACTCCCTTATCATAGTAGTAGAGATAGGGTGCACCAAAAGGGGTGGGCGTTTGCAAACTCACCACATAAGCGTAGCGACGCCGTTTGGCACTATATCTTGCATGAAAATCGGAATCAACTACACAGAGCTGACGAATTCGGATCGCTTCGGGTAGGTGGCGATTGAGCATGGTATGGAGTTTGGGAAGTTCAGACCAGTATGGTGGCACCTCAAAGTCGATCACCTGCCCCCTCGCATGCACCCCCCTATCGGTGCGACCACTACCGTTGAAGTGCGGCTCAATCCCCAATCGAGCTAAGGCATTTTGAATACGATTGCCTACTGTATCGACACCGCTATTTTGAATCTGAAATCCGTTAAATCGACTGCCGTCATAGGCTAAAACCGCCTTGATCTTCATCGCTAGAACCTCTTGAGAATTTTTTGATAAAAGAGAACTCCGCCTAAAAGATGCACCCCGATCACCATCACAATCGTCCCGTAAAAAGGTGCGCTCAATGAGACTTTATACATCAAGAGATAGTAGAAGAGTACCACCAAAAAGAGATTGAGGTAGATATTGGGTTTTTCGTGCCGTGTATGGGCGATCCCAAAGCGCATCGCAAAAAGGAATGTCGCCAAAGGAAAGAGTGAGATAAGGATATTTACCGCCAAATCTTTGGCTCTCTGCTTATCATGTTTGGCTTCCAGCCAGTAATCTTTGACAGTGTCATAACGAAGCTCTTTTGTCTTTTGCTTCAAACTCATTCGCATATTGCCGTAACTAAACCGATCAATCTCTTTAGGCTTGAGATTATAAAGCGTACCGTCATCAAGTTGAATTGAAACAATCGATCGATTGTGTTCCAATCGTGCCTCTTTAGCCATCACAAAACGCTCTTGATCCGTTTTGGTTTGGGGCTTGTAAAGAACGATATCACGATAATGATCCTTCTCATTTCCCTTGATAAAGAGACTCCAATCCCCAAACTTTTGCCCATAGGCGGAGGGTTTGACATTGATCTTGGCTTGGAGTTTTTTGTAGGCGATGAAGTTTTTGTTGAGTTGTTTGGAGATAGGGATCATCACCACCGAATTGATGAGCAAAAAGATCGATGCAAAGAGCGAGAGAAAGAAGAAAAGAATCGCCATTTTATTGGGTGAAAAGGTGAGTGCAAAGAGAACGATCGTCTCATTTTCATTGGAGAGCTTAAAGAGTGTCACTCCCACCGAGATAAAAAAGGTAATCGGCAGTGAATAGACGATGATCTGCGGCAACACATAGAGATACGCCTCTCCCAGATCGGCAAATGAGACCGAAAAGAGTGAAGTGAGCGAGGAGATCTTGATAAAGAAGATCACCGACGCAAGGAAAAAGAGTGTAAAAAAGAGTGAGAGAAAGCTCTCAAAAAAGTTGCGTAGTAGATAGCGATAGACTTTAGCCATAGAGCGCTTTCCAGAGAGCTTGGAACCGATCCTCAAAGATCGTCACCAAAAAGAGCGCCAATGCCAAAAAGGGGATAAACGGCACTTCAAAATCCTTCTCTTTGATAATGATAAAAACCGGCAAGGCAATGACGGCGGAGAGGAAGATCGCTACAAGCCCCATCTTGACCCCTACCATCGCACCGATTGTGGCGGCAATCATA
Source organism: Campylobacterales bacterium (assembly GCA_027023405.1). GTDB lineage: Bacteria > Campylobacterota > Campylobacteria > Campylobacterales > QNZT01 > QNZU01. The sequence continues at coordinate 36,789 of JALVVN010000014.1, forward strand.
ATATCCGCTTCGCCCAACGCCTCCTTTTTGAGAAAGAAGCTGACATAGAAACGAAGCAGCGCAAAACCACCGGCAAAAAGAAGCGCATTGACAAAATTGGTCAAGATTGTACTTGAGGCAAAGATCGCAAGGGTGAGTGCCCCCAAATTGAGCGAATCGGGTACCGCTTTGTAGCGAAAATCGATGAGTGAAAGTCCCAAAAGTAGCGCAAAGACAAGCCCCGTTACAACCGAATAGAACAGATCGCCGTCTCTAAGATAGTAGCTCAATGCAAAAATAATTGCACTTGAAAGCTCAATCAACGGATATTGGATCGAAATCTTCTCCTTACAAAAGGCACACTTACCGCCCAAAAAGAGCCAAGAGAAGAGCGGTATGTTATGGTACCACTTGAGATTATTGTTGCATTTGGGACAGTGCGAGGCGGGAAATACGACACTCTCATCTTTGGGAATCCGCAAGATCAGCACATTCAAAAATGAACCAAAAAGCAATCCAAAGAGCGTCACAAGCGCCCCGTTCATCCAATATACACTCACACCACACCTCCAAAGCGTCTCTCGATGGTACTAAACCGCTTCAAAATATCATCAAACTCTTCGAGACTAAACTCCGGCCAAAGGGTCGGCGTAAAGAAGAGTTCGCTGTAAGCACATTGCCACAAGAGATAGTTTGAGAGCCGAATATCACCACCGGTTCGTATGAGTATATCGACATCGGGCATCTTTTTTGTATCCAAAAGTTCACCGAAGCGCACTTCATCGATCGGCTTACCGATCTCAATCGCGCGATTTACCGCCCGTACGATCTCATCTTTGGAGCCGTAGTTGATCGCCAGCACCTGTGTCAGCCCGTCAAAGTGCGCCGTCTGCTCCTTAGTAAAAGCGATGCGATCTTGAAGCTTGGAGGAGAGCGCATCGATATTGCCGATCGTCTCAAAACGCACACCGTTTTCCAAAAAGAGCGGTAACTCCTTTTCGAGGTAGCGATCCATTAGCTTCATCAAAAAGCTCACCTCCGCTTTGGGGCGTTTCCAATTTTCCGTACTAAAAGCGTAGAGCGTCAAATACTCCAAGCCGATATTGGAGGCGTGGATCGTCAGCTCCCGTACCTTTGCCGCACCCACTTCATGCCCTTTGATCCGTTCGCTAAAGCCTTGCTTCTTTGCCCAGCGACCGTTTCCGTCCATAATGATTGCGACATGTTTTGCTTGTTGCATTTTTAACCTTTTAGATCAAGTAGAGAGTTTGCCAACTCAAAGAGTGGATATATCTTACCCTCTTTTTGATATAAATTGGTTTCAAGATCCAAACTCTTCAACTCTTTTTCCAAAAGCTTCAAACTATTTTCGTAAAAAAGGTAGAGATTGAGACGCGTACGATCCTCGATCTGCTCGATCACCCCCTCAATAGGTCCTAGATTTTCAAACGCCGCATAGAAGTCGATCGCCACATAAGCTTTGCTCTCTTGGTAGCGTTTGGGGCGTTTTTTGCGTTTGCGAAACTCAAAAAGGGTCTCTTTGGAGCGGTGTGAGAGCAGTGTCGTAAAGAGGTTCATCTCAAGCGCGTGAATCGTCTGCATAATTGTGACAAATTGTGCTTTGGAATTGGCTTGGGAGAGTTGATGGAGCAATTGCATCTTGAGTGTCGCTTTGGGTGTATCGCTCTGAAAAAGTGACGAGAGCTCTTGAAGCGGGATCTTGGGCAAAAAGACACGATTTTTCGCCTGAAGACGGGTGGGAAGTTTCAAGATATTTGAGAGAACGACACTTTTAGTTTTGGGATCTTCTTTGAGATTGGTCCAGTAGCGAGAACCGACTTCAAGGGGGATTTTACTCTGTGTGCGTACCTCTTTTTGGCGTCCGATATCCAGCAGATAGTGTTCGGGTTTGGTCTGCTCTTTGACCTGCATCACAACCGGCAGAGATGCGTTAAATTTTACCCCTTCAACCGGCTTACTGCTTAATGCGCTGACACCGCTTAATCGCGTCAGTTCAGAGAGGACGCGAAACATTTAGTCGCCCAACTGCTCAATCTCTTCCAAAAGCCTCAAAGAGAGTGTGAATTTGTCCGCTTTTTCTAGCGCTGTTTCACCCTTTTTCGTGATAAGCGTAATAGCATTTTCATCACTTCCAAAGCTGTTTTGGCTCACATCATTGAAGCAAACCGCGTCTAATCCCTTTTTCTCAAGCATCGCCCGTGCATGTTCAAGCCCCTTTTGCAAATCGCTCTCCGCCTTGAAGCCGACACTGTAGATCTCCGACTTGTCAAGCGATTTTAAAATATCCACATTCTCGACCAACTCCAACGACCACGCTTCACCGATATCCTGCTTCTTGATCTTGCCCGTTTGGGGATATTTGGGACGGTAGTCACTCACCGCCGCTACCATAAAGAGGAAGGGCTTTTTCTGAATCAACTCCGGCACACTCTCATCCATCAGCGTCGCCTTGGTGAGCACACCCTTTTTCGCGACGCGAATCGCATCGACCAGATACTCCTGCATCTCTTGGGCACTCTGCACCTCAATCGTGTAGAGATCAGAGGGGAGATTGGGATCGGGCTTGGTGGTGATGTAGCAGACATCGGCACCTTTGAGATAGAGGGCAAGTGCGAGAGAGGATGCCATCTTTCCGCTGGAAAAGTTGCTGATATAGCGCACATCATCAATCTTCTCGATCGTCCCCCCACCGCTAATGACCACACGACGATTGACCCAATACTCCTCTCTCAAAAGCATCGCACACGCTTTGTAGTAGATATCCTCCACCTCCGCCAGGGCACCGTCACCCTCATCACCGCAAGCGAGCATCTTTTTGACCGGTTCAACCACCTCAAAATTGGTCAGTTTGAGCATCTTGAGTGAGCCTTGTGTGATAGGATTTTTTACCATATTGGTATTGGCGGCGGGGGCTAGGAGCTTGGGGCGCTTGTAAGCGATCGCAGTACTCAAAAGCAAGTTATCGGCAATACCGTTGGAGAGTTTGTTGATCGTATTGACCGTCGCGGGAGCGATGATAAAGAGATCGGCCCACTTGCCGAGATCGATATGGTTGTTGTCACTCTCCCACGACTCACTCTCCTGATGTAGTACAGCCGATCTTGTGAGTGCTTCAAAGGTCAAAGGGGCGATAAAGTGCTTTGCACTCTCACTCATCACCACGCGTACTTCTGCACCGCTCTTTTTGAGCAAACGAATCAACTCAAGGGATTTGTAGATCGCGATACTACCGCTCACCCCTAACGCTATCTTTTTTCCCTCAAGCAATTTCGCCATCTTTACTCCTTGAAAAATTTCTCGAAAAATCCCTCAACCACTTTGAGATTGGTTCTGGAGATTGCCAAAGTACCGCTTTTGACATCTTGATTGACGGTTGTACCCGCCGCGATGAGGACATTGTCATCGATTGTCACCGGTGCGACGATCTGCGTATCACTTCCGATAAAGACATTTTTACCGATCTTGGTTTTGTACTTGTTCTTGCCGTCATAGTTGCAGGTAATCGTACCCGCACCGATATTGGTTCCCTCATCGATCTCACTATCACCGAGGTAGCTCAAGTGACCCGCTTTGACGCCTGTAAGATTGGACTTTTTGACTTCGACAAAGTTTCCGATATGCGTCTCAAAGAGTCGGCTACCCGGTCTTACCCGCGCCAACGGTCCTACATCGGAGTTGATGATCTCACTATCCTCAATGACGGAGTTGGCTTTGATATGACTCTCAACGATGCGTGCTCCTTTGAGAAGTGTTACGCCATTCTCGATAATACTCTCCCCCTCGATTACCACATCCGCATCGATATAGGTCGTATCAGGCAGTCGAAAGATTACCCCCTCACGCATAAAGCGCTCTTTGATGCGTCGCTGCATAATCTCTTCGGCGTGTGAGAGATCAAGCTTAGAGTTAACCCCTTTGAAGTTCTCCTCTTTGACATAGAGAGGGGCTATTTTGTAGCCGTCCTTTTTGGCAAGTTCCACGACATCGGTGAGGTAGTACTCCGCTTGGGCGTTATCATTGCTAAGCTTTGGAAGATACTTCTCCAGCACTCCGTTACCAAAGAGATAGATACCGGCATTGACCGTCTTGATCTGCTTTTCCTCTTCAGTTGCATCCTTCTCTTCGACGATCCGCTCCACTTCGCCGTCACGGATCACCACACGCCCGTAACCGCTAGAGTCCTCCATCTCGATCACACTCATCACAATGTCGGCATCTTTGGTAAAGAAGTTCTCTAGCTCCTCCGCCTCTACAAGTGGCATATCACCGTTGAGCACAAGCACGCGATCATATTTGGTAGGGATATTCATCACCGCACCGCCGGTACCGGGGTAGTTGTCGTGATCTTGGATCACAAAGTGAATATCGTCAAAGTACTTCTCCATCTCCTCCCGAACCAGATCGGCTTGATGATAGAGTACCACCGTCACATCATCACTCAACTTCTTTGCCTCACTGATAGCAAAATAGAGCATCTCAAAACCGCTGATCTTATGCAAGACTTTGGGAAGCGTCGATTTCATCCGTGTCCCTTTACCTGCTGCCAAGATAATTACTGAATTATTTTTCATCTGTTTCTATTAAACCTCTCTCTCCAAACTTTGCACTAAGCATATCCTATTATCGACCATAATGCAATTTTCTTTGCAAAAGTTACCGAAAAAATTAAAATTATTAAATTTTTATTCAATTCTACCGATATTCCTCTAACAAAAAGAATAAACAAGAGGAAAGAACTCGATGGATTTAGGTAGTGTAATCGGACTCGTTCTCACCCTAGCCCTACTCTTCGGATCGATGATGATGGGTGTGGGAATCGGTCCCTATATCGATGTCCCCTCCCTTCTCATCGTATTTGGCGGTACGATCGGTGTCTTGATGATCGGCTTTAAAATGGAGCAGATCAAGAGTTTTGGCAAGATCTTTATGATCGCCATCAAACCTCCAGAGAATGATCCTAAAGAGATGATCAAAAAGTTGGTAGAATTTTCCACCAAAGCGAGAAAAGACGGTATCTTGGCACTCGAAGGGGATATCGCCAATGAGGAGAACCCCTTTTTGAAAAAGGGAATGGGAATGGCGATTGACGGTAATGAACCCGATATCATTCGTGATCTTTTGGAGATCGATCTCGAACAGACACAGGAGCGCCACGCCTCCAACCAAAACCTCTTTGGTCAAGTCGCCGGATTTGCCGGTGCGATGGGTATGATCGGAACGCTCATCGGATTGGTCGCGATGCTTCTCAATATGGCGGATCCCGCTGCGATCGGCCCGGCGATGGCGGTGGCATTATTGACCACGATGTACGGTGCGATGCTGGGGAATATTATCGGTGCGCCTGTGGAGAATATTTTGGGTATTCGGACTAAAGAGGAGACACTGCTCAAAACGCTCATTATCGAAGGGATTATGTCAATCCAAGCAGGTGACAACCCACGAATCCTCGAAGCCAAACTCCTCTCCTTCCTCCCGCCCAATGAACGAGAGAGTCAATTTGACTAAGGATAGAGATGGGTAAAAAGTGTAAAAAGGTCGAGTGCCCCAAATGTCTGCCCGGATGGCTTGCGGCATTTGGCGATCTGATGAGTCTGCTCTTGTGCTTCTTTGTCCTTCTTCTCTCGATGTCCACGATGGATGCCAAAAAGGTATCCGATGCGGTGGGAAGTCTGGCGGGTGCACTGAGCGTCTTGGAGGGCGGTACCAAAACCGAAGTCTCCCCAAAACGAAATCAGCAAGCAACTCCAATCGAAAAAAAAGATGAAACAGCACAAAAGCTCAAAACACTCAAAAAATCGATCGTCGAGCTCAATGAGATGACTTCGGCAAACAGCAGTTCAAAAGCGACACTCGAAGAGGCGGAGGGAGGATTTATCCTCAGGCTTCCCGCAAATCTCCTCTTTCAAAAAGATAGCGCCACACTCGATAACGATGATGCGATCCTCTTTCTCAAGCGCGTCGCACTCATCGTCGATAAGCTCCCCAAAGCGATCCATCTCAATGTGGTTGGACATACGGACGATACGCGTCGCCCCGCAGGTGGCTGGAGGAGCAACTGGCTACTGGGAGCGGCCAGAGCCGAAGCGGTCGCTAAGGAACTGATCAAGGATCGGGTCGATCCGAAGATTATCACTGTTTGCTCTAAAGGGAAATATGATCCAATAGCTTCAAATCTCACACCTGAGGGTAAGCAGAAAAATAGAAGAGTTGAGCTATACTTTTCCTCAAATCAGAATGACGAAAAACAAGAAGCCCAGCAGAGTATTCTCGACAAAGGGAGTGCAAAAGGGGGAAAATAAGGAGGGTCAATGAAGCGCATCTTAGTAGTGTTGATGCTTCTCTCTCCTCTGCTTTTCGGCGAAGCGACCGCCATCCCCAAAGTCGATATCTCCATCACTGCACCCCAAAGCCCTAGCGAACTTGTCAGCTCTTTGAACCTTGTCATCATCTTGACGCTTTTAGTACTAGCGCCGTCTCTCATCTTGATGATGACAAGCTTTTTGCGACTAGTAGTGGTCTTCTCCTTTTTGCGTCAAGCACTCGGTACGCAGCAGATGCCACCCAACCAGATCATGGTCTCACTCGCACTCATCTTGACCTTTTTTATCATGCAACCCGTCGGGCAAAAAGCATACTCGGCAGGTGTCAAACCCTACATCGATAAAAAGATCGGCTATGAAGAGGCATTTGATCGCGGTATGGCACCCTTTAAACGCTTTATGATCCGCAACACCAGAGAGAAGGATCTCGCTCTCTTCTACCGTATCCGCAAGCTCAAAAATCCTAAAACCTACCGTGATGTTCCCCTCTCGATCGTGATGCCCGCCTTTATGATCAGCGAACTCAAGAGCGCCTTTGAGATCGGCTTTTTACTCTTTTTGCCCTTTTTGGTCATCGATATGGTGGTGAGTTCGGTACTGATGAGTATGGGTATGATGATGCTACCGCCCGTGATGATCTCACTACCGTTTAAACTGCTGATCTTTGTCCTGGTCGATGGGTGGAATCTACTTGTGGGCAATTTGGTGGCGAGTTTTAAATGATGCAATGTGATTTTTTCGGACAATGCGGATCGTGCACCCTCTATGAACTCGATTATGAAGCGCAACTTCAGAGAAAAATCGACAAAACAACGGCTCTGCTGGGGTTGAGTGATCCCGATATCATCCGATCCCAACCCTCACACTTTCGAAATCGCGCCGAATTTCGCATCTGGCATGAGGGGGATCGACTCTCCTATGCGATGCACCGACTTGATCGCAAGGGGCTCGTGCAGATCGATGCGTGTGCCATCGTCTCTGAGCCTATCGCCTTGATCATGGAGCCTTTGCTACAATTTTTGAAGGAGGATGAGATGCTCAGCCACAAACTCTTTGCGATCGAGTTTCTCTCAAGCACCACGGGTAACCTCCTTACCACACTCATCTACCACAAAAAGATCAATGCACATTGGGCTCAGAGGGCAAAGAGGATCGAAGATCACTTCGGGATCAGGGTCGTGGGTAGAAGTCGTGGGGTGAAGCTGCTCCTCAGCCAAGACTACATCGAAGAGAGATTGACCATCCAAGGGCAAGCGTATGCATTTAAGCTCTATGAGAGTGGCTTCATCCAACCCAATCTTCATGTCAATGAGAAGATGATCGGATGGGTGCTCGATCAGATCCCCCAACAAAAGAGCGATCTGCTAGAGCTCTACTGCGGACACGGCAACTTCACCATTCCACTCTCTCAACGCTTTGAAAAGGTACTCGCAACCGAGATCTCCAAAGCCTCCATCAAAGCCGCCCAAACACACTGCGCCCTCAACCATATCGACAATATCACCTTTGTCAGACTCAGCGCCCAAGAGATCACAAGCGCACTCAACAAGGAGCGCACCTTTAGACGACTGGAGGGGATAGATCTGGATAGCTACTGTTTTTCACACCTCTTTGTCGATCCACCGCGCGCGGGACTGGATGAGGAGGCACGAAAGTTTTGCAAGCGATTTGAACATCTCATCTACATCTCTTGCAACCCCGCTACACTCAAACGCGATCTCGACACACTAAGCCAAGATTTTCGCGTGAAATCCTTTGCGCTCTTTGATCAATTTCCCTACACCGAGCATATGGAGTGCGGGATCGTGCTAGAGAGGAGATGAGTCTTGATCTTTCGTATCTTTATCACACTTTTGCTTGCGGGAGTTGCACTTTTGATCTTTACCCGCAAACAACCACAACCTAAACATATCGAAGTCAAAGCGCCTCCAATGGATATCGACTATGAACGATCGATGGCGCTAAGCTACCTCAACAGCCTACGACAAAACGCGGGCATGTCGCGCTACAAAACCAATACCGATCTCCAAAAAGCGGCGACCGCTCACGCACACTATCTCATCCAAAACCGAGAAACAGGTCACTACGAGAGTCTCGGAAAGCCCGGCTTTAGCGGTAAAACACCCCAAGATCGGGTCTTGAAAACCGACTACCAGATCGGCAAAGTGGTCGAAAATATCTCCGTCAATTCACAAGATTATAAAGATTCGATCGACGGACTCTTTTCCGCTATCTACCACCGCTTCGGATTTCTCGACTTTGAGAGTGACGAGATCGGCATCGGGATCGTGCAAAACAGCGCCGATACCGATCAAAACGCCTTTGTCTATGATATGGGCATCTACGAACTCAATAACCTCTGTAGAGAAAAGAGCTACAACGGTCGCGGAAAGTACATCTACCACATCTGCAAGGATCCCGATCAGCGCATCTCCGAAGAGGCGTTTCGCACACTCTTCAAAGTACTCAAGGCCTCCTGTAAAAAGCGCGTCATCTTCCCCTACGATAACCAACAAGATGTCCCACCCGCCTTCTACACCGAAACACCCGATCCGCTACCCGACTACGATGTGAGCGGTTTTCCGGTGAGTATCCAATTTAACAGCTACTACTATCCCACGGTCAAACTCCTCTCCTTCAAACTCTATAAAGCCGACGGTTCCGAAGTGCCATGCCACCTCATGAACGCCCAAAACGACCCAAACGGACTCTTCAAACCCACCCAATACGCCCTCTTCCCCACCCAAAGACTAGCCTATGATCAGGAGTATAAAGCGGTCGTCAAATATACTTCAAATCACCAAATCCAAACCGAAAGCTGGCACTTCCACACCCAAACACTCCCTCAACCCTCTCTCACCGTCATCGGCGATCAAGGAGAGCTAAAAATCCACCCCTATACCCGCTACACCATCTACTTCAAACCCAACGATCCGCACGACACCCTCAGCGATCTCCACTTCCCCGCAGACGCAGAGGTGAAATTTCTCGATCGCAACACCATCTCACTCACACTCACTTCCGAAAATCGCGAGAGCTTTGAGATCAAAGGAGGCAAAAAGGTGTTGCGGGTAGAGGTGAAGTAGTTTTCACAAATACACATCTACAAATCCAACGGACTCATCAGCTTTGCCTTGTTCATCTCCGCTACGACATGGGTGTAGATCATCGTCGTCTCTACACTCTTGTGCCCTAGCAACTCCTGAATAGAGCGCAGATCAATCCCAGCCTACAACAGATGCGTCGCATACGAGTGACGAAAGATATGAGAGGTGACGCGTTTGTGAATACCTGCCTTGATCGATGCCTGTTTGATATTTCTCCCAAGAGTGGCTGGATGGATATGGTGACGGCGGATCACATCACTCTGAGGATCTCTGGCTACATTTCTCATGGGAAAGAGAAACTGCCACTTTGTCTCATATTTTGCATTTGGAAACTTCTTTTCAAGCGCGTAAGGCATATAGACCGTACCATAGCCGTCAGAGAGATCTTTTTGATGTAACTCCTCTACCGTCTTTACTTGAACCTTAAGACGCTCTTTGAGCTTTTGCGGTAGGGGCACTGTTCTATCTTTTAGAGATTTACTATCCCAGATGTAGACTTTATCGAAGCCAAAGTCTACATCCTTGATACGAAGATTTAATGCCTCATTCATTCTAAGCCCACACCCATACATAAGCGAGACAATCAAGTTATAAATACCGTCAAGATTATCTATCACAAGTTTTACCTCTTGACGCGTTAAAACCACAGGGATATGCTTCCGCTCCTGTGCCCGAAGCGCTTGGATGTTTTGATCACTCATGTCGATACCCAAAACCTCTTTGTATAGAAACAATATAGCTGAAAAAGCTTGGTTTTGAGTGGTGGGCGATACCTTTTTATCTGTCGCCAACCAAGTTAAAAACTGTTCGATCTCAGGTTTGCCCATCTGGATGGGGTGTCTTTTGTTGTGGTAGAGTATGAAGTATTTAATCCAATACAGATAAGTTCTCTCTGTTGAAAGACTGTAGTGTTTAAAGCGGATCTTATCCCTCACCACATCAAGCAACTTCTTCTTTTGCATTATCAATCTCCTTTCTCAATAACATACATTTTGTTTGTTATTGCCCAAATATGACAATTAACACACACTTTGCATGTTATTGACTTGATTTTTTCATCTAATGCTATCTATTTGGTCATATTTTATTGACTTTATTTAGAAAAATCAAATAATATTTCATTTTGAAATATTATTTCTGTAATAACACACATATTAACTGTGCATTAAATATTGATATTAGTAGGTGTTTTGGATATAATGCGTGTTAATAAATAGTTAGGTTCTTGTTTATTAAATTATGTTATAATGAACTATATAATTTATTTGAAGGTACATTCATGAAAAATATCTTTGATACAAAAACAGTTACTTTTACAGAATTATTAGGTAATAGTAAAATATATAAAATACCATCTTTTCAAAGAGATTTTTCTTGGACAGAAGAAAATTGGGAAGATTTATGGAATGATATTATTGATATTTATCAAGATAATGAAGAACAACATTATATGGGAACAATTGTGCTTCAAAACACTGAAAATAAAAAAGAATTTATTATAGTGGATGGGCAACAAAGAGTTACTACACTATCAATATTTATTTTGGCAATAGTAAAAATTCTAAAAAATTTAATTGATAAAAATATAGATGTATCAGATAATCAAGAAAGAGTAAAAAAAATATTAAATACTTATATTGGTGAAAAATCATTATCAGATCTTTATTATAGAACAAAATTAACTCTTAATGACAACAATAATAATTTTTACAAAACTAGATTATTAGAATTTAAGGAACCAACCAACAAAACCAAACTAAGAGATAGTGAAAAATTATTATTTAATTGTTTTGAGTTTTTTGAACAAAAAATTCAAAATTATTTTGATAAATCTTTAAATGGCTCAACTTTGGGAGGTTTTTTAGAAAAAATTTCTGATAATTTAATATTTATTTTAATAACTGTAGATGATGATATAAGTGCATATACAGTATTTGAAACATTAAATGCAAGAGGAGTTGAATTAACAACTACTGATTTACTAAAAAACTATCTTTTTTCTTTAGTTGCTTCAGCTGGGAAAGATGGTGGGGCATTTAAAATTTTACAAGATGATTGGAAAGAAATTGTTGATATTGTAAATTTAAAAAAATTTCCAACTTTTTTAAGATTTTATATTAACTCTTATAAATCTTTAGTGAGAAAAGAAAGATTATTCAAAGAAATAAAAAAAGAAATTTCTACTCCTATTGAAGCAATTGAATTAATTG
>JALVVN010000015.1 GCA_027023405.1 Campylobacterales bacterium
AGGGGGCACTGATCGCATTTGGGTTGTTGGGGTGTGCAGATGAGGGCGCCGATATCCATCATCGCTTGGTTGTAGTCAAAGGGGTTTTCGAGATCAAGGAGTGCATAAGCTTTTTCCCACAGCTCCTTGGATAACGGCGTAGTCAGTGAGAAAATGCGACTAAGAATGCGCTTGACATTGGCTTCCATCACCGGCACACGCTGCTTGAAGGCAAAGGCGCAGATAGCGTGGGCGGTATTTGGACCGATGCCGGGGAGTTTTTGGAGGGCTTCGAGAGTTTGGGGGAGGGTGTCGATCTGTTTGGCGCATGCGTGTAGATGTTTTGCTCTGTTGTAGTAGCCTAATCCCTCCCACGCTTTGAGTACCTCATCGAGCGAAGCGGATGCCAGTGCTTGGAGTGTCGGAAACTTTTGAAGAAAGGGGAAATAGTAACGATCCAAGACCGTTTTAACCTGTGTCTGCTGAAGCATCACTTCACTGATATAAATCTCATAGGGATCGTCACTGTTACGCCACGGCAGTTCAGTTCTGCCGTAGGTCGCATACCAGCGATGAATCTGTTGATGAATGGGTTTGTACATACACAAAGTGTATCGTAACTATCTTTGTTAGATCATCAAATTGATCAGCTCTTTTGCCTCTTCAAACTCCTCTGCGCTTACGACACGATCATCTCTTGAGAGAGTTCTCGCAATCTTCGCAAAGATATAGAGTAATGTTCCGACGATCTCCGTCAGCTTCTCCTCTAGCTCTACCTCTAAAGCGTAGATCGGGGGGAGCGTTTTGATATGTTCGATCACATCTTGCATCTCTAGTTTTGTTTCCAGTGTCGCAAATTTTTGCATACTCTCTCGAAAGGCTTTTGTGAGTGGAAGATCGCTATACCAAATGATCTCGCGACCGTTATATTTTGCATTGGCTTGACCGATTAAAAGTAGATCGTGAAATTTCTCATCGATAAGCTCACTCAATGCTTTAACTTTCTCTTTATGGATCGTTAGACCCGCCACCTCTTTAAATAACTCTTCAATTTTATGTGCACCAATTACTGCCATGATTTTCTCCTTTTTTTGATTTAGATTTTTATACCTCTTTAGCGATTTTTCTCGCACCTAGTCCCATTGCGATCAGTGCAACGCCGTCGAAAAATAGACTAATCGCTGCATAGATCCCAACCCAAAAGATTGAACTTACCGGCCATCCCAGCATGATAAAAACTGCCAGTAAGATAGATATGATGGCATTAACGATCAAGAGCCACCATCCACTATGTGGTTTATAATCGAGTGCAAATCCAAAACTGGAGTATGCATCGATCAGTAAATAGGTCACCAAGAGCAATGCCGTAGCCACAATACCCTCAATCGGATAGAACAGCAACAGCGCACCGACGATAAATAGTAGTGTCGGTTTGAGCCACGCACTAAATGACCGACGATAGTTTTGAAAAGTGACATAGGCTTGTACGCCCGCACTCATCAAAAAGAGCCAGCCCAAAAATGTGACGACCACTATCGACATCATACCGGGTAAAAATACTCCGATCGCGCCGATGATAAGCATCAATACACCACTGATAATGGTGAGAGTGCTATATTTTTGGAGTAGCTCCTTATCAAACACAAGGGTTGAAAATTTCATATTTCCTCCTTTTTAAAATTATTTTGCAACCGTTGATGAATTGTAATCAAATATTAAAAGTTTGTGTGCAACTTAAGTAGCATAGGGGGTGGTTTTTAAGCCAAAAATCAATAAAAAAAGCTATAATAAGCCCCTTAAAATCTTGATTTTGAGGTTTTAAAATCGTAAAAAGGAAGTCAAATGCCAAAGATGAAAACGCACAGAGGTGCGGCAAAACGCTTCAGACCGAAGAAAAACGGTACGATCAAACGAGGATCGGCTTATAGAAGTCACATCCTTACGAAAAAAGATCAAAAGCGTAAACGACACTTGAGAGCACCTAAGCTTGTTGATGCAACAAATATCAAGCAAGTTAAGACACTCTTAGGAGAATAAGCACAGAGTTGTGGCGTCAAGCCGTCTTTCCCCCTACTCACACTAGGGCAAGTTCGCCAAGAGCGACACCAAATAAAAGGTTAAGGAAAAAATATGAGAGTTAAAACAGGATTTGTTAGAAGAAGAAGACACAAAAAGCTTCTTAAGCAGGCAAGAGGATTTTACAGCGGTAGAAGAAAACATTTTAGAAAAGCCAAAGAGCAATTAGAGCGTTCATTGGTCTATGCATATCGTGACAGACGAAACAGAAAAAGAGACTTTAGAAAGCTTTGGATCACGAGAATCAATGCAGCATGCAGACTTAATGATATCAGCTATTCCAAATTTATTCATGCGCTCAAAAAGGCAAATATTGAGTTAGATAGAAAAATCTTGGCAGATCTTGCGATGAATGATGCACCGGCATTTGCCAAAGTTGTAGAGGCGGCAAAAAAAGCCCTCTAAAACTTCTTAAAGAGAGGGATTTATTGACACCCTCTCTTTTTTATCTCCCTATCTAATTCCGCCCCAATCTCAATCACTGACATCGGATCATACTTCATCTCATTTTGATAGAGATCGTGCTTTCGAAAGAGCAGATCTCGGCAATCTTTTTCATAAAAAAATCGTGCATATGGGTGCAGCGTGTAAACTTCTCTTGATGGAGGTAGTAAAATAAGTTGCGGTGGATGTGTACTCTTATGTGCAATAGGCAGTGTGAGTGATTTTTTCACAGGATGAGGTTTTTCTTCAAATGTGCATCCTACTATTAGAAGAGCCAAGAGAGGCAAAAGATAACGATATACCATAATAGACTCCTTGTTTTTTATAAGTATATCATTTTTGAACTATTTTTAATGTTCTACATTCCTCGAAGCACTACTCCTAAGTAGATCGCAACTATACCTAGCACGATATTGATAGGCAAAAGAAGATTTGGCAACTTAGTGACTTGAGCCTTGGCTTGAGCAAGCTCTCCCTGGTTGAAGAGCTTTTGTGCACGACGGCGTTTGATGTACATATAGATGAAGTTGAGGGTCATGACTGTCCAAATCCCCTCTTTAACATGGACGATAGGGTAGAGTGGTGAGTGTTTCAATCCCAACCCAACCGCCATCAAGATCGCGGTGAGGATCAATATTGTGATAAACGGTATCACAAGATGAAAGAGCCGATCAACGATTTGAAGGGTTTTGCCAAGCTTGATCTTAGGTTCATCAATGCTCTGAAGCGAGGGGTGAACCGCAATACGAATCGCAATCATCCCGCCAACCCAAATGACGGCACTGATAATGTGTAAAAAAACGATAATAGTCGTATGATCAGTAAAAAATGTAGTTATCCACTCTCTCATGCTATATTTCCCCTTCCTAAAATATTAACGAATCTCAAAACCGTCGTAGAGGAGATCATCCTCCTCTAAAATCTCCTGCTCGATTGACTCCACTTGGCTCAAAGGAGAGCCGTTTTTGAGCATGGTTAAAAAATCTTCCAGCTGATCGTCGTACAAAAAGGCGACCACTTCGACGCGACCGTCATTGAGATTTTTGATATAGCCTTGAAGTTGTCCGAGTGATGCCATTTGTTGAATCGCCTTGCGATAGCCGACATTTTGTACTTTGCCACTGACTAAAAATCGATATGTATGCATTGTTATTGTGCCCTTTGTGAATGAAAATAGACTACTGCCCCATCTTCAATACGAAAGATGATCCCGATAGGATTGCAACAGACTTGGCAATCCTCAATATACCCCTCATCACTCATATCTGGATCGAGTAGCATCGAAATCGTCTCCCAGCAGTAGGGGCAGGTAAAAAAGTGCTCTATCATGGAGATAGTTTAGCATATTTTCTTTCGTGTATAGTTAAAAAATCCCATCGATGATGTATTGTAACTCTCTTGTAGTGTTCACCGATCTTTTCAAAAAGAGTTTCTATGCGTTTGGATGGAGCGGTCTGTGGCGAGTCATTTATTTCCTCTATATCGTCATGAAAGAGTGCAATAATCTTTTTCATCTCATTGCCAATAGTGCTTTTGCCAAAATATTCCTGATAATATTCCGGATCGCTAAAAAGTAGAGCCTCAAACTCATACTGTTGCACATAGGGTATCACCCAAATCTCGAAATAGAAATTCATGACTTTGTATCATCATCGTATCCTTGGGCTTTACATAAAATTATCGCCGAACCTACGGGTGCGACTCAAATTTGATGCAAATCCCACGAATATGAGCATAATACAAATTCAAAGAATTCTATTTCGAGATTTGGGTATCATTTTTCGGTTATTAAAAAGATCGTATATTCTCTTTTCCAGTTCATCCACCGTTGTTTTTTGTTCAGCTTCGATCTTAGGATAGTAAGATCGTTGTGTTTTGAATTGGAGGAGATATTATCTACTCTTTTCTATGTGTTATTGCCAATGGTAGGTACTATTGATTTTGGAGCGCTGTGCGCAGGCGATCCACCGCTTTTCCAAAAGTTGCTTTGAGATGATTTTTGCGCTTTTTTTCTATCAACAGATGTCGAGATAATAACAGATTGAACTTTTTTCATAGAGATATTATAGCGTAGAGTAAGATGGTGCGGATGGAGGGACTTGAACCCCCACACCTTGCGGCACCAGATCCTAAGTCTGGCGTGTCTACCAATTTCACCACATCCGCATCGTTGTAACCAAAGGTGGTACGCCCGTCAGGATTCGAACCTGAGACCTACGGCTTAGAAGGCCGTTGCTCTATCCAGCTGAGCTACGAGCGCTCAAAGTCACAAAGCTTCAAATTCTGACGAGCTTTGTTTGATTACATAAATAAAAAATAAATGGCACGCTCGATAGGAGTCGAACCCATAACCTACAGAGCCGAAATCTGTTGCTCTATCCAGTTGAGCTACGAGCGCGCATTTGGGGTGAGTGATGGGAATCGAACCCACGACCCTCAGAACCACAACCTGATGCTCTAACCAACTGAGCTACACCCACCATCAGTCACCAAAAGGTGATTTTAGTGTCAAACAATGACTCTTTCACAAATATTTAAAAAAATGGTCGGAGTGAAAGGATTCGAACCTTCGACCCCCTGGTCCCAAACCAGGTGCGCTAACCAGGCTGCGCTACACTCCGAGATACTTAAAGATTTGAAGTGATACTTCAAAATTTAAGAGCTGAGATTTTACACTATTATTGCTAAGATGTCAAGGGGTATTTGAAAAAAGTTATAAAATTTCAAGTGCTTTTAATACTGAAGGGGCAAAAATCTCATATTCACACTGATGGATCATTGTTTCAAATGCCTCAAAATCCATCCCTTGCTTCTCAAAACGCTTTTGCATGATAATATTTCCACTATCAAGCTCCTCAGTGACAAAATGTGTGGTGACACCTGCATAGCGATCAGAAGATTCATAGCTTTTTTGGATGGCATTGGCACCTTTGTGAGCGGGGAGTAGTGAAGGGTGTATGTTGATCGCTTTGATTTGGGTTGTGAAAACAGGGCTAAGAATACGCATAAAACCGGCTAAAACAACCAGATCAAGGTTGAGGTTTTTAAGTACTTGAACAAGCTTGGTATCAAATGATTTACGACTTTCAAACTCTCGATGATCGATGATAATCGGTTCAATACCGAGTGCTTGGGAACGGGTAATACCTTTTGCTTTGGGATTGTTGGTAATTGTCGCGACGATGCTGACACGATCGGGATGAAGTTTTTGGATGAGGGTTTGCATATTGGTTCCCTCACCGCTAAAGAGGATGGCGATGCGTTTCATAATGTTTTGATCGTTTCGATGAGATCTAGTGGTGTGAGTGCATAATTGTTTTTATGAAAATTTCTACCGGCAATGGCATGTGCCAAAGCACCCTGTATTGTCGCATCAATCGTTGTGTAACCTTGAGCGAGTAGTGCGGAGATCATACCGCTGAGCACATCTCCGCTTCCACCTTTGCTCAGAGCGGGTGTGCCTTGATGGATGATGTAGGTATGATTGGCGTGTGTGATGATTGGGTTGGCACCTTTGAGTAGGAGTACGACATCGGGATAGCGCTCACTAAAGAGTCGCGCGTAGTGGAAGCGTTGCTCTTGAAGTTGTGCCGTAGTGATGTCGGCAAGATCACAGCGTTTGAGGAGTTGTGTAAACTCTCTAGGGTGGGGCGTGAGGATGAGAGATTTGTGTTGTTGTAGGGCTCGGATGGTGATTGACTGATAAAAGAGATCGGCATCGATGAGCATTGGTTTGTCGTGTTGGAGCAGAAACTGTGTGAGATATTCATCATCATACTGGTTTCCTAACCCCATGCCGATACATACAGCATCGATAGCTGTGGGCAGATGTGAAGAGCTCATTAGTTCAAAGGGAATTTCATAGGGTTCATTTTCAAGTATAGTGACCTTTCCCACACCAAATGCCAACGAAGCTTTGGCGGCGATGATTGCTGCACCCGGCATTTTCCCTGCGACGACACACAGATGACCGAAATCGCCCTTGTGGGTGTTGGCACGCGTGCGAAAGGGGAGTTGCAGATCGCTCTCTTCGATCAAAAAAGTGTTACTTTCCACTTCGTAGCGATGATCGCTTACGCCTAAATTGGCACGCTTGATAGTTCCGATAAAATCTTTGGCATTATCACTAAAGAGCGCCTCTTTGTAACCTCCCATCGTGACAGTGAGATCGGCGTGAAAGATCGCCCCTCTGATCCGTCCGTCGAGATCAAGTCCGCTTGGGATATCACAGGCGATTTTGTATCCTTGGAGTTGGTTGAGTTGCTCGATGAGTGTGACGGAAGCTTCATCAAGATCGCGGCTCAATCCCGACCCGAAGAGGGCATCGACGATCACATCATAGTGCATATTTAAATCGATTTGTGCATGGGGTGTGATGCCGAGTGCTTCAGCGCGTTGGAGTTGGAGTTTTGCCATAGGGCTTTTGGCGCCAAAGGGTAGATAGAGGGTGCAACGATCCTCTCCCAGTAATCTTGCGAGTGCAATGCCGTCCGCACCGTTGTTACCGGGACCGCAGACGATCAAGATACGCGTCGCTCTCTGATCTATTGCCTCTTTGAGTCCTAGCGCAGCGTGTTCCATCAAGAGATCTTCACTCATTTTATAGGATTCGTAACAGCGTTGATCTAGCGGTGCAACATCATGAAAGAGGGGGATCATATACACTCCTTTAAGCCCTTATAAATGGGGATATGATAACGAAAAAGGGTTTAGACTCCGATGCAGAGGCGCTTGGCAGTGTACCACTTGGCAATCTCTAGGGTGCTGAAATTTCTCTCGAGTTGATCGCGGGGAATGGAGAGGAGACGAAGTTTGCTGAGGATGATAGCAAGGAGCAGATAGAGCAAGAGTGCACCTCCTACGGCAAACATTAATCCATACTCCAGCCATATCCAAAGTGTTACAAGGATGGGCGCAAGCAGTAGCGATAGGTAGAGTGCGTAGAGTATCGCTTTGCACTTTTTCCCTTGAATGATGGGAGTTGATTCGATAACGGGCATCTCACTTTGTAATCTCTTTATCATTTGAGGTTGGTAAAACTCAGCGGTGCGTCGATATCGAGATTTTTGACGATGGCGATGCAGGATTGGAGATCGTTGATGGACTTTCCGGTGACGCGTATCTCTTCACCTCTGATTTGTGCTTGGACTTTGAGTTTACTCTCTTTAATCGCTTTGGTGATTTTCTTGGCATCCTCTTTGGAGATGACATCGATGATGGCGAGGGTGATTTTGGTGTTGCCACCGCCCACTTGTGATCTAGCGTGTTCATTGATCGCTTTAGCGGGGATACCCCGTTTGATTGCTTTGGAGATGACGATATCCATCATTGCTTCAGCTTTGGAGTCACTAGAAGCGGTGAGCGCGATCGTCTTGGCTTTTTCGTTGTAGTCGATCTCGGTAGTGACACCTTTGAAGTCGTAGCGGTTGTTGATCTCCTTTTTGGCTTGCTCAAGGGCATTTTTCATCTCTTGGGCATCTAACTCTGCAGTAATATCAAAACTATGCTCTTTTGCCATATCAGACTCCTTTTTTGCTAATGATAACATATCAACTCAAAAATTTATGGGTATCTAGGGGTCCCTTATGATAGAATATGATCGATGCAAAAAATAACTTATATCACTATTTTTACAGTCATCTGTTTTGCGTTGTATCGATCTGTGTCGCATCATAGTGTATCTTCTGATGAGCAGAATCTTTCTACAGATTTGAGACAAACGCCTACTTCGGACAGAAAATATGTGGATCGAAAAGCCTATATCATTGATGTGATCAATCACGGATCAAGCCGGCTTCATTTTAAAAAAAATGAGATAATGGAAGGGGGATATGTTTCGAAAGAGGATGCTCCCAAAGTTGCCTGCTATGTGTTACATTTGGCTAAAAAAGAGTGCGCCTATCCGCATGAAGCAGAGGCGCTTTTTAGCAGTAATTGTGCCGGATGTCACGGCAATGACGGCAAAGGTGCGGGAGGAGTTTATCCCGATCTCACCCGAGAGCGATTGCTTGGGTTCGATCAAGAATAGGTTAGTTGATTAGTTAAAGGTATCGCAGCTTCTGAGATCACCTGTTTTGAGACCGCGCAAAAACCATGTCATGCGCTGTTTGGATGTACCGTGGGTAAAACTGTCAGGTACGACATATCCTTGTGCATGTTTTTGGAGGGTATCGTCACCGATGGCATTTGCCGCACCGAGCGCTTCATCGATATCCCCTTGCTCCAGAAAGTGCATCTTCTTTTCAGCATGGTGTGCCCATATACCGGCATAACAGTCAGCTTGGAGTTCGACGCGTACTTGTAGTGCGTTGGGATTTCCTCCAAAACTTCGTTTGGCATACTGCACTTTTTCTAGCGTTCCTTGAAGGTTTTGGATATGGTGTCCAACTTCATGTGCGAGAACATAAGCTTGAGCGAAGTCACCGGCTGCTTTAAATTTGTATTTCATCTCATCAAAAAATCCAAGATCAACATAGACGGTCTGATCATTAGGGCAGTAAAAGGGTCCCATAGCCGCATCCGCACCACCACATCCGCTTCGTGTGTGACCGCGGTAAATGACCATTTTGGGTGGATGGTACTGATAGCCGGCTTGTCTGAAGATATCACCCCAAACTTGCTCAGTGCTTGCTAGAACGCTAGAAGCAAACTCTGCTTCCATGTCTTCGGCTTGTTTCGCTTTTGCAGTCGTTGGTGTCTTACTCCCGCCACTGAGTAAGTTCATAGGGTTAAACCCACTAAAATAGGCAAATGCGCCGACTCCCAAGACGATTAATCCTAACTTGCTTCGCAAGAGGGGTTTGATGATCGGATAGATAAAAAAGAGTGTTTGCAAAGAGGGCATGCGGAAACCTCGTCCTCCTTCCATGCCACCACTACTCATGCGTCGATCCTCGACATTTCTACTTTTGCCCCATTTTCTCCATTTCATTGCTTTTTTCTCCTTGCTTAAATATGAGCAACTTTAACAAAATGCACTTAAATTTATCGAAAATTTCCCAATTAATTGTTATACTCTTCGTATGAAAATTGTATTAGCCAGTTCAAACCGTGGAAAGATCAGAGAGATTCAGGAATATTGCAAGCATGAAGTGTTGGCATATAGTGATGTGATTGCTCCTTTTGAGATCATAGAGGATGGAAAAACATTTCAGGAAAATGCGCTCATCAAAGCAGAAGCAATCTATGAAAAAATCAAAGATGAGATGGATGATTTTGTAGTGCTCTCTGATGATAGCGGGATCTCTGTACCGATTTTAGGAAATGCACCGGGAATTTACAGCGCACGATATGCGGGTGAAGGGGCAAGCGACAAAGAGAATCTCCAAAAGCTCATCGATGAAATAAAAAAGCTCAATATCTCTCGTACACCTGCATTTTACACAGCGGCGATGGCGATTGTCACGGCAAAAGGTGAGAGATTTGGTGTGCATGGTTGGATGCATGGTGAAGTGATTGACCATGCGCGAGGAGAGAATGGATTTGGCTATGATCCGATCTTTATCCCTGAGGGGTTTGATCAGACACTCGGTGAGCTGGATAGCGATGTAAAAAAGCGTCTTTCACATCGTTCCAAAGCGATTCGTTTAGTGGGGAAAATCCTCTCTACTTTATAAACCGTCCAGAGCTTCCTGCTAGTGAGTTATGCAAGATCACAAGTCCGTCCCTTCCATTTGCGACAAAGATATAGCTTCCTCTCATAGCCACTGCATAAGCGTGATCTCCTAAAACATAACTGGCAACTTTTTGATAATTATCCCCTCTTTTTTGGTAGAGATTGACACCGTCATTATTGGTTTGGGTCATGAGGTTCGTTTGGAAAGCGCGATAGTGTGCGACACTACTTCGATATTCGATATCGCCGATATAGTTTGGATGATACGGATCGCTGATATCATAGGCTTGAAGATGCATATAGGGTTTGGTGTTTTCTGTGACATATGAGGCATAGACACGATTCCCTTTTACTTCCACTGAGTTGATATACTCTTCGAGATCGTAGCTTTTGATATATTTGGGACGAGCGGGATTTGAGATATCAATCACTTCCAAACCGCCTTCACCGCTTGCGATATAGGCGACATTTCCATCTTTTGAGAGGGCGATATCGACAGCGTTTCCGTTGGTTGTTATACTTGAGAGGTAGCTGAGTTTGGCACTATTGGTTTGACGAAAAGATGATGAGCCATAGGATTCAAAACTACCACTGCTACGCATTGTTGTACCATATTTGATATCTGTTGATCCGCATCCGTACAAAAGTGCGAAAAGGAGAATCGCTAGCGTATATTTTTTTTCTATCATGGTGTTCCCTTTCTTGGTTGTTCTACTATTACCATAGTAAATTTCTATAAACTATGCAATAATATTTTACTTATTTGTAAATCTTTGACAAAAAGTGTCACCCAACGAAACATATTCAAGCGTTTTGGGCTATAATTTGCATATTTTTTTAAAGTTTTCAAGGAGTAGAAATGGCAAAGGTGCTGATCATCGGTGCAGGCGGTGTCGGGCGTGTGGTTTTGCATAAATGTGTGCAAAATAGAGATCTTTTTAGCGATATTACATTGGCAAGTCGTCGTTTGGCTTCGTGTGAAGCGTACAAAGAGGAGATCAAAGATCGCTATGGCGTAGAGATCGACATTGCGGAGGTGGATGCTGATAGTGTTGAGGCGTTGGTGGCATTGATAGAGAAGGTGAAGCCGGATATCGTGCTCAATATCGCTTTGCCTTATCAAGATCTCACGATCATGGAAGCATGCTTACGAACCAAAACACACTATTTGGATACTGCCAACTATGAACACCCCGATACTGCGAAGTTTGAGTACAAAGAGCAGTGGGCATATCACGATCGCTATAAAGATGCAGGGATTATGGCGTTGTTGGGGAGTGGATTTGATCCGGGGGTGACAAATCTCTTTTGTGCCTATGCGCAGAAGCACTATTTTGATGAGATTGAGACAATCGATATTCTTGATTGTAACGGTGGGGATCACGGCTATCCATTTGCGACAAATTTCAATCCGGAGATCAATTTACGCGAGGTGAGTGCCAAAGGGCGATACTGGAAAGAGGGTCGGTGGATCGAGACAGAGCCGATGGAGATCAAGATGGTGTGGAACTACCCTGAAATCGGGGAGAGAGATAGTTATCTGCTCTATCACGAAGAGATGGAATCGCTTGTGAAGCATATCAAAGGGCTCAAACGCATCCGATTTTTTATGACTTTCGGTGAGAGCTATTTGACCCATATGAAGTGTTTGGAGAATGTCGGTATGTTGGGAATAGAAGAGGTTGAGCATGATGGATGTAAGATCGTTCCGATACAGTTTCTTAAGACACTCTTGCCTGATCCAAGCACACTAGGTGCGCGTACAAAAGGTAAGACCAATATAGGTATCGTTGCACACGGTATCAAAAATGGTGAGCCTCGCACGATCTATATCTATAATGTCTGTGATCATCAGGAAGCTTTTAGGGAGACAAATTCTCAAGCAGTCAGCTATACAACCGGTGTACCGGCGATGATAGGGGCAAAGATGATTTTGGAAGGAAAGTGGAAAGGTTCGGGAGTTTTTAACATCGAAGAGTTTGATCCCGATCCATTTATGGAGGAGCTCAATCGGCAAGGTTTACCGTGGGTTGTAAAAGAGTTAGAAAGTGAGTATAATATGCTTTCGCAATTAGAAGAAAGGTAGAAACAATGAAACAGTTAGATATGAACTCGAAAGAGTTTTTAGATGAGTTGGATAAAACAGTTGAGTTTACAGATAAGGTGATCAAGCAATTTGGTTGGGTCTATAATAAAAATCCAGAGGTCAATGAGAGTATCCAAATGGGATTGGCGCGACATAAGCTTCTCTATGGAAAGCGTTTTTGCCCTTGTTTTATGGTCGTTCCTGATGAGAAAAAGGAGGGCAAATATAAGAGTGCCGATGACAGAATTTGTCCTTGTAAGCCGGCGATTGAAGATGAGATTCCGAATAAGGGGGTTTGTCACTGTGGGATTTTTTGTAGTCCCGATTATGAGGGATAGTCCCTCCTGCCGATCTGAATTTCAGATCGGAGTGTCTATTCTTGGTTTTCTATGATTTGAAAAACCACCCTTCTATTTTTGAGTCTTCCTTCATTGGTACCATTGTCAGCAATTGGCATAGATGAACCGTATCCCTTTGTTGTGAAGCGATTACCATCTAATCCATGTTCAATGAGGTATGTTTTTACTGCCTCAGCTCTTTTTTGGCTTAGTTTGACATTGTAATCTTCGTTACCTCGTTTGTCGGTATGCCCTTGAATCTCAAAGAAAATATGGGGATGACCTTTAAAAATAGTGACTAATTTATCGAGAATTGGTGTGCTTTTGTCTTGAAGAACTGCACTATTGTATTTAAATTCAATAGTTGAAGTGGCTAGTGCATTGTTTAACTCTTCTCTTAAGCGTGCTTCCTCTTCGGCTTTTCGTCGAGCCTCTTCTTCTGCTTTGCGCTTGGCTTCCTCTGCTTTTCTTCGTGCTTCTTCTTCTGCCTTTTTCTTTGCTTCTTCCGCCTTGCGTCGAGCCTCTTCTTCCGCTTTGCGTTTCGCTTCCTCTTCCGC
>JALVVN010000016.1 GCA_027023405.1 Campylobacterales bacterium
GCTACTCAAACCAAGTCGATCTAATAAAACTAAAAGGAGATAAAGATCATTATACAGCCGATCAATATTTTATCAATTTTGGTTTTTTACCCAATTTAGAATTGATAGGGCGCTTAAACAATATTGATGATGATGATAAAGTCTATCATCGATATGGGGGGCGCTTTATTGTTCGTGATCTCTCAGCCTCCTTCAAATACCAAATCCCTCTCTACTATCCCAACCTACCCAAGATCGCCGTAGGCATTCAAGACCTCGGAGGTCAAGCTGACCATTATGATAGCAAATATATCGTTGCCACACACTCTTACGGTATCTTGCGAGGAAGCGTAGGATACGGATTTGACTCTATCAATTTTCTCAATGGAGCGTTTGGTTCATTGGAACTCAAAGCAACCGAATGGGCGACGCTTCTAGCCGAATATGACTCTGTGGATAAGCAGGTAGGGCTTCGGATCAATACCCCCTCCTATCTCTCCAACTACTTCGATCTCGCATTTCTCGCCAAAGCAAATCTTAGCGATTCATCTCAGCGATTTAGTTTCGGAGTCAATCTCAAAGTCGCACTCGGTGACAATCACGACAACCTCGATCCTACAACGCCAATCTCAACGACAACGACTTATAGCACCACACAGTCAGCTAGTAGCGGTTTTGACTTGGTCTCTTTGGCACAAAACCTGATCGATTTCGGTTTTGAAAATGTCGATGTCGGTGAACTAAACGGAGCAATCTATGTCGCTTATGAAAATAATGTCTTAGATCACAATGAACTCGACGCAATAGGTGTCATCTTGGGATATATGGCAAAGATGAACGCCCCTTATGACAATTTTGTCCTCGTGACCAAACATAGCGATACCAAAGTCAAGCAACTCACAGGAAGCCTCAGCGCCTTCAAGCAGATGATCCAATCCACCGATCCCCAAACTCTCGCCTCTTTTAGGGAGTCACTACACCTCACAGCAGTTGACGACTCACAAGTCTCACTTACCGTCGATTCGGCAAATCCAAGCTATCTCAAGACCCGCGTTCAACTCTCACCGGGTTTGATTACTTTTGTAGGAACGGAGCTTGGAGTGCTTGATTATCTAGTTTCTGCTAGGGTCTATGCGCATACGACGCTTTACAAAGGGTTCGATCTAGGTGTCGTAGGTGACTATCCACTCTTTCATTCGGATGAACTTGATCGCAAGACAGGCGCATTTCGAAGATCCAATCAAGGAAGCCGCCTCATCAGCGCCCTACTCAACCGCAGTGACACCTATGGGGATTTTGTCAATGTTGCGAGTGCTGGTATCTACGGTGACTTTTGGGCGGTGATGGATAGCTTGACCTACACTCACGAGAACCACACCTTTAGCCTCAAACTCGACTATCTCGAAGAGCGTGATCCCCCGGAGTGGAGAGATGAGAAGACTATTCGCACCAACTACTTGGGTATCTACAGCTACTATGTCCCGCAACTTGACACAAACTTTCGTCTGAGTGCAGGTGAGTACTACTACGGCGATCACGGCTTTGAAGTGCGTATGAAAAAGTTTTTCGGCGATACAGCGATCAGCTTCTTCTACCAAAACTCCGATCAAAACTACATCGGTATCAATGTAGCGCTCCCTCTCACCCCCAGACGCGTCGGCGACTACATGGTTCAGCTCAAGGGTAAAAATGACTTCAACTACGGTCTAAGAACCACCGTCCAAGATGATGATGGGAGAAATACGCTCGAGACCGATTATCTTGTGCGAATCTACAACGAATTTGACACCGAGCGTACATTTCTCAACCGAAACCGCTTCAGTACAGACTATATCAAAAAGCATATTTTGCGTCTAAGGGATGCCTATATCACTTATGTGAGTGGGGAGTAGGTGCTTCCTTAAGCAGATTTTGTATTTTATAAAGCTATAATTAT
Source organism: Campylobacterales bacterium (assembly GCA_027023405.1). Classification (GTDB taxonomy): domain Bacteria; phylum Campylobacterota; class Campylobacteria; order Campylobacterales; family QNZT01; genus QNZU01. The sequence goes on from JALVVN010000016.1 coordinate 1,916, forward strand.
GTAATTTACATATTTATAGGAAAATAATGCTAAAAAGATCAATAACTCTCGTGTTGAAAGATGCACTAAAGATTTCCCCTGCCGTATTGCTAACGGGTGCTAGGCAGGTTGGTAAATCTACACTCTGCTTGACCTTAGATCACCATTATGTTGTCTTCGATAATCTCTCACAAAGAGAAGCCGCACATAATGATCCGATAGGGTATATCGCTCACTTACCGAAGCCGGTGACTATTGATGAGATACAGAAAGTACCGGAAGTCTTAGAGGGAATAAAGATCGAGATCGACAAAAATCATAAAAACGGCGATTTTTTACTAACCGGAAGTGCAAATGTACTTGATATGAAGCAGACGAGGGATACATTGGCAGGCAGAGTGATAGAGTTGCGTCTCTTTCCTCTCTCCGCTAAAGAGCTACACCACAAACCCGATGAAAACTTTATCGATACGCTTTTTAAAGAAGATATAAAAAATATAAAAATAGCAAAAGTCTCTTATGAAGAGATAATAGACACAATCCTAAACGGTGGTTACCCTCAAGTCTATACCATCGATTCGACAAGAGGCAGAACCCTATGGTTTAACTCATATATAAGCACCTATGTTGAAAGAGATATCAGAGATGTAGGTGAATTGAGAGATATCACTGCTTTTATAAAATTTTTTAACATCATAGCCCCTCGAAGTTGCGGTTTATTAAACAAATCAGACTTAGCGAATGACTCCGGATTGAGCGAAGCTACGGTGAGCAACTACCTCTTTATGCTTGAAATGATATACCAAATCTCACTTTTAAAAGCATACCACTCAAATATCTCAAAAAGATTCATAAAATCAGCCAAACTATACATGACAGATAGTGGTATATTGGCACATCTGCTAAATATCACAACGACACAAGAGCTCATCACCTCAAATAAAAAGGGTGAAGTGATAGAGACCTTTATCTACAATGAGCTTCTCAAGCATATCAGTTACAGTGTAACGATGCCTCACATCTATCACTACAGAACAAACGATAAAAAAGAGATCGACTTTGTCATAGAAAAAGGTGACACAATCATCGCTATCGAAGTCAAATCATCCCAAACCGTCAAACTAGACAGCTTTAAACATATCATCGATTTTCAAAAAAAATCTCCCAAAAAAGTAATCGGTATCGTTTTTTATATGGG
>JALVVN010000017.1 GCA_027023405.1 Campylobacterales bacterium
TAACTAGCTTGAGGGTCAGTTAGATTATTGCACTAAAAACTTGTGTGGCAACAAGATCGGTAATAAACCAGATCGTATTTTACGAGGTCAAGTTAAGTGTAGTTGATTGCTATAACTCACGCAGGAGTTATCTCCTGCGCTAACAAGCTCTTCAAATTACTTTAAAGGCTTACAAGATGTATTCTATCGGATTAGATGTTTCAAAGTCAAGTATCGCTGTTCATATTCCAAAAAATAAATTGGATATTGAGATTGAAAATAGTATGAAGGCACTTAGAACTCTCTATAGTAAACTAAAAAAGCTTTACAAAAAAGAGATTGATAGAGTTGTCTTTGTATTTGAGCCTACGGCTAACTACTCTTCTCTTTTATATCGTTTCTGTGCAGATAAAAAGATAAAAGTTTTTACTATCAATCCCAAACAGTCACACAATTTTTCTAAAGCTATTGCCCAAAGAAATAAAAGTGATAAAGTAGATGCACAAATGCTCTCTAAAGCTATCGTGATAGCAAAAGAAGAAGAGATTACTGTTCCTGCTATTGACACTTGTGTAGAAGAGATAAAAGAGATGATGGGGTATTACAAGATAAAGGTTAAACAGCGTATTCAACTCTCCAATCACTTAGAATCTCTATGTGCAAAAGATCAATCATCATCTCTTGTGAAAAGATTACAAAAAGAGATAAAAGAGCTAAAAAAAGCTGAAACAGAAATCATTGATGAAATCTATCAAATAATTGCCAAAAATAAAACACTTCTCAAAAAATATAATGCTATTATTTCAATAAACGGTATCGGGAAAATGGCAGCTATTGTACTTATCCATCTTTTTATCAAATATCCAAATGCCAATCAAAGACAAATCACCTCTTTGGTTGGGCTTGATCCGGTAATAAGAGAATCCGGAGTATCTGTCAAAGGAAAAAGTCGTATATCTAAAGCCGGTGGTAGATTGTATCGGGGAAGCCTTTTTATGGCAGCAATGGTGGCAACAAAACATAATCGAAAGTTAAAGCTATTTTATAGTCGTCTCAAGGAAAACGGCAAACACACGACAGTAGCTCAAATAGCTGTGATGAGAAAGCTTGTCATTATCGCCCATTCTCTTTTTAAAAGTGGTGAATTGTATGATGAAAATAGGCATTTGTGTTAGTAATTTATGGCTAAATGTAGAGCTTTTAGCTTAAATTTGGAAAATAGCAAGATTATTTACTATTTTCCTTAGTTTTTAATTAGGTTTTAAGGTGGCAACTGACCCCATTCCTCCCCGACCCAATTTCTTCGCCATTTTAGGATCAGTTGCCACCTTTACTCCTTATTCTCTTACTCTTCTTTAACTATTTTTCCAAGTTGTTGAGTCATGTTTGGCTATATAGATCATCCATCCTATCGTTGCTACAGCCAATGCCAAAGCAGTTATTTCGATCATCACCTCTCCTTTTCTAATTCATCAAGTTTATTTTCCAAATCGGTTTCTATCCTTTTATAATATAAACCAACAGCAATAACACCCCAAAATCCGATGATACCAAGTAGCAAAACAAAGATTGGTTTTTCACCTGATATAACCGCATAGACTAAAATAATGACAGCAGATGAGAGGGCAAACAGAACATTAAACCAATCTTTTCTCTTCTCCCTTAGTATATCAATCTCTTTAATCAGTTTATCTTTTTTACTTATAGAACCATTATATCAGAGTCAGTAATCATTGTCAAAAGTAAAACCATGGCACACTGGTTTATATTCTTTTTAAAAAAAGTCAGCTATCTTCCGCCTTTTTTTTACAGTTAGGTACCTCAATCAAAAAAACTCTGTAATCTTCCACTTCTTTTTATGCGAAATGTATGCAAGTAGTGCCATTGCCAAAAGTGTTACGGCAAACAGTGTTTCTGTACTCACTTCAATCCTTTCAAATCATCGTGCAAATCACTGAGTTTCAATAAATTTAAAAAAACTCCATAACATAAAATTTGCAAAGCTTATATATAGCACCTTTATAAAGGCAGCATCATTTACCTTAAAAGAGTAAACCCAACTTCCACTCGCAATAGTCAGAAAGTGAAAAGTTTTGCATTTATTATATCGACTTCTACTTTTATGATGTCAATCTTCTCTTTCATACAACCACCTTGTTCTTTAGCGGTATTTAACAGTTTTCAGGCAAAAGGTAAAATTTTATTTCATTTTGAAATGTTTTAATGAATTTTACCAAGGCGGCGAAAAATAAATTTTGCAAGAAGTAAAATGCGAAGCCCTGTTGTCTAAAAGAAATCAGCTATTTTCCACTTTCTTTTTACTGCAATTCGTCCGACAAAAAAAGCTATAAAACCCAATGCCAATATAATAGCAGCCAAATAATCATTCATAGCTAATCTCCTTTTCTAAACCATCTAATTTCATGTAAAGTATCCCTATGCCGGTCGAGCTAAAGATAAAAAATAAACTCAGTACAATACCCACTACAAAACTTCCATCTTGTAAAAACTTTACAGCATATGCACCGCTACCACCGGCAGAAGCAAGCAATATAACAACTTTTTTATAGAGGATATCCGCTTTTTTGCTTAAAATATCAACTTTATCTTTTAAATCCATATTGTTATACCACCTCATTCTTTAGTGATATTTTAGCATTTTTGAAGAAGAAAGTAAAATTATATTTCATTTTAAAATGTTTTTATAGATACTCAGAAATCTTCCACTTCTTTTTATGTCCTACATATGCCAAAACTGCTGACAATAAAAATGCAACTACAAAAATAATCTCAATCATATCTTACCTCTTTCCTTTTAATCCTCTCAACTCTTTCTGTACATCACTAAGTTTTAATAAGTTGGAAAATATTCCATAACTTGAAATAACAAAAGTGAACAGTAGCAAACTTATCAATACTAGTTTATCAAGCTTAAAAACATAAACCCAACTACCACCAGAAATAGCGATGAACAAAAGCATCTTCGTTTTAAATATCTCTACCTCTTTGCCTATAACTTCAACTAAATTCTTTGTCTCTTTCATGACCATTATACCACCTTATTCTTTAGTGATATTTTAGCATTTTTAAAGAAAAAGGTAAAAATTTATTTCGTTTTGAAATGTTTTTTGGGGTTCGATAAGCTGAGCTATAGACTTGCAGGGGAAAAGTAAGGTGGGGTATCCACCTTACAGAATTTTGCCCGGTATGGGGTGTAGCTGTTGTCGTTTTAGCGACAAACCTCTTTGACGGCTTGGTTCATGGTGATTTTGCCATGATTTGTTGTCTCTATGGTTACCTCTTTTGTGGTGTTGTCGATGGTGATGACTGCACTTTTCTTGTATGCATCACCATAGAACATGCAAGCTCAAATACTAAACTTCCAGAGTTTTCCTATGAAGAGATCGAAGAAAAATTGATCGCATCATAGCTGTTGTGCTTGTCAATTTATAACCGACAAGGTGGCAACTGACCTCCTTTCTTTTTCCCCTTTCTTTCAACACCATTCCCTTACATTACTCTTTTTTGCCATTTTTTCGTTGATTTTTCAAAGAACTTTCTGGAGAAAGCTCACTAATCCTCACAATCCAAGGCATCCCGAGATAACCTTTCTTTTCAAAAACAACCACTTTTGAATGAAGATGATACTGATAATAAAAACCGGCATTTACACGCATCTCATCATAGCCCTGAAAAGTGATATGATAGGAAGTGCTTCTTCCTGTCCGCTTATATTTTGATACCACTTGTGAAAGCTTAGGGATCGGCGTGGATTGATCTAGATATATATTCACCTCCTTAATAGCCGTCAAAGAGGTCAGAAAAAATCCCAAAGCTCCCAAAGTCACACCATGCCATAATGCTTTTGCCAACCTCGTGCTCTTATAAAATATCAAAAGAGCAAAGATAGAATAGACCAAAAACAAAACCACAGTTAATTCAATAGCCGGTAGCAAAAGCTCATAGCGATTGACAAGCCGAGGCAGAGTAAATGTAGAGATTGAATCAAGAAAAAATTTAAGCACACCATTGATGAGAAACGCACCTAAAACAATATGAATCACCCGCAAATAAAAAGCGGTTTTCTCTCGGTATAATCGCTGTGACTCCTTCTCTTTTGGTGGAAGATAGGGGATGAGGTGCGTAAGTTGTACCGCACTTTTGTCCAAAAACGCTTTTGCACTCTTTGTTTCTATTTCCACTTTACATGTCAGAACCATTCTGCCGTCAAAGTATTGCAGCGATTGAATAATATACCCGTTTTGTTTATGCTCCCAAAACAGTTCAAATAATTTATCTCTTAGCTCTTGATTTCGTGTTAAATAATTACACACATCCTGATCGTCTGAAACAATATAGATCATATCGTCAAACTTGACATCACCGCTTTGACACTCATGAATTAATCGCCATGACTTGAGAAACTTTTCAAACTCGGTTTCAAATTTTAGAGAAAAATCATAACCGTGATAGCCGTCAATATAAAGAATAATATATTCAAGAAACTCCTGCTTGTCTTCCTCTCCACGATGTTTGATTTTATAATGGTAGTTGATATTTTGTGTGCGTGCCTCCATTATTTCAAGATCATTGAAATAGCTATAATTGTGCTTAGTGCGTTTTTTTCTCATCAGGTACAAAACATACCCAAGCACAATCATCAATATGCAGGCAACTCTTGTATGAGGATCATACAACATCGCCAAAAAAGCATTATGCTTCTCAGGAAATACCAATGCAAACGCAAAATAAAGGGGAGCACCCAAGATAAAGATGAAAAAAAGTGAAATTTGCATCTAATACCTTCTGATTTACTTATTTCCTATATCGGCAAATGATACAAATATTAGACCCTCAACACCATCCCTTCCCCGCTCAACCGACTCTTAGGAAGTTTGGCATTTGGATCATCAGCGTGTCGGTAGCCTATCGCCAAAGCGACTTCGCATTTGTAGCCGTTTAGCTCCCGTGCAAACTCTTTTTCTACAAGAGGTACATCGATCCCCTCTAGTGCCGTCGAGTCGATCTCCATTCTCGCCAAAGTATGCAGGGCATTGCCGAGTGCGATGTAGAGTTGATTTTTCGTCCATATCGAAGTATCGCCGTTGTCATCGGTGTTCATCTGCGCAAACATAAAACTCCTAAACGCCTTCTCCCGATCCTCCGGCGAGATGCGACCGTCCGCTACAAACTGCTCGATCACCCTCTCATAATCCTCACGACTATAGTGAGGATTGTGCGCGAAGAGGATCACATGTGAAGCATCCCTGATGAGGGCTTGGTTGAAGTGGTACTTTTGCTCAAATGTACGGTACATCCGCTCTTTGGCTTCATCACTCTCTAGGACAATAAACCGCCACGGCTGAGAATTGATCGAAGAGGCGGTGAGACGCAAACTCTCCAAAAGCACTTCCAAATCCTCTTTGGATACCTTCTTGGACGGGTCATACTTTTTACAGGTGTATCGCTGTTGCAGATCGGTGATAACGGGGTGTGGCATGAGGGCTCCTTTGTGACTTTATCTTTTATGATCTCAATACAATTATAACAAAATATAGGGCACCTCTTGCGCAAGACAACTTGTCTTATTTTCTAACGAAGAAATATCTCCGCATACCGATCCTCATCAAATGCCACGACAACTTCACCATTGTCTAGCTCTATCACTGGGCGTTTGATGAGGAGATTCTCTTTGCACAGCCACTCTCTTTTACCTGCATTGTCTAAGTTAAGCTCTTTGAGTTTGAGCGTGCGGTACTTAGTACCACGATTGTTAAAGAGGATATCCATATCGACTTTGGTAAGCCAACTGTCGATCTTATCACACCCTACCGGCTCTTTTTTAAAATCTACAAATTCATACGAAATATCATGATCTTTAAAAAATTTTAACGCCTTCCTCACACTTGCGCAACTCTTAATTCCATATACTTTCATACACATATCATAGCATAAAAGATCACAATTCCCCTACAGCATCTCCATCTCATCAAAACTCACATAGCCCCCTTTTGTCAAGATAATATGATCCGATTTTTTAAAGCTTCTCTGTTTGTCAATTTGTACCAACTCATTGATACGCTTCATCAATGCGCCTAAAAGAGATTCATCAAAAATTGCGCAAAGAGGAGATTTCCCATCTTCTCATCACTCATTGCTTTCCCGAGGATCGGCGTATTTGCTGTCAGGACAAAATCCTGTGTCACACCGATATTCATATATCGATTCTCTATGACTACACGATAGGTACCGGGTTTGAGATCCGCTTCGATCTGTTTAAGGTTATCGACATAGTTTGGAGCATTTCGTGTTGCCAATGCTTCCGGCTTCTCATCATTTAGCCTCCACGGATAATAGATTTTACCCTCTTCATCGATGATTTTAATTCCAAGATCGGTGTTAAGTGTCGGATGAATCTCATCTTCAACATAAATTGCTTCATTTGCCGGATCGATCCATGAGAGCGTCATTTTTAAGTGTTGTAACTGGTTGATATGGAGTGTAAACTCTCGCGTCTGCTTCTCATTTACTTCACTCAACATGACATGACTATCGGCTCTTGCCATACTCTCGATGAGTTGCGCCGCTTTTAGCGCATCCGGCAATCCATACCCATACTCATAATCGGGTCCCTTTCGACCCAAATCAACCGCACTCTGCGCCAAAATCGCCTTTGCTACATCCTCTCGCATCCACTGATGATTGATCTGCCTATACTGCTCCTCTAATAGTGCTAACAATCCCGTGATATGTGGCGCCGACATCGAAGTTCCGCTCATCAATCCATACTTATCAGTTCCACCGTCTATGGTAGATTTTACCCTATCTCCATACGCCACGATATCGGGTTTGATACGCCCGCTATTGACGGGACCGACACTACTAAAGTCATCAATCTCTCTATTTTTATCGATAGAGCCTACGGTAATAATATTTTTTGCACTGGAAAAATCTCGAATAATCCAGTAACCGCCCCCCTGCTCTTCTCTTGAGTTTCCGGCGGAGTTTACGATGAGTGACTGCGGATGTTCAAAAACAAAATGATCACTATTTTGTGACTCATAACTATAGATCTCTTCCGTCTCCGGACCATAGGAGTGGTTAGAGAGGAGAATACCCTCTGCGTCTAAATCTTTTAAGATAGCCCCGATATCATTCTCATACTGCACAAAAGAGAGTGAATAGAGTTCCGCCCCTGTGGCAACACCGATCGCATCCTTATCAACCCCTTTTGCACCGATGATACCTGCGACATGTGTCGCATGTTCGCCGATCGTACGATTATCCGAACCATGTTCCAGCCACACAACACGATCGGCATACTCTTGATGATCATTTTGAACAAATCCACCATCGACGATCCCCACTTTAACACCACGCCCACTCAGGTGATAATTGGTATAGAGCGGATCGACATTCATTAAATTTCGTCCTACCAAATCTTGCTCTTCCAAGCTCTTTTTACTACCACTTCTCGGAAGTAGAATATTTTCAGCAACAAGACCTTTGTTTTTTTGATAGTATCCCTCTGCACGCCCCGTACATGCAATCTTTATCACATCATCATATCTCTCACCGCCAATCTCAATCCACTGATAATGCTTTTGCAAGACGCACCCGTTGGCGACTTGATCACCTATCCAGATATTTTTGTCAATTTTTACCTCATCATATCGATGTTCGCTACCGACCGCACTCCATGAAAGACGAAATGTATCAGGCTCATTATCGGGTGTACCGATATGTATCGCCGTTGTCTTACTTTGATAGCCGTTTTGAATTGGCTCAAGTAAGAGATCTGAAATAGTGGCTTGATGATTGTAGATCTTTACTGCATGCGCTTGAGTAATCGATAGATAATCCAAAAGAGAGATCTTTGTTGCTGTACCCTCTTCAGATGCTATATGCATATCGTCTCGATTTTCCACAATCACAACACGATCAACACTATCACTCAATCCCCTTTCATCCGTTACTTGATAGTGGAGTGTATAGCGACCGGCATTGTAAAAATCAACACTACCGCTTACTGAAACAGCATTTTGAATCGTATTAAACTGCTCTCTGTCATAGGCTTTGACAAAAGGGATCGTCACCGGTTCACCTACTTTGATATGCATCTCTTTATCACCAATCAATTCAAGTTTGGGTGGAGTATTCTTTGTCACAAAGATATGCTTGATTAAACCCTTTGTTTTACTATCATCGAGATAGTAGCGTTGTGTATATTCTCCCTCTTTCGAAGTATCTACCTCCCCCTCAACCAAAAATGTATCATTGAGAATCTTTCCCTCATCATCTCGTAAGAGAAGCTCATCATTTTTGTAAACATCCCCAAGATAGACAATTTCAACAAACCCTCGCTTCAAGGAGAGATGACTACTATCCCCGATCGTACTCTGCGCTGGATCGATAGAGGCGATCTTCTTTTGGAGTATAGAGCGATCAATTTTAGGGGTGCCTTGTTCCTTAGATGGTGCCGTAGATGGATTAGAATCGTTTGCGCCACTCTGAACATCAGCCTGTGACGACTGATCTGCACCTTGTTTTGCTCCACTATCTGCCACACCGCTACTCGTTCCACCGCATGCAACTAACAAAACTGCTAGAAGAGATGAGATCACAACTCCTTTTATCCCTCTATACATACCAAATCCTTTTTGTTCTGTTTGCTTACAGATCGGAAATATTGTAAAATTCCAATAGCTTTTTGCTAGAATCGGAATAGAAATTGCATAGATTGTGCATAATCACTACAAATGGGGTCGTTTTGATAAGGATTTTACAGCTTTTCGCACTCGTACTGCTACTCCAACAGGCACTCTTTGCCACTGATGCAGAAGTGATCCGTCAAGCCCTCATCAAAAAGTTTCAAAGCACCTACCCTACAATGGAGATCAAACAGCTCTATATCTCCCCGTTAGGACACATCTCCAAACACTATGACAATTACCGACTCAAAACCGTCTATATCTCTCAAGCCGCCCTCAAAGCCAATCACGGCACCTTTAGCGCCCTCTACTCAAACGGCAAAAAAGAGAAAAAGCGCTTCTACAAATTTCTCCTCGATGCTACCGTCTCACTCTACCAAGCCCACCAAGAGATCCCCGCCAACACACCGCTTGATAGCTCGATGGTCGATTTGCGCCAAACACACTTCAAATATATCCGCTTCACACCCATCAACCGCCGTTATCTTTACAACAACTACCTCACCAAACGAGCCCTGCATGAAGGAGATATTATCACCACCAAAGATCTCAAGATCCGACCTCTCATCAAACATGGTCAGAGCGTCCAAGCAACACTGCACGAGAGTGGCATCTCCGCTACCTTTAGCGCCAAAGCGATGCAAGACGGCGCCCGTGGTGAGATCATCCGCATCAAACGCCATCCCAACATCATCCTCAAAGCCAAAGTATTGAGTGAAGATCAGGTGGAGGTACTACCGTGAGAGTGATCGTAGGCATTAGCGGTGCTAGCGGGATTGAGTTAGCAGAGCGTTTTTTACAGCGTCTTCCAAACAATATTGAACGCTTTACGATTCTCTCCGAAAATGCCCAAACTGTTATCCAAATGGAGCAAAAAGATCACTTGGGAGAGGTGTTTCAAAACAGTGAAATCGGTGCAAAAACAGCCAGTGGATCTTTTGGGTGCGATGCGATGATCATCGTGCCCTGTAGCATGAATAGCCTTGCTAAGATCGCCTGTGGGATCGCCGACAACCTCATCACCCGCACCGCCTCTGTCATGATCAAAGAGCAAAAAAAGTTAATTTTAGCCCCGCGGGAGCTCCCCCTCTCAGCAATCGCACTAGAAAATATGCTAAAATTGGCGCGCTTAAATGTCCTCATCGCGCCACCGATCGCCGGCTACTACACCCAACCCGATTCGATCGCGCAGATGGAGGATTTTTTGGTAGGGAAATGGTTCGATCTTTTAGGAATTGAACACAATCTATATAGGAGATGGGGAGAGTGAAAAGAAAAGTTGCAATCTATCCGGGTACCTTTGACCCGGTGACAATCGGACATATGGATATTGTCCGACGAGCGAGTGAGATTTTTGATGAGGTGATCATCGCCATCGCCCCATCAACAGACAAAAAACCGATGTTCTCCCTCGAAAAGCGCCAAGAGATGCTCCAAGTCGCCTGTCGTGAACTCCCAGGTGTGCGCGTCGAAGTGTTTGATACACTGTTGGTCGATTTTGCCAAAGAGATGGGAACCAATATCATTTTACGGGGACTTCGTGCGGTGAGCGATTTTGAGTATGAGTTGCAGCTCAGTTATGCCAATGCTTCACTCGATCCAGACATTGAGACACTCTTTTTGATGCCAAGCCTTGAAAATGCCTTTATCAGCTCCACCGTCGTACGGGCAATCTTGCGACACAAAGGTCCTATCGAGCACCTTGTGCCTACCGCTATTTTACCCTATCTCAAGGAGATCTGATGTATATCCTCATAGAGGGGATCGACACCTCCGGGAAAAGCACCCAAGCCCAGCTTCTCTACCGCTCCTACCCTGATGCCATCCTCACCAAAGAGCCGGGCGGATGCAGACTCGGTGAAGAGATACGGGAAATGATCCTCCACAAAGGGGTTGAGAGCAAAACGGCAGAGCTCTTTCTCTTTTTGGCAGATCGTGCAGAGCATTTTGAGACGGTTATCAAACCCAATCTCGATCGTATCATCATCAGCGATCGCGGTTTGGTATCGGGGATCGCTTATGCGTTGGCAAACGGTAGCCCACTCTCGCGCGATCAGCTCATCGATCTCAATCGACTCGCACTCGATAACCACCTCCCCGATAAAGTGGTGCTTTTGGAAACCGATGAAACCGTTTTAGGATCTCGGATGAAACAGAAGGCAGAAGATAAAATAGAGCAAAGAGGCATCGACTACCTACTAGAGGTACAACACCATATGAAAGAGGTCATCGCACATCTCAAGATCCCTCACCATAGTATCCCCGCCAATCTCCCTATCGAAGAGATACATCGACATATCAAGGAGTTTATAGATGATTAGAGCCCTTAAAGGGATGAAAGATTTTCTTCCACCGCAACAGAGCCGAAAATACCGATACTTTATCCAAGAGACGAGCAAAATCGTTCAAAAGTACGGCTATACATTTGTTCAGACACCGATCCTCGAAGAGAGTGCCCTCTTTTTGCGCAGTGTCGGAGAGAGCAGCGATATCGTCGGAAAGGAGATGTACCGTTTCACCGACAAAGGCGACAATGATGTCTGCCTTCGCCCGGAAGGAACAGCGGGAGTGGTACGAAGCTTTATCGAAAACAAACTTGATCGTATCGGCGGGGTGCATCGCTTCTTTTACTATGGACCGATGTTTCGCTATGAGCGCCCGCAAAAGGGTCGCTTTCGCCAATTTCACCAATTTGGCTGTGAGAGTTTCGGGGAGAGTGACGCACGCGAAGATGCGACGATCATCTTGATGATCAAAGAGATCCTCGATCACTTCTGCATCAACTACACACTCGAACTCAACTCACTCGGATGTCCCACCTGCCTACCGCCCTTTCGTGAAAAATTGGTCAGCTTTTTAGAGCAGACAGAGGGGCTTTGTGAAGATTGTATCCGACGCAAATCGACCAATCCGATCCGCGTCTTTGACTGTAAAAATAGCCAATGCCAAACCCTACTCCAAAAGGCACCGCGTCTCGATAGTCATCTATGTGAAGATTGCCAGAGCGATTTTCAAACCCTCCTGCACCATCTCGATCTTGCCGGCGTTTCCTACACACTCAATCCCAATCTTGTGAGAGGACTCGACTACTACACCAAAACCGCTTTTGAGTTCATCAGCGGTGATCTCGGCGCGCAAAATGCCGTCGCCGGCGGGGGTCGATACGATCGGCTTGTAGAGTTTTTGGGCGGTCGATCGACACCGGCGATCGGCTTTGCTATCGGGATCGAGCGCTTGATGGAGATGATTGAACTCCCACAAGAGGAACGAGAGGGCTACTACCTCGGTGCACTCTGCAACGAAGCGCAAGAGGCGATCTTCAAAGAGGCGACCAAGCGCCGATCAGAGGAGAAGGTAATCCTCAGTTACGATGTCAAATC
>JALVVN010000018.1 GCA_027023405.1 Campylobacterales bacterium
GTGATGAGGAAAGAGAAAGTAGGAAATTACAGAAATAATTTTGAGCAAGCAAAAATTTCACTTATGTTTCCAAAAAATCGAGAAGAATATATACAAAAACTTTTTGGCATCTTTCTGCTAATGTTATTTTTGTGGTGGTTAATCATTTTTAAAATTGAACAAGATAATATTTTTCTATTTTCAATGGCTGTTTTAATGGGTGTTTTATCAGTTTTTGTTTTACTGGAGAAGATACTATTTCTTTTAAAAGTTGATAAGATAGTAGCAACATCCGAATCTCTTCAATTGTACTATCAAAATAGAATAACCCAAGCATATCATTTTGAAAAAATTGGACTTAAAATGGTTTCAGATATTAGTGATAAATTTGAAATATCTTTCTATGATTTATCTAAAAAGAAGAAAATATTTCATTGTAAAGAGAATGAAGTTGAACAAAGCGAATTGCAAACATTGTTAGAGCATCTTGAAAAAGTAACAACAATAGATACCAATATTATCAAATATGGAACTTATGGAGAAGTTGTTCCGCTTGTGCTAGGTTCAAGTGACTCATCAAAAAGTATCGATATGACAAGATATTATAGTAAGGACTATTTTTATACCACCCGATAAGAGATGTTGAGTTGCACATCTAACCTGACACCTGAAGCTTAGCCAATGCAAAGTTCGCAAACAGGATCAACAAAAAGAGATAACTAAAGAGTCCGACAAAGGGGATGAAGAGCGTGATTGCTCCAAATAGGGCAAGTAGGCGGAACTCTTTTTTGTGGGTTTTAAGCAATTGTTTGAAACGCTTTTTATCGGCGTAAAAGGCACAGGCGTCATAAAAGAGGGGCATTTTGAGCATCGTCATCCAGAGGAGGATGTGGATGGGGATATTGAGATAGGGGAGAAAGAGCAGGGGTGAGAGGATGAGTAGGAGGAAAAGGTAGAGCATCGTTGAGCGTAGTGCCGTAAGGATCGAGCCGACAGCTGTGCCGAAGCCCTCTTTGGGAAGTCGGTAGTGCTTTTGGTTGATGCGATCGACGACGCGTTCGCTCACCAGTCCGACAAGCAGTAGTGCAAATGCGGTTGTAAGTTCAAAAAAGATCACAAAGCCCATAAATTTGTCGGTGAGTGTATCGATCCAGCTTGAGGGTACCCATGGAATATGAGAAAGTAGGGTGACTAGAAGAGAGATCAAGCTAGATTCGAGCAGATAGATCAGACCGCCAAGTATGGCACCCGCTAGGAGGATCGGCAAAAGTGCTCTCTTTAGAATGACGGGATCGAGAAAATCCTTGAAAGATTTTTGAAAAAGTGCTAACATAGCAGTTATTATAGCATAAGGAAATCGAAATGAAATTGATGATAGGACAGGAGTTGCGATCGCATCAGGAGATTTTTGAAAGAACGGTTGAAGCATTGGAAAATCATATCTATACCGCTACCATCATTGTGACAGAGACACTCAAAAAGGGAAATAAGATTTTGCTTTTTGGAAATGGTGGTAGTGCGGCGGATGCGCAACATATTGCGGCAGAGCTGACAGGGCGTTATAAGGTAAATCGTCGCGGATTGCCGGCGATTGCTTTGACGACCGACACTTCGGCATTGACAGCGATAGCGAATGATTTTGGGTTTAAGCATATCTTCTCTCGGCAGGTGGAGGCGTTGGCAAAGGAGGGTGATCTGCTCATCGGTATTTCCACTAGCGGAAACTCCAAAAATGTGATCAAAGCGCTCAAACTCGGTAGAGAGATGGGGTGCAAGACGATCGGTCTCAGCGGTCACGACGGAGGGAAAATGAATGCTTTTTGTGATCTCAATATCGTTGTACCCTCTGAAAATACACCGCGTATTCAAGAGATGCATATTATGATCGGACATATACTCTGCCAGGCGGTTGATCGGGTTAATCTATAGCTAATCTGTTTGTGTTAGAATTGTTATAAAACAAAGGAAAATTATGAAAAAGATTTTATGGACACTCTCATTGATCGCCTCTATGCTTGGGGCAGATATGCTAGGAAATATCGGTCTAGGATACTCAAGAGGAGAGAATGACGGTAACTATGTCACCGGATTTGGTACGCTCAATGCGATCGCCGGGATTGGTTTACGGCTGGAGTACACGAAAAATATCGATGAACATAAAGCCTTTAGCAAAGAGGATGTGAGTCGTTACGGCTTCTTCTTTACCTATGCATTGCCGATCTTACCTTCATTGACGGTGACACCAAAAGCAGGTTTTGTCAAAACGGATGGGGATTTTACACTCAAAGAGGTAGCGACTAAAGTGACCGATTCAAAGACCCGTTTTACCTACGGGCTTGAAGTGGACTACTTCCTCAATTCTCAATTTTCTCTCTTTTTGGGATATACCGACTATGGGAAAAAGTTAGAGTTAAATCATATCAACAGTAGTGATCTTGATCGTTCTAACTATCTTTTGGGATTGAAACTTCATCTGTAAGTTTGACCAGTACCCATTCACCCTCAAAGAGGGTGATCTCATTCATGCTCGCATCTATTTTTACAATTTTTTTGATTTTTCCGTCAATGATCAAGGTTGCTTTGATCAAGATTTCACCATCCTCTTTAATAGGATTGAGAAAATCGTGATGGATTTGTATGAGCGTAAATTCAGGATCATTAACACAGGCGTGTGCACAAAAGGCTCCCGCTGTTAAAAACTCACCACTAAAGATGTAACCACTCTCTTTGAGATGGACGAGTTGTTGTGAGAGTAGTTTGAGTGTGATACTCTCCTGAGTATGTGTTAGAATATGATAACCGTGCGCATGCAATACATCTGAATGTGTTCTAAGCTCTACTTGTTCTTCTAGCGATTCAACATCCTCGTCTAAAACTGCCTCTTCCAATCTGCTTTCCTTTGTGCGTACTGCTCATATATCGGAGCAAAAGAGTGAAGTTTTAGCGTATGGCGTGAATATAGGCGCGTTTTGGTGCAGGATATCCTTCAACTGTGTAGTTTTGGTTACTCGGATCTAAGAAACTCTCCAAGCTCTCTCCTTTGATCCACTCTGTTTTTCGCTGTTCGTCTAGTGTTGTTTGTTTGATCTGAAGTAGCTTCACCTCTTTAAATCCGGCACGATAACACCAGTTTTTTAGAGCTGAAACGGTTGGTATAAAGTAGATATTTGGGATTTTGGAGTAGCGATCTTTCGGGGTGAGGGCGATATCATCTTCGCCGTCGATGATAAAGGTATCCAAGAAGAGTTCCCCTTCGGGATTGAGCGATCGTTTGAGTGCTTTCAGTGATCCGATGGGATCGCTACGATGGTAGAGTACTCCTAGACAAAAGAGGGTATCAAAGGTGTGTTCGTAGTAGGGTAGGTGCTCAATTCCCAAGAGTTCATATGCAATGTCACTTTGGATAAAGTGATTGATAAAATCAAATTGGCTTTTATAGATCGCCGAGGGATCAAAGCCAACGATTTTTGTCGGGTTCTCTTTGAGAAATCGAAACATATAGTAGCCGTTGTTACAGCCTATATCGCCGACCACTTTTCCTTCAAGATTAAAGTAGGGTTGTAGAAGGTTATATTTGATCGCACTATTCCATTCGGTGTCGATAAAGGTACCAAATAGTTCAAAAGGTCCCTTTCGCCACGGTTTAAGCATGAGAGCCAGATCATTGATTTGCTGAAGTTGTGAGTCACTGACGATGCCTTGAATCGTAACGACATCATCAAGTGTATAAGTAACTTCATAGCGTGGGAGTGCCTCTAAAGCACTTCGAATGGGTGCGATATCTTTCCATCCCATCCACTTCTGTCGCTCTTTGCGAATCTGATCTAGTGCTATCATTTGGCGTCAAAATCACTATAATTGACAAGATTTTTAGGGCACTCTTTGACATAGTTACCCTTTGCGTCATAGTACTCTTTGCAGTCATTGTAGTAGCGTGTCGATACGCCTGTCTCTCCAAAATAGAGACACCCTTGTATGATGAAGAGAAGTAAAAGGAGCAATAGATATTTCATCCGAAAAACTCCTCTTTAGACCAATGCCACATCAAGTACCTCTTTGATCTCCGTAGCGGGGATGATCTCCAGTGCATCAAGTACCTCTTGTGGGATATCCTCAAGATCATTTTCATAATTTTTCTTGGGAATGATGACGGTTTTCATTTTGGCAGTGTAGGCGGCGATGAGCTTCTCTTTGAGTCCACCGATCGGTAGCACTTTACCCCGAAGTGTGACTTCGCCGGTCATCGCGACATCGCTTCGCACCTTTTTCTCACTCAGGATTGAGGCTATTACCGTCACCATTGCGATACCGGCACTTGGTCCATCTTTGGGTGTGGCGCCTTCAGGTACATGGATATGCAGATCGTATCGGCGGTAGATATCGCTCGGTTTGGGTGTGCGTTTCTCCTCTTTTTCTTTGAGTGTTTGGGGAATCTTTTTGGTATCGATCGGGAGCTTTTTGGTGTCGATGAGTGCCTTGACAACACTAAAGGCGATGCGAGAGGACTCCTTCATGACATCTCCGAGATTACCTGTGAGTTGCAGTGCCCCTTTGCCCTCGATCTTGAGCGCTTCAATCTTGAGGACATCCCCACCGACACTGGTCCACGCTAGACCGTTGACGACACCGACTTGATCTTTTTTTTCTCTCTCATCGATGGAGAAGACCTCTTTTTCAAGGTAGTCGGGAAGATTTTTGACGGTGATACTCACCTTTTTCAGATCACTATCTAGCAATATCTGCTTAGCGATCTTTCTCAATATCTCGGCGATACGACGGCGTAGGTTTCTCACGCCCGCTTCTCTGGTATAGTTGGCGATGAGTAGCTCTAAAGCTCCTTTGGTAAAACTTACCTCACTCTTTTTGAGTCCATGTTTCTTGATCTCTTGAGGGATGAGATACTTTTTGGCAATCTCGAGCTTCTCTTGTGGCGTGTAGGAGCTAAGGAAGATAAACTCCATACGATCGCGAAGCGGTGCGGGGATGTATTGTACCTGATTTGCCGTAGCGATAAAGATGACACGACTGAGATCAATGTTGAAGTTGAGGTAGTAGTCGCGAAACTCTCGATTTTGTTCAGGATCAAGTATCTCTAAGAGTACAGCGGTGGGATCTCCTCGATGGCTTCGTGCCACTTTATCGATCTCATCGAGTACGATGACGGGATCCATCTCTTTGGCTTCGATGAGCCCCTGTACGATACGCCCGGGCATCGCACCGATATAGGTGCGACGGTGCCCTCGTAGTTCATTGACATCTTCAAGACCACCCAGTGCGATACGCACCAACTTTCGCTTGAGTGCTTTGGCGATAGAGTTGGCAAGAGAGGTCTTGCCTACACCCGGAGGACCTGCAAAGCAGATGATCGCAGCTTGATTCTCCTCCTGTTTGATACCGCGAAGCTCCATCAACTCCTTGACGGCAAAATACTCTTCGATTCGCTCCTTGGGTTTTTGGAGTGAGTAGTGATCCGCTTCGAGTTGATTTTTGACCTCATTGATGTCGAGCTTCTTTTTGGAGTAGCGCCCAAAAGGAATTTCTAACACCCAATCCAGATACCCCTGTATCACATTGGCATCGGCAGAGTCGGGGTGCATACGGGCATAGCGGTCGATCTGCTTTTTGATCTCTTTGTAGGCATCCTCTTTGAGAAACTTTTTTATCTTTTCAAGTTTTTGACGATACTCTTCAATCTCCTCATCTCGTTGATTGTCATCTCCAAGCTCTTGTTGGATCTGTTTGAGTTGCTCTTTGAGGAAGTACTCTTTATTGACCTGCTCAATTTTTGAGTGGACTTTGGATTTGATCTCTCTTTGGAGTGTGCTTGCTTTGATCTCTTCGCTGATGTGAGAGATGATTTGAAGGAGTCGTTGCTCTAAATCGGTTTGGCTAAAGAGGCGATATGCCTCCTCTTTTTTTAGTTTGAGTGTACTGGAGATCAGATCGGCAAGGCGAGTGGGATCATCATTTTCCTCAATCGTCTTGAGGAGATCGGGATGAAAGATATCGCTGAGTGTAGAGAGGGTTTTGACCTTCTCTTTGAGAATCTCCAGTGTCGCTTGGATTTTGAGCGTATCATAGGGTTCGTTTTGAAGTAGATCGACAACTGCCGTCAGCGGATCTTCGCTAAGCGCTTCGACAATTTTACCCTTTGCAAGTCCTTGAAAGAGAATTTTGACCTTGCCGTCGTTTAGATCGACTCTTCGCATAATGGAACCGATAACACCGGTATCGTAAATATGCGCAAAGTCTCGCTCACCTTCGCTACCGGGTTTACTTGGAACAATCATCACCAAAGAGTCTTTGCTGAGCGCTTGATTAACGGCACTGATATCTGGCTCTTTGGTTAAAAAGATCGGTGAGATCATAAAGGGGTATAAAAAGAGTTCATCTTCGACTACGATAGGTAGTTTGGTCGGGAACTCTCCATAATTACTCAGTTGCATCGATTTCCTTTTGAAATTAAAATATGTTGAGCAATCCGCTCTTGGGTTGATTGATCTTGACGCCGTGCAACCACGAGTGGTCGACTTTATCTTGGTAGATTTTGGCTGCTTTGAGCTTGCCTGTTTTTCGATAGAGTGCGGCAATATTTTGGTTAAGCAGTTGATTACTTAGATAGAGTCTTGTAAGGATTGTCTGTACTTCGGGAGTAAAATCGGAATTTTCATACTCCTTTAGGTATCCTTCCGCTTCAGAAATAGTATCGAGTAGAAGTTTTTGATCGCGGTTAAGTCGCTTAAAGGAGAGAAAATTGGAACGAATCTTGAGATATTTGAGATAGGCGATATTTTGCATGTTTGCATATCGCTTAATATACTCATCAAGATAGTAGTTTGCCATCAGATACTCTTCATTTTTCATATGTGCCTTAGCAAGGAGCATCATCGCCTCTTTGAGTAGTGGGCTTCGTACATGTTCGCTGGCTAATGAAGTATATGCCTCGTCTGCTTTATCCAGTGCATCAATTTTGATATCTTTGGTGAGTTCTTTGTACCAGTAGGTATCTGATTTATTGAAAGTCGTTTCGTTTTTACTTTGTTTGGAGGCACAACCTACCATGAGTGCAATCATCGGCACCATTAATAAAAAAACGGGCAATCTCTTCACATTTTCTCCTTCTGCACGCGTCTATGTAATAAATAGAAACTATTTTATCCAAGTTTTTGTTAAAAAAACCGATGTTAATTAAACAGATGATAGAATGCGTATGAATATGAAGAGAGGCAAATAAATATGTATTTGAAAGTAACTTCCCCTATATTTGGCTTTGAAGCGATTAAAAGTGTTGATTTTGTAAAGATAGATGACTATTTTAGCCGAATTGAGAGCGAGAATATCTCTTTCACACTACTCAATCCCTCTCTTGTAAGACTTTATGAGATTGAGATACCTGATGCCCATCGTACACTGTTAGAGATAGAGGAGGGGGATGAGATCGGTGTTTATAGTATCGTGATATTGCAAAACCCTATTGAAAACTCTCTTGTGAATTTTGCTGCACCGATTGTCATAAACCATTCAAAAAAGAGACTTGTACAGTTGGCATTGGATGAGCGATCCTATCCGGAGTTTGGTTTAAGCGAACCGATCTCAAACTATCTTGAATAAGGAGCGTATTGTGCGAATAGTGGTTATAGGTACCGGTAAGATGAGCGAGGCGATCCTTGCGGGGATCGCACCAAAATATGAGGTGGAAATTGTCGGAAGGGATGCCCAAAAAGTTCGACAACTCAAAGAGAAATATCAGCTTCAATATAGTGCACTACTGGATTCTCCTGTGGACATTGAGGGAAAGATCATCGTGCTTTGTGTCAAGCCCCATGCCCTTGAGAGTATCAGTATTTTTCTCTCCGGTGAGGCACAGCTAGCGATCTCGGTTTTGGCAGGCGTGAAACTTGAAGAGTTAAAAAATCGTATCAAAGCACACACCTATGTCAGAGCAATGCCAAATCTTGCCGCCATGTACGGCAAGTCGATGACGACACTCTGTGGTGATGGGGATGCAAAAGAACTCTCCCTTGAGATAGCGGGTAGTTTCGGCGCTACACTCTGGGTGGGAAGTGAAAAGGAGATCGATATCGCGACGGCAGTTGCAGGGAGTGGTCCGGCATTTCTAGCGCTTGTGGCAGAGGCGATGGCGGATGGTGCCGTTCACGAAGGATTGAAACGAAACGATGCGCAACGATTGGTTGAAGGACTTTTTGCCGGAATGTCGAAGTTACTTGAGAATGAGCATCCCGCATTGTTGAAAGATGGTGTCATGAGCCCCGGAGGTACAACGGCTGCCGGTTACAGTGCATTGGAAGAGGGAAGTGTCAGAAGTGCCTTTATGAAAGCAATTCAAAAGGCGTATGAGCGAGCCAAAAGATAATCGAACCAACTCGACTAAAAAAAGGGGGCTTTTTAGAGATTGTGCTCTTTTTTATAAGCTAAAATCTCAGCATAGATTGCATCTTTGAGTGCAAGCTTCTCTTTTTTCTTCTTCTCAATCTCGGCATCTGTTAAAAGTGACGCTTTGTTTTCAAGCTCATCATCCAATGCATTATGCTTTTCAAATTGCTTTGCAAAGTGGACATTTTTTTGTTTGAGCTCTGATATGATATCTCGGTACTCTTCTAGCATATAAGTTTTCCTTTATCAGTTTTCGTAGGTTCACATTTTAACATTTAAGTTCTATAATCTGCATTAATCTTCACATAATCATAGCTGAGATCACAACCGTAACAGGTCGCATCTTCACTGCCCATTCCTAAATCGCAAATAATCTTGAAACTGCTTTGTTGCATGATTTTCATAGCTTGCGCCTCTTTTTTAGCATCAAGGATGGGAGATTGTGCGGAGTAGATGAGCAGATCGTCATAATAGATTTGGAGTTTCTCTTCATCGCAGGAAATCCCACTTGCGCCGATTGTGGAGGCAATGCGCCCCCAATTGGGATCTTCACCAAAGAGTGCTGTTTTAACCAAAAGAGAGTTGCTGAGATTTTTTGCCGCTTTGAGTGCTTCAGCCTCTGTCGTTGCATTTTTGACCTCAAACGCGACTACTTTTGTAGCACCCTCTCCATCTTGGAGAATTTGCATGGAAAGCTCTTTTGTGATGAGATTGAGCGCCTCTTTGAAGGCTCGTTTATCGTAGTATGCTCTAGCGTGATTGGCAAGAAGCATCACCGTATCGTTGGTAGAGGTGTCACCATCGACACTAATACGGTTAAAGGAGTGTTCCGTTGCCTCTTTGAGAAGGGTATCCATATCCTCCTTGGGGATATCTGCATCGGTGATGATAAAACAGAGCATCGTTGCCATGGCAGGATTAATCATACCCGCCCCTTTTGCAATGGCTGCGATATGAAAGTAGTTACCATCACTGAGCTCTATACGAAATCCGATCTGCTTTTCAAAAGTATCGGTCGTCATGATGGCGCGTGCAGTCTCTTTACTGTTTTTGCCATGAAAATCAAACTTCTCAAATGCGGAGGTGATTTTGGGGATATCGAGTGGATACCCAATCACACCCGTTGAACTCATGATGGGGTTTTGGATAGAGAGGTCGGAAGGAAGTGATTGAAAGATGGTGTCGATATCAGCAATGCCTCTTTCTCCTGTCATCGCATTGGCATTTTTCGCATTCATTAGAAGAAAATTAGTTTGAAAATTTTTCGGATAACGAAAAAAGTGCTTGATGGGTGCTGCTTGAAAACGGTTGGTTGTAAATTGTGCACTCACATCACAAAGTGCATCGGATCGGATAAATGCAACATCGGGATCATTGCTTGGTCGCAATCCAACATGAACACCGCCGCAATAAAATCCCTCTACCTGTTCCAAGGGGTTTTTGATTGAGATAAGATTAAACATATTTTAGCTCCCGTGGTTTCTCTTGC
Organism: Campylobacterales bacterium; assembly: GCA_027023405.1. Classification (GTDB taxonomy): domain Bacteria; phylum Campylobacterota; class Campylobacteria; order Campylobacterales; family QNZT01; genus QNZU01. Next base: position 9,863 of record JALVVN010000018.1, read on the forward strand.
TTTCTGACAATCTTTTTGGCTTGGCGGATGCTTACCCCATTGCCAATCACCAAAAGCTTGCTCCCTTGCGTGATGATGGTATCAGGTTCTGGCATAGGGAAAAATTGTCCTTTATCGTCACGAATACCAACAATATTTACCTTGACATAGTGATCGAGACGAATATCTTTGAGCTTTTTGAAAAGTACCCACGAATAGCTAGGGATCTTCACCTCTTCGATATCGAGTGGTGTATCTTTCTTATAGAGGAACTCTTCTAAGATATTTTCCATCTCCGGTCGCTGGCTCACGGCAGAGATGCGTTGTGCCATTAATTTTGTGGGAGAGATGACGCTGTCAGCCCCAAGTTTTTTGAGTTTTTCAATATCACTTTGTGTAGAGGCATTGGTCATGATAAAGTAGGGTCGTCGGCGCTTAATCTCCTTTTCGTAGAGCCTTGCAGAAGCGATAATCGCAATGTTGTCCGGAATATTGTCACTAAGTGTGATGATCCCTTTGGCACTAGAGAGGTGCGACTTTGCCAAGGCGATCTCCGTGTGAGGTTCCTCCTGGATGTAATAGGGGTATTTAAACTCTTTGGCAATCTCCTCAAGATTTTTAGCGGGATCGACAACGACGAAGGGGATTTGATTTTGTCGAAACTGGTGAGTCAGTTCAATCGTATATTGATTGTGGTGACAGATGACATAGTGGTTTTTAAGTCGTGCGACATTATAAAGCATCTTTCTCTCCTTGATAATTCGTATCAAATCTCCGCGATTAAGCACTTCGACCAAGATACCCACGGCAAATGAGAAGACTCCAAACCCCAAAATAATCAGTGTGATCGTAAAGATTCGACCCGCTTCCGAGATGGGAGCGATTTCACCAAAACCGACCGTTGTAAAAGTAATGCCGGTTTGGTAGATGGCATCACTGAGTGAAAAACCGTCAATAACAATATAACCGAGCGTGCCGACAAGCATCATTAAGACGGTTAATATGATAGGAAGTCTAAAAGGGGCAAGGTGGGTATAGAGTTCAGTATTGAGATTGATTTCAGGCTTGGCGCTTTTACGCCAGTGGAGGAATTTTTTGAGCTTTTTTAGCATCTGCATCGATTCCTCCGCTTAAACTTAGTCGATCTATTGACTTAGATTATCCCCTTCTTTCTCATCGTTCGAAGCTCTTTGGCTGAAACTCTCATCTTTTTTGTTGTTCCATCCTCTTGTTGGATTCTGACTGTTCTGAGGTTTGGTAAGAATCTTCTTTTTGTTTTGTTGTGTGCATGCGAAACATTGTTTCCTGTCATAGGACCTTTTCCGCTAATTTGGCATTTTCTTGACATCTGTTTTATCCTTCAAAAAATTTGTCGCTTATTTTAGCTTTTGGTTACTTAAAAAGCACTGATCCAAGCCGTAACATATTGGAACCGCAGGCGATCGCCAGTTCAAAGTCATTGCTCATACCCATTGAGCAGTAGCGTGCACCGGCAGGTTGTAGTTTTTCATAAATTGTATAGGTGGTTTCAAAGCTTTTGGCGATTACTTTTTCATCTGTGGTATGTGCACCGATACTCATCACACCTTCTAATTTAATAGAGGGGCAACTCTCTTGGATTTGTTGGTAGAGTTCAATTGCTCGATCAGGAGAACACCCCGCTTTACTCTCCTCATTTGCACTGTTGATTTGTAAAAGCATCGGGAGTTTCATCTCTTTGGTTTTGGCGCGTTTGTCGATCTCTTTTGCCATCTCCAAACTCTCCAGAGATTGTACTAAAAAGGGATCGAGATCGAGTAGGGCGTTAATCTTGTTGGTTTGGATGCGTCCGATGTAGTGCCACTCGATAGGTAGGCTCTCAAGTGCGTGTGACTTCTCTTTGAGATCTTGGACACGATTTTCACCAAAGGATCGCTGTCCTATCTCATACATCTTTTCAATCGCATCGCTATCGACATATTTACTGGCGACGACAATTTTGATAATGCGATGTTCATTGGCATGGAGTCGTGCTTTCTCAATGCGTTGCAATACTTCATCAAAACTCTTTGTATAATCACTCATTTTTATCCTTTTGTCATGCGTAATATATCGTTATAGGTGGTAAATGCCATCAGGCTCAGTAGTAACACCCATCCTCCTACGGTCATATAGTAAAAGACCTTTTCACTCGGAGCTCTACCTGTGATGATTTCATAGAGGTTGAACATGATGTGTCCGCCGTCAAGTGCCGGTATGGGGAGGAGGTTGAGAACACCTAGATTGACTGAGATGAGTGCCATGAGAGCAAAGAGTGTGGTGATACCGACCGCACTCGCTTTAGATGTAACATCGACGATAGAGACGATACCACCCATATCTTTGGCAGGAACAACCCCCTCAACAAGTTTTTGCACACTACGCACAATGAGCTGTGTCGCCCAAACTGTTTTATCGTAGGCATATTTGAGGTGTTGTGAAACGGAGTCAAACTTGCGTGTGATAAACTCCCCAAGCGGTGCGATTCCGATGAGGCGCTTTTGAATTTTCTCTCCAAAGATCGACTTTGAGGCTGCGATATGTGGAGTTACCCTTAGCTCTACCTTTTTTCCATCTCGCAAAACGGTGATGAGCAAACTACCTTCAGAGTGTTCAATCGCTTTTCCCATTTCATCCCAAGTATAAATGGGGTGATGATTGATAGCGACGATTCTATCTTTGAGGTGCAAGCCCGCTTGTTGAGCCGGCGAATCTTTGCCGATAGCACCGATGGAGGGGGCTAGCTCCTCCGCACCCAAAAAGGTGATGGCAAGATAGAGTAAAAATGCCAGGAGAATATTTGCAAAGGGACCTGCAAGTAGAATGATGATCTTTTGCCACGGTTTTTTAGATTGGTAACTGTCGGGATCGTCGCTCTTTTTACTGAGATCAAAGTCATCCTGTCCCTTCATGCGGACAAACCCGCCCAAAAGCATCGGATAGAAGGAGTAAGTGGTGGCACCCATCTTTTTTTTCAAGAGAGGTTTGGTGAAGATAATAGGCATGCCGAGTCCAAACTCCTCTACCTTGACTCCAAAAAATCGTGCAGCAAGAAAGTGCCCCCACTCATGAAAAATGATGAGTACGGAAAGTACCAGCAGTGAAGTTAAAATTCCCATTATTCTAAATATCCTTTTACATATTCAAATCCGGAGTAGAGAGTGAGTGCAACGGCAATCCACAGTAGAACTTCTCCCCCCTGCCAATTCATCGTCAAAAATCCGATAGCAAACATTTGTGAAACGGTTTTCGCTTTACCGGCAAAACTTGCAACGACCGAACGGTTTTCACTTGCCGCCACGACACGCATTCCCGTGATAAAAAATTCGCGTGCCAAAATCAAAAAGATCGCCCAGGGATTGGCGCGATGCAGAAGCATCAAGCCTAAAAAGCCGGCAAGCATTAGGAGTTTATCCGCCAAAGGATCGAGAATACCGCCGAGTCTGGTAATCTGTTCCCAACTGCGTGCAATATAGCCGTCAAAAAAATCGGTTACCGATGCGATAACAAAAGTGAGCGCCGCAAAGTAATCAAGCCAGCTAGGATCAATCCCCTCAAAGAGGGAGTTGTCGCGATCGATAAGTAACCAAAACATCAATGGTGCCAGTGCAATCCGAAAGCTTGCCAAGAGATTGGGCAAATTCATGCAAATGACCGGACTTAATTGGTGTTAAAGGTGGTGCCACCCTCTACCAAAAGTGTTTGTGCCGTGATCCAACTTGCTTTATCAGAGCAGAGGAAGAGACACGCACCTGCTATATCTTCCGGTTGTCCGATACGGTTGAGCGGTGAGAGTTCAATCGTCTTTTGCTTAACCTCCTCATAATTGACAAACGCCTTGAGTGCATCGGTATCGATAGGTCCACCACTGACGGCATTGACTCGAATATTTTTCTCTCCAAGCTCAATAGCCGCATAACGCACCATTGCTTCAACCGCCGCTTTATTTGTTCCATGCCCGGCATAGTTGGGAATATAGGTGATATTTCCGGTGGAGCTCATCGAGATGATTGATCCACCGCCAACCTTTTCCATCCGTTTTGCCGCCTCTTGCGCACCGACGACAAAGGCATTGACCGTTGCGGTGTAGATGTTGTTGAGTCCGCGTGGTTTGAGTCGCATAAACTTCCCATATCCGCCGACTACCGGTCGTCCGTAGATCATTGCATTTGAGATAAAGAAATCGACACGATCGAAATCCTCATCGATTTTCAAAAAGAGCTCTTTATAGGTTTCAGGCTCTAAAACATTAAAAGGGTAGTATCTTGCCTTGACGCCATACTTCTCTTCGATATCTTGGGCTATCTCTTTTGCCAGATCTTCGTTGGAGTTGTAGGTGAAAGCGACATTGACACCCTCTTGGGCAAATTCATAGACAATCGCCTTACCAATCCCTTTGGTTCCTCCGCTAATGACTAATGTTTTCCCTTTCATTTTCATCCTTTTATGGCGTACTCTTTGAGTACGGTTTCAATCTTTTTCATATTCTTTTTACTCGGTGCAACCAACGGCAGTCGATACTCCAATGTGGGTATCAAACCTGCGATATGCATAGCTGCTTTGATAGGTATCGGGTTGCTCTCGCAAAAGAGTGTCGTGTTTATAGCATAGAGTTTATCATTTATTGCTTTGGCTTTTGTAAATTCTCCCTTAAGCGCAAGGTGAACCAGTTCACTCTTGAGATCAGGTAGGAGATTTGCCGTGACCGAAGTAATACCCGCTCCTCCGTTTGCGAGGATCGGGTAGTCGATGGCATCATCTCCACTGAGAAGTACAAGATCTGGTGCTTGAGAGAGGAGGGCGACACAGCGCTCCAGCGATCCGGTCGCCTCCTTGATACCGTAAATATTTTTGACATCTTTGAAGAGTCTCAAAACAGTTTCGGTACTGATATCGACCCCAGTTCTACCGGGTACATTGTAGAGCATTACCGGGATATCAACTGCCTCTGCGATCGCTTTGTAGTGTTGATAGAGACCTTCCTGAGAGGGTTTATTGTAATAGGGAGAGACGGAGAAGATGGCATCCACACCGCTTTTTTGTGCATGTTGAGCGATATCGATCGCTTCATGTGTAGCGTTGCTTCCTGCTCCTGCGAGCACTTTTGTTTGGGTTCCCTTGCATACCTCCACAGCAATCTCGATACACTGTTTGTGCTCATTGTGGCTGAGTGTCGCACTCTCTCCCGTCGTACCGACCGGGCAGATGGCATCGATGCCGTTATCGATCTGTCGTTGTATCAGTTTAGCATAAGTCTCTTCATCAATTTTTTGATTTTTGAAGGGGGTGATGAGAGCAGTAGTAGCTCCTTGTGGATGACTCATTTCTCTTCCTTTTTTAAGATCAGTGTGGTTTGATTATCTTTGGTGAAGTAGCGTTGTGCAACCTCTTGAATCATTTTTGGGGTAAGTTTTTTGAAACGCTCTTCATACTCTAGGAGCGGTTTGATATCTCCTCGCGCAAGATAACTTCCAAAGATAGAGACGATATTTCGTGAATCCTCCATCTGATAGATAAAGTCCGCTTTGGCATTGAGTTTGATCTTCTCAAGCTCTTTTTGGCTGATAGGCTCTTTTTGGAGCTTGGTAATCTCCTCTAGGATCTCCTTTTGTACCTCTTGGGCTTTGACACCAGGGTTGCAGACAGCCAAAAAGAGGAAGATACCGGGATCGCGATTCTCCATATTGTAAGCACTAATGGAGTTTACAAGCCGCTTTTTATCGATGAGTTTTGCATTGAGGCGGGAGCTTTTGCCACTGGTGAGAATATCGCTGATAGCGGTAAGTGCTACCTGATCCGGATGTTTAAAATCGGGAATATGGTACGCAATCGCCAACATCTCTACTTCACTCTCTTTGTGGACGACAAGATGCTTCTCTCCATCCTGTTTCGGTTCGATTTGGTGCGGTTGCGGGATGGTTTCGACGCTATTCTTTATTGCACCGAATTTTGCTTCCGCCTCCTTAAAGACGGTATCAGGATCGATGTCACCTGCAACGACGAGGATGGCATTTTTGGGTTGGTAATAGGTAGCGTGGAACTTTCGAATATCATCGATCGTCCAGTGTTTGATATCCTCTACAAATCCTATCGGTGTCCAGTGGTAGGAGTGGTAGAGATAGACATTATTGAAAAGGCGAAAGTAGAGATATCCCATCGGACTGTTGTCAGTACGCCATCTTCGCTCTTCTAGTACCACATTTCGCTCCGGTTGAAACTCCTCATCTTTGAGGTTGAGATTTTGCATCAATTCAGCAAAGAGTTCGAGTGACTTGGGAAGGTTTTGCGCGGAGGATTTGATGAAGTATTGGGTGTAGTCGAAGCCGGTTGAAGCATTGTTGACTCCACCAAAACCTTTGACAATCTCATCAAACTCACCTGCTTTGAGGTGCTTAGTCGATTTGAAATTGAGATGCTCAAGCATATGTGCAATTCCGCTTTTGCCCATCACTTCGTTGCGACTGCCGACTTTGTAGAAGATATCGGTCGTAATGACATTTGAGTCGTTTTTCATCGGAATAACGACGACCTCTAAACCGTTTTTGAGTGTTTTGGTGTAGTGTTTTGGCAAAATGGAAGCCATAAGAACTCCTGTCACTGTCAATAGTGTTATTAAAATTTTTTTCATCTTCGATCACTCCCTACCGCTTCACTAATATGAGAAAAGCCATCTTTTTCAAGTTCTTGAAGAAGTGTGCGATTGATATCATGTGCCAAAGAGGGACCTTGATAGATTAGTGCTGTGAGTATCTGTATCAAGTTGGCACCCGCTTTGATCCGACGGTACGCCTCTATACCGCTGTCAATACCGCCGACACTGATGAGTGTTGTTTGAGCAAAAAATGCTTTGGCAATCTCTTCAAAGAGTGTGAAGCTCTTTTCTTTGAGTACTTTACCGCTCAGACCGCCGAAAGTTTTGGCATGGGGTAGTAATGAATAGTCGATAGTTGTATTGGTGGCAATGATACCTTCAGCACCGTAATCAAGTGCTGTTTGAGAGAGTTGCAATGCGGTATCTATGTGCAAATCGGGAGCAATTTTTAAAAGGACCGGTTTGGTTGTTTTCCTTTTTGCCATTTCGAAGATCGCCTGTATAAAGGCTTCATTTTGGAGATCCCGAAGTCCGGGGGTATTGGGTGAGGAGATATTGATCACCAGATAGTCACTCCAGCTCTCAAATGCACTGATAAGCTTCTCATAATCTTCAAGTGCATCCTCCTCCCCGGTGATTTTATTTTTGCCAATATTTGCCCCAAGAGGAATGTCGTAGGGATAGAGCGCTTTGACGCGTTTTAAAATTGCTTCCATTCCATCATTGTTAAAGCCCATCGCATTTTGCAAACTCTCCTCTTCAACGAAGCGAAAGAGTCTAGGTTTAGGATTGCCGGCTTGTGAAAGCGGTGTGAGGGTGCCAAATTCAACGGCACCGAAACCGAGTGCATTTAGAAGTGGGATCATTGTCGCATTTTTATCAAAACCGGCACCGATACCGACAGGGTTTGGGAAAGTGGTACCAAGTAGGTGTTGAACGAGTCGTTTATCATGGACTTGATATGTTTTTGCAAGTTGCTTCTGTAATAGAGGCACATTTCCTACAAGCTTTTTGGCAATCCATTCCACCAAACGGTGTGCTTGCTCAGGATCGAGTCGGAAAAGTAATGGACGAATTGTCTGATAGTGCATTATGCTCCATTGTTTCGTTTTTGATCAATTATAGCAAAACTATTTTAACGCATCACCATTTTCTTCACTTTTTTTCTTCTTGAGAGTGGGGTTCTGAATTGTTTTATGAATTTTTCTAAGCTCTTTTTTAGCACGCTTAAGGTGTTTTTTGATCTGTTTACTCTGTTGTGTTGAGAGTGGTTCTGTATTGGAGTCAAGGTAGTGATTGGTGTGCGTTAATTGATCGGCTATTTCAAGTCGAGAGATGAGCTTCTCCTTCTCTTTTTCAAAATCTTTTAACTCCTCTTGTAGAAGTGCATTCTCATTCTTAAGATAACGATATTCAGCGATTTCTTCTTTCAAACTATTATTTTCTATCAGAAGTTGTTCATTATCAGATGAAGATAGTGAACCCTTTTCACACTCTTCAAGATCGAGATTTTTCATCATTAATTCTTTTTGTGACTGTTGATAGAGTTTATGAAGATGCTCTAACTCCTTCTCTTTTGCCTCCAAGTCGCTATAAGTTTGATTCATCTGTGCTTTATGGTTATTAAACTCATCTTGTAAAAGTGCATATTTTTGTTCTTGTTTTTCATTTCGAACCAGTGATGAGAATATCCAACCAAATATGAAACCAAATACTCCTGCTGCTAACATACACAGTATAAACTTTGTGATTATCCATAACATAATGCTCTATTTCCTCTCTTTTAATTGAATTGTAATCGCTTTTTTATCGCTACTTTGCTTGAATAGAAAGTCCTTGTCTGCGATACCGCGACGCATAAAAATCTTTTTAACCTGTTGTGCGATGTTGTGATTGGGTGCTGTAACAACAATAACAGTATCGGGGTAAATCACATATTTGAACGCTATCTTATTAAGTTTATTACTCTCATGCCTCTTATGAAAAATAGCTGCAATTTCATATTTTGAAAAACGAGACTCTAAGAGTGTTTTACCCAGTTTGATAGGGGCTTTTTTATTTGTTGATTTCGCTTTTTTAGGTTTAGCGATATCCTTTTTGTGACCGGTGTGCGTTTTCTCTTTTTTTGTCTCTTGCTTCTGAACCTCTTTGGTTTGAGGTTTATGATTCGTTTGATTCATATGAAATGTATTGGGTAGCGTGAAGTCGTTTTTGGGAGTTTCTTGCGTTGTTGAGACATTTGCTTCAATATGTAGCGTATCAACCTTTACCTCTTGCGTACCTTTGTTGCTCTCTTGTTGTTGCGGTACTTTGATGATTGTAACATCTTTGACAAATGGTGTTGGAGTGATTTTGTTTTGAGTTGTGTTATCAGATACTTGTGTTCTCTTCTCCGATCTAATTTGTGATGTCATAAAATTAGGGTTGAGATCATCAAGATGTCTGGTAACACAAAAAGTGATAAGCAACAGTGAAAAGAATGAACCAAGCCATAGGGCATTTTTGCTATCTAACATCTTTGTGTATACTCCCGATAAGATTAAAAATGTAACTTATATTATCTTTTAAAGCTTATTGTACACAAAAACTTTACTTTTGTAAACCGTTTAGTGCCATAAATTCATCACATTGTTTCAAAAGTTCCCGCTTTTTGCCGATACACGCAATTTTCCCAGCTTTTAATACAACTATTTTATCTGCATTTTCTATCGTTTTTAAGCGATGAGCAATGATAAAGGTGATTTTATCTCGGCTGACTTGCTCTAAAGCTTGGGTAATTTGCTCTTCACTTTGACTATCGAGTGCGGAGGTGGCTTCATCAAAGATCAGAATTTGCGGACGGCGGTAGATCGCTCTAGCGATAGCAATGCGCTGTCGCTGACCGCCGGAGAGATTACTACCGTACTCACTAAGAGGGGTATTGATCCCCTCCGGTAGTTTGGAGACAAACTCCCACGCATTGGCTTGTGTGAGCGCATCGATGACGCGTGATTCGTCGATCTTCTCTCCATAGGCGACATTAGCACTGATGGTGTCATTGAAGATATAGATGCGTTGGGTGACGATGGCGATATTGCGACGCAGGGAGGCGAGGGTGAAGTGTGAAAGGGGTGTGCCGTTGATGGTGATTTCGCCGCTGCTTGGATCGTAGAAACGGAGCAGGAGATTGACCATCGAGCTTTTCCCGCCTCCGCTGTTGCCCACAAGTGCGATTCGCTCTCCTTTGTGGGCACAAAAGTTGATATCTTGGAGCGCTTGGGTTTCACCGTAGGAGAGGGAGAGATGCTCAAAACAGATCTTTTCGATAGTTGGATGCTTTTGAGCGAGGTCGATCTCTCCCTCTTGAATCTTGGGTGTGCGATCGATGAGGCTAAAGATTCTCTCTGTTGCGGCGATGGCGTCTTGCATCTGATTGTAGAGTTTGGAGACGCGCTTGATAGGGGTGTAGAGCATAAAGAGTGCGGCTAAAAAGGAGAAGAAACCACCGACGCTCATCTCATTGTGGATGACGGCATTTCCGCCGTAGATGATGACTAGTGCGACTGCCAAAGAGCCTGCGACCTCCATCAAGGGGGAGACCAGTTCATTGGTTTTGGTTGCTTTGAGGTTAAGTTCGAAAATCTGCCTATTCTCTTTGGAGAAGCGATCCTGTTCAAATTTTTGGGTGTGATAGGCTTTGATGATCTCGATATTGTTAAAGATTTCACTCAATCGCGCACTCAGATCGGAGAGTTTCTCTTGGGAGGAGTGGGAGAGCTTTTTCATCCGTTTGGCAAGCATCGAGAGCGGTTTTGCTGTTAAGGGGATAAAGATCAGCGCCAAAATAGCAAGTTTGGGATCGAGATAGATGATATACGCCAAAAGCGCGACAATCGTCAAGATCTCCCGTGTAAAGATCGGCAGTGTGCTTGAGACCACACTGCGCACTCTCTCGATATCGTTAATTGATCGGCTCATCAACTCCCCGCTTCGACTCTTGTGAAAAAAGTCCATCTCAAAAGAGAGGATTGTGCCCAAGAGCCTGTCTCGAATTTTGCGAATGATATCCTGTCCGATGTAGGCGGAGTAGTAACTTTGCAAAAAGGTACCGCCCCCTTTGATGGCATAAACCAAAACGACGGCAAAGGGGAGGATATGTAAAAGGTTGACATTTTTGTTGATAAAAATTTTATCGAGAACCGGTTTGATGATATACGCAGAGGCGGTGGTACCGATCGCCACCATCACCATACCGGTGATCATGAGCGTAAATTGTACTTTGTACTCACCCATATAGGGTTTGAATTTGGTGATGAGGTATTGGAGATTAGAGAAGAGTTTCATCTCGCTCCCATTGTGTACCTTGGGGGGTATCCATGAGTTTGATTCCTTGTTTAAGGAGATCGTCGCGAATGCGATCCGCCTCTTGATAATCTTTGGCTTTTTTGGCTTCATCTCGTTTGGCAATCTGTGCTTGGATCTGTGCGATCTGTTCATTTGAAACACCGAGTTGAAAATAGGCGACGGGATCCATTCCTCCGATTCCAAGCAGTTGATTGATGAGTGCAATATTGCTATTGATACTATATTTAAAGGCTTTATCTTTAGGGTTTTGATCGAGCGCTTCGTTGGCGTCTTGGATCATTTTGTCGATGAGGCTCAGGGCTTTGGAGATGTTGAGATCGTCGCGCATCGCTTCCAGGAGATCTTCTTTGAATGCCTTTTGGGGTGCGCTGGTTTTGAGAGTCGCAAGGCGCTTTTTGAGACGGTAGAGTTTGTCGAGACGCTTTTTACTCATCTGCAGATCGACTTCGTTAAAGTTGAAGTTGGCACGGTAGTGAGTGGAGAGGAGGTAGAAGCGAAGAATCTCTCCATCATAGACCTTGAGGGCATCTTTGAGAAAGAAGGAGTTGCCCAGTGATTTGCTCATCTTTTCCCCGTCGATCTGCACAAAGCCGTTGTGCATCCAATATTTGGCGAGATTGATACCGCTGTGGCAACGAGACTGCGCGGCTTCATTTTCGTGATGTGGAAAGAGCAGATCGGCGCCCCCGCCGTGGATATCGATCTGATAGGGGTGATCGGAAAGGGCGAGATGTTTGTCGATCATTGCGGAGCACTCGATATGCCATCCCGGTCTTCCTCTCCCCCACGGAGAATCAAAGGCTACCTCCGCATCCTCATCCAATTTCCACAGGGCAAAATCTCGTGGATCTCTCTTTTCTGAGCTCCCCTCTACCCGTGCCTGCTGACTCTCAAGATCGACGGCACGATGCGAGAGTGAAAAGTAGTCGGGATCTTTGGAGACATCAAAATAGATCCCTTCTGAAATGGTGTAGGCATACCCCTTTTTGATCAGTTGATCGATAAAAGTGATGATGCTTTCCATATCTTCACTCACTTTAGGTTCGATATCGGCATCGGCGATCCCCAAAGCGTGCATGTCTTCTTTGTAGCGATCGATATAGTGTGTGGTGAGTTCAGAGAGTGTTTGGGAACTGTTTTGGAGTTTTTGCAAAATCTTATCATCAATATCGGTGAAGTTTTTCACAAAGATGACGCGATAGCCCAGCATCGTGAGAGTACGCCGTAGAAGATCAAACGCCAACGCACTTCTTGCGTGCCCCAAATGTGCCTCATCATAGACGGTCGGTCCGCAGACATAGATGCGCACGACTCCCTCTTGAAGCGGTATAAATTGCGCTTTGGAGCGCGATTGGGTATTATAGATATGCATGCAAGAACTCCTTTAGATAGATGAGTGCGACACTCAGTAGCGCCGTAAAAATGAGTAGCGCTACAAGATATTTTACGCGGATTATATCGAAAAAGGCTTTGGTGCCAAAAGCTCTCACGGTGAGTCCAAAGAGTAAAAATCCGCTCAGACTCGACGCTAGTGCCAAGCCGGCTGCTTTGAATGGGTAGATGAGTAGGAGTGAGAGGGCGATATTGAGTCCGAGTGCGTAGGCGGAGATCTTTGCCGCCTCCTCTTGGCGTTTGGTGGCATAGAGCCAAAGGGAGAAGATACGACTCAGACCAAAGGGTAAGAGTCCGATGAGATACATCGTCAGGATACGGGCAGTTTGGGTGCTGTCTTGGGTGCTAAAACTGCCTCTTTGGTAGAGAAGCCAGACAATCTCATCACTCAAAATCGACCCTACGAGTGTTGCCACAAGCAGGATACTCAAGAGAAACCAAAAGCTCTTTTGCAGTATCTCTTGGGCTTTTTGGGTATTGTTTTGGTGGAGATAGCGGGAGACTTTGGGAAAGATAGCGACGGAGGTGGCGATGGAGAAGAGGGCGAGGGGAAATTGGAAGATGCGATTGGCATAGTAGAGATAGGAGATGGAGCCGGCAAAGAGAAAGGAGGCGAGCCAACCATCTAAAAAGGCGGAGATTTGCGCCGTGGAGCTTCCGAGTGTGGAGGCGAAAAATTTGGTTTTGAAACTCTTGATATCCTCTGTGAGATCGGCAGGGTGACGATCTTTGCGTTTGAAGCTTGCGAGTAGGAGGCGGTGCAGACCATACTTTTTAATCGCGATTAGGTGGACGAGTACCTGTAAGATTCCCCCAATCACCACGGCAATACTGAGATTATAAATCATACTATATTTGTCGAGATCTTTGGAGTAGAGGAGCGCCGAGATGAGAGCGATATTGAGCAGTGCCGTGGCAAAAGCGGTGGTGGCAAAGTGGTTTTTGTACTGAAGCAGAGAGGCGAAAAAGGTGACGATAAAGATCAGCAAGAGATAGTAGAAGTTGATAGCTACCAAAGGTGCGGCAAGTTCGATACTTTTAGGGCTAAATCCCGTAGCAATGAGCTTTGTGAGGAGCGTGGGGAAAAGTGTCACAAAAATCGAAAGGATCAGTAAAAAGAGGGTAAAGCGCTTGAAAATTGCAACACTAAAGAGCCCTTTTCGCCGTGTCTGAGTAAAGGCGGGAAGAAAACTCTGCACAAACGCACCCTCGGCAAAGATACGACGAAAGAGATTAGGGAGTTTGAAGGCGACGATGAAGATATCGGTATAGATATTGGCACCCAAAATCGAGGCTTGGAGCATATCGCGAATAAATCCTAAAATACGAGAGAAGAGAATGCCGAAACTGTTGGTGAAGATTGCCTTGAACATAGGGGAAGTGTATAGAAAATGTGGTTAAGGACACCTTTTCTTCAATGTGCCCATATGTAACAAGAAGTAACCAGCATCTTATATCATTCAAAATAGTTGGTTGGTGATAATTCTTAAGGTTATTGTATCAAATTTTATTAAGATGGAATATATAACACATATTACATAAATTCATACTCTCTAGCTTACATGGTGTGACTTCCTTTCTCCTCTCTGTTTTGTTATGATGAATATAGGACACCTGTAAATATAAGATGAGGAGTATGCGTGAAAAATGTTGCGCAAAGGCTATTGGAAAGTATCACGATTACGCTTTTATATATTCTTATAGGATTTTATTTTTTTCCTTCTGATCCATTACTCATAGATAGCAAAATCCCATTAATAGTCATTTTACTTACGATTATCACACTCTTTCACGGTACAAAGTATGGGTTAGTTGCACTTTCTTTATTGGGGAGCGTATCCTATTTTTTGTACCATCCTTACCCCATCGTTCAACTCCTTTCCTACCTTATTTTGGTACTTATTTTAGGTCAGTTTTATCACTATTGGTTTAAAACGAGAGAGAGTATGCAGGCAGTTGCCACCTATACGCAAAGACGACTCAATGAACTCAATCACGCGTTTTATACGCTAAAGCTTTCGCATGACACCATGAAAAATAGTTATGTACTTAAATCGATGAGTATGAGGAGTGCTTTTGAGGAGATTCAAAATTTTTATGCCAAAGATGGTTCTCACTATCAAAGGTTTCTACATTTATTGACACATGCCTATCGCGTAGAGGATGGAACGATTGCTCTCTTAAAAGATGATGATTATTATATAGTCGCCTCTATAAAAAAAGAATCAACGCTTGATTCGATAAAGCAGCAAACTTTGGATTTAGATGATCCGTTGATCCAACATACATTGGAGTCAGGAGAAACATCATATGTCAGTCAATTAGATGATAAAAAAACACCTTATCTTGCTGTAATACCGATGACAAATCAAAATCGTACAGTAACGGCACTACTTACGATTGAAAAGATGCCTTTTTTGGAATTTAATGATGATAATATGATTGCAATATCTATACTCTTTTCCTACTTTATCGATCAAGTGACACTACATACTCGAATGAGTCAACATAATATGCGTAGAGAGCAACTGTTCGCCTATCGTTTTAATGAATTATATTCTCTGAAAAAGCGTTACAACATTGACTCTACTATGATAATTTTAAAAATAGATGATGAACTGATTTTAAAGAGAGTAAAAGAGGTATTGGAGGGATCTCTTAGGGCATTAGATGAGTATCAAGTTTCAAAAGAGCCGAATCAATTTATCGTATTCATCCTTTTACCTCTTACGCCTATTGACTCTTCAATAGTGATTGTAGATAAATTGAAACAAGCGTTAATGCATAAAAAATTTGAATACATGGGCTTTGAGATTCAACAAAAACCACTCATGCTACGATATATTGAGGAGTCTTAAATGTCAAAATACATCATGATACATGTTTTACTCTCATTTGTTATCGCTTTCATAGCGACTTTACTACTGATAAAAGATGAAAGAAAATCATACAAACGAATGTTTCTATTTTTATTACTCTTTAATCTATCTTTACCGTTTCTAGCTTATGTTGTAACTCTACTATTTGCTCCAATCATTGCATTTGCAAACAAAAAGAGTTATATTCACGGGATCAAAACTTTTAATAAAGAGGAGTTTTTAAAAAGCCCTTATCCAAAAGTGCGTAGATTTTTTGGTGAGGGAGGAGTGACCTTTTTGGTAAAAGATAAAAGTCACAACTCACCACATAAGATGAAGAGTCTCGTATTTATGACGAAAAATCCCAATAAAGAGAGTAATGCACTCATTAGAGGACTTTTATCGGATCATGATTATGAAGTGAGACTCTATAGCTTCTCTTTTTTAAATGGACAAGAGGAAGCGTTAAACAAAAAGATTTCTCATCTATTACAAGAGCTCGACAAAACGCATTCAGATACACACAGAGCTACCGTACATCGTGAGATAGCACTTTTATATTGGCAATTTATTGAGTCCGGTCTTATTGAAGTCAAAAATGCAAACATGATGTTAGACAAAGCTACTTTTCATGCAAATCAGTCACTTGGATTGAGTCTAGATCGACCATCTCCAGAACTTTTGTACTTGCTTGCAAAAATCTATTTTAAGAAGAGTGAGTATCGGAAAGCGACGACTTATTTTGCTGAAGCAGTCAAAAAAGGGTTATCAAAGGATGTTGTGATGCCCTATTTAGCCGAAATTGCCTATGAAGAGAGAGATTTTGAAACCGTTCAACATCTGATACAAGCGTATCGTCCCAAAGATATCTCATATCCTTTAGAGGCAGTCTATTTGCAATGGAGAAAGTCATGAGATTGCCTCAAAGTGATCATGTAGATATTATGCTAGTTGCGGAAGGAACTTATCCTTTTATTCGAGGTGGGGTATCTTCTTGGATTGATCAGCTGATTGCAGGATTACCGATGTATACCTTTGGCATTATCTTTATCGGCTCATCCAAAGATGACTATGGTGAACCACTCTATACTTTCCCACCAAACTTGAAACATATTGAGGTGCATTATCTGTTTGAAGAGAAGAGCTATCTTCCTAAAAAGCGTAAAGGTAATAAGAGAGCATTTACTGTTTTGAGGCACTTTTATCAAGAGATGAGAAAAGAGAATCCTGAGATTCCTGAAGCTATGAAAAAAATCTCCTTTTTTACGAAAGAGATGACCATGGAAGATTTTTTATACTCGAAAGAGTCATGGCTTTTTATGAAAGAGGTGTATGAGAAAAATTGTCCTGATGTTCCTTTTATTGATTATTTTTGGACACTCAGAAATATGCATGCACCTATTTGGAAAATCGCTTCGATTGTCGAGAATATGCCAACCTGCAAACTGCTTCATTCACCTTCGACCGGTTATGCCGGTTTTTTATCATTTTTGGGGTCGCAAGTCAGAGATATTCCTTTTTTATTAACGGAACACGGTATCTATACGAGAGAGCGAAAGATCGATATGATGTCAGCGAAATGGATAAGCTTTCATGTTCCGACATTGTTAGAAGATTCTCCTAAAGAGATGAATTATGTCAAAGAGATGTGGGTTCAATTTTTTGAAAAAGTTGGATTATTGAGTTATCGTTCAGCGAAACAGATTATCTCCTTGTATCCAGGTGCTAGAGAGATACAGATTCAACATGGTGCTCAAAAGCACAAAACAGAAGTGATACCCAATGGTGTCGATATGAAAAGATTGAATCGGCTTGTAGAGAAACGATCTGATCCGATTCCTAAAGTTGTTACCTTAATTGGTCGTGTTGTCTCTATTAAAGATATCAAAACATTTATTCGTGCAATAGCCTTCGCAAAAGAGAAAATTCCTGAAATCCAAGGATGGATTGTTGGTGACATGGATGAGGAACGCACTTATGCAGATGAGTGTGTCGCAATGGTCGAAGCTTTTTCATTACAAAAAAATGTCCTATTTTTAGGTTTTCAAAAAATCGATGACATTCTTCCCAAAAGTGGTCTCTTGACATTGACATCTATCAGTGAGGGGATGCCGTTAGTTATTTTAGAGGGGTTTGCCGCAGGGCTTCCTTGTGTAAGTACAGATGTGGGTAGTTGTAGAGATTTGATTAATGGGGCATTGGATGATGACGATATTGCAATAGGTTCTGCCGGTGCAGTGACCGATATTGCAAATGCCAAAGATCTTGCGAAACACTATATTCACTATTTGACAGATGCACAATTATGGAAAAAGGCGCAAGAGAGTGCACTCAAACGAGTTACAAAATATTATAGGCAAGAGCAGTTTTTAGAGCGTTATCAAGCACTCTATGAGAGGATGATGTAATGGCGGGAATTAGTTTTGAATTACGAAAGATGTTAAAAGAGGATTCCATCACTTCCCTGGGAAAAACATATGGGTACTCCGCACTCTTAAGTTCCGGACCTTGGGTAAGCTCGATTATTGCGATACTTATTATCGGTTTTTTCTCTTTAAATCTTCATAGGAACCACAATGAGCATAGAGCATATGAACTCGTTATTACCTATGCATTTGCATTTGCTTCAAGTATTATGTTGACAGGTTTGATTCAATTACCGTTTACGCGCTATGTTGCAGATAAGATTTATGAAAAGAGAGAAGATCTCATCTTGCCTTCATATATCGGTGCACTCTTAGTGAGTACCATTTTGGGAACGATTTTGATTTTACCTCTCTCCTTTTATGTATTTCATGGTGTTTCGACACACTATATTATTATTGTATTTTATATTTTTATTACGATGACATGGATCTGGCTTGCAAATATTATCGCTTCTAGTCTAAAATTTTATAAAGAAATATTTTATGCATATTTTATTATCTATGCGTTCATGGTGATCTTTTCTTATCTGTATGGTCACAATAGTGAGACACTCTTACTTATATTTTTAATTGGAAATCTTTTACTTTTTGCCATATTGAGTAGTTTTATTGTTTTGAGCTACCCCTCGGATAAATTGATATCATTTGATTTTTTTAAAATGAAAAATTTCTATTGGTTTTTAGCTTTATCAGGCTTGTTTTACTCGTTAGCGATTTGGATCGATAAATTTATATTTTGGTATCACCCTCTTACCGGTAGTGTAGTTTTGGGAAAGCTTCATAGTTCTGTTGTCTATGATATCCCGATCTTTTTGGCATATTTGACCATTATTCCGGGTATTGCTATCTTCTTCTTTCGATTAGAGGCACATTTTGCCCCAAAATATGATCTCTTTTTTGATGCTGTTAAAAACGGCGGTACTTTAAAGATACTAGATGATTACAAAAATGATATGATTAGAGTTGTGCGTCAGGCAATGAGAGAGACGCTTTATGTTCAAACGATTATCACGATTATCCTCTATATATATACCAAAGAGATATTTTCATTTTTATACATACCGCAACTCTATGCAGAACTTTTTCATATAGATATGGTCGGTGCGCAATTACAACTGGGTTTTATGTCTGCGCTTGCACTATTATACTATTTAGATAGAAGACGAGCAACAATGTGGCTATCTCTACTCTTTCTTCTACTTAATGGGAGTTTATCTCTCCTCACTATCTACTTGGGACCTAGCTTTTTTGGATACGGTTATACATTTTCACTCTTAATCGTTTTTATTATCAGTTTATGGGTGATTAACAAAACATTGGAGGATATAGAGTATGAAACTTTTTTACTTCGTTAGGGTGCTGATAACCATCTTTTTGATGAAGAGTACTCTTGTTGCGGGATTAAATGATAAATCCGCTTTTGTCTATTATGGAAATGATATCTCTTATCCTATGGCAGGTATTCATGATTACATTATCGTCGAGCCGAATAATATAGAGGTCTCTGCACCGGGGTTTAAAAAGTATAGAAACAATATATATGCATATATGAGTGTGAATGAGATATCCAAAAATGGTGCCCACGCCAAAGAGATAAAACGAGATTGGATTATAGGCGATAATCCTAATTGGGGTAGTTATGTCATGAATATTACAAATAGAAATTATCAAAACTACTTACTAAAGCGCTTACAAAAACTTCAAAGCAGAGGGTTCAAGAATTTCTTTTTTGATACACTAGATTCCTATCAACTTGCTCCTGTTTCAAAAGAGGAGAAAGAGCAACTACGACAAGGACTGATTCAGTTTATTCATCGCTTTTCACAACAATTTCCCAAGGCTAAGCTGATTATCAATCGCGGTTTCGATATTATCGATGCGGTGCATAGCAATATTGAAGCAGTGCTTTTTGAGTCTTACTATAACGGCCTAGATAGTAGCACAATGCGTTATAAAAAAATGAGTCAAGAAGATCGTGCATGGCTCGATACACAACTCAAGAAAGTAAAAGCATATCATATTCCTATTATCGCGGTTGATTATCAGGATTTAAATGACAAAAAAGCGATTAAGCAAAATATTCTCAAGCTCCAGAAAAAAGGTTTTATCCCTTATATCGCTGAAAAAACATTGACTTATACGGGCTACAGTTCCAAAAATGCGTTTAAGCGGGAAGTGCTTATCATCTACAACGGGCGTCATCTTGAAAAAAATTTAGTAGCCTCTACTTATGCCCATCTGTTTGCTTCAATGCCTTTGGAACATATGGGTTATATTCCAGTTTTAAAAGATGCCAATCAAGCTCTGCCTGCAATAGAATCGAGTCGCTATGCGGGAATTATTATATGGCTTGAAAATGCAGACTTGAATATGAATCATCTTATGAGATGGGTCAAAGGGGCTATAAAGAGTGGTGTAAAAGTGCTTTTTTTAGGAGATAATTCGCTCAACCTCAAGCACCCTTTGGCAAAAGAGCTTGGGCTATTTGCTGTGAAAAATCGTGCTACAAAAGGTTCAAAAAACCACATTGTACACGCATCAAACATCATGAATTATGAGATCAAACCCTCCATAAAATATCATAAATTATTTATTGATTTACATCAAAAGAGTACCCCCTATTTAGTGTATAAAAATAGTCAAAATCAAACCTCTACGATTGCCGCTAAAACAGCTTGGGGTGGATATGTGAGAAGTGATGCGTTAATCAGTGATTTTTTTGGTGACGATGCGATGTGGGTCATTAATCCATTTCAACTTTTTCGAGAGACGCTACGATTAGCCTATTTCCCCGCTCCCGATCCGACCACAGAGAATGGAAAGCGCTTAGCTTTTATACATATTGACGGCGATGGGAGTATGAATAAAGTAGAGAACAACACACAACTCATGTCCATGGAACTCATTGAAAGAGATTTCATAAGAAAATATAAATTTCCACAATCGGTTTCTGTCGTTGAGTCTGAAACTGCACCCTATGGTAAATATCCGCAATATTCAAAAAGATTAGAAGCCGCAGCAAGAAAAATGTATGCGCAACCTTATGTCGAGGGCGCAACACATACATTTACACACCCCTATCAATGGCGCGCATTGGAAAAAGATCCCGGCAATCCAAAGTATAGGACAAATTTGAAAAGGCACTATACTTATACGACAAAAAGAGAGATAAGTGATTCGCTTGACTATATTAACCGTAGGCTTATGCCAAAAGGTAAAAAGGCGCGTACCATATTTTGGTCAGGAGACTGTTCTCCTAGCCAAAAGGTGATTAAATATACTTATGCGCATCATATTCTGAATATCAATAGGGGAGATACGACGATTACCAATGATCAACCATGGTTATTGCATATTCAACCTTTTGGTATTAAGTATGGAAACTTTTATCAAATCTATGCAGGCGCAGAGAATGAAAATGTTTATACCAATGATTGGCATGGTCCATTTTGGGGATTTAAAAAAGTGATACAAACATTCAAGTTGACAGAAAATCCGAGAAGAATCAAACCTATCGACATCTACTACCATTTTTACGCCGCATCCAAGAAGGCATCTTATACGGCTCTCAAGGAGGTTTATGATTGGGTTGCAAAACAGGATGTGATGCATATTTTCACCTCTGATTATATTAAAAAGGTCATAGATTTTTACAATGTATCTATTGCACAAGAGGGGAACCGCTGGTTATTGAAAGGTTTTTCAAATTTAAGAACAGTGCGTATTCACAAAAGTTTAGGATTACCGGATATAGAAAAGAGTATCGGTGTTGTCGGATATAAGAGAAAAGGGGATGAGCTCTATGTACATTTAGATGAGAAAAAAAGAAAGGTGCTGACACTCACATATCAACATTTTGCGCAAAACTATTTAATCTCTTCCAATGCGAGATTGGTTTCAAAGAGGAAAAATCACTACCATTTTATAGGAGAAATGCCAGTTACTTTAGATTTTCATCTCAAAAAAGGTTGTGTTATCAAGACACAGCCTAAAGTAGATCGCATCCACCATAAAGCCGATAGGGTCTCTTTACAATTTACGCATGCAAAGGATGTCTATGTTACGACGATATGTAAATAAAACAGACAAGCCGTATGTCTTAACAATGTATGAGCTTCTTTTTATTTTTGTGGCGTTTTTAGGTGTTCTATATCTATTGTATCCCAATAAAAAAAGTTTAGAAAAAAAAGTCTTATCAGAAACTGCTAATTATGATTTAACAGCTATGTATCTGAAAAACTTAATCACTGTTAATCCAAAAGATAGTGAACTGGTTTTTGCAATGGCGAAAACACTCTATCAACAAGATAAGCTTGATCTGTCTAAAAAACTACTAAACATACTGGAGTCAAATCCCAGTGATGCCATGAAGGTCAAAGCAACACTCTTGCACTTAAATCTTAATGAACTTATATTACAAAAACCGATTTCACAGGATGAGTATAGTGCTGTGACGCAAGAGAGTAGGGAGTTGCTCTCTTCAATATCTCACATTACGAATATCGATAAGAGGAGTGAAGAAAAACTCTATAATAAAGCGATTTCATTCGGAGAGAAAAAGGCGGCGTTGACATTTAGCCTGGATTTGGCACTCAAACATAAAAATGATAAAAAGTATCTTGTTTGGTTAAAAAATACACACTATTTAGCATCTCAGTTGGGGGAAAAAGATGTCGATATTGAAGTCTTGAAAAGGCTGATCTTGCATGATAAAAACAATGCTTATATATGGCTCAATGCGCTTTTCCCTCAACTAGCCAAAGGGATAGATCTCAAAGCACTCGCAGTTGAGTTAAAACTTGATGATCTTACGCTTGCAAATCTTTATATTCTTAATCATGAACCATTAAAAGCCGCAAGTGTATATATGGCACTCTTGCATCAAACAGTAGATAAAAAAGAGAAAAAAGAGCTACTGATTAAAATCTTGACAATACTCCAATCTCACAGTCGCATGGATGACATAGTCTCATTAATTCAAAAGTATGAGGATAGCTATATCCATGATCGAGAGATGAGACAAAGATTTTTACAATTGTATCTTTTAGCAAACAGGGCTGACTTGGCAAATAAATTCTCACTTAAAATTCTTCATACAAGGGGGCTAAAGTGAAAAAACTCCTCATTGTATTTGTGCTCTTTCATACCATTTTATATGCAAAAAATGACCGTTTGGATGATGAAGATCTCAGACTGATGTATCAGTCATTTATCTATTCCAAAAATTTATCGCATGCTTATGCTATCGCTAAAGATGCGCTAAAACGCTATCCTCACTCCTTATATTGGCATCAAAAACTTTCAGATGTAGCTTTGTGGAGCGGGAAAAACAGTGTGGCAATGGATCATATGATCTATATCTATCGGCACACACATGATCCTGCAATTGTTAAAAAAATTATCAAACAAATGGTTGCTTCTTATCAGTATGAAAAGGCACTGCCTTACATCAAGCAGGAATTTAAAAAAAGTGCTCATCATTCAGAAAATAGTATCAAAGAGATCATTACGGCATATAGTAGAACCGGCAGACCCGAAGATGCCATCAAGACTTTACAAGAGCAGTACAAAAAAGATCCATCCGCGAAATATCTCTCTGCGATATTAGCCTTGCAAATGGAGTTGGGGGATATCAAAAATGCGCAAAAAAGTGTGGCACTTTTGAGTCACTATCAGGACAATAGCCCACAAACAGCCCTGGCGCTATCCAAATACTATTTTTTAAAGAAGGATTTACACAAAGCGTATGCTGCATTATTGAGAGCTAAGCGGACAGATGAATGGAATCATAGTGAATATTTTAAGAGACTCAGTGATCTTGCCTGGTATTTGAATGATCAAGATACGGCACTCTATGCATCACTGGTGCTTTACAGAAATCACCATGCAAGAATGGTCGATTTGGATCGTATTAATAAAGTCTATAAAGCCACAAATGTTTCACTACTACGAGATGTCTCCCAAGTCGCTTTAAAAAAGTTCAAAAAGCCTACACTTCTTTTGGAGAATATCAATGAAAATTTAGAAAAAAAGAATTTCAAAGAACTCAAATTACTCATGCGTAGGGTTTTGGCAGATAAGGAGAGTCGAGCGTTGGTTGAAAAAAATGGGCAATTTTGGTTTGCAAAAGCGATGACGGATGACCATTTTGGTAAGAAGGCTTTAGCAAGAGAAGAGTTTCAAAAAGCAATGAAGTTAGCAACCAATTCCGGTAGAACGCAAGCTGCGATCCTATGGTATTTAATCAATCACTATCACTATGATGCTTTAGCAAAAATGGTTCATCATATCGAACAAGAAAAAAGTGTACCTGAAGAGCTCTACTATCCGCTCTCAGCCGCATATCTTGCTCTACAAAAAAGGGATAAAGCACTTTCATATTTTCATAAAGCATTTAAGCGGGAGCCGGATAATATCTCCCTGCAATTCCTCTATACTGAAATTCTAGCGTCGTTGGGAGAAGAGCAGAAAAAGAGAAAAATCCTCAAATTGATTTTCGATAAACTGGATAAACAAAGTACACAGCACCCCGAACACTTAAAAGATAAGCAATTTATGCGAGAGTACCTGCAATCCTCTTTTGCGGTTTTCTCACCTAAAAAAGTTGATATGATGATTGAAACAGCAAAAAAAAGATTGCGTAAAAAAGATTATTTAGAGTTAAAAATGCTTGTAGCACTTAAGGAAAAAGATTATCAAAAAGCGAAAAGAATATATAGTCACTATCCCCATAAAAATCCAAATATTGAGCTTGAAATTGCTACATTAAGCCATAATACGCAAATGCAAAAAAAGTTAATGCAAAAATTATCTTTCGCTGCTCCAGATACGCTGAAAATCAAAATATTGGAAGATGCAAATAAGATGGATCAAGCAATCAATATTGCTAAAGATTCTCTTAAAGAGAATCGTAGGGATCGAGTATTGATAGATAAATTAGCATCACTGCAAAAAGAGTATGGCAATAAATTTGGTGCTCATATGAAGTATGAAAAACGGGGGGATATCAGTGTTTCCGCTACTGCTCTTGAAGATTTTTATTATGTTGCCAATGGCTACGGTCTGATTTCTAAGATTGAATACTACCACTATAAAAATCGTAATAAAATGCGTTTAGCTTTCAAGCACAGAGATGAAACTGTATACCATCTTGGATTAAGAAAACATATCAAAGATGGCAAAGTCGAAGCGACTCTACACTATCGAGATGCTCAAAAAAGTAGTATCGGTTTTTCTATGAAAGCAGTAAAATCATTCTCACAACGCTTCACACTCTCAACGACTGTTCAAAAAAATAGTCCGGTAAGAGATGAGAGTGACATTCTGATGATAGGTGCAAAAAAAGATTCTATATCTATGCGTGCAAATTATAAGATTAATCAGAAGCAACAACTCTCAGTAAGAGCGGAGAGACTGAATCTGTATGCGCTTGATAATATCAAGGTTGGAAGTGGAACACGAGCTGATTTGAGTTGGGATTACGCCTTTATCAAAGAACCAAATATCGCTATGAGAGTGATGTATCGTTACGGTAAATATCAAGTAGGAGAGAAGAGTCCTCTTCTTCGTAAGTTATTGACAAAATCATCTCAAAAAGAGAGATTGGTATCGAATGATTATAGAAGTGTAGGAGTCGGTATCTCTTATGGCGATATCTATCGAGGATATGGTAGAGGATTTTCTCCCTATTTGGATGCCTCCCTTATGTATGATCAGATCGCAAAAGGTGCATTTGGAGATCTCTCTTTAGGGGTTACGAACTCATTTGGTAAAAAGAGCTTTTATCAATTAGGTCTCAATTATCAAAACAGTATGAGTGTCCAACACTCTGAAAATTATGGGATTGATTTTCATTATAGTAAGCTCTATTAGAGATATCCTTAAAAATATTACATTTATGACGATAGTAGGCTAATAACTATAAATGTAAAGGAATTGGGCGGATGTTAAAACTGTTTGGACAGAAGCAGAACAAGAGTGATAAGGGTGTTTTGACACCTGAAGTCAATTTTGATAAAGTCGTTGTGACAACGACGGATCTGCTCACTACCATTCAAACGATAGCCAAAGAGCATCAAATATCACCTAAAAGGCTAGATTTTAAGATACTCTCCTATAAAACTTTTCGAAAAAAAGAGGGTAGTAGTGAGGAGATTACGACACCGGCAAAAGAGGATATGCTTGATCCCAATGTCAAATTTGAGCAAGAGTTGCGTATCGAAATCTTTCTCAAAGAGGAGAGAGCCTCTTTCCCCATACCGATTTCGTTAAGTGCCAATAGTGATTTTACAACGATTCGTGCTGTTGTCAAGCCTCAAGAGAATATATCCTATTTTGAAGGGTTAGAGGCAGAGATAATTGCTGAAATCGATCGAAGAAAAGCGAAGGCGGGGATATTGCTTGGCTTGCAAGATGAGATGATGCGAAAGAGTGTCAAAAAGTTGGTGGCAATTATTCGTGTCAATGGGGCACTTTCCAAGCAGACATCTTTTGTGGTTTGTGAAGGTATTCCCATGAAAGAAGCTGTGACCAATCAACTCATTGAACACTATATCGACGAAGAGAATAAACAGAGTAATACGATGCATGTGGTATCTAAAGGAGAGTTGGTTCTTGAGGTAATCAAAGCTCAACCCGGAGAAAATGGTCGAAACTGTAAAGGTGAAATGTTAATCCCCAATCAAGTGGAGTTGAGCGAAAGCGGGATTGATATTAAGGTGAGTGAAGATTTTGAAATCAAAGAGGAGGAGGATCGTATCCTCTATTATGCGAAAACGGCGGGTCACATTAGCCGTGGGGTCGATAACAGTTTTGAGATCAAAGAGGAGTTGGTAGTCGATTCGGTGAGTGTCAAGACGACCGGTGATATCAATGGAGGTGAAGAGAGTGAAGTGAGTGTGACCATCCGAGAAGATGACTCTGTTGTAGATGCGGTTGGACCAGGGGTTGAGATCGATACTTTTGAGATTAACATTGCCGGAAGTGTGGCAAACAATGCCAAGATTAAGGCACAAAAAGCCCAAATCAAAGGGCAGACACACCAGAGTTCCTATGTGGAAGCAAACTCATTGCAGATACATTTGCATAAAGGAAAAGCTGAAGGTGATATTGTAGAGATCGATATTTTGGAGGGAGGTATTGTTTATGCTGACAGTGTGCGTGTAAAGCAGTTTAACGGGGGTGAAGTGCATGCGCAAAGAGTCTATATCGGTGAAATCACCAACAATGCAAAAGTGTATGCTTCTCACCATATTGAGATTGACAAGATTACCGGAAATGGGAATCTTTTTGTGGTAGATGCAGCGGCTCAGAGAAATTTTCAAGAAAAGTTTGAAGTATTGAGTCAAAAACTTTCTGATGTTAACTATAAATTAAAAAAATTGCCTAAATTACTTAAAAATAAAAAGCATAAGATCAAAACAGAATCAGAGAGTATCGCAGAGATACAAAAGGTGTTGGCGGAGATGAAAAAGTATGGTAAAACACCGTTGGCATCGATGACGATGAAGCTCAAAGATCATCAAAATAGAATTAAAGAGTTTAATTCATTGCTTCAAGAGCTAAAAGATGCTAAACTGCAAGCAGAAACTCTCAAAGAGGAGCTAGCAGAGCTCAATACCAGTGTACTCAAAGCCAAAGTGATTCATAAGTCACCGTGGAAAGAGTTTAACGAGGTGAAGTTTAAGCTCATTGAACCGCCGATAGAGGTCTCATTTTTACCCAAAGAAGGTGAGGTCACTAGAGAATTGGCTCTTGCAGATACAGATGAAGGAGAGTATCAAATCAAACGAGGAGCGTAGTATTGATAATAGCTATCAGTGGAGAGGTCATTCATAAGGAGCCTACGCAAATCTATCTCAAAACTGCTGCCGGTTTGACTTATGCGCTACGCATATCGCTCCATTGTAGTGCCGAACTTGAGGAAAAATTTGTCTCCTTACATACGACATTACTGATAAAAGAGGATTCTCACACACTTTTTGGTTTCATGGATCGACTCGAAAAAGAGCTTTTTGATCGATTGCTCAAAATTAACGGTGTAGGTCCCAGTACGGCACTGGCTATCTGTTCAACCTTTACGCCCCAATCCTTCTCCAAAGCCGTGCTCAATCAAGATGTCAATGCCATTAAATCAGTTCCGGGTATTGGTCCTAAAAGCGCTAAGCGAATTTTGGTAGAATTAGGAGATTTTGATTTGGGTCTTGCAGATCAGCAGGGTGGTGCGTCCACACAAGAGGCGATGATGGCGCTAGAGTCACTCGGCTTCAAAAAAGAGGCGATCTCCAAAGCATTGGGCAAATGCGAAGGGGAAGATACACAGTCGCTGATCAAACAAGCACTCAAAATTTTGGCAAAATAGGGAGAAAAGATGAGAGTCGCACTACTCTTTGGCGGGGTGAGTTATGAACATGAAATTAGTATCGTAAGTGCGGTGACGCTCAAAGGGGTCTTGGAGATGCCCAAGGTCTATATCTTTTGTGATGCAAATCGGGAGTTTTATCTCATCGATGAGGCGGATATGAAATCTAAAACTTTTGCGAGTGGTGCCTATAAAAAATCTCCCAAGCTCATCTTGAAAAACGGTGGTTTTTATCAAAAGAGTTTGATGAAAGAGAAAAAAGTCCCTTTTGACACGCTTATCAATGTCGTACACGGCGGTGACGGAGAGGATGGTGTGCTGGCATCGATGTTGCACTTCTATCAAGTTCCCTTTATCGGTCCGAGAGTCGATGCGAGTGTGCTCAGCTTCAATAAACTCTACACCAAGCTCTATGCCAAAGAGATCGGTATTGATGTACTCGACTATGAGGTGCTCAAAAAGGGTGCCTACAAGATTTCACTTCCCTATCCGGTCATTATCAAGCCACTTAGGCTCGGTAGTAGTATCGGCGTGAGTATCGTGCGCAATGAGGATGAACTGGAGTATGCGTTGGATGTGGCGTATGAGTTTGATGATGAGGTGTTGGTAGAGCCGTTTGTCGCGGGTGTGAGGGAGTACAATTTGGCAGGTTGTAAAACCAAAGAGGGCTTTATTTTTTCGATTGTTGAGGAGCCACAAAAGAGTGAATTTTTGGATTTTGAGAAGAAGTATCTCGATTTTTCCAGAGAGGAACAGGTACAGGCAGCTTCGTTAGATAGCTTTTTGGAAGAGAAGCTCAAGGTTGCTTTTCAAGCTATCTACGGAACGCTTTTTGAGGGGGCACTGATCCGCTGTGACTTTTTTGTGATTGACGCAAAAGTCTATCTCAATGAGATTAACCCGATCCCCGGTAGTATGGCAAACTACCTCTTTGATGATTTCAACGGCGTGATTCACGCCCTTGCACAACATCTTCCACGCGTAAAACAGATCCCGATAGAGTACCAGTATATTGATTCGATCCAAAAAGCAAAAGGGAAGTAGGGTAACACCTCTATTTAAAAGTTCACTTTTTTTACCCTTTTTAAAGCTGTTTCTCTAACTCTATTCTATAATCTATGTATAAGTTTAATAAAAGGAATAGAGATATGAGTCAGAGAGTGAAAATTGTCAGTACGCTTTTAGTCGCTTCAATCATTTCCGGATGCGGTTCAAACCATAAAGCCAAGGATGCAAGAGAGGCGATGGTTGAGAGTCAAAAAGGGAGTATGGTTTTGCGTTCGATGAAATTTATTCCCAAAGAGGGCTCTCCACAACTCTCATGGTCGGGTGAGCCGAGAGGCACAAAGAGTTTTGCCATTATTATCGATGATTTTGATGCCAATGATAGTGTCCACTGGAGTGTGATGAATATCGACAGCTCTATTCATGAGGTGGATGCCCAAAATGTCCCGATCGGTTCACTGGTGACGACACCCTACCAAAATCCGTCATTCTCTGATAGGCATCGCTATGTCGCGCACCTTTATGCACTTGATATCGACGATGTGACACATGTGGAGGGGAAAGATATCAACAACCTACTCAACAAAAGCTATGATCATGAGCAGTTTGTACATGACTTTAGGGTGCATATTCTTGCGAATACGATTTTGGTTTCAAAACCAAAAACTAAGGGGCTTTAAGTGCTTTGACACTTGTGGTGATGTCGGATTGGCGCATAAAGTGTTCACCGATCAAGAAGGCATCGACCCCCTCTTGACTCAAAGCATGGATTGTCTCTTTGTCATTGATTCCGCTTTCGGCGACAATGATTTTTCCGTTTGGAATAAGAGGCATCAGTTTTTGGGTGAGGCTCATGTCCATCTCAAAAGTTTCCAAATTTCGATGGTTGATCCCGATAATATCCGCACCTGCAAAGATCGCCTTTTTGAGATCCTCTTTGTCGTGTATCTCTACGAGCGCATTCATCCCCAAGTGCCAAGTGTAGTTAAGCAAATCTTTGAGCTCTTTTTTGCTCAGCGCTTTGGCGATAAGCAGGACAAAATCAGCACCATAGACCAATGCTTCGACCAGTTGATACTCACTCACGATAAAGTCTTTTCGCAAGAGTGGTGTCGGCACATAGCGACGAATACCCGTGAGATACTCTAAATCTCCCTGAAAAAAGTGGGGCTCTGTCAAGACGGAGATGGCATCGACACCCGCCTCAGCATAGGCTTGTGCAATTTGAAGCGGATCAAAATCTTCGCGGATCACCCCTTTACTGGGGCTTGCCTTTTTGACTTCGGCGATAATTCGATAGGGATTGTCAGGCGTACTGGTGAGAGCGGTTTTGATATCTCGTGGCGGATAGGGGTTGTAAGCAAGCGATCGCCCAAGCCACTCCAAGGGGAACTCTTTCTCTCTTTTTGCGAGATCTTCTTTGGTTTTTTTGAGGATGTCATCTAATATCATTGGCACTCTTTTATTTTGGTATAGTGTTCAGTAATCTCAGGAATTTTTGAATCCTTGGCAATGGGTTCAATCGTTTGGAGCGCTTTCTTGCACTCTTTTTTCTTATAGTAACCCCATGCCAATGAGTCCAAAAAGTAGATCGATTTAGGACGCTTTTGGAGGGCGCGTTTGACAAGTCTAATACCGCGATCAGGATCGAGACCTTCGTCGATCAAGATATAGCCGTAAAAGTTATCATAGACGGGATCATTAATCTTTTTGACAATTTTATCAAATTCATTGCGGATGCGATTGAGAAAAGATTTTTTGAGTTTAGGATTTTTTGCTTTGGCACTCTCATACTCGATCATTTGGATTTGTGCAAGCATGTGGATATCGTGATCTTGGTTATAGAGACGGTGTGCGAGTGCTTTGGCTTTCTCATACATCTTTTGGTTGAGATAGAGATCGAGGAGGAGACGATCGTTAAAGTGGCTCTGTTTCAAAAAGGCAATCGCGCGATCTTTGTCATCGATATACCGATAGAGATCGAGAAGCATATTGGCATAGGAGGCTTTATGGGTTGTTTGATAGAGTTTTTTGGTGAGTTTGATGATAGGTTCTACCTCATTGCGCTCTTTGTAGAGGGCGATGAGATTGATGCAGATCTTTTCATCACAACCGATAAAATCCGTATGATTTTGCAGGAGGGCGATCGCCTCATCCTCTTTGCCGACTGAGAGTAGGAGTCGAAAGAGCGTGAGGGCATTTTGGGTGCTTTTTTCTTTTTCGTAGCGTTTTCGAAAGAAGTGAAGTGCCTCTTTGGTCTTTCCTAGCCCCAAAAGCGTAGATGCGCGAAGTGCTTCATCGGCATTGGCGATATCCTGCTGGGATGATTTGGGTATCGATTTGAGAAGTTGATTTGCCTCTTTGTAGTGTTTGGTATCGATATAGTAAGCGGCTAAATAGCGTTTGAGATTGAGATCTTCAGGATGATCTTTACCGGCTTGCTCCAAAAGAGAGTAGAGTTTTTTGTATGCTTTGATCGCACCGTAATCTCGTATCGCTTCATAGGCAAAGTTGGGATTTCTGGTATCGAGATAGAGTTTGTGAAAGTACTTTGCTGCAGTGTAAGGATCACCGCGATATTTGGCATCAAGTGCAAGAATGGCATAGAGGTCATCTTTGTTGGCATTGATCTTTGTACCGATTTGTACCATTTTAAGCGGTACTCGCTGCCCCTTTTGGATACGCTTCATACCGCATGAGCCCATAAAGAGTAAAACTATGATAAGGGTAAGATTCCTGGACACTCTTTTTCTACCTCTCTTCTATTATTGATAAAGTGTTCCCAAAACGGGAATGTGCGACACTGTGACGGGCGTACTTCATAGATCGTACATCGTTTCGATGCCAGATCGAAAAACTCACATAGATAATTTGCCTCATCAAGCTGAATCTCTTTGAGGGATCGCTTAAAGCGCACCTTGCGGGTATGTTTTTCGACAAATGTTGCTTGATCAAGTTGCAAAAAGTTTGCAATCGCTTCGATCTCCTCCGGTTTGACCCAGACATAACCGCTCTCACCGATGCAACAGTTGCCTTCACAGCTTGCACATGCGCTTGGATCAAAGGCAAAACTAAACCCCTCTTTTTTTACAATATCTCGCATTTTATACTATATGTCCTTGTTGTTTGGTAAATTTTTTTGCACTCTTGGCTCATCTCTCCCGCTTCAAAATGGATCAAAGGTGGAAGGATCTTGGTGAGTGCTTTGGAACTTTTTTGGGCATGTACCATCACCAAATGTGCCGGTTTGTCGATCGTACCATGCACAAAGCGTAGATCGTTAATAGGAAATTTATAGCGTTCCAAAAGCGTTGTGATAGCGCTAATCTGCTTGGCATCGTAACAGAAAAAGAGTGATCCTCGGGGTGCAATGATTCTATTGACTTGGGCGATAAAGGCTTCAAGCGGTAGGGCGGTGTTGGATTTTGAGAGGGCGACGGAG
Source organism: Campylobacterales bacterium (assembly GCA_027023405.1). Classification (GTDB taxonomy): domain Bacteria; phylum Campylobacterota; class Campylobacteria; order Campylobacterales; family QNZT01; genus QNZU01. The sequence continues at coordinate 42,279 of JALVVN010000018.1, forward strand.
GAGTTGGCGCTTTTTGTAGCTCCTGTGTGGTAGTAGGGTGGGTTGGAGAGGATGATGTCAAACTTCTCTTCACTCTTAAAGTGAAGAAAATTACCCTCAATAAAAGTGGCGTCGAGTCGGTTCGTGACGGCATTTTGCCGGCTCAATAGCACATTGTGTGATTGTAGATCGATACCGGTTAGTGTGACGGGGAAATCTCGTTTAAGCAGGAGTCCGATGATCCCACATCCGCACCCGACATCCAAGAGTTTGCCTTTAGGGTGGAAGCGGGCGACAAAATCGTACAAAAAATGGGCATCGGAGTTAAAGAGAAATCCGTTGGTTTCTTGGTAGAGTAACATAGCGATATTGTAGCAACTCTAAAGTATAATTGAGCAAAAAAAGGAAAATTTGATGATATTGATTCCCGCGCGACTGGCATCGAGCCGTTTTGAGCGAAAAATCGTCTGTGATATTTTCGGTACTCCTATGGTAATCGCAACGGCAAAACGGGTGGCGGAGGTGGATCGTGTCGCGATCGCTACCGATAGTGAAGAGGTGATGGAGATCGCCAAAGCGTATGGGATCGAGGCGGTATTGACAAGAGAGGATCATCAAAGCGGTACGGATCGCATCAATGAAGCGGCGGATATTTTGGGATTGAAACCAGATGAAGTGGTGCTCAATGTCCAAGCAGATGAACCCTTTATAGAGCCGAGTGTGGTACAAGCGGTCTATGATCGCACTTGTAAGATCGAGGATGAGATGATGGTTTCATGCTATAAGCGGGTCGATCCGAAGGTGGTCGAAGACCCCAATCTTGTCAAAGTGATTATCGATAACAATGCAAATGCAATCTATTTCTCTCGTAGTAAAATTCCTTACGATAGAGAGCCTTATGGTGACTATTTCGGGCATTTGGGTATTTATGGATTTCGGAGATCCACGCTAGAAGCCTTTTGTGCACTGCCTCCCGCACCGCTGGAACAGATCGAGAAGTTGGAGCAGTTGCGTGCTATCTATCACGCACAAAAAATTGCGATGGTTGAGGTGAAAAGCAAAAGTTTCGGTATCGATACGGTGGAAGATTTGGAAAAAGCTTTGAAAGTTTTTGGGAGATAAAGCTTTGGAGACGCTGAAAAAGAGGAGGAAAAAACAGCGTCTCCCAAAGCCTTATCTCTAAATCGGCAACTTTCGTGACTACAATAGAGAAAATTAATCTTTTTTTTTAACTTCTCACTGTGAAAAAGGGTGTAAAATAAAGATAGTTTTTTTAATTTTTCAGAAATAGTAATAGTTTTTAGTTTTGTTAATCTATTTTAAACTTTTGGCAATTTTGTAACACTTTTGTAAAATTAAATAAAAAAGTATAAATTAACTTAACAAAAAAAACAAAACTCCGATACTTCTTTTGAAGCGACAGAACAAGCGTCGCAAAAAAAGAGTAAAAAGGATAAGAGAATGGTCGGGAAAAAAATGTTTTTTTTAAAGGCGCTGTTGCGTTCGGACAAATTGAGAGATCAGGTGAGTTTTGATGACTTTCTAGCTACCTATACGAAGGAGAAGCTGACAGCTTTTGCCAACTCCGATATTCACAATGATCGAGAGGGTGAAAAGGAGCTCAGCGGTGTGCTTTTTCATATTGAGTGGAGTCGTGACGATCCGTTTTTTGTGAGAGAAGCAACTGATAAATTGGTTGAGAGTATCGGTTTTGAGATTCGCGAGCATGATGTCTTGGCAAAGTGGAGTGATGATGAGTTTTTGCTTATTTTACCAGAGTGTTCACTGGAGTCTGCAGACAAGATTGCCCATTTGATTAAAAGTATTGTAGAGAGTAAAAGTTTTGTCAATATGAGAGCAAAGCTGGAGTATGCAACGACGCAACACGAGAGTGATGATACACCGGATAGCTTTACTTCACGCCTCGAAAGAGAACTACACAAAGAGCAGGCGGCATAGGGTAGGGGAACCTACTTTGTGCTGTTTAGAAGTTTTCATCGGT
>JALVVN010000019.1 GCA_027023405.1 Campylobacterales bacterium
AGCTCTTTGACATAGATCTTCCCCGCCAAGATACCATCCTCTTTGGCGATCACTTTGGCTTCGACCATCCGATGATCGCTCACGAGTGAAAAGAGATCACCCCTGCCGATATCCTCTAAGATCGCTTCTCTGACTATCTCTTTGATTCGCATAACCCCTCCTAAAACTCAAACATGCGCTCAAGCGCGACTTTCGCCCACTTTTCCACTTCGGGATCGACGCTGATCTCAGTGATGATCTTATCTTCATCGATCGCTTTGAGGGTGTTGTAGAGATCTTCGAGTGTTGTCTCATTCATCGTCGGGCACTCCGGTTTGGTGGAGGAGAGGATATAGGTGTTCTTCTTTCGCAGACGATTGACGAGGTTAAACTCCGTGCCGACGGCGACCTTTTGATCGAGCGGTAGATCTTTGATATATTTGATGATCTGACTGGTACTACCTACAAAATCGGAGGCTTGGCACACTTCAGGCGGACATTCGGGGTGGCTGACGATGAGAATACCGGGAAACTTTTTGCGGTAAAATTCGATATCACTCAACTCAAAGAGTTGATGCACGGAGCAAAAGCCATTGTAACAGATGATATCCGCCTCTTTGGGATCGCAATCCTCGCCGATAACGCACGATTTGAGTCCCATCATGAGTGCGACATTTTGTCCGAGTTGTTTGTCGGGTACGAAGAGGATCTTTTTTCCGCTCTCAAGCCCCTTCTCGATGATCTTTTTGGCGTTGGAGCTGGTGCAGACCATACCGCCCATCTTTCCGACTTCCGCTTTGACTTCGGCAGAGGAGTTGATGTAGGTGATAGGGAGGATATCCTCCTTTTTGACTCCGCTCTTTTCTAAGATTTCGACATTTTCATTGTAGTAGGGTTTGTCGATCATCCGTGCCATTGCACAGCAGGCGATCTTGGGCATGAGGACGCGTTTTTGGGGGGAGAGGATCTTGACGCTCTCACCCATAAATCCGACACCGCAAAAGATGAGATAGGGATTGGGATCATCCTTTGCCATCTGTGCGAGTTGGAGGCTATCGCCCGAATAGTCCGCCATCTCAAAGACTTCATCTCGTTGGTAAAAGTGTGCGACAATTGTCACTTGATGCTTCTCTTTTAGCCGATTAATCTCTTCTCGTAATTGCTCTTTATCCAAACTTCTCTCCAAAAAAGGGATTTTCCCAAATCTCGAAATAGAAATTTATGACTTTGTATCATCATCGCATCCTTGGGCTTTACATAAAATTATCGCCGAACCTATGGGTGCGACTCAAATTTGATGCAAACCCCACGAATACGAGCATAATACAAATTCAAAGAATTCTATTTCGAGATTTGGGATTTTCTGAAGCACACTATAACAAAAAAAGGGCTAAAATAAAAGTAGTACAGACCAAGAAGGAGTCGCCTATGGAGATCAATCACAATTTACTTTTTTATCTGATTGCCTATTTGGTGGGGAGTATTCCGTTTGGGTTAATCCTCGCCAAACAGTTTGCGGGGGTTGATATCAAAGAGAGCGGAAGTGGAAATATCGGGGCTACCAATGTCTTGCGTGTTGTCAAAGAGCGCGATCCCGCGTTGGCGAAAAAGCTTTCGATCGCTACTTTAGTATTGGATATGCTCAAGGGGTTAGTTGTGTTGTTTATCGCCGATAGGCTTGGGCTAGATCGTTCGGTGTTGTGGGGAATAGCGGTGTTGGCGGTTTTCGGGCACTGCTTTAGTATCTATCTGCTTGGAGAGGGAGGCAAGGGGGTTGCGACCGGTTTTGGTGTATTGCTCTATATGATCCCCTATGCGGCGTTGGTCGGCTTTGGATTGTGGCTCTTTGTGGCAAAAGTGCTCAAGATCTCCTCTTTGGCTTCGCTTGTTGGACTTTTGGGTGTTGTTGTCGCTTCCTTTTTTCTTTATCCAAATATCGTGCATACGCCGATTGTGATTATTGCGATTATCATTCTCTATAAACATGGAGACAATATTATGCGACTTTTGAGTGGTGAAGAGGGGCGAGTAGTATGAGTGTGCACAAGATCTACATTGACGATCTAAAGATAGATGCGATCATCGGTATATTAGAAGAGGAGCGTACGACTCCTCAACGACTCATTGTCAATGTAGTGATTGAGTATCATCGTGAGAGTGACTACTTTATCAACTATGCCCATGTGGTCGAATTGATCCAAGAGCGATTGCAGAATAAGCGTTATGGTTTGCTAGAAGATGCGATCAAAGATATTATGCTACATCTCAAAGAGGATTATCTGCCCATTAAGAGTATCAAAATGAAAATTTCAAAGCCGGATATCTTGGAAAATTGTGTTGTCGGTGTGGAGCTTTTTACCCAATATTGAAGAGTCATTTAAAAAAACTTTAAAATTGTAGGATTTTTGTGTTATAATCATTTAAAATTTTATTTTAGCAAAGGAAAGAGATGAGAGTACTCATTGTAGAGGATGAAATTACTTTAAATAGAACCCTTGTAGAAGGGCTACAAGAGTTTGGTTATCAGGCGGACAGCTCGGAGAATTTTAAAGATGCTGAGTATTATGTAGGGATTCGTAATTATGATTTGGTATTGACAGATTGGATGTTGCCAGACGGTGACGGTGTGGAGCTTGTCAGTAGTATCAAACAAAAATCTCCACGAACCGCCTGTGTGGTTTTATCGGCAAAAGATGACAAAGAGAGTGAGATCAGAGCGCTCAAAGCGGGTGCGGATGACTATATCAAAAAGCCGTTTGATTTTGATATTTTGATTGCAAGATTGGAGGCGAGATTGCGATTTGGCGGTACCAATGTGATCGAGATTCAAGAGCTTGTGATTGATCCGGATGAGGAGAAGATCACTTTCAAAGGGCAGGATATCGAGCTCAAAGGGAAGCCTTTTGAAGTGCTGACCCATTTGGCGCGACATCGTGATCAGATCGTCTCCAAAGAGCAACTGTTGGATGCGATTTGGGAGGAGCCGGAGCTAGTCACGCCCAATGTTATTGAAGTTGCGATCAACCAAATCAGACAAAAGATGGATAAACCGCTCAATATCTCAACAATCGAGACTGTTAGACGAAGAGGCTATAGATTTTGTTTTCCCAAAAAAGCATAAAACGAAAATTTCTGATTCAACTCATCGTCGCTTCGGCGACGCTGATAGCGATCTTTTCGATCATTCTCTATAACTATATCCGTATTTCACTGATCGATGATATTACGAAAAATCTTGAGGCGAGTGCACAACTTTATATCGATAAACGCCACAATCAAGACCCCTTTTCTAAACAAAATAGTGAAAAAGTCGCTGAATATGGCAAGGATAAGATCAGTGTCATTATCGATCCGGATAAAAAACGGGATATCTCTTTTAAACAGTATGCGAGGGATGGGCATGATTATTTGACGATTTACAAAAGTTATGATAAAGCTCGAAGCTCTTTTTTGAAGATTGAGAGAGATATTACGAGCAGTAAAGAGCTTTTGAGTAAGATTTTGAAGAGTATTATTTTCAGCTCATTTTTAGCGCTTTTTCTTATTTTGGCATACGCGCTCTTTCTCTCTGAAACACTACTCTATCCGGTAAAGGCGTTAAGCAGACGCCTTACACGAATGAATGAAAACTTTTTGGAGCCGATTGAGACGGAGAAGTTGCCGGATGAGTTTGTACCTCTTGGTGAGAGTGTCAACAAACTTATCGATCGGATTCAGAACTTTGTAAAGTACCAAAAGGAGCTCTTTATCGGTACGGCACATGAACTCAAAACTCCTCTAGCGGTGATGAAGACCAAAAATGAGGTAACGCTCATCAAAGATCGGGATGTGGAAAAGTACAAAGATACATTGCAGGTCAACAATAAAACGATCGATGAGATGAATAAAATGATCAGCTCTATATTAGAGATCGGGCGACAAGAGGGGGCGCAGTTTGAGCGACCGGTCGAAGTAGAGATGATCCAATTTCTTAAAGATAAGTCAAAAGACTTCTCTCTACTTGCCAACGGTGAAGAGAAGACTTTGACGACCGATTTTGAACCTGAGAAGTACTGTATCATCTCTCAGCCGACACTCTTGATGCATATTTTGCAAAATTTTGTTCAAAATGCGATTAAATTTACGCCCAAAGGCGCAGAGGTCAAGATCAAAAGTCGTTTACATGGAGATGAATTTACTATTGAAGTGATTGATAGCGGTAAGGGGATTGATGAGAGCAAGGATCTCTTTGCGCCTTTCAAAAGAGAGGGTGATCGTGCCGGTGCGGGACTAGGACTCTTTCTTGCTAAAGGTGCGGCAGATGCTATTGGTGCGAAGATCTCTTTGAAAAATCGAAAAGATGGTCAGGGTGCCGTGGCAACGATTGTACTTAATTCCAAAAATTATTGCCCATTAGAAGATGATTTAGAGGATGCAAAGATCTCTATCTTTAGTCCTTTTAAACGCAAGTAGGATTTTGAGCAAACATGGCGCTTAAGATATTGGAGGCATGTATTGCGTGTGATGCGTGCTTTCAGCCTTGTCCGACAGACTCTATAATTCCCGATGATCCTATCTATCGTATCAATTTTGAAACATGTACAGAGTGCAAAGGGTATGCAGATGCGCCGACATGTGTAGAAGCGTGTCCGGTGGATTGTATTGTACTTGATGAAGCGCATCCCTATCATGAAAGCGAGAAAGAGCATGGCTAAACGAACGGCTATCATCGATATTGGATCAAACTCCATTAGTGTCGTGGTATATGAAAAGAGCTCTCGATATGCATTTTCTCTTATCAAAAAGGCACGAATTGCCGTGCGAATCGGTGAGGGTGCCTATGAGCATGGAGGCTTATTGCAAGAAGAGGCGATGCAAAAAGCATACCGAGCACTTGAGGATATACTTTGCATTATTGGATCATTGAAGTGTAGAAAAATCCTTACTGCAGCAACTTCCGCACTCAGAGATGCACCCAATCGCAAACTCTTTCTTTCTCGTGTTTCCAAAGGGCTTGGGCTTCATTTGAAGGTGATTGAGGGTGAGCGAGAAGCTTATCTCGGTGGTGTTGCAGCGGCAAATCTGCTCTATCCGATTGAGCATTTTACGACGGTGGATATCGGTGGGGGATCGACAGAGTTTGCGGAGGTGAAGCGAGGGCGTGTGGTTGCGACCTATTCACTTAATATCGGGACGGTACGCCTAAAGGAGCTTCTCTTTGATAAAGAGGCTTCTGAAGAGGAGATTGAAGCCTTCCTTGACAACGCGCTTTCACAATTACCGCAACATTTTAAAGTCAGTCACATTGTGGGGATCGGTGGTACTTTGCGGGCACTCTCTTCTGTGATTATGCAAAAAGAGAAGTACCCTATCGCATCGCTACACGGTTTTAGCTATCGTGTTAAAGATCATAAAAAACTGATCAAGTCGATACCGAAAATGAGTGACAAAGAGCTCAAAAAGCTTGATATCTCTACCAACCGACTTGATACAATTCGGGAGGGTGTGGCGATCTTTTATCGTGTGCTGAAGAGGCTTGATGCCAAAGAGGTAATTGCGAGCAAGGCGGGAGTAAGAGAGGGGCTTTATCTCACCGATCTGCTTCGTAACAACGCCCATAAGTTTCCTGAAAATTTTAATATCTCCATCAAGAGCATGCTCGACAAATTTGCACTCAATGAGAAAAATTGCGCCTTTGCACAGCGTGTCGCAAAAGAACTCTTTGAGACACTTGCGCCGCTACACCGTTGCGATAAATCCTATCTACGACTAGTTGCCTATGCAGCAAAACTCTCTCCCATCAACAGCCGACTCAATATCTACTCCAATAGTGGCAATAGTTTCTATCTCTTTTTGGAGTATCTCAACTTCGGCTTTTCGCATGAAGAGAAGTTGATTATTGCTCTACTATTAAAGCTCTCTTCCAAGGAGAAAAAAAGGAGAAATGACTACAAGCGCTTTGCTGAATTACTTCCCGACCAAGAGACGATGGAGTGGCTCTATATCATTTTGAGCATTGCACGATGTATCAATGCCAACCGTAAAATTCAAAAAGTCTCTTTTTTATTGGAGCAACGATCGATTACAATTTTGATGGAGCGTGAGAGTATTTTGTGTGAGCAGTGTTTAGAGAAGTTAAGCACTTCTCTAAAACTATCGGTTAGAAGCGGTGTCCTAAGTTAAATTCGACTTTGTGAAGTCTATCATCGGGTTTGTCGTTGATGGGTCTTGTCCAAAAGATTTGAAGTGGTACACCTAGTGGAGATTTTGGCCACTCGATACCCGCACCGTATGATGCTCGTTTGATATCGCTAAAAGAGTTCTCCCCTGTCATGCCGTAGTCATAGAAAGCAACACCGCGAAGCCCCATCTTTTTGACAAGTGGGATACTCAACTCCACAGAAGAGGTTGCCATCCGTTTTGCTCCCTGGAGATTCCCCTCGGAGTCTTTGGGTGCGAGCCATCCATATTTGTATCCTCTAACGGTACCGTATCCACCCATATAGAGCTTTTCATTGAGTGGGATAAAGCCCTTATCTTCCATGCTGCTGACGCGAAGTTTTGCACGCAATATCAAATCATAATCAAATTGATCCTCAAAGCCGTGATAGAACTTAATAACCGCATTGTGTTTGAGAAATTTTGAATCTCCACCTACACCTGCGTATTCGAGTGAGTAAGCGGCGTGAATACCGTGTCTAGGTAGATAATAGTCATCGGTATTGTCGTAGGTAATTGCCGGGATAAAAGAGCTCTTTTTGAAGTGCCCCGGTTGATAGAAGATATTATTTTTCAAAGAGTCATTGACATCAGTCAGCTCCGTATCCTCATAGAGGTAGGTGAGTGAGACATGAAGATTCCTGCCAATCTTTCGACCAAGTCCTAAAGATCCACCGAGTGATTTCTCTTTGTAGTTGATGTAGTCATAGTCATTTCGGTATATATTTCCGCTCAGGCTGTAAAGAGAGTCAAAGAGCCGTGGATTGTTGAAGTTGATACTTCCTTTGAGGCGTTTTTGTGAATAGTCTATCGTAGTACCGAGTTCGATACCGCTTCCCAAAAAGTTTCTATCGGAGATACCGGCATTGACACCGAGTCCGTCATAGCCGTCACTATAAGTGATACCGCCCATAATACTTCCGGTACTTGCTTCATCTACCTTCACCAAGAGATCGACTTGATCCTCACCTACCTGTTTGGGAATGATTTGAACATTGTTGAAGTAGCCGGTTCGCTTTAGTGCGTTGAGAGAATCGACGAGATCTCCTCTAGTGAACTTCTCTCCCTCACTAAGATAAAGTTCCCGTCTAATGACACTATCTTGTGTGCGAGAGTTGCCAGAAATGGTGATATTATGTACAAAGACCTTTTTATTAGGTTGTACTTTGTAGGTGATATTGACGGTATGTGTCGTTTTGTCAGGTTGGACATCGGGCACAATAGAGGCAAAAGCATAACCCTTGTCACTGACCACTTTTTGGATTTGGCTCATATCGTGTCGGAGTTTGGTCACATCAAATACTTTATGACTTTTGAGTCGAAAAGAGTCTTTGAGTTTGTGAGGGTTTGCGATCGTCGGGTCAATCTCAACATTGATGGCACCGACGGTATAGGGTTCACCCTCATCGATCTTATAGGTGAGGGTTGCAGTATAGTCAGAGAAATTGGTCTTGAGATAGGGTGGATAGACTTTGGCATCCATAAAACCGTGTTCAAGATAAAACTCCTTGATCCTTTCCGCATCAAATTTGAGCTGATCCGCTTTAAGTTTACCGTCATCTCGTCCGAAGAACCATCCGGCAAATTGGCGTTGTCGATTGGCAATACGATCTTTGATATCGTCATAGGTAAAGTGTTTTGCTCCGATGAGATTCACTTTTTTGATATAGACAGGTTCACCCTTTTTGACGATGACATTGGTTTCGACGCTTCCGGAGTTGAGCGGTTTCTCTTCTATTTTGACACTAGAGTCAAAGTAGCCCTCATCTTGTAGCTGTTTGGTGATCTTCTCTTTGACATTTTTCGCTTTGGTGGCATCATAGAGATCACCCTTTTTGATCTGCGCCTCTTTGAGTGTTTTTTCTGACTGATCTTTGTCCAGTCCTTCGACATTGACATGAGAGACGACAGGTTTCTCTTTGCAGTGATAGATCAGCACACCATCTTGATCATCAACCCAAATATCATCAAAATAGTGTTGTGCATAGAGGCGTTTGATACTGGCATCTACCTTGAGGTCATCAACGGCTTCACCTCTTTTGAGACCGGTGATCTCCTTGGCAATATCGGGTGACATATGTACCAAACCTTCAAAACGAATATCTTTGATAGTTTCAGATTGCAATGAGAGTGCAAGTATTGATGAGAGTAGAAGGGTTTTTTTCATAAAGTTTACCTTATATATTCTTTTGATAAGATCACATAATATCATATTAATCTTAGTAGAATGTAAATGAAAAAGAAGTGAAAAATGACGATAGGAATTATAGGATTGGGGTTGATGGGCGGTTCATTTGCCCTAGCGCTTCAAGCGACACAAATAGAGTGTGAATTTGTTGGACTAGATCATCACAATGCCAATCAAGAACGCGCTTTGGAGTTGGGACTCGTTGATAGGATTGGAAGTTTTGAGGAGATTCAGGGGTGCGATCTCATTGTCCTGGCGATACCGGTAGATGCGATTATTGCGACTTTGCAACGCTTTAGTCAGCTCAAAGCGGATCAGACCATCATTGATCTGGGTAGTACAAAGGAGAAGATCGTTACCCAAACACCCCCTCATTTGCGTTCCAATCTTGTCGCGGCACATCCGATGGCGGGTACGGAGTACTCTGGGCCTGATGCGGCGATCCCTGATCTCTATGAGGATAAAGTGGTCGTCTTGTGCGATATTGAGCAGAGCGGTATGCTACAAAAGGAAAAGGCAAAGGAGATCTTTCAACGCTTAGAGATGAAGATCGTCTATATGGATGCACATGAGCATGATCGTCATGCCGCCTACATTTCACATCTTCCGCATGTGATTAGTTTTGCATTGGCAAATAGTGTTTTGGGGCAGGAGGATCGAGAGAGTATTTTAGCATTAGCAGGCGGTGGGTTTAAAAGTATGAGTCGTATCGCCAAATCCTCCCCCAAGATGTGGCGTGATGTCTTTGCCCAAAATAGAGATAATTTGCTTCAGTCAATCGCATCGTTTGAGGAGGAATTAGCGATACTCAAGAGTGCAGTAGAAGAGGAGGATTTTGATCAGGTAGAGAGGCTGATCGCCAAAGCAAATCGCCTCCATAAAATTTTGTAGGTTTCTAGGAGGCTGTAATAAAATTCTCCAGCTTTTGCGGTGAGAGGGCATCGCTGAAGAGAAATCCTTGCATCAGGTGGCATCCGTTCTCTTGAAGAAATTTTGCCTGCTCTTTGGTCTCAACTCCCTCGGCAACGATTTGTAAACTTAGTTGTTGCGCCAAAGCGATAATTGTCTTCGTAATCACGATGTCATCGTGATCGTGCGGAATATCATCGATAAAACTCTTATCAATTTTGAGTTTAGAGATAGAGAGTTTTTTGAGTCGTGCAAGTGATGAATAGCCGGTACCAAAATCATCGATAGCGGTTTGAATGCCGAATGCTTTGAGATTGGCGATGATCTCTTCGGTATCGTCGATATTCTCCATCAAGAAACTCTCAGTCACCTCGAGTTCAAGGTGTGCCGGATTGATGCCGGACTCCTCGACGATCGCTTTGATTGTTTGCTCCAAGTGATTTTGGGTGAGTTGCTTGGAGGAGATATTGACAGAGATTTTGATATTGAACCCTCTCTCTTCAAAGGTTTTTATTTGTTGGCACACTTTTCTAATAATTGATTTACCGATTTTGACCATCATACCGCCATCTTCTGCAAGCGGGATAAAGTGTTCTGGTCCAATAACACCATATTTAGAATGTTCCCATCTTACAAGTGCTTCAAGAGAGACAACTCGATTGGTTTGTGTATCGATGATCGGTTGATAATAGAGGCTTAATGCATCTTGGTCGACCGCATTTCGAAGGTCATTGGTAAGCTCTAGTTTTTCATTGGCATCGGCAGTCATATCTTCGGTAAAGTAGCGATAGACATTTTTCCCCTCATGTTTGGCTTTATACATTGCAAGATCGGCATTTTTGATCAACTGCTCAATCTCACTGGCATCATCCGGAAAGATCGAAATACCGACACTGGCACCGATATAACCCAACTCATCTTTGAGCTTAATAGGAGTAGAAAGGGTATCGATAATCTTTTGTGCGACGATTGAAGGATATGAGACATCTTTGATATCATCAAGAATCACTGTAAACTCATCACCGCCAAGTCGAGAGACGACATCCTCAGCTCTGAGAATATTTTTGACACGCGATGCAACCTCCTGAAGGAGGAGATCCCCATAGTCGTGTCCGAGTGTGTCGTTGATCATTTTAAAGTTATCGAGATCGATAAACATCAATGCCACTTTGGTTTGGTTTCTGTTTGCCTTGGAGATGAGTGATCTGAGGCTATTATGGAACATGGTGCGGTTGGGTAGCGATGTGAGTGTATCATAGTGAGCCAGTTTATTGAGCTTGGCTTGCGTCTTTTTCTGGCTTGTAATGTCGGAGTAGATACCTCCGATATACTCTTTGTCATCTTTGTGAATCAAAAATTTGTGAATATTAAAGTACTTCTCCTCTTTGGAGGGAAGTGTCAGTTTGGCTTCGATGAGATCTGTACCTCGCACTTTGGTTCGCTCATCACTCTCTTTGATTCGTTCAGTGAGATTGCTTGGAATGATAGTATTGTAATCCATACCTTCAATAGACTTTTTTCCAAAGAGTTTGTTGAGGTAGAGATTTGCGAATACAATACGGTTTTGATTATCTTTGATGAAGGCACCGGCAGGCAAATTGCGCATAAAGAGTGAGAATTGCTCTTGTGACTCTTTAAGTGCGAGTTGTGCCTCTTTGATCTCAGTGATATCTTTGAGAAAGCCGGTGATTTTGATAGGATTATTTTTCGCATCATAGGTCGCTTCTCCGCTGATGACAACCCAACGGGATTTTCCATTGACTTTGATACGATGTTCGACTCTAAAAGTCGGGGACTTCCCACTGAGATAATTTTCCAATGCTTTAATCACTTCTGCTTTATCACGGGGATCAATGCGTTCAATCCAACTCTCTATTTGTGGTTTGATGTTGATAGAATGAACACCTAAAATCTCTTTAAAGCGATTGGAGTAATATGCCTCTTTATTGACGATATCCCAAGTCCACAATCCCTCATTGGTAGATTTTGAGGCGGTTTCATAGCGATCTTTGAGGTTTTGGATCAATTTTTTTGCTTTAATTTGTTCGGTGATATCAACAATAATGCCCAATAATCCCTCATCGGTTTCTGATAGATAGATTATTGTATCTACCTCTTTGTCAAATTCATCCAAGACTTTGAGCTCTAGTTTAGTGTTGGTTTTGAGATTGTAGGATGAGATAGTATCGAGTAGCCGCTTCTTATTCTGTCCTGCGAAACGATCAAAAGATTGATTGGTTTGAAATTGTTTTTGGTTATGTTTTTTGTAAAACATCGGTAAAGGAAATGTATCTATCAGTGTCTCGAGAAGCTTAACATCTTTTTTGTTGGATGAAAATAGCATTGAAAACCTCATCTTTTTAATCTATTTTGTAGTATATCGACTAAACGAAAATAAAATAAAATGACAAGCTCGATTTTTGTAAAATCTTCTCATACGAGGGGAAAGTATGAGCAAAATTAATTTTACACATCTACATCTACATACTGAATATTCGTTGCTTGACGGTGCGAATAAAATCAAAGACTTGGCAAAACGGGTCAAAGCGTTGGGGATGGATTCGGTAGCGATTACCGATCACGGTAATATGTTTGGTGCGATCGACTTCTATACGACGATGAAAAAGGAGGGGATCAAGCCGATTATCGGGATGGAAGCCTATATTCACAACAGTGAAGAGTTAGGCGACAAATCGACCAAACAGCGCTTTCACCTCTGCCTCTATGCCAAAAATGAGGTCGGCTACAAAAACTTGATGTATCTGAGTTCGATGAGCTATCTGGAGGGATTTTACTACTATCCCCGGATTAACAAAAAACTCCTCCGAGAGCGAAGTGAGGGGCTGATCTGCTCTGCGGCTTGTTTGCAGGGAGAGATCAACTGGCATCTCAATCTCAATAATGAGCGAAATAAAAAGTTTGGTGCCGGCGGATATGAGAGAGCCAAAGAGATCGCCTTAGAGTATCAATCGATTTTTGGTGAAGATTTCTATCTGGAATTGATGCGACACGGTATTATGGATCAGCACTATATCGATGAGCAGATCATTCGGCTCTCACAAGAGACTGGAATTAAGATCATCGCGACTAATGATACGCACTATCCGACACAGGAGTATGCCGATGCGCATGAAGCTTTTATGTGTATCGCAATGAACAAAGAGTTTGATGATCCCAAGCGATTGCGTCACTCGGTGCATGAGTTTTTTGTGAAGTCGCCTGAAGAGATGCAGAAGCTTTTTGCCGATATTCCAGAAGCACTAGAAAATACCCAAGAGATCGCCGACAAGTGCAATCTGGAGATTAAACTGGGAAACCCGACACCCCCCAATTTCAAATTTGTCAAAGAGTATGCGCAAAAGGATGGTGTGCCGGAGTATAGTGATGATGCGAGTTATTTTGTTTACAAGTGTGAAGAGGGGCTTAAAAAACGGCTTGAGTTGATCGATGAGGCGGAGCATGAGCGTTATTGGGAGCGGTTGCGCTATGAGATAGATATTATCAACTCGATGAAATTCCCCGGCTATATGTTGATCGTATGGGATTTTATCAACTATGCTAAAGAGAATGGTGTGCCCGTAGGACCCGGACGGGGATCGGCGGCCGGAAGTTTAGTCGCTTATGCACTACAAATCACCAATCTTGATCCGATGAAGTATAGTCTGCTTTTTGAGCGTTTTCTCAATCCCGAGCGGGTGAGCATGCCCGATATCGATATCGATTTTTGTCAGCAACGACGAGGTGAGGTGATCGACTATGTCGTACAGAAGTATGGCAGAAATAATGTTGCGCAGGTAATCACCTTCGGTAAGCTTCTTGCCAAAGGGGTGATCCGTGATGTTGCACGGGTAATGGCGATGCCCTATGCTCAAGCTGATGCGATGGCGAAACTAATCCCTGATGAATTGGGAATTGATCTCAAAACCGCTTATGAGAAAGAGCCTAAGATCAAAGAATTGATCGAGTCAAATGCGCTTGCAAAACGGGTGTGGGATTTTGCACTCGCACTGGAGGGGCTTAACCGAAATGCGGGTATGCACGCCGCGGGTGTGGTACTGAGTAATGAAGAGTTATGGCACAAAGCACCGCTCTATAAACCGGTGGGAGAGCATAGTCAATATGTCACCCAATATTCGCTCAAATATCTCGAAGATGTTGATCTCATTAAATTTGACTTTTTGGGTCTTAAAACGCTGACGGTGATCGATGATGCGTTGAAGTTGATTGAGAAAAATACCGGAGAGAAGATCGACTTTGATCGGGTTGATTTTAATGACAAAAAGGTGTATGAGTTGATACAGAGCGGTGCGACGATCGGTCTGTTTCAGATCGAGTCGGACGGAATGCAGTCGCTCAATGAACGGCTCAAGCCGACCACCTTTGAGGATCTCATCGCGGTATTGGCGCTCTATCGACCCGGACCGATGGAGTCGGGGATGCTTGATGACTTTATCGAGAGAAAGCACGGGCGGGCGGAGATCACCTATATGTTTCCGGAACTTGAGCCGATCCTCAAACCGACCTACGGTGTCATCGTCTACCAAGAACAGGTTATGCAGATTGTGCAGACGATCGGTGGCTTTACCCTTGGTGGCGCGGATGTGGTGCGTCGTGCAATGGGAAAAAAGATCAAAGAGGAGATGGATCGCCTCAAGGGAGAATTTGCCGACGGTGCACAGAAGAAGGGATTTGATCGTACCAAAGCGGAAGAGCTGTTTGATCTGATTGTGAAGTTTGCCGGATACGGGTTTAACAAATCACACTCTGCGGCATATGCGATGGTTACCTTTGAGACCTCTTATCTCAAAGCCTACTATCCGGCGGAGTTTATGTCCGCACTCTTAACAAGCGAAGCGGACAATACCGACAAGATCGTCAAATATGTCGATGAGGTCAAACGACTCGGAATCGATCTGCTCCCACCCTCTATCACCCACTCTTCGATCTCCTTTGCACCGAGTCACGATGAAAATCATGATGCGATTCTTTTTGGGTTGGGAGCAATCAAGGGGGTTGGTACGAAAGCGATTGAGTCGATTTTGGAGGCTAGAGAGGAGAAACCATTTGCTGACTTGAGTGATTTCATCTCTCGTATCGATACCTCTAAAGTGAATAAGCGGGTACTCGAAGCACTTATCAAAAGTGGAGCGATGGATAGTTTCGGATACAGCCGTCGGGCGATGCTCGATCAGATTGAGAAGATTGTCACTGTGGGTGCAGAGGTAAACCGTGCGAAAAAGATGGCACAAAACTCTCTCTTTGGCGAAGATAGTGAATTGACCGAACTCAAAGTGGAGATCGACGATCTTCCGGAGTTTGATAAAAAGCACATTTTGGAACTTGAGAAGGAGACGCTAGGATTTTATGTCTCAGGGCACCCGCTCGATGAGTTTCGCGATGAGATCGGCAAGATCAAATATACGCTCTCCAGTGAGATCGACACACTGGCTGATGGTACCAAAACACTCTTTATCGGGAAAGTAGAGAGTATTACGACTAAGATTAGCAAGAAGGGCAATAAGTTCGGCATCGTCAGTTTGATGGATTTTCACGGTAGTATCGAGATGATGATCTTTGAAAAGATGATGGTACAGTTGGAGATGATGGATCAGACGCAGCCGGTGGTTTTCAAAGTGACGATTAGTCAAGATGATCGGGGTGTGAATATCCGTGTCAATAAAATCTTGCGACTTGATGAGGCAAAAAAGGAGAAGATCGAGATTAAAAAGAGTGTTGTTGCACCTAAGCCAAAAACGCCGATCTTTGTGAAGATAGAGCTCAAAGAGGAGACAAAAGTGCTTGAATCACTCCATGAATTGGTCAGAAAGTATCCCGGATCACATCCGTTAAAATTGATCATATCGTCGAAGTTACAAGATATCATTTTAGAGTCAAAGATTTGGGTAGATGAGAAGATTGTAGAGGAGTTGGAGAAAATTACTGCGTTAAAAGTCGCGGTTTAAGTGTTACAGCAGGATACTACAGGAAAAAAAGTGTGCGAAATGCTCTTGTTTTACTTTACAAAAGCACTTTTTTAGGTAATAATTATTAAAATTCAAAATTAAAATTTTACCTTGTGAGGATCTTTAAGTAATGCAACGCACTACACTTCAACTCTTTTTTGCTCTCTCTTTTTTATCGGTAACACTGTTTCACGGATGTGGTTCGAGCCATGCTGTTGCTAAATCTGATGTGACACATCGCAAAACAAATCAGCCATCTGCTCAACAAGCATCAACAAAAAAATCAACGCCAAAACCAATGACTCTCGCAGAGCAGTTGAAAGTGGATCAAGATGGGGAAGGTGAATATATCACTTACTGGAAACTAGATGATAGTCATCTTGTAGTAGAAAAGAAAAAGGATACTTATTACAATTTGTATCTCTACTCACTCAAAGATTCAAAAGTAACATTTGATAAATATTTGATTGACTCTTCCGAGCCTATAACAGATCTAAAGAAGAGTCCGGATCAAGAGGGTGTGATGATTTTCAAGAGAGGTGAAGAGAGCGTTGCTTTCGATTATGCAAATCTTCACTATGTTGTTGATAATGGTGATATAAATAGTAGTGCATCTCCTCTTGAACAGATTCGTGCGTTGATCAAAAGTGGCAATGCAACTTACCTGTGTGTAGGCGATAGTACCCGCTCTAATGATCCCACTTATGATAACGGTCATATTGTAGAGATGATAAGAGATGCGCTAGCACCTTATGGTGTTAAAGTCAAAAATATCTCTGTGACGGGAATTTTGCTCAAAGAGGTCGTGGAGCATCGCTGGGATCGGCTAAATATGGATACGATAGTGAGTGAAATTGCAGGAGATGGATCTCACACGATCGTTGATATCGATTTGGGGATTAATGATTACGGTGAGTTTACGCAGAAGATTGATGCAAATATGCGTAAACTTGTTCAAACACTTTTAGCAAAAAAACCAAAGGTGCATATTTTATTGGAGGTTCCGGGACGAACCTATTATGATAAAGAGGAGATGAGTAACTTTTTTATCCGCACTTACAAGAAGATTGCTGAAGATTATCATCTTGCTTTTTTGGATATTCCTACCCATGCGATGCCACTGGATAAACTTGATCTAAGTTGGTATCGTATAACTAACGGTAGGCAAGATCAGACACATTTGAGTATGAAAGGACAAAAGATTGTCGCACACTATATCATCTCTCAATTGCTCGGTGAATGAGTGATCTCCTCTAACAAAACCGTCGCATAAGAACCTTTGGGTAGGGTGAAGTGGAGTTCCATCCACGCTTCGTCACTCTTGTAACTCGCTTCGAGATCTTCTGCCCAAATCCATGCAAATCTTCGACTACCTGTCATTTGGTCGATAAAGGGATCCGCTTCAGTGGTGATATCTCTCTCAAAATTGGATGCGATACCGGTAGCGAGTTTGGTGCGATGACCGGGAAGTAATCCTGTAATGGTGATATCTTTTTTAGAAAATCGCTGACTCTCACTCTCTAAATCGTCACACAAAAAGAGTTTGCCGTGTGGGTAGTGGTGTAGCAGGTCACCGGGGAGCATCTTGAAAAAGTGGGGTTGAGTTTTTAGCTGTTTGATGCTCTCTTTTGGAAAGTTCAGTAGCGTATTGAGTTCATTAGGCTCAAATGCTTCAAAGAGTTTGGAGATCTCAACGCGCTTTGAGAGCCAAAGGTTAAAGAGATGGCTTTGGTAGGCGGAGATAAAGAATTTTCGCTTCTTTTTATTGCGCTCTTTGCGCTCCCCTTGGAGCATTCTTCGTGCGTAGTCAAAATTATCCCCCTCTCTTCCGAAGCGTTGATAGCCAAAATAGTTGGGAAAGCCCTGAGTGCGTATGGTTTTGATCACCTTCTTGATTTTGGTCGCATCGGCAGGGGAGACCTTTTTGAGTCGAATAAAGAAGCGGTTTCCTTTGAGGTGCCCGATCTTGATCTTGTTGTTGTGGTAGGTTTGGGAGAGGATTTTTATTTTTGGGTGTGTGAAGGTTTCTAGTTTCTCTTGATGCTTTTTGGGTAGAGAGAGGTACTGTGTGGTCATTCCGTCTTTGTCTTTGAGCCCTGCATAGCCGAAATCCCGCTCTTTGACACCGGTGTGTGCGCTAAGCGCTTTGATCATATCCCAAGTGGTCATATCCTTTTTACGCACCTCAATGACGAGGTGCTCTCCCTCTCCGCTAAAGGGGTAGAGAGGGACTTCATTGACGACAAAATCTTTACTATTTTTGGTGAAG
Source organism: Campylobacterales bacterium (assembly GCA_027023405.1). Classification (GTDB taxonomy): domain Bacteria; phylum Campylobacterota; class Campylobacteria; order Campylobacterales; family QNZT01; genus QNZU01. Next base: position 17,507 of record JALVVN010000019.1, read on the forward strand.
TGAAAGTTGATCGGGGTGTGGTTAAGATAGAAGAGTCTATTCAAAGTGGTGCTCCTTGCAGATGGATTGATAAGTGCCTTTGACGGCTTTGGCAAAAAGGGTGATCGGGGTTTGTGTCTCCTGCGCGATACGGCTGATCTGCTCCACATGATTCGCGCAAACACTAAAGAGAATCTCATACTCTTCGCCTGAACAGAGCGTAGCACGATCTAGGGGTGTCGTAAATTCAAATCCAATCTTGTTTATTTTAGAGAGTCTGGAGAGATCCTTGCTCAAACCGTCAGAGATATCCATTGCGGCGTTGAGATAGGGAGCCGCTTTATAGAGAAAGCGATCGCGCAGTGTGGGTATGATAAATTTGGAATCAGCGTCGATCTCTTTGCCCTCCAAAAGTCGCTCAAGATCAGCACCGACACTCCCAAGAATACCGGTAAAGCCGATCAGATCACCTATTTTGACTCTGCTTCGAAAAAGTGGTGCTTCAGAGTGGGAGATAAGCGTAATAGCAATATCGAGCGTTTCGCCCGCAACCGTATCGCCCCCGATGATCTGGATACCGTACTCCTCACAACCGCGTAAAAATCCTTTGGCAAGTTCACGCATCTCATCAGGGGAGAGAGAGGAGGGGAGTTTGACATTCAGTAGCATATAGCGGGGGTGGGCATTCATCGCGATCGCATCGGAGATATTGACTAGGAGACTTTTGTAAGCGATCTGCTCCAAACTCAGCCACTCCCGCCGAAAGTGCACCCCCTCACAAAAGAGATCGCTACTATAGATCCTCTCTCCGACCACCGCACCGTCATCGCCGATGAGATCGGAGGGAAAGAGAGAGATAAAGTAGGACTCTTTGTCACGCATCGATACTCCTTTTTTGTAGAAGTATATCGAATTTTTTGTATAGACTAAGAGGCTCTATTCTACTATTGCACTCTCACCGCTATCTTTTTGAGTGTTTCCGTTTTCATCGACCCATATTGTGAGTTCGTCTATATCGGTTGCTTGGACTTCGACTTGATGATTTGGTTCGTCATGGTATTTGGCTAAGCCACCTTTTTGCAGTTTGCCGTTAGTATCATAGACAATCGGTGTTTGGGAGGCGTCATAGTCGGGATCAACTGTCAAAAACAGACTACCGTCGATACTGATCTTCCCGCTGATAGGATAATTTTCGTAACCACCATCTTCATGCTCTGTGATACGCTCGACATAATGTTGCGCTATCACAGAGTGTGCTATACCTTTTGTATGACCGGTCGCATTTATATCTGTTGTAGTTGTGTAGCTCTTGTCGTTTGATTCCTCTGTAATGGTGCCACCTTTTTTGATGGTGGCATCCATGTTTGTATCACTGATGGTAAAGTCGGTATCAAATGTGGTCACGGTTGTCTCGCTGTTAGAGGCATCATCGTAGAGTGTTTTAATAGTTATCTTTCCATTTATAGTTCCATCACCATCATCACACTGTAGTGCACTTATTTTCATGGTATGGGTAATAGGTTCAGTAGGGGGTGTGGGGGTAGAGTTGATTTGGCTGATATATTTTTTATAGTCATCACCCATTTCCATTATCATAGAACCACTTTGATCACACTCTTCTTCGATTTTGCCTTGATGATTATCAGCTACGATACTTCTGGAGCGTTTTGTTGTAGTATCCGTTTGGGGCTCTTGATTGGTTGAGTGTGAGATTTTATGGATTGTTTCATCTACATTAGTTTTATCTTTGTCAACCAGTTTCTTTGCAATACTCTTAATACTTTTGATCGATTTAGACTCTTCAACCTTTGTATTTTTGTCTGAGTCATGGTGTCCGCTACGGCAACCGTCTAATATCATAGATGCTACGACTATCGATAGTAATCCCATTTTTTTCATATTATTTCTCCTTTTAATTTACTATATTATAAAAAAGTGTCTCATTTGATGACACTCAGATCTACCATCGGCAAGTGGGTATAGTCATACTCCCTCACATCTTTCCCGTTACTGACTACCAGCAATCCTTTGTGTGCGATGAGATCATAGCAGTCGATATCGGCACGCGAACTTTTTCTGTTGAGTGTGATAGAGACAGTGGTACTGTTTGTCTCATCCCGTGTGGTATTGACATCAAAAAGTTTGAGTCCACCTGCACCGTCACAGACAAAAAGCTTATCTCCATCTATGCCCAAACCGGAGGGTGAGTACATATTTTTTTTCATGATAAACTTGGGATTGAGCGGATCATGGACATCTAGGACTTGTAGGGTGTTTTCACCGCTGTTGAGACGACATCGGCTCCCTTTGTTTAGGGTGACAAATGCCAAGTCATCTTGTACCACCACCGGATCACAACTTCTTAAATGGGTAAATTGGGCGACTTTGTTTAACTCCTTGTCATAAATATAGACACCACTCTGGGCACCGATATAGAGGTAATCTTTATAGGCTCGTAGTGTCTCTACATCAAAGGGTACCGGTTGGGAGATATCGGGCATCGGCGTAGATGGATCGCTGATATCAAATGCTTCGATCGTGCGATCATTGAGTGTGTAGAGTCTGTTTCCGACAATCGTAAAACGCGCCATCGATCCGCCTGTACCTGTTGCAGAAGCGCCATTTGCTGAAGAGCCCGAAGATGAACCGGATGATGAGCTTGATCCACATCCTAGCATGAGTAAAGCGATTAACGATGTTACAATATAAATTCGTTTCATTGTTACCTCCTAGTTAAACCAGATATAGAAACCGCTCTCTATACCTGCATCATATCTATAACACTCATCACTCTTGTTTTGCATATCATCGATGGCTTGTCTTCTGTTGTAAGGGAAGATATCCTCTTTTCGATAGACTGTTTTAATGTCGTGTAGATTGTGGATATCAAGTACGACTAAATCGGTAAAACTATCAACATAGAGGTAGTCTCCTTTAACTGCCATATCGATATTTCCGGGAATTTCGATAAAACTTAGGTTGAGAGGTTTTTGAGGATTCTTATTGTCGATGATATGTATTCCTCTATTTTTTTCATTGATTAGCAGAATATTTCCATCTTTGTAGTTGTAGATCTTTGCCGCTTTTTCGATCTTTTTGGGTGCTATGACTTTGGGATAATGTTCCCGCAGATCTTTTGCAGAGATTGTGGGAGCCTTTTTGCAAGGATCTTTATACTTGTAATCACAGCCACTAAATATGAAAACGATTATTGCAATCGCAGACAAACTTTTGAACATATTTTCTCCTTTTTTAAAATGCATATCCGATTTTGAGTAACTCAATATCTAAGATAGTAGATTCATCATCCATATCGATACCGATAGCTCGATAGATATCATTTTTCCCGGCAAAATATCTACCATAAATGAGACCTACACCCCAGTAGTAGCGACTACCTGTTGAAAAAAATCTATAACCGACTCCTACACCGAGTCCCAGTTTGGTTGTTTTTTTGTAGCGATCTTCATCCTCTAAAATACTATTGAGGAGTGCGACTCTGCCAAATCCGCTTACATAAAAACCGCCAAAGCCGTCACCTAGAAATTTTCGATAGTGGATATCTGTGCTAATGACATCAAAATGTCTTACTGAATCATAATTGCCTTCGTGATCTTTAAAGAGACCGACATACCACGGTAAAGCGATCTCCGCGTTGTTCTCATAATCAAAATAGGAGAATGTGCCGGATAAGCTTCTTAAATCTTCTTCGGAAAGTGTTAGGAGTCTTGGGAAATTGAACTCAAATCCATACCTTTTCCCCTCTAAGGGTAGCGGATCGGCATGTAAAAGCGTTGAAAAAGCTATCGTAATACCGATAAGGGTAGACAGAAATTTTTGTGCCAATGGTTCTCCTTAAAAATATTTGAATAATATACTATAATATAAAAAAGTGTCCAAAAAGTGTCCAAAATTAAAAAATATTATGTTTTGTTTCTATTTGCTATAATGAAGATCGATAAGGAGTTTTTATGCCTGGTAGAGAGTCGCTTTCATTGCTGTATGTCGAAGATGAAGCGTTGATTCGAAAAAATGCGTTGCTATTTTTGGGGGAGCAGTTTGAGACTTTGTATGAGGCAGACAATGCCTTTAGCGCACTTGAGATCTATCGAGAGAAAAAGCCCGATATCATTATCACTGATATCTCGATGCCTAAAATGAGCGGCTTGGAGTTGTGCAAAAAGATACGACAAGAGGATAAAAAAACACCGATAATTATCACCACCGCACATACCGATACGAATTATCTGCTTGAAGCGGTTGAGTTGCAACTGGTGAAGTATCTTGTCAAGCCCATCAACGCAAAGCGGCTTCAAGAGGCACTGGAACTCTGTTTTGAACGGTTGCAAGAGAGTGGGAGCAATGTGACACACCTTGCTTGCGGATTTGTCTATGATATGTTTAATCATGCACTTTTTCATCATGACTCCCCGATCAAACTCACACCTCAGGAGAGCCGATTTTTCAAACTCTTATTAAAATATCCCGATCGTATTTGTACCTACAGGGAGATAGAGAACTTTGTGTTTGACGGTATGGGCATGAGTGAAAATGCCCTCAAGGTGCTTGTGCGAAAAATACGCCAAAAGACAGATAAAGGCTTGATTGAAAATCACTCCAAAATAGGTTATAAAATTGTATCGGCATGAGAGATAAAACCCTTTTATTCAAACTGCTGTTGATGTTGCTGATCGCAGGTGGGAATTGGTGGTTTAATCGTCAAACGCTTTTTGAAAATGATCCGCTGATCTATTCCCACTATTCACTGATCAATATCTCTATTGCTATGTTATCTTTTGGTGTGATTCTCTCTGCAATCTTTTATAATATGGCGCTCTATTTTTACGGAAGAGATAAACGCTATCTCTACTATTCACTTGCGCAAACTTCAGTGGTGCTCTTTCTTGCTTCGTTAGATAGCCTACATATCGTTCCACTCAATGAGATCTTTACTTTTAGAAGTTACAAACTTTTTGATATTTCACAGATTGCGATTTTGCTCTTTTTTATGCTCTTTATCAAGCACTTTTTAACGCTCAATCAAGAAAATAAAAAACTCCTTACTATACTCCATGCGATCATGATTTTGGCGCTCATTGATCTCTTGTGCGTGTTGCTTTTTTCTCATAGTGTATTGACCCGTTTTTTGCCGATCTTTATCCCTATTTGGTTTGTGATCACAGAAGCCAAACGGCTCATTCCCGCAAAAGATAAAGCATTCAATATTTTATACTACGGGTGGAATATGGTGATCTTTGTAGGCTTTTTCGTCTATACCAATTTGACAACCTATTTCAACATGGACTTCCCCTATCTGCATGTCACTTTTGCCTTAGAGTCGATCATCTTTGCCTTGGCGATCGCCTATAAGATCAAGGAGATGCAAGAGGAGAAAGCGATGCAACAGAGCTTGCTCCTACAACAATCGAGACTCGCCTCTATGGGTGAGATGATCTCCATCATCGCACACCAGTGGAGACAACCTCTCACTCATCTTTTGTATCTCTGTATGAATATGAAACAGAAGATCAAAGAGCCTACATTTTTAGCTGAAAAATTGGAGGAGGGTGAGGATCAGATCGCGTATATGTCGCAAACGATTGAGCAGTTTAGCAATTTTTACAATCCGAGCAAAAAGAGGGAGCTCTTCTCGATTCAAGATGCATCTCAAAGGGCATTGACGATAGCCGGTTTTTCATTAAAAAAACAGCATATAGATGTGAAGTTTTTTTGCGAAGAGGATTTTGAACAGTTTGGAAACCGGAATGAATTTGAGCAGGTGATCTTAAACCTCCTTCACAATGCACGAGATGTGTTGATCGAAAGAGAGATCGAAAACCCTTCGATTTGGCTTACGATAGAGAGAGCTGTTGTGAAGATTGAAGATAATGCAGGGGGTATATCTGCTGAAAATATGGAGAAAATATTTGAACCCTATTTCACTACGAAAGAGAGGAGTGACGGTATCGGTCTCTATATCGCAAAAGTGATTATTGAAAAGGAGTTTTCGGGTAGTTTGTCTGTAAAAAACAGCTCTAGGGGTGCACTGTTTGAGATTAGAATGAGATTGTAAAACGGGCTCCGTCGGATAGATTTTCAGCGATCAGTTGAGCGCTAAACTCCTTTTCGATAATTGTTTTAGAGATATAGAGACCGATACCATCACTCTTTTTGGTCGTAAAGTAGGGTTCAAAGATTCGGTTGATATTTTTTTCTTGGATGCCACCTCCGTTATCGGTGATGGTGACGCTGTTTTGGTGGATAGAAAGTTTGATCGTGCCGTTTTCTATCTCACTGTGTAAGATAATATCTCGTGCGTTGTTAATAATATTCAAGATCACCTGCTCAAACTCATTTTTGTTGCCAAAGAGCGTAAAATCCCCTTCTGTGGTGATTGTTAAATGAATATTGGCTCGTTTGAGTGCGGGTTGTGCGATCGTGATCGCTTTGTTGCAGGCATCTGTGACGCTAAACTCCTCCTTCTCTTTAGAGGGGTTGTAAAAGTTAGAAAAGAGTTCGATCGTTTGCGACATATAGTTAATCTGCGCTCTCCCCTCTTGGAGCTTATCATTGAGAAATGCACGGTTGTCGATCCGCTTTTTCATATTCATGAAGATATAGGAGAGGTGTGTGAGGGGTTGTCTCCACTGGTGTGCGATGATGGAGATCATCTCCCCCATAGAGGCGAGTCTGGATTGTTGGAGGAGGAGGGTTTGCTGTTTGACGCGTTCATCTTCCAAGACCTTCATCTTGTAGGCGATTGCCAAAGAGAGGATGAGTGACTCCATCGCAAAAGTGAGATGTAAAAATGGAAAATTGAGCCCCAAATAGACGGTAATATCGGTATAGACGATGATCCCCATAATGATCACCATATTCCATCCGTAGTAAAAGAAGTAGAAGGCTTTATCTTTCTCTTTGAGGATGCGGTTTGCCTCTGAGATTAAGAGCCAAACGGGGAGGAATACGGGAACGACTCTTGTGATGACACTATGAGAAAGTATGAGCGTGAGCAGAAGATCGAGCCATGCCGCATATTTGATCACTTCGATCATCATATAGAGCTCTCGTTGATCTTTGGTGATGCCTAGAAAGTATTTGATGAAAAGAACGGAAAAGAGGAGAATGGCGATATGCGAGATATCAAAGATGAGATGGCTGTGCCCAAAAGTAAAAATCTCATTCAGCGGAACAATGTGAATATTATCGAGTGAAGCAAGAAAGATAAGCACGGAAAATTGCCCTAAAGCGTAGTAGAGGTAGCGTTTATCGCGGCTGAAAATATAGAGTGCCATGTTGTAGATCGATGCGGAGATGATGATACCGAAACAGAGAGTTGCGATAAAGACTTTGAAAGGGGTGTAGTGCGAATAGATCTTGGTGTCCGGCGCAAAGAGGTTGTCGTTTGTGAGGAGAATAAAGAGAGAAAAAGCGATAAGTAGCAGGAGTTTTATCTGAAACGGCTTGTTAGAGATCGATAACAATCTTATATCCTACTTTTGAATGGTTTTCTATGAGGGAGCTGTCACTCTTTTTGCGTAGATTTTTGACGACTGTCTTGAGTGCATCCTCACTCATCCCATACCCGCCAAAGACATAGTTTTCGATCTCGGTATAGGTGCACACCCGATCGCGGTATTTGATGAGAAGTTTTAAAAAGAGTGCTTCACGGTTGGTTAATTTTACAACTGAGCCATCTTTTAGGAGGGTATGATTGAAGCTGTCGTAGGTGAAACGGTTGTTGAGTTGGATGATGTTTGAACTGTTTTGCTGTAGCTTATCAAAGCAGAGCTGTATCGCTTCGTGTAAACTCTGCTCATCCAAGGGTTTGAGAAGATACTTCACCAATTGGAGTTCTACCGCCTTTAAAAGATATTCGGTATTGGTATGTGCGGTCGTGATGATGATAGGTGTTTTGGTATCTTTTTCTCTGATTCTCTCACACAGCTCCAAGCCGTTCATCTTGGGCATAGAGATATCGGTGATGATAATATCGGGCTTCTTCTCTTCGTAGATCTCCAATGCGCTAAAGGCATTATCAACCTCATAAATTTCATGAAAGATATCTTCGAGGAAAAGCACCGCATTTTGACGAATAAAGGCTTCATCTTCGACATAGAGTAAAGTAAATTGAGACGCCTGTTGCATGACTTTTCCTATGACTTCTATTATCTGTTACATTATATCAAAACAGATTAATCGTACCAGTAGACTCTCTCTTCGTCAATAGTAGGATCGGCAAAACCGCTATGGTAGTGATACTTGATATACCCCTCTTCACGGTTGATGCGTAGATTTGTAGCAGAATCACCCGGCCCACCGTCAAGATTTTCATTTGCGACTCTTTTTTCAGGGGTGACGGAAGTGTCGATATTGTAAACACCGGTTATTTTGTGACCGTCACCTCCACGATATCCTAAAGTGAAGATAACCAAATATTGATTGCCGATCAACTTTTCAAATCTTTCGATATGTAAGTTTGCCCGAGAATATTTGCTCTTAAGATAACTCATAAATGTTGATTTTGGATTATGCGTCTTAGTTTCATTGTCCTTTCTTGAAATTTCTCGTTTGTTGAAGTAGTCATATTGAACTGTGTCATTATGTTTTATGCCGTCTCTACGATATATTTCATTATATTGCAAAATACCCGGCTTGATAACTTGAATATGCTCATACTGAGCAGCACCCGGTTTGTCTGATGTGACAATATAATCTTCAAACTGAGGATCCCACGGATTCTCTAATCCATAAAGTTTGATGCTTCTGGCTTCCATACTATCGGTATATACAAACATACCGCCTTTTTTTGGGGTTAAGATGATCTCTTTCACGATAGTATCACCCAGTGTGCGATTTTGTATGATGGATTTGAGTTCATCTCTTGATGGGAAGTGATTGTGATTGTCTGAAGAGCCATCTTCAATTACTTTTTTATGAAAATAGTCATATGTTACAACTTGTGAATTTCCATCACTATTTAGGGTATAGCGCATTTTTCCGTTTCCAAGCATCTTGACATCAGAAATAGTCTCACCATAGTTTGTTGAAACGACGGTGTACTCCTCTTGAGGGTGGCTTGGATCTTCTAGACCGTACAAAACCAACGCTTCACCGTTATCACCGCTAAATAGTACAAAAACACCGCCTCTTTGCGGGGTAAAGGTAAATGATTTGATAGCGTTAAATCGACCGCTTACTAAGGCTGAACGGATACTCTTTTGTGCGATATTCGCCTCTTGAGCTCCTTGCGGATCAACTTGATAATAACTTTTGACAGCTATTCGCTCTGCGGAAACCGTGTTGCCACCACATCCACTTAAAGCTAGTGTTCCAATTAGTGCCATACTGAGAAAACCTATTCGATACTGTTGTGTTGCCATTTTAGACTCCTTTTTTTCTTTAACTTAACTATAAAGAAAAAAAGTGGCGAAAAAGTGTTTGTTACTCTTGATAGGCAAAATCTCCTGTAAAATAGTCAAAGATCGCTTGACTCTTTAAGCCGTAAAAGTCTGTTTCAAGTAGAAACTTACCGTTATGCATCGGAGTAATCTTTTTGATAATCTCTCCATTATAGAGAGGTACATCTTTATAGATCTCTTCAACGACTAAGGTTTTGGCATCGATTCGATAAAAGTCATAGCGTTCCAGTTTATCATCAGCACCTATGGCTAAGATACCGCCATGTTGTAGTGAGTATTGGTATGCTTGAAGTGTCAATCCATCTTTTGCCACAATGTCACGAAGTCGGTTTTCAATGTTGGTACCGGCACTATCCTCATAGTAAAAATCCCCATTAAAATAGTTCATGATTGCACTTCTTGATTGACCGTTCTTTTGCGTGGTGATTTTAAACTTTCCATCCTCTAAAGGGCTGATAGAGACAATGATTGATTGTTTTTCTATGGGAACATTTTTAAACACTTTTTCAAATTTCTTGGTTGCGGCGTCAAATCTGTAGATATTAAAAGTGTCGTTGGTTTCATTGGCTCCGATTGCGAGTATTCCGCCACCGTGTAGTGAGTATGCATAGGTGATAAATTTCATCCCATCTTTTTCAACAGTAGCTTTGATAGCATCATCAGAGTTGGATTGCTCTTTTTTTAAAGTGCCGTCGAAATAGTTAAAAATATAGTGCTCGCTTTTACTGTTTTTGTGCGTCAAGATCTTAAATGAACCATTTTCAAGCGGTGTAATCGTTTCAATTGTGCTACCTGGTTCTATTTTTACATTTTCAAAAGTTTTTTCATATTTGAGTGGATCAGCATTAAATCGATAGATATTAAACCGGCTCTTGTCACGATTTGACCCAATAGCGATGACACCTTGTGCCCTGAGTGAGAGAGAGAAGGCTTGGAGTTGCATATGATCTTGTGCCAATTTTGTTTGGATAGCATTTTGTGCGTGTTTGATCAAATTATTTCTGAGTTGAGGGGAGAGCTTTTTTTTGGTTTGCGTTGCGATTTTCTCAAGTTTAGAGGACTCTTTCGCTCCGCTACCACATGCTATCAAATTGAATATCACCACAATTACCATAAAAGTTCGAATTATCAATATTACGCTCCTTATCAATTGAAAAAGTATATCAAATCTTGTGTAAGTCTACAAAAAAAAAGTGTTTAAAAAGTGTTTGTATAGTTTTTTTCTTTATAATTAGGTGGAACAGAGGAGGGGGTAATGAAAAAGAGTTTGGAACTGTTTATCGATGATCTCAAACGAGATGACTTTTATGCGGCGCATGAGGATTTGGAGCACTATTGGCATACGATCCGAAAGGGAGAGCATCCGCTTAAAAATCTTTGCAAAGGGTTTATCAACGGTGCGACTGCTTTTGAATTGGTCAAGCGGGGGAATATGGATGGAGCAAAACGGCTTTGGAGTGCCTATGAAAAGTACTTTCCACTGATGCGAGAGGGAATTGAAAATTATGCGCTTTTTTGTGAGGCGGATCAGCTTTTGCGTGCGCTCTATCAAGAGCGCCTGAGTGATTAATACCCGCTATCTTTGAGTAGTGCGTAGTTGTAGCAACCGTTTTGTGCACCCGATTCACAGGCGCGATAGAAGAGCGACATCGCTTTTTTGATATTTTTTGGTACGCCTTCTCCTTTGACATGCATGATCGCTTCACTAAGGTACCCTTTTGCATAGCCATATGAAGCGGCGCGTCGATAGAGTGCCAATGCTTTGGTGTAGTCGGCTTTGTGGTATAGTTTATTGTCACAATTAGAATCGGCATAGAGTGAAGTGAGTGCGGTGCATGCGCGCTTGTTGTTGATGCGATTAATTTGAGGATTGACAAGTGCATTTTCATATTTGAGACCGAGTTGATAGCAGGCATTGCCATCCCCTGCTTTGCATTTATGCTTGATGCAAGTGATACAGTTTGCTTGTGCAAAGCTTATTACGAGGCTTGATAGGAGTAGGAATTTCTTCATTGGATGCTTTCCTTGATAGGTTATTTGGAAGAGTATCGACTAAATGGGGGTGGCTTTTTATGCCCTTTTAATTTCTTTAACATAGAACTTACGCTAAAGAAGAAAAATCGTAACACTTTTACTACTATTAGAATAAGTAATAGAATGATTTGTGCGGATTTTCAGCCATCAAAGACTATAATATTCCCACAAATTTAAATCTTCAAAAAGGACACGGTTTATGAGTATTCCGATTCATCAGTATGATGCTGTCGTCGTGGGTGCCGGATTGGCGGGACTTGCAGCGGCCAGAGAGCTGAAAAAAGCTGGAAAAAATGTCATTGTGATCACCAAGCTACATCCGTTGCGAAGTCACTCCGGTGCGGCGCAGGGTGGTATTAACGCTGCTTTTTCAGCAGAGGATAGTGTGGAGGCGCATGAGTTTGATACTGTCAAGGGAAGTGATTATCTTGCGGATCAGGATGCCGTTGAGTTCATGTGTCAAACAGCACCGGAACTCGTGCGATGGTTTGAGCATATGGGAGCGGTCTTTAGTCGTAACGAAGATGGCACGATTGCCCAACGCCCCTTTGGTGGGCAATCTCATCCGAGAGCCTGTTTTGCCAAAGATCGCACCGGTTTGACACTGTTACAAACAATGTTTGAACAAGCCAATCGTTTAGGTGTGGACTTTTTGGATGAGTGGTATGTTTCTGATTTGATCTATGAAGACGGTGTCGTCAAGGGTGTTTGTGCTTATGATATCAAGACAAGTAAGCCGGCGATCTTCAATGCCAAAGCAGTTATGTTCGCGACCGGCGGTTACGGAAGAGCGTTTAAGATCAACTCAAACGCGCATGCCAATACGGGTGACGCACTCTCGATCGTGGCGCGACACGGATTGCCACTAGAGGATATGGAGTTTGTACAGTTTCACCCGACCGGATTGGCAGGGACAGGTATCTTGATGAGTGAAGCGGCACGGGGAGAGGGTGGAAAACTTCTCAACTCCAAAGGTGAACGCTTTATGGAAAAATATGCGCCTGAGAAGATGGAACTAGGTCCTAGAGACTTGGTGAGTCGTTCGATCACGCAAGAGGTGCTAGAGGGACGGGGTGTGGGTCCTGACAAAGATGCGGTCTATCTTGATCTGACACACTTGGGTGAAAAAAAGATTATGGAGCGGTTGCCGGAGCTTCGTGATTTGGCGATTACCTTTTTAGGTTTGGATATGGTGAAAGAGCCGATCATGATTGCTGCGACGGCACACTACTCGATGGGCGGTATTCCTGTGACTATCGAGGGGCGCGCGAAAAAGAGTCCAAATGAGACGGTACCCGGCTTCTATGCAGCAGGAGAGTGTTCATGTGTAAGCGTACACGGTGCCAACCGATTGGGTGCAAATTCTGTGCTTGAAGCGCCTCTCTTTGGTCGTCATGTCGGTCAAACGATGGCAAAAGATATTGATGAATTAGAGCTCAAAGAGGTGGATGAGTCTGTGGCTGAGAGAATGCTCTCTGAGATGAAAAAACTCTTAGAAAACAATGGAACAGAAAGAGTGCCTGAGTTACGCACAGAGCTACAAGATAGCATGACCAAAAATGCAGGAGTATTCCGTACCAAAGAGTCTCTTGAAAAACAGAAGAAAGTGATCCAAAAGCTTCGCAAACGCTATGAAAATATTCGTATCGATGATAAGAGCGATGTTTACAATACTGATTTGCAAGAGGCGATAGAACTTGGGCATATGCTTGATTTTTCAGCTTTCATCGTGGAAGGTGCATTGGCGCGTGAGGAGAGTAGAGGGGCACATTTTAGAAATGATTTCCCCAAAAGGGATGACAAGAAGTTTCTCAAACACACCTTTGCATATATGAGTGATGATGGTGAAATCAGTATCGATTACGGCGATGTAGTGCTTGGTAAGTTCAAGCCCGAAGCAAGAAAATATTAGGATAGAGTGATGGCAGAGATAACAACAAAAAAGATGACATTTAAAGTATTTCGATTTAACAGTGAGACTGACTATCTTCCTACCTATAAAACTTATGAGTTGGAAGTGAAACCCGGAGAGGTGATCTTGGACATTCTCAACCGTATCAAGTGGGAGCATGACGGGAGTTTTTCCTATCGTAGAAGTTGTCGACACGGTATCTGTGGTTCATGTGCGGTAAAAGTCAACGGAAAAGCGACTTTGGCGTGTAAAGATCGGGTGAGTGATCTGGTAGAGATATTTGGAAATGAGTTGACGATCGAGCCTCAAGATAGCAAGCGTGCCATAAAAGATATGGTCATTGACAAGAAAAACTTTTGGCAAAACTATAACAGCGTACAGCCCTATCTCGTCGCGACGATCGATGAATCACCACAAAAAGAGAATTTGGTACCCCCCAAGGTCGCTGAAAAGATTGATGATGCGGATTATTGTATTCAGTGTGGAAACTGCTACTACTCTTGTCCTGTAGTCGAAGCAAACCCTGACTATTTAGGTCCTGCGGCATTAGCATTGACCTATCGTTTCAATGCGGATGTGAGAGATGAAGCGAAGCGGGATCGTTTGGAGAGAGTCAATGAGATCGGCAGTGGTATTTGGGATTGTGTGAAGTGTTTTGAGTGTGCCCAAGCGTGCCCTAAAGAGCTCGATCCTATCGGTAAGATTACCAAGCTCCATCAGCAAACTTTCCAAGAAAATATGGCGCAAGATAATGTTGCGGTACGACATGCGGTCGGATTTAAGCCGAGTATCCAAAAGCATGGATTACTCGATGAGGGTGAGTTGGTGAAATATTCAGAGGGAATCCCCGGAGTGCTCAAGCATGTGCCGGTAGCGATCAAAATGTTTAAGAAGGGCAAGATCGTCATGCCTTGGAATATGCCGAAAAGTAAAAATCTTGATGAGATACAAAAGTTGGTGGATATCGCATCCACTGCGAAGTTTAAGGGGATAAAATGAGTAAATTAAAGTATGCACTCTACACGGGATGTACGGCAAGAGAGAGTACGCCGGAGTTATTAAAATCGACATTGGCGGTTGCAAAAGCGTTAGATATTGAACTAGTTTTGTTGGATGAAGCCTCTTGTTGCGGTGCAAGCCATTTGCAGGACTTTGACGATCAGCTCTCTTTGGTGCTCAATGCGAGAAATATTATCTATGCAGAGAAATTGGGTTTGACAATGGTGACGATCTGTAATACATGCCAACTCAATACCGCCATGACTAAAGAGCGACTCGATCACAATCCTGAACTCAAGCAGCAGATCAATGCAAAGCTTGCAGAAGTGGGCTTGGAGTATCAAGGTACAAGCGAAGTGAAGCACTTTTTGTATGCGTTGGTGGATGATCTCGGTGTCGAAGCGATAGCGAGTAAAGTGACAAAGCCGTTGAGTGATTTTCAAATTGCCGCTTTTTACGGATGTCACAACATTAGACCAAGCGAATTGCATGGACATAGTAATGGAGGAGAAAATCCTTATGCTCCAAATTCTATCGACAAGCTGATCTTGGCGCTTGGCGGTAAAAATGTGGAGTATGAGAGCAAAAACAAGTGTTGCGGTTTCCATGTGGAGCTTCAGGCACCTAAAACGGCCAATCGACTCTCCGGTACGGCGATGCTCGATGCGATAGACAACGGTGCGGAGATGATGGTAACACCGTGCCCGCTTTGTCATCTAAGGATGGATACACAGCAGGCGCACATCTCTCAAGAGATGGGAAGAGATGTGAAGATGCCGGTGTTGCACCTGCCTCAAATGGTCGGGTTAGCATTGGGTATTGATCCCAAAGAGTTGGGTCTTGAGCACCATGTGAGCGATGTCACCTTTGCCTAAAAGGTAATTAGGATAAAATTTATCTTGTTTTAAAGTAGTTTGCGTTATGATCGGGATACTAAATTAAATAGGAAAAGGATTTAAACATGCCACAAATACATAAATATGAAGATATTTCTGAGATCGATAGAGAAGCAAAAAGAGATTTGATCGATAGACACTCTCCTTTTATTCACTGTGAAAAGACAGCGAAAGCGGGAGAGCCTTTTGAAGTGACTGTCAAGATGGGTAATGAATATACACACCCTGATGATTATGATCACTTTATTGAGTCTGTGACACTTTTTGACGGTGATACAAAATTGGCGGAAGCGGTCTATGTACCCGGTGCGCTTGGTAATACCAAAGCACACAACACGACAACTTTTACTATCATCCCAACCGGTAAAAAGTTGAAGCTTGTTGCACACGGTTACTGCACAAAACACGGTATTTGGGAAGGTACGCCTGTTGAAGTGACAGTAGAACAATAATCCAACGATCGGGTTTTCACCCGATTGACATTTAGACTTTATCCCCCTTTAATCCCCCCTTTGATACGATACCCCTATGGAAAACCTACACCAGCTCAAACAGTTGCAAAAACTTTATCGTTATCGTGCGCTCGAAATTGCCTATTTTGATGAACCCAAAGAGGTCAAGATGTCAGATACACCCGCAATGCGATTACCGAATCAGATGGATGCGCTTAGAAAGATGGTATTCTCTTGTTCACTATGCGGACTTTCAAAAAGCCGAAAAAATGTTGTCTTTGGTGAGGGAAATGAGTCCGCTCAAATCATGTTTGTCGGTGAGGGACCGGGTGCAGTCGAGGATCAGACAGGAAGACCTTTTGTAGGCAAGTCTGGACAACTACTGACAAAGATCATTGAAACAACGCTTGAGTGTAAACGAGAGGATGTCTATATCGCCAATATTGTCAAGTGCCGACCCCCGCTTAACCGTGCTCCCGATCGCGAAGAAGCACAGAGTTGCCTACCTTTTTTATTGCGACAGATCGAGATGGTGGATCCGCAGATGATTATTACACTCGGTGCAACGGCGTATCAATATTTGACCGGGGATTTTGAGAGAGGTATTTCAAAGATTCGCGGTGAGGTGATGCATTTTGGCGAGAGGTTGCTTGTGCCTACTTTCCACCCCTCTTTTTTACTTAGAAATCCCTCGGCAAAACGCTATGTATTTAACGATATGAAAAAGATAAAGGCGCTCTTATCATGAAAACAGTATTACTATTTATCTTCTTGGCACGCACACTTTTTGCGATCAATTTTGATTTTTCAGCACCTCCGGCAAAAGAGGAGGTATTTGAGCCTTCTGTACTTGGTGATGAAGTCAAAGCGCAAACCAAATCATCCGATCGTAAAGCCCCTCAAATCAAGATAGAGGATTCTCAAAAAGATGAGAGAGAACTCAAAACCTTTGATGATATGCAAGAGGAGCAAGAGCAGTCAAAGACGATTTATGTTTCACATCAGCGAGATATTTATGAACATATAGATTATCCAAAGATTGCCCTCATGGTTCCCAAAAAGGTGATTAAAAAATATGCGAACTCTATTGCTGATTCACTGCTTTCCTATCTCATTTACAAGCAGGGAAGTTTCGATATTGAGCTCTTTGATTGTCAAGATGAAAATCCGCAACACATTGTGAATACGCTGAATAAAATCCGTCAAAAAGGCTTTTCACTGGTGATTGCTCCGATGACACAAAGAGGGGCGAGATGGATTGCCAAGTATGAGAAGAGTTTGATTGTCTATATTCCCACTGTCAATAAAAAAGAGGTACCTTTAGAGAGTGATAATCTCTATTTCGGCGGGATAGATTATGAGGAACAGATCGATCGGCTACTCACTTTTGCAGGGGATAAGATAGCAATTTTTAACGATGCGAGTCCTTTAGCAAAAAAGATCGCCTCTTTTGTCAAAGATGCTGCTTTCGGTGATATTGCGTATGAGCAAATGATCCGCAGTGCCAAAGTCAATTTAGCCCCCTATATCAAAAAGAACCATCGACTTGACGGTACTTCCATTTTCTTGAATATGCCGATTGTCAAAACATCACTCCTTGCTTCTCAATTGAGTGTGTATCATGTGCCCTACAAGAATCTTCTCTTGACGCAGATCGCTTATAGTCCTCTCATCTTTTCACTCACGCAGTATCAAGATCGTCAAAAGATGTATATCGCCAATTCTATAGGAAAAAGTCGCTTTAGACTCAAAGATATCAATCTTATTTTGGGTACCAATATTGACTATGCTTGGGTGAATTACTCAACGATGCTCGGTATGGATTACTTTTTGACACATTTTATTTACCATACGCCAAAGACTTTCCAAGAGGAGATGCTCAACAATCAAGTCGCCTATAAAATTCAAATACTTCAACCTACTCAATCAAGTTTTAAATATGTTTCATTAAAAAAATAGTAAAAAAATATTATAATTCGTCGATTTAAGAAATAAATATATTGAAAAGGGTCAATGTTGAAACGGATTAAAAAGTTAAAGGTATTGTCAGAAGTTGTCATACTGTTGGGCTTTGATATTTTCGCTTATTACCTTAGTGTACTTCTTGCGTATGGTTTGAGTAGTTTTTTTATCGATACAACGAGTTTTACGCTTAGTGAATTTTTTTCATTGTGGTGGATACCGATTATCTTACTACTCTCCTATGCAAATGAGGGGATCTATACCAAACGATTGCCATTTTGGGATGAGACACAACGCATCTTTAAATACACGACTATTTCAATGTTAATTATTTTTACAATTATCTCTTTTGGTCACTATTATGGAGCGCTTTCTCGTTTGACACTTTTCTTTTTATGGGGCTTTTTGATAGTCTTAATTCCCCTTGAGAAGTTTGCCATCAAACATATTATGTATAAGTTTGATTTTTACAAAAGAAAAACACTGGTTCTTGGTGCGGGTCGTGCAGGTAAAGCGGCGGTAAAAGAGCTCTTTAATCAAGACTATCTTGGTCATAAAGTAGTCGGATTTTTGGATGATGATGAGGCAAAAGTCGGTAAAACTTACAAGATCAACGGTCGTAGTATCAAAGTTTTGGGTAAAATTAAAGATTTTCAAGAGATTGCAAATAAATATGCTGCACAATCTGCTATTTTGGCGCTACCGAATTTGCCGGCGAAGAAGCTTTCTAAAATTATTGTACGGATTCAAAAAAAGGTTAGAGAGTTGATTATCGTGCCCGAAATGCACGGTGTCTCACCTCTCAATACGGAAACCTTTCATGTCTATGATCTTGATTTGATGATGCTCAAAGTGGAGAATAATGTCCGATCCTCGATCAACCAATTTGCCAAACGCACTTTTGATATTGTCGTTTCATTGGCATTGATGCCTATTTTGTTGCCGGTGATCGGTATTTTGGCATATTTCATCAAGAAGGAGTCTCCCGGTAATGTCTTTTATGCGCACAATCGTGTGGGTAAAGATGGGGAGATTGTGCCGGTACTAAAATTTCGCAGTATGTACTCTGATTCCAAAGAGCGATTGGAAAAGCTACTCGAGAGTGATCCGGCTATCCGTGAAGAGTGGGAGACGAACTATAAGCTCAAAAATGATCCACGAGTGACAAAGATAGGAAAGTTTATTCGAGAATCTTCACTTGATGAACTGCCTCAAATCTTTAATGTACTCAAGGGTGAAATGAGTCTTGTGGGACCTCGTCCTGTGGTAGAGGAGGAGTTGAAAAAGTATTACAAAGATTCTGCTGAATATTATAAGATGGTCAAGCCGGGGATTACAGGTTTTTGGCAGGTGAGTGGACGAAGTGATACGGATTACGATTTTCGTGTCAAGGTGGATACTTGGTATGTCTATAACTGGTCACTTTGGCTTGATATTATGGTGCTCATTAAGACAGTCCGAGTGGTTCTCTTAAAAGAGGGCGCTTATTAAACCTTTCTTAGTGTGAGATTAAATTCTCACACTCCTCTTTTTTTCCCTCTTTGTACTAATTCAAATATGTTAAAATTTCGCATCTTAGCAGGGGGTCTTATGTCTGATAGAGAAGCGCTCAAGGATGAGTATATTGACCATATGATGCATCCACGCAACTACGGTGCGATGGAAGATGCCGATGCAAAAGGGGTGGGACAAAACCCATACAATAATGAACTGGTAGAGATCTATCTTAAACTTTCATCGGATGAGATCATTGAAGATATTAAATTTCAAGCGATTGGATGTATGAGTACGATTGTGATCGGTTCTATCTTTACCGACATGATCAAAGGTGAAACGCTCCAAGAAGCGGATGATGTCGCCGATGAGTTTCTCAAAAAGATGGAGTCGGCACCGCCGGAGGAGAGAGCGTGTGGTGAAATGGTCGCAAAAGGCTTTATGGCTGCGGAGCGAAATTTCTATCATCGTCAAAAAGGTGAGCCGGAGAGTGAGTATATTATGTTGATTTCGAATGATTGTGTGGTTGAAGATGAGAAGTGAGCTGTTTGAAAAGAAGCATACACTTTGGCTTCGTATACTCTTTGGTGCTTTTAGTCTCAAGGATGAAGCGCTTTATGAGATTCTTTACGATTTTGCGATGATTGAGTATCGTCATCTATTGTGGTTGGGTAATGAATTAGTTGAACAGGATCGGCCCTTTGATTTTGAACGGGAGCAGATTGAGATTGCGTATGCGGATAACTTTTCACTCTTTCAAGCACTTATCGATGCATTGGAGTCGATCCGCACCCACTACGGTGAGGGCGATCTCTATGAACGATTTTTGCACGATGAGCACTACTTTATTGAGAAGTTACGGCAGCTTTTGGGCGAAGAGAAAAATAACCATCCTATTGAAGCTTTTAATCGCTCCAAACAGCTTGAGGATATTGTGCTCGATGAGCATCAACTCAGTAGCTTGATCCTCTTTCTCTTTGAGGAGAGTTATAAAGAGTATGAGTTGATTTTGGTCTATACCTATTCAAACTTTTATACCAACTCTAAGCTCCTAAGTTCGATTTTCTTTGATTTAATCTATGAGTCTCATTTTCATCTCAAATCATTTGCTCGAATGATGAGTAAGATGGGTCTATTAGCACTACCTCGAGTGGTTGCGAAGCGGGTATATCAGTTTGATGATCTCAGAGCGTTTTTGATTGACGGGATCAAAGAGGAGGAGGGTGCCAAGGAGCTTTGTGTGAAGCTCGCAAAAGATATCAACCACGAAAAATTGAGCCCCTTTTTCACCTTTATCAATAACCAAGAGAGTTACCATATTTCCCTGATGAAAAAGGCACTTGCCCATATCGGAGATGTGTTGTGACATTGCTAAGAGCGGCTTGGACTAACGCTATATCGAGAGCCTTTGGGAAGTTTGCTTCGAGACGACACCCTCACCTCTTACAGTGGGGGATCAACCAACTCTATGTCAAATTTACCGGAGTGGATTTGAGTAATTTTGAACCTGCTTCCTCTTATGAAACACTTAATGCTCTCTTTACGCGTGAGCTCAAGTATCCAAGGGAGTGTAGTCAAGATCCAGTGAAAGTGATCTCCCCGTGTGATGCGCTCATATCAGCGCAAGGAGTTGTGAGTGAGCAAACCGCGTTGCAGATCAAGGGATTTGCTTATTCGATTCGAGAGTTATTGACTACTGAAGTTGATGAAGAGGATTTTAAAATTTTGGAGGGGGGTGCTTTTGTCAATTTTTACCTCTCACCCAAAGATTATCATCGTTATCATGTACCGATGGATATGAAAGTGTTGCGGGTGATTCATGTACCGGGGGCACTCTATCCGGTGAACTTCACCTACCTCAAAAAGATGCCTTCTCTCTTTGTGAAAAATGAGCGGGTGATTATAGAAGCATTGGATATGAGTGATCGGCTCTTTTATATCGTTTTGGTTGGGGCGTTGAATGTGGGAAAAATGACACTCCATTTTGAGCCCAAGATCGATACGAATGTCACAGATGTGAGAGAACGACGCGTATTTGAGTATGCGGAGCCAATTGAGCTTAAAAAGGGTGAAGAGATGGGGATGTTTATGATGGGATCGACGATTGTGATGCTCTTTGAAGAGGGGTTTGTCGATTTAGAGACTCAGGAGGGGAAAAGCATCCGCTATGCGGATGTGATTGCCACAAAGAGAAATTAACATATTTAATTACTTCACTTCCCATCGTCGATTGACATGGCGACCGGGATTGTTATAGGAGAGTAGCTTTGCCGGTACACCTGCGACCGTAGCATTTTCGTCGATATCTTTTGTCACAACACTTCCCGCGCCGATCGTAGCGTTGCTACCGATTTTGACATTCCCGACGATACAGACACTAGGACCAATATAGACATTGTCTCCGATTACCGCGGCTTTACCATCATTTGCTCCAATGGTAACAAATTGACTGAGATTGACATTGTTACCTAAAATAGCACTATCATTGACAACCACACACATATGATGACCGATATAGAGTCCATAACCGATCTGAGTGGTACGGGGAATTTGTATTTGATGTTTCATAGTGAGTCGGCGGTGCTGTAAGATTGCGATAATGCGAATCATAGGATTGCGATGTTTGCAGAGTCGAAGCCAAAAGGAGTATTTGAATCCCGGATTTTTCAAATAGTGCAAGACCATTAATCCAAAAGAGTAATGACCGGTGTAACGCACCAAATCACTTTTGATATATTCAAATATTTTCATTAAATACCCTCAAGCGTTTTGAGGTATCATACCATAAAGTCTGATAATTTAGAAAAACTTATTGAACAATCTTGATATTTTCCGCCACTGTGATACTATTTTGCTCAATCAATGCCGTCAAAGCGCGTTTGAAACTTTTTTTACTCAAACCCAACTCATTTTTGATACGCTCTGCATCGCTTTTATAGTTAAGATCGAGGATACCGTTGTGATTTTGGAGTGCGGTGAGTATTTTTTGTGTCGCATCCTCTAGCGCTCCTTTTCCCAAGGCGGTGAGACTCAGATCGACCTTGTGATCCGCGCGTACCAGCTTGACAAAGGCTTCGCGTTTCGTGCCCAAAACGATCTTCTCGAAGCACTCATTGGCGTAAATCATCCCGCTGTATTTGTTGTCAATAATCGCTTTATAGCCCATCGGTGTTTGGGCAAAAATGAGGATCTCTACCTTTTGGCTCTTGTGTAGACGCGGTTTTGCTTGAAGATATTTACCGATTTTTTGGGAGGCGTAAAGACGGTTTGTATCGGGGTCGAGATCAATATAGAAGAGTTTTTTATCACCGATCTGAAGCCCCTTTTGCTCTTTGAGCGGAACAAAGAGATCTTTGGGTAGCCCCCAGTCGAGAAAAAAACCGTCTCTATTTTTATCGACCACTTCCAGATAGGCAAAGGAGCCGAGTATCGCCTTGGGGGCTTGTGTCGTAGCAACGAGTCGATCTTCGGAGTCACGATAGATAAATAGGTCGATGATCTTGCCGATCTCCATCTCCTCTGTGACATAGATATTGGGCAGGAGTACTTCGTGTCCATCGTGTGCGCTGAGGTAGAGACCGTTTGGTGTCTCTCTCTCAATCTGAAGTCTATTGATCTTTCCGATCTCAATCCTGGCTGATAGCATCGATGGCTCCTTCTATAAAGTCGAGTAGTTGTGGAGAGTGGTTGGGGCATGTGACCACTTCGTAGTAGTCATATTTTTCCTCTTTGGCAAGGGAACGGTACTCATTCGAGAGTTCATAATCGGTTTCCGAGTTGTCAAGTGTGAAGGAGAGGGGAAGGACCAATGCTTTTTTGTTAGGGAGTGTTTTGAGTTTCTCTTCGAGTGAGGGTTCGAGCCATTTGACGGGACCAAGCTTCGATTGATAGGCGAGGTGATAGTCGCGAAACTGCAACCCCTCTTCTTGAAGAAGTGCTTTGAGGATTTGGGTGTGCTCGATTACCTCTTGTTGGTAGGGATCACCCTGATCGACAATTTTTTGAGGGAGTGAATGGGCGCTAAAAATGAGTTCACATTCGCTTGGATCGATATGCAGGCTCTTTTTGACTTCGTCGATAAGGGAGAGGTTGTAGCTCTTTTCTTTGTAGTAGGGTTGGACGATCCGCACTTTTGGTGCAAAATCGCATGCTCGTGATGCCTCTTCAAAATCTTCCAAAGAAGACTTGACTGTTGTGGTGGAGTAGTGGGGGTAGAGCGGAAAGAGGATTACTTCATCAACACCTTTGGCTTGGAGATCGCAGATTACATCAGGAGCAAAGTCAGGTGTATAGCGCATCACACTTGCGACGATATCATCGGGGTAGCGTTTGGATATCTCTTTCACAAGCTCTTTTGTGTGTGCGACAAGTGGAGAAGAACCGCCAAGCTCTTGGTAACTCTCTTTTGCATTTTTGGCGCGAAAGCTGGTGATCATGGTGGCGATAAAACGGCGTAGAAGATTGCTCTTGACACGAATGATATTGGGGTCTAAAAACATATTCTTCAAAAAGATTTCAACCTCATCGAGATTGCGTGGGGCGCCCATATTGAGAAAGAGTATCGCTCTCACTTCGGATCCTTTTTGATTGAGATAACAAAGCCTTTTTCGGGTGAGAGGAGGGTGATTTTGCCGTCGTGTGCTTTGATGATCTCAAGACTCAAAGCGAGACCGAGTCCGTGCCCTTTGGTTTTGGTTGTCTTGAAGGGTTCATAAAGGATGGAGGGATCTTGGATAGGGATACCGCTATCTTTGACGATGATTTTGTCGTAGTTGTGATCCTGGGCATAGGCAAATGAGATGCGACCGTGCTCCTCTTCACTCTCTTCAATCGCATCGATGGCGTTGTAAAGGAAGTTTTGCATCACAATACTAAGCGTATCGAGATCACCCCAGAGCATTCTCTCTTCAAAATCGATCTCCAAGTCGATCTCTTTGGTGTATCCGTAGTTTTCAAATGCCTCTTCGATCTCCTCTTGAAGTGCGGAGAGTGGGAAAAGGGTCTGTTTGGGTTGTATCCCTTTGGTAAAGAGTAGGGTCGATTTGATGATGCGCTCTACACGGAAGATTGCCTTTTTTATTTCAAGAACGATCGGTTTTTGAGGGGTGGGGACTTTTTTGAGGAGGGTAGAAGAGAGAATGGATATCGAGCCGATGGGGTTTCGGATCTCGTGTGCGAGGTGGGCGGCGACTTGTCCCATCGAGGCGAGGCGTTCGCTGCGTTTTTGATCGGTGATATCGGTCGCGGTGATGAGTATCTTGTCGTTGCTTTTAGTACTGGAGACGAGATAGATGCGGCTTTGAAGCTCGATCTCCTCTTTACCCGAAAAGGTGTAATGCTCTAAGATTTGGTTGAGATTTTTAGCGCTGGAGTTTTGCAAAAAGATCTCTCCATCTTCCTGTCTAATCCAAATAGCGTGCGGCAGTGACTCGATGATCTGTGCGATGATCGCTTGGAGCGTTTCATAAGAGTTTCGTAGCGCTTTATACTCCTCTTCGACACTGTAGGTTTGTGAGATCAGAGTATCAAGTGTTTCTATGAGACGATTTTTATCTTCAGTATCAAGATTTTTTAATAGCTCTTTATCGATCATTGTAGCAACCTTTTGAAATCATCCAAATCATAGAGTAAGAGTTCATTCTCTTTCAAATTTTCAAGCTCCTTGCTAAATCCGCTTTTGGAAAAGAGGGCATAGTATCGCACATCAAAGCCAACCTTTTGGGAGACTTTTTTGAGTTTATTGAGGATATTTTTGCTCACTTTATGATTTTTCCATTTGCACTCTCCGACGATACCGCCACCCTCTATGAGCCTGATCCATAGATCGATCTCCACCTCCCGATCCCAGTAAGAACCGCTGTCGAGGATCTCCCCCGCATAGATCTGTTCTAGTAAAAGATTTGATATCTCTTCGAAAAAGACACTGATATAGCGATCGAGTCCCTCTTCTATGCGCTTGAGTGTGGGATTATACACTCCTTTGGCTAAATCCTCTTTGTCGGGATAGATGAAGGTAAACCAAAAACGGTAAAAAGCGTAGCTAAAGCGGACTTTGTTTTCGATCTTATACCCTCTATGCTCCTTTTTGAGAAGTTGTTTGGGGTGTCGTAGGATCGGCGTCTCTCTGGAGAGCTCCGTTTCGATCAAATGATGCGCAAAGAGATATCGATAGGCTTCACTACCGCGCTCTTTGCTGAGATCTTTGTAGATGGAGTAGTGTTTTCGGGTACCGATGGCGAGGCGATAGAGGAGGCGATTGATCGCTTCGTTCTGATCGGGATCGGCGGTAAAGTCAAAGATCTTTGAGAGTGTCGCGTATCGATGGAGAATATTGTGCTCTACATTTTTGAGTAGGGTTTCTTGCTCTTTAAGTAGCGCAAGATCGTCAAATCCGTCAAATACGGCAAAATAACCGATCAACTCCTCCATTGTCAGATAGGGTAGGTGGGTAAAAAAGCTTTTTAATCTCTCTTGTTTCAAGTAGTGGAACTATCCTTTTTGGTAACATTATAACATAA
>JALVVN010000020.1 GCA_027023405.1 Campylobacterales bacterium
CATCAACACGGAGAGAGGATAGTAGATCATCGGTTTATCATAAATAGGGAGTAGTTGCTTAATCACCTCTTGGGTGATGGGATAGAGCCGTGTTCCGCTACCGCCGGCTAAAATGATGCCTTTCATGCATATATACCTTGCGTATTCATTATTAAAAAGTTACCAGCAAATTTTATTCCAAAAATTATATCTTGCAATTTGTTTGTTTTAAATATTATATCTAAGTTTTATTAAAGTATGTTGAATTTATGAACTATTTCTTGATCTATTATGATGAATACTAGATCAAGCTTATGTAAATAGATGCTAGCCCATAGAAGTTGTCTCATTCGTTGGATATATTCAATCAAATTTTGACTTGCGCATCAAAAAGCGACAGAGATATTTTCATAACACCTGAGTTTACTGCAATTTCAACTATCATCACACTTCAGCCAAAAAATCACACTATCACTTCTGCCCCTAGCCCATCTCTGCATTTGCACTCGATATCAACATCGCATCCGCTAAAGAGCTCATCAAAGGTAAAGGTTTGCTATGTTGCATACTTTTTCAAGTTAAGGTTCAACATATAGTGTAGATAAACCCCCTTTATCCTACCAAAAATCTCCTCACTTGTAGCTTTGGAGTAGATGTGTGAGCTTTTGTTTCTGTCATCTAGCATGTCAAGTATAACCTCATCATCATTGATGAGATTTGCTTTAAATGACTCTTTGATACAGTTTCTTGGTGAAAGACACTCTATGCCTTGATAAGCAAGTATCGATTTTAAAGCTTTCCACAGAAGCTCTACCGTAAACTCAAATCTCTGTATAACCCCATCTTTGTCAAGATCATCTTCTGCTCTTTCTACCGCTTCTTTCAGTCTGTTTAATGCTCTCTCAAAATTATCGATTTTGAGTAATACTTCACTCTTTTTCATAAAGAATTTTCCCTTCTTGTAAGATCTTTCTTTTAAAACTCTCCTCTATCTCATCAAAAAATATCAAATCCACACTATATAGTCCCACTACAATGTCAATCTTTTCTCTTAGTTTTCTCTTCTCTCTAAAGTTTAACCCTATATCGACTGCTATATCTATATCAGAGCTTTTCCTAAAGTCTCCTCTCGCACGGGAGCCAAATAGTACTATTTTTTTGGGATCATACTTTATTAGCTCTTTTGTAATGTTTTTGATTTTGTCCATATTTTGTACTTACTTGTTATATTTCCATTGCCATTTGACTGGTGTTTCCATCTCTTTGGTACTACTATACACCAATTTACGGCTAAACCAAAATATAGAGAGTCACGTGAATATTGCAGAAGGTATATTGTTAGAACTTTTTGAAGATGTAGGCGAGAATTCAACTATCTTCACACTTCATCCAAAAGATGCAAATCCGCCTCTCCCCACTTCGGGCTTTGAAAATCAAACCGATTTATTTTTTGTAAAAAAAATTTATATAAGGATATCCCATCATGAAAAAAATCTTACTTTCACTTCTAGCCCTAGCTGTCTCTGCATTTGCACTTGATATCAACACTGCTTCTGCTGAGGAGTTTGTCAAAGTCAAAGGCATCGGCGCTAAAAAAGCAGAACGCATCATCTCATATAGAGAAGAGCACGGTAAGTTCAACAGCGTAGAAGAGCTAAAAAATGTCAAAGGTATCGGCGAGAAGATCGTCGCTGTTATCAAGAGTGAGTCTTAGTTGAAAGTAGGGGAGGTTTTTCTCCTCTGCTATAGTTTTAATTTTTCCAAAGATCGCGCAACAATCAAATTTGATGTGACGAAATTGTAAAGCATCATACAAAAACATTTCAATCTGAAATAAAATCCTCACAAAAGTAAACTTTACCTTACAATACTCCTGATACTAATGATCAGGAGCAATAGATGCCAAACAAACAACATGACTCATTTGTTTATGACAGAACCCTAAGAGAACTCTTCCAAGATGTCCCAAGAGCACTGATAAAGTTGCTTGTCAATAAAGAGATCAAAGAGATACTAGAGACTAGCTTTCCAAAGGTAGAAGAGCGAAGAGTCGATCTTTTGACAAGACTCGAAGATGATACACTCTTTCATTTAGAAATTCAATCTATCAACGATACGCTCATGCCAAAAAGGATGCTAAAGTACGCTTCACTGATCTATGAAAACTACGGAGAGTTTCCTTTTCAAATGGTACTCTATGTCGGAGATCGAGATATCAAGATCCAAAACCAAATAAATGAGAAAAATTTACGCTATAATTATGAAACAAGAGATATCAGAGAGTTGATTGCTCAAAACTTATTGAAAGTGAAGATATTACAGATAACATAATTGCTATACTCTGTAAAATACAAGACTTTGACAAACTCTTTGCAAAGTTGCAGAGCAAATTGCTAAATCTCGACAACAAAAGACGAGAGGATTATCTCAGAAAACTCTTCTACTTGTTGAGACTTAGACCTGATATCCATAAAAAGTACAAAGAAAAACAAGCTGAGGAGTTAGCTATGCCGTTTATCATAGAAAAAGAGAGGGATCCGCTTTATAAGGATGGATTGGAAGCAGGGTTGGAAAAAGGGATGGAGAAAGTAAGCGAAACAAAGATCGCTATCGCCAAAGCGCTTTTAAAACAGAAAATTGATATCGAAGTAATTGTAAAATCTACGGGGCTTTCAAGG
Organism: Campylobacterales bacterium; assembly: GCA_027023405.1. Taxonomy (GTDB): domain Bacteria; phylum Campylobacterota; class Campylobacteria; order Campylobacterales; family QNZT01; genus QNZU01. The sequence goes on from JALVVN010000020.1 coordinate 2,658, forward strand.
GAAGAGATAGAGAAACTGAAGTAACACTGCATCTGCTGAAGGATTCATCAAGCCCCCTCTCTTTTATCCGCCTCTGCTATAATACCTCCCAACTATAAACTATAACAACACAAGGATTCACTCTTGGCTTCAGGTTTTTTCGCTCTTTTTGATGATATTGCGACGCTCATGGACGATGTAGCGGTGACAAGCAAGGTTGCGGCCCAGAAAACGGTGGGTATTTTAGGCGACGATCTCGCGGTCAATGCCGAGCAGGCTTCCGGTTTTTTGAGTTCGCGAGAGATCCCCGTGTTGTGGGCGATCACCAAGGGTTCGTTTCGAAATAAGCTCATTATCCTCCCGATCGCTTTTTTGTTGAGTTATTTTGCGCCGTGGTTGATTACGCCAATCTTGCTGTTGGGTGGCGCCTATTTGGCGTTTGAGGGGGCGGAGAAGATCTATGAAGTTTTATTTCATCATACCGAGAGTAAGCATATCGACGATCTAGCGCCCAAAAGCGAGGAAATGCTTCTTGCGGAGGAGAAGAAAAAGATCGACTCCGCCATTCGTACCGACTTTATCCTCTCCATCGAGATTGTCGTTATCGCTTTGGGCACAGTCGTCAATAGTCCGCTTATGACGCAGATCTTTGTCGTTACGCTCATCGCACTTTTGGCGACGATCGGGGTCTATGGGATAGTAGCGTTGATTGTCCGAATGGATGATTTTGGTCTTGCATTGATACGAAAAGATCATGCCAAAAACGGTCTCCTGACCAAGATCGGCAGAGGTCTTGTCTGGCTCCTGCCTAAGGTGATCAAATCTCTCGGCGTTATCGGTACGATCGCCATGCTATTAGTCGCCGGTGGGATCTATCTTCACCATATTCACACACTTCATACTCTTAATGACTATTTGCCTGAGATCCTATCAAGCTTACTGATCGGTCTGGGGATCGGTGTGATCATTTTGGTACCGATTTTGCTTTATCATCGCATTAGACATCAAGGAGCCTAGATGATCCTCACACTTTTACTCATCCTCGCGATTCTCTTTTTGGCGATCGAGTTTCAAAAGCATTTCAAGATTCCCTCACCGATCACGCTCATCGCATTGAGCTATCTCTACTATTACCTTTTTCCCAACAGCCGTCTCTTTTCGGAGGAGGGATTTGCCGAACTAGAGCTATCACTCATCCCGATCCTCATCACCGCCGATGCCCTCTCGCTCAAGCTCAAAGATTTGACGAAAAACTTTTGGAGTCTGCTCTATCTCGCAGTCTTTGCCGTCATTCTTTCGATCGGGATCGGCTATCTCGTTACGGAGACGATCTTTGGTGAGTATCACCTCTCTTTGGGTGCGATTATCGCGCTTTTTGCGATGGTATTGGCGACCGATCCGGTTTCGGTGGTGAGTGTCTTTTCGAGTTTCAAGGTTCCGCATCGGCTCAAAATTTTAGCAGAGGGAGAGTCGCTTTTCAACGACGCTACGGCACTTATCATCTTTAGCTTTATTGCCCTCCCGATGATGCAAGGTGCAACGATAACAGCGGTTGATATTTCACTCATCAGTCTCAAAGTCTTGATACTCTCAATTTTGATCGGATTTGGAGTAGGCTTGATGGGAATCTTCTTGATGCAACAGACACAAGATCACATGAGCGAATTGTTGTTGATCATATTTACCGCCTATCTCTCCTTTGAGATCGCCGAGCATTTTCATGTCGCGGGGCTTTTGAGTGTCATTGTTGCGGTGATCACACTTAACCACATCACCGAAAAATCACTCAAAGAGGAGGAGCGAAGCCAAAGACGATCCAAGCGAAGCATCAACAAAGGTAGCAAAAGATCCAAGCGCATCTTCTCCTCGCGCCTCATCGCCAATCTCCCCGCACGCCTCAAAGGCGATATCACGACGATGGATCGTCATGAGCAAAATATCGACTACATCAAAGTACTCGCGCTCCTTGCCAATGCTTTTTTATTTATCTCGATGGCGAGTATCGTCGATCTTGAGTTGCTATTGCGCTACAAAAAAGAGATCGTGATGATGTTCCTCGTCACGACGCTGATCCGCGCGCTTGTCATGGCAAAGTTTGCCTTTGTCTCCAACTCTTTTCGTGCCATGACTGATCTCAACTTCCGATGGTGGAGTGTCCTGCTCTTTGCCGGGATCAAAGGTGGGCTCTCGATCGTGATGCTCACACTACTGCCTGAGCATTTTGAGCACAAGGAGATGTTTAGTGCGATCGTCGTCGGTGTGATTTTGCTCTCGACTTTTATCTACGCGATTGTCTTGGTTCTGATCATCTCACGACACAAAATCGCTTTTGAGAAAGAGTATGAGGCTGAGCATCATCATTGATGAACTCCCTTTTACATTAGTTTGCTATAATTGCAAATTAATGTAAAATAAGGATATAAAGATGCACAGAAAGAAGATCTACAATCCAAACTCACATGAAAGCGTAAACGCACGAAAAGTTTTCGGTGGCGATCCTACCGGTATCTTTGAACTCAACAAGATCAAGTACCAATGGGCCTACAACCTTTGGGATATGATGCTCAATAACACTTGGTTTCCCAAAGAGGTTGATCTCACCGGCGATGTACGAGACTACAAACAGCTCACACCCTCAGAGAAAAACGCCTATGACAAAGCACTCTCACAACTCATCTTTATGGATTCATTGCAAACAAACAATCTCATCGACAATGTCAATCCCTACATCACCTCTCCGGAGATCAACCTGATCCTCGTGCGACAGGCATTTGAGGAGGCGCTCCACTCCCAAAGCTACGCCGTCATGGTCGATAGTATCTCTCAAAACAGCGATGAGATCTACGATATGTGGCGTCAAGACAGCACCCTCAAGGGCAAAAACGACTACATCGCATCCGTCTATGAACAACTCGCCACAGGTGAACCGAGTGAGACCGACATTGTCAAAGCGATGTTTGCAAACCAGATATTAGAGGGAATCTACTTTTACAGCGGTTTTACCTTCTTTTATACACTCGCACGAAGTGGAAAGATGCTTGGATCGGCACAGATGATCCGCTTTATCCAGCGCGATGAAGTGACCCATCTGCTCATCTTTCAAAATATGATCAATGTTGTCAAAAAAGAGCGCCCTGATCTCTTCACTCCTGAACTACTTGATGAAGTGTATGAGATGTTTGAAAAGGCGGTCGAACTAGAGGTGAGTTGGGGTAAATACATCACCGAAGGCAATATTTTGGGATTGACCGACGGTATCATTGAAGACTACATCCAGCACCTCGCCGACAAACGCCTCAACGCCGTAGGACTCAAAAAACTCTACAACAAAGAGCATCCGATCAAGTGGGTCGATAACTTCTCCAGCTTCAACGACCAAAAGACCAACTTTTTTGAGGGCAATGTCACCAACTACTCCAAGGGAAGTCTCGATCTAGATGACTTCTAGGGAGCTTGTGGCACTTCAATTTGCATCTGATCCGAATAATTTTGAGCAAAATTTAAAAACGCTGATCACACAGATTGGACAGTGTAGCCAGAATGCCGTGATCGTCGCACCCGAACTCTGCCTGACCAATTTTTCATTTGACAATCTCGAAGAGGCAGATTGCTTCTCCCGCCAAGCGCTTCAAAAACTCTTGCCTCATCTCAAAAATCGCATCGTAGCACTAAGCGTAATCGAAAAACGAAACGATCACTTCTACAACTGCGCCAAGATCATTCACCACGGCAAAATCATCCACTCCCAAGACAAAGTCAAACTTTTCAAATTCGGCAAAGAGCATCACTACTACCATGCAGGAGAACGCGAAAAGATTAAAATAGTTCACATCGACGACCTAAAAGTTGCGATTTTAATCTGTTTTGAGATAAGATTTATTCAATTTTGGCAACGCATTCAAGGGGCGGATATCATTCTAATCCCCGCCTTGTGGGGAGCGCTTCGCAAATCGCAACTTGAGCAGATTACAGAAGCGATGGCGGTGCTCCAGCAAGCTTTTGTCATCGTTGCCAACAGCTCCCAAGCGGATATGGCGTCTAGTTCCGGGATCATCACCCCTTTTGGAGAGGTCTATCGGGATGATCAAGCGGTTTTGATTCGCCGTTTGGTCGATTTGGGAGAGATTAAGAAGATGCGAAGATATATGGATATAGGACTTAAATGATACGACAACATCTCAAAAACAATAGTTTAAATCTACACAAATCACAGCAACTTGCTGAAGAGATCAACAAGGTCTTTCCACTCTCCGATATCGTCAAAGAGGCGATCAGTAAAACAGAAAGAGAACTCTTCGTCCCCCAAGGCTTTACGCATCTCGCCTATAAACTAGAGGCACTTCCCCTCGCGGCAAACCAGTGGATCAGTTCCCCGCTCACGGTCGCCAAAATGACCGAAGCGCTCAAGCCACAGGGAGCGGATAGTGTATTGGAGATTGGTTGTGGTAGCGGATATCAGGCTGCGGTTTTGAGCAATCTTTTTCGCCGAGTCTTTACGATAGAACGCATCGAAAAGCTCCTCATCGAAGCCAAAGGACGATTTGCCAAGCTCAACCTCACCAATATCCATACCCGTTTCGACGATGGCAATCGTGGATGGCGCAGTTACGCTCCCTACGATCGTATCCTCTTCTCCGCCTCCGCACCCAAACCGCCGATGCATCTCTTTGATCAGCTCAAAGAAGGCGGGATCTTGGTCGCACCGATCGAACAAGAAGGCAAACAGATCATCACCCGTTTTTACAAAAAAGATGGCAAAATCATGATGGAACAGTTAGATGCATGTCTCTTTGTGCCGGTCGTCGAAGGTGTGCAAAGGTAGCTATCGGCTCATCCCCGCTTTCTCCTCGCTCTGCATCAACCACACAAAGACCTCTGCAACCGCCTTGTAGAGTGAGGGCGGAATCTCCTCATCGACTTCAAGCTTCAAAAGCGACTCGGCAAGCGCCTTGTTTTGAAAAACCGGTACATCAAACTCCTGCGCTTTTTGGATGATCTTTTCGGCAATAGCACCGCTTCCCGTAGCGACCACTTTCGGCGCGGATCCACCTGCCTGATCATATTTGAGTGCAACCGCTTTTTGCTTCTCTTCACTCATCGCAGCATCATTACCGCACAAAAGCGCCCCGTCCGTCCTTCTCGACGGTAAGAGAAAAAATCTTTCTCACACACAGTGCAAAGCGGTGAGATCTCAATATGAACATCACGCACACCCGCCTCAAGGAGTTGCTGATGATTCATCTCTTTGAGATCAAGAAAATATTTATTGGATCGCTTCACAACAAACGCCTCTCCCCCACTCTTTTTGACAATATCGGCAATATCCTCACCCACTTCATAGCAACACACCCCGATCGAAGTTCCGATATGCACCCGCAGATCAGCCGGATCGACACCGTAGCGATCCTGCATACGATCGATGACCGATTGGGCGATATTGAGCAATGTGCCGTTTCTGCCCGCGTGTGCGACCCCGATAACCCGCTTTGACGGATCAAAAAAGAGTAGTGGTACACAGTCGGCGACCATCACCATCAGCGGAATATTTTTGAGATCGGTGATCAGTGCATCGCAGGCTTCAATCTTGTTGCGTAAAGGATCTTCGATCACCTCGACACAGTTACCGTGCACCTGATCCATATAGATCAGATTTTGGAGGATAAAATCCCACTTATTGCTTAAAATTTCACGATTTTTGAGGACACGGATCGGCTGATCTCCTACATGTAGTGCGACATTGAGGGTATCATAGGGTGCTTCACTTACACCACCGTGACGATCACTCACACCATAGAGCAGATCCTTCGTAAAGGGCTCAAAAAGTTTCGACTCCATCAAAACCTCGCCATAATAGCATCGACTTCATCCCAACTATAGTTGTGCTTGTTGCCAAACATATGATAGAGATAACGGGCGAACATATCAGTTTCGATATTGACTCGTGTGCCGATCTTGTAGTGCTGAAAGAGTGTCTCTTTGACAGTGTGGGGAATGACGGTGAGGCGAAAACTCTGTGTATAGACATCATTGACTGTCAGGCTCACGCCGTCAATGGCGATACTCCCTTTGGGTGCGATAAATTTGATAAATTTCGGATCGACTCCGATATGAAAATCATAACTCTTTTGACTCGGAATGATCTTCTCAACAGTACCGATCGTATCGACATGACCCTGTACGATATGCCCCTCTAGCCGATCGCCCACACGCATCGCCGGTTCGATGTGGACTTCTTCTCTATAATTTTCAAGAGCAATTCTGTTTTTAGTCTCAGGTGAGAGCTCAACACTAAAGCTGTTTTGCTCCACAGAAACGACGGTTAAACATACACCATTCACCGCCACACTATCTCCAATTTTGGGATGATAATCGGCTTGTAGTTTTAACAAATCCCCCACAAAGCCGATAACTTTCGCCTTTTCTCTTATTAATCCAGTAAACATGAATTTATTATAACTAAATTTATTATAACTTTAATTTATTTGCCACTTAACAAAAATAAAAGCAACACAGTTGTATAATGGGCGAACATTTTATAAAGGAGAAAAATATGGCTGTAGAAAAAGAGAGACGAAATTTTCTCGGTGCTGCATTAGGTCTATTTACGGTAGCTGGTGGCGTTGGTGCGCTAGCGGCGATGAAATATACTTGGGATCCACTTCCAAGCGTAAAAGCTGCCGGTTTTACCACAATCGATCTATCAACAATGCCGGAGAATGTTCTAGTAACAGAGAAGTGGAGAGGAAAACCGATCTTTGTACTTAAGCACAGTAAAAATATGAAATCAGATCCGAGAGATGTTAAAATCGGTGATGATGTCTATTTTGTAGCGATTGGTTTATGTACACACTTAGGTTGTATCCCCGCCTATTTTCCTGATACCAAGACATTTGACTGTGCGTGTCACGGAGGGCAGTATGATGCAAACGGGAAGGTACTCAAAACACCGCCACCAAGACCTTTGGATATTCCACCTTTCAAAATTGAAGGTAAAAAGTTGGTGCTTGGCGAAGAGGGTCCTGAATATAAAAAGATGTTGGCTGACGGGCTAACACAAAAAGTGTAGGAGCAGATCAATGGCGAAATTTAGAAAAGCATTTCCATTTAGTAAAGCTTGGCTTGATGACAGGCTAGCGATCAGCACGCTTGATCGCGTCTTGTCGACAGAGTATTGGATCCCCAAAAACATTAACTTCCTATGGGCTATGGGTATGGTTTTGGCGATCCTGTTTGGTATCTTACTTATCTCCGGTATCTTTTTGTTAATGTACTATAAACCGGATACAAAACTTGCGTTTGATAGTGTAAACTACACGATTATGACTGAAGTTCAATATGGCTGGCTTTGGCGACATATGCATGCCGTCGCGGCATCTGTAGTCTTTTTGGTGATCTATATCCATATGTTTACCGGTATCTACTACGGCTCTTACAAAAAAGGTCGTGAGATGATCTGGATCAGCGGTATGCTACTATTTGTAACATTTTCTGCTGAAGCTTTCTCAGGGTATATGCTTCCTTGGGGTCAGATGAGTTACTGGGCAGGTATGGTTATTACCAACCTTTTTGAAGGATTTTCTCCACATGTATTAGGTGGCGCACTCAATGCTCCAGGTTTGGTTGAGTGGATTCGCGGTGATTATGTACCGGGTGACGCATTTTTGAACCGCTTCTTTGCACTACATGTACTGGTAATACCTTTGGCAATTCTTGGTATTATTGTTCTACACTTCGGTTCACTTCGTATTCCTCATGTCAATAACCAAGATGGAGAAGAGATCGACTTTGATGCTGAGAGTAAGAAATATCTTGCAGGCGATACAAAAGGCGCAAAAGTCATTAGATTTAAATGGGACTTCCTTTCTAAAGATATTTTTGTCGTAGGTGTCTTTATGATCTTCTACTTTTACTTAGTCTTTTATCACTATGAATTTGCGATGGATCCGGTCAACTTTGATCCGGCTGACGGACTCAAAACACCGCCACATATCTATCCTGAATGGTACTTCTTGTGGAGTTATGAGATCCTAAGACCATTCTCAAAAGATCTTGGATTGTTAGCGTTTATATTCGCACAAATGATCTTTTTCTTCTTACCGTTCCTAGATAGAAGTCCGAATGTTGCTCCGGCTAATCGAAGAGGTATCTTTAAATTTTGGTTTTGGATCCTTTTGATAGATATGATTGTATTGACTGTAATGGGTAAAGTACCACCTATGGGAATCTTTACAAAGATAGGTTTTGTAGCTGCTCTTACCTTTATTCTTCTATGGGTATTGCTTCCTATCATTACATCGCTAGAAAAAAAGCTAAAGGATTAAGAGATGAATAAAGAACTAAAAATATTAGGCATTGTTGTCTTCTTTACTTTGGTCACCTATATCGGAGTGGAGCCTTATGCTCACTCTCAGATGCACAAACATGTAGAGGGACACAATTTTGTGTATGACGGAACGGCGGATATTGAAGAGGCAAAAGAGAAGATTGCCAAACTCAAAGAGGAGAAATCCGATACCACCAAAGCGGAAGCAAAACTCAAAGAGAAAGAGGCTTTTTGGGCAAGTGTGAAAAAAATAGCAGCACTCAAAGGTGATGCAAAAGCGGGTGAAGCAACATTTCAAACCTGCCTTGGTTGCCACAACGGGTCAGGTGTCAATATGGGTGGAGTTATACCGCCATCTCTTGATCATGCTGGAACACTGTATGATAAAAACTACCTGATAGCACTCATTAAAAACCCTGCAATGGCATCAAATGTTGATCACAAGTATAAGAATACGGCACTTCACCCAATGGGAAGTATCAGTTCTATGATCACAAAAGACCAAGATGTTGCAAATGTCGTTGCTTATCTCAAAGAGAAAAAAGTAGGTGAAGAATCTGCACAACAAGCATTTATAGACGCATGTAGCAGATGTCATGCGAACAGATATGGTAAACTTACACAGCTAGGAGTCATTCCAAAATTCAAAACAAAAGAGGACGAACTATCTTATAAGCTCAAAGTTGCTCAAGAGCAAGATAAAGTTAAAAAATATATGGGTAAATTGCCACCCGATCTTTCAGAGATTATTCGCGCAAGAAGCGAAGAGTATCTTGAAACTTTTGTTGAAAACCCACAATCTCAACTCCCAGGTACTTCAATGCCTCGAACCGGTTTGACAAAAGATAGCTTTGAAAAAGTGACTGAATATCTAGCTAGCACAGGTGATGCGAAAAAACCAAATCGTGATGCACTGGGCTGGAAAGTGCTTCTCTATTTCGTAGGTTTCTCAATTCTTGCATATCTTTGGAAAAAGCAAGTGTGGAGCAAACTTCACTAACAAATCTTTAAGTAGAGGAGAGTTCCTCTACTTAATCGCTATCGATTTTGGCTTCAATGCCTCCTCTTTCTCTAAATCAATCACCAATCTACCATTTTTGTACTCTGCGGTGATTTTATCACGATCAATTCCATCAGGGATGACAAAACTTCTCGCAATTTTACCAAAAGCGCTTTCACTAATGTAGTAGTCTTTCTTCTTCACATCCTTTTTCATTTTTCTCTCTGCTGTCACTGTGAGAATATTATCGACTACTTTGATATCGATATCACTCTTTCTCACACCGGGCAAATCGATCTCGATGTGAAAATCACCGCTCTTCTTTCGTGCGAGATTAGCAAAGGGAAGATGACTCGCAACATTGTGCAAAACCTCTTTCCCTTTATCAATACCCTTCTCTACCACTCTTTCGATCTCATTTCCAACTTTTTTTGTTTGTTGAACTACATCCATTGTGCACCTCCTGCTATTTAATTTTGATCTTTTTAGGTTTTTCAACCACGACTTTTTTCTTAGGTATGGTGATCTCCAACACTCCATCACTACTCTTCGCATCTATCTTATCTACATCTGCATCTTCAGGAAGTGTAAATCTTCGTTCAAATTTTCCAAAGATTGACTCGACACGATAGTAGTCATTCTCCTTATCCTCTTGTGTCGCCTTTCGTTCACCGGAAATCACCAATGTATTATCTTGTAGATCTATATCAATATCTTTTTTATCTACCCCAGGGAGATCTACCTCTACATAGTAAGCATTATCCCCTTCTCTTGTATTGATAGCAGGTATAAAGTCTGCCCTCTTGGGAACCATCTCTTTTTCAAAAAATGTATCAAGGAAAGAGTTAAAGCCCTCCAAACTTCTCTTGATTTGATTAATATCTGTTGCCGGGTTATATCGTGTTGCGTACATATTTGACTCCTTTTTTAATGTTTATGTAATTTTAAATCAAATATGTAAATTTTTCTGCTACTAAAGTAGCATTAAGGTTCTATTGGAAGTTGTGCAAGCAGTTTTTGTCGATCTTTTATTTCAATATTTTTGCGTGAAACACTAAGAATACCATCTCGTTTTAGTTTTTGGATGTGACGATTGAGCACTTTTCGCACTGTACCGATGAGACTGGCAATCTCTTCATGGGTTAAATTGTGCAAAAGTTTACTATGTGGGGTAGAAGGGTCTAGCTCTTTAGATATAAGCTTTAAGAGCCGTTTACTGGTGTCCAAAAAGGATAGATCGAGTGCCAACTCTTCAATGTGTCGCATTTGCTTGGCGAGATAGGGCAGTAGCAAACGATTAAAATTTTCATCGTCATGCATCCAATTTCGTACGATTTCTATCGGGAAAAGAATAATTTTTACATCATCAATCGCCTCTAGAATATTTTCATGGAGCTGTCCATCTAAAAGGGTCACGACATCGTACATATCACCGCTTTGCAATATCATCAGCGTCTGCTCTTTGGCATCTTCAAAGTGTATCTGATAGACCTTGATACGCCCCTCAAGTACAAAGAAAAAGTACTTCTGCATCTCATCAGGAGTATAGAGAGAGGATTTAGCCGAAAATGTCTCTATTTTGCCATAGCGCTTGACATCCTCGTGGAGTCTTTGATCGACGACTTCAATTGGAGTAAGATTAGCCATAAGACTCCTTTTTTATAAGCTTATTGTTTAGAATTATTCTCTTTGGGTTCCTCTTTTTTATCAAATGAAGGAAGTTTATCTAACAGTGAAGAGAGCGTGCTCTGCTCCTCCTCTCCATCTTTTTTATCCGGTGTAATCTTATCGATAAAAGAGGATAGCGCACTCTGCTCCTCTTCCTCTTCTTCTGTGGAGAAAGCACCCACACTCACAAGCTTTTCATAACGCATCTGAAGTCGCTCTTCATCGCTAAGCTGTTCAAGCTCCGCAACCGACTGCAAAAAGTAACGCTTGAGCGCTAAGATAGCCTGCGTCTTGTTACGATGAGCACCTTCGATCGGTTCATCGATAACATCATCGATCAAACCCAAAGCTTTGAGATCTTCAGAAGTGATCCTCATCGCTTTGGTTGCCTGCTCCTGTTTACTCGGGTCATTCCACAAGATCGCTGCACACCCCTCCGGTGAGATGACGGAAAATACGGAGTAACGCATCATCGCAAGCTTATCTGCTACACCGATTGCCAAGGCACCTCCACTACCGCCTTCTCCGATGACGACAGATACGGTGATTGTATTGAGATCAGAGAGTTCATAAAGATTGTAGGCGATCGCTTCACTCTGCCCTCTCTCTTCAGCACCAATGCCAGGATAGGCACCCGGAGTATCCACCAAAAAGAGTATCGGAATGCGAAACTTCTCCGCGAGTCTCGCTACACGAAGTGCTTTACGGTACCCTTCAGGGTGTGGCATACCGAAGTTTCGTTTGATCTTGTTTTTAGTTCCTCGACCTTTTTGCTCACCGATGATGACCGCTTTTTTTCCGTTGATCGTGCCGATATAGCAGACAATCGCCGGATCATCACGAAAATTTCGATCTCCATGAAGTTCATAGGCATCTTCCATCATCCCTCGAATATAGTCAAGCGCATAAGGACGACCGGGATGTCTTGCAAGTTGAAGTTTTTGGTATTCCGTAAGGTTCTTAAATACTTTGCTGATCTCTTTTTCAAGCTTCTCTTCAAGCGTGTTTGCAAGACGCAGATTTCCCTCTGCTTCTGCCTCTCTGATCTGACTGTCGAGTTGGGCTATTCCCTCTTCAAATTCTAAATAGTTATTCATCGCTTACTGATATTTCTTTAGAATAATTGATCCGTTTGTGCCACCAAAACCAAAGGAGTTGCTCATCACAATATCAAGACTCTGTTTTTTCGCCTCATTGGGAACATAATCCAAATCACAGTTAGGATCAGGGGTCGTATAGTTGATAGTCGGAGGTACAACACTATCTCTCATCGCCATAATAGAGATGATCGCTTCTATCGATCCCGCAGCACCTAGACAATGCCCTATCTGACCTTTGGTTGAGCTCACAAGCGGTACATTGTCGCCAAAGAGCATTTTAATCGCTGCCGTCTCATTTTTATCATTGGCAGGTGTAGAAGTGCCGTGCGCATTGATATAGTCAATCTTTGGATTTCCCGCAAACTCCAAAGCCGCTTTCATCGCACGATAGGGACCATCGACAACCGGAGTCGTGATATGATTGGCATCACCACTCTCACCAAATCCAATCACTTCAGCGTAGATTCTCGCGCCTCTCGCCTCTGCACTCTCCAAGCTTTCAAGTACCAAAGCACCTGCACCTTCGCCCATGACAAAGCCGTCACGATCGGCATCAAAAGGTCTTGATGCCTCTTGGGGATTATCATTGTTTGTAGAGAGTGCTTTCATCGCGGCAAATCCGCCCACACCTGCCGCACAGATCGCCGACTCCGCACCAACGACGAGCATCTGATCCGCACCGCCGAGTATAATTGTTTTCGTTGCTTCACTGATCGCATGCGTACCGGCTGCGCACGCCGTCACACTGGAGAGATTAGGTCCTTTGAGCTTATGCTCTATCGAAATAAAACCACCAAGCATATTGACAAGCGCAGAAGGGATAAAAAATGGAGAGATTCGTCGTGGACCTCTCTCATGCGCTACAATAGAGTTCTTTTCAATATTTGGCAATCCACCGATCCCAGAAGCACTGGAGATACCAAATCTCTCAGGATCATACGCTTCGGCAAATCCGGCATCCTCCATCGCTTCACTTGCTGCTTTGATACCTAGTTGAATGAAACGATCCGCTTTTTTGACCTCTTTAGGATTCATAACTGTTTTAGGATCAAAGTCACTAATTTCACCGGCTATTTTGACAGAGTGGTTTTGGGTATCAAATAGAGTAATTCGTTTAATGCCACATTTACCCTCTACAATGGCGTTAAATGAACTCTCTTTGTCATGCCCCAAAGCATTTATCATACCAATTCCGGTTACAACCACTCTCTTCAAAATTTACTCTCCTGTGTATTTAATGATTTAAGATAGAGGGAGAGAACACTCCCTCATAAAAAATTTATGCGCTGTGCTCTTCGATATATTTAAGCGCATCACCGACCGTTGCGATAGACTCAGCATCTGAATCAGGAATCTCGATATCAAATTTCTCTTCTAATGCCATTACAAGCTCAACAACATCTAGTGAATCTGCTCCAAGATCTTCAACAAATTTAGAATCCTCTTTTACCTCATCAGGATTTACATTCAATTGCTCTACTACTACAGCTTTTACATCATCAATTAGTGCCATTTTTTCTCCTCATTTAAATAAAATCCAATATTATCACAAAGAAGTTAAACTTAAGCAAATAAGATGATCTATTTTTGACTAAAAGCACTTCTAAACATACATGCCACCATTGACTTTCAACACTTCACCTGTAATATAGGAAGCGTGATCACTGAGCAAAAATGCAACGGCTTGAGCCACATCCTCAGGCTCACCAAATCGTCCTAACGGAATCTTATCCGTATAGCTTTTTTTCACCTCATCACTCAACGATTTTGTCATATCGGTCGCGATAAATCCGGGTGTAATCGCATTGTATCGAATTCCTCTCGCTGCACCTTCTAGCGCAAAACTTTTGGTCATACTGTTCATCGCCCCCTTACTCGCAGAGTAGTTGACCTGCCCAATATTTCCAGTCTCTGAGACGATCGAAGAGATATTGACCACTGATCCAAAGCGTTTTTTGCTCATCACTTTGAGTGCTTCACGACATCCGATAAAGGCAGAATTGAGATTAGTCTTGATGACACTCTCAAAATCTTCCAGCTTCATGCGAAGGGCAAGTTTGTCATTGGTGATCCCCGCGTTGTTCACCAGATAAGCAAGCTCTCCGTCACACTCAACGATCGTTTTGACACCCGCTACAAACCCCTCTTCATCACTCGCATCAAAGGCGATCACTGCCGCCTGCCCACCACTCTCTTCGATCTCTTTTTGAAGCGCATCTGCAAGCTCAGGTTTCGATCGGTAGTTGATCCAAACTTTCAAACCATACCCTGCCAACACTTTAGCGATCTGTGCTCCAATCCCCTTACTTGCACCGGTAATCAATACATTTTTCCCACTAAAATACATCATTTCATCCTTTATAATTTAAAAATTCATTTTTCTTATCATAGTAAAAATGGGGTTAGACTCAGGTTCAATTAAAACAATTTAACTATCATTGTTATAACAGTACTTAAACAAAAGGAATTTTCATATGACAAAATATCTATCAACTCTCTTGACGCTACTGATCCTGACGGCAGGATGTACGATCAAAGAAGCTCCCTCCAACCAAGAAAAAGCACCCCACCCAACAACACAAGTGCAACCCAAAATTCTCAAACCGCAAATTCTAGGACAACCAACCCCTCAATCCACATCAGTTTCAACACCCCAAGCACAAGTTCAACCCCAGCCTAAACCAAAAGCAACCCCACATCCTCAACCGACTCCAGCACCCTCTCCAACCCCAGTTCCTAAACCACAACCGCAACAGCAACCAAAATCAAAACCAGTAATTTCCGATAATCATGTACTCTTTTTGCCCACCACTGACGGTTCACTTATCAAAGTCAATGCTGACGGTCTCAACCTAGAGTTTCTCGATGCCCAACACCAAGGTCAAAATGTACTGCTCTTTCTCTTCGGTCACGATTGTCCCTATTGCCAAAATGAACTCCCTATGATTAAACAACTTGCCAACAATCCCAAACTCAAAGTCATAGGCATTCACGCCAAAAGTATGATCGGTGATGATAGATTGCGCGCATATATTAGACGAAAGGGGATCAATTTTCCTGTACTCTCATTTAAAAATGATATCGAACTGATTCGTTTTTTGAAAAAGACCGACTACTTCGACGGCTCCGTCCCCTGTAATATCCTCGTCCACCCGGATGGACGAATGGAGCGCGTGAGTGAAAATGAGGTGCTCGAGAAACTTTAGGGTACCTTAAGGCGTTTTTTGAACGCCATTCTCTAACCCAAATCTCGAAAAAGGATGCGATGATGATGCAAAGTCATGAATTTCTATTTCGAGATTTGGGTCTAATCTCATCCACTATCAACTGCACCGACACATCTCCGCGAAACTCGTTTTTCGAAATCGTACACACCAAGTCGACCGCTTCCCCGGCATAAGCGCGCTGAGTAAAGTTGAAGTGGATCGACTCTAGGTTTTTATTCCCACAGTTGAGTGAAAGTTTGAGGTGGTTTTGGTTGATCCCTAGCAATTTATCCTCCGCCACTTGCGCATTTTTGAGTAAAAATTTGGGCTTTGGATTTTTTTGCCCATAGGGCTCAAAGGACTCTAATAGTTCGACCAATCCAAGATCAATCGCTTCCGCATCAATCTCACCAAGCAAATCAGAAGTATCGATAAAGTCTGACGCGGGAATCTTTTGCGCCTCTTGGAGTAGTCGTGCTTTGAACGCTTCCAAATTCTCTCTTTTGAGAGCCAATCCCGCAGCGCCCTTATGTCCTCCATAGCCGAGAATCAAATCATCCGCAGTTGAGATAAGCGCTAAAATATCGATCTCGCCGATACTTCTTGCACTCCCTTTAGCACGATCACCCTCGACCGAAAAGACGATAGCCGGTTTTTGAAAACGCCGACAAAGCCGTGCCGCTACGATCCCAATCACACCCTCGTGCCACCCCTCACCCCAGACGATTACCATTGCATCATCTTCATCAAAGCTTGCGATAGCTTCTTGCGTCAGTTCCGCTTCGATCTCTTTTCGCCGATTATTGAGTGAGACAACCCGATCGAGTCGCTTCATTGCTTCGGGGAAATCACGGCTTCTGAGCATCTCATAGGCAAGGGTTGCATCCTCCATGCGCCCTGCACTGTTGATAAGCGGTGAAAGCAGAAAGGAGAGATCATCACTGACATATTTAGATTTGTTAAAGTAGTGCTTAATCGCTTCAAAAATAATCCGTCTGCCTTGGTTGATTTTCTTAAATCCTGCTCTGACCATCACGCGATTAAGCCCACGAAGCTCCATCATATCGGCGACTATCGCCACTGCTAAAAGATCTAAAAATTTACTTAAATCATACGATGAAAGCTGAAGCTCCTGTTTTATCCCCGCAATTAAGTACCACGCCACCTGCGCACCGCAAATCTCTTGATGGGCAAAGTGACACGCCTCTTGCTTTGGATTGACAATGGCGTAAGCTTTGGGAAGTTTAGGAGGTATATTGTGGTGATCAGTAATGATGAGATCGATACCTCGATCTTGACAAATCTCCGCTGCTTCAACCGCAGAGATGCCGTTATCGACAGTGATAATCAGATCAGCATCGATCCGCTTCATCAATGTAGGACTGATACCGTATCCGTCTCGAAAGCGATTAGGAATAATCAGCTCATACGACACGCCCAAATCATCAAAAAATTCACTCACGATAACAGAGGAGACCACACCGTCCACATCATAATCACCAACAATAGTGATACGCTCTTTTTGTTCGATCGCGCGTACGATTCGCTTTGCGGCACGAGCACAATCTTTGAGCGTGTCGGGGGCAGGAAGTTCACCCAAGCTTTTGCAACGATCCTCTTGAAAGCGTGCGGCAAGAATCGCTTCGATTTGCGCTTTGGTTAGCTTATTCACTCCGCGCTTTTCGCCTCTGCACTTGCTTTGACAAAGCCCAGTATGGCAGGATTGGGTACTTGGAGTTTGGAGGTAAATTCAGGATGAAACTGCACGCCCAAAAACCATCGATGAGAGGGAATCTCCACCACTTCAATCAACCCATCCGACTCGCCGGAGACGATCATACCACCCTCTTGTAGCTTTTGGCGAAAGGCGGGATTAGCTTCATAACGGTGGCGGTGGCGTTCATAGATCGTCTCAGTGCCATAGACTTTTTGGAGTAGTGATCCTGCTTTTGTCTCGCACGCATATTCGCCTAGGCGCATCGTTCCACCGAGGGGACTTTGGTGTGTGCGAAGCTGTTTATTACCACTTGCATCCAAAAATTGGTCGATAAGATAGACAACAGGGTTTGTCGTATCTTCACTAAACTCCGTCGAATCGGCATCTTCGAGTCCAAGCACATTTCTTGCATACTCAATCATACTCAGTTGCATACCTAAACAGATACCCAAAAAGGGAATATCATTCTCCCGTGCATAGCGAATTGCTTCGATCTTCCCCTCGACACCGCGATGACCGAAACCACCCGCGACCAAGATCCCATCTACATCCAAAAAGGTATCTTCGCAATTTTCGCAGTTCACCTTTTCACTATCGATCCACTTGAGATGAACCCGTGTATCGAGATGCGCACCCGCATGAACAAAGGCTTCGGTGAGAGATTTGTAAGACTCCTTGAGATCGAGATATTTCCCGACAAACCCGATCGTAAGCTCCTTTTTGGGTGAAATCACACTCTTAACCAGCACATCCCACTCATCCATATCGGGATGGAGCTCACCAAGATCAAGTGTTTCACTGATTGGCGCTAAAATATTTTGCGCCAAAAAGTTCATAGGAACTTTGTAGATCGACTTCGCATCGACCGCTTCGATGACCGAATCGCGCTCCACACCGCAAGAAGCGGCGAGTTTATTTTTCATATCTTTGGGGATTTTAACCTCCGATCGGCAGATGAGCATCGCAGGTGTGATACCGATACGGCGAAGCTCTTGGACAGAGTGTTGTGTGGGTTTGGTCTTGAGCTCACCGGCGGCTTTGAGATAAGGCACAAGAGTGAGATGGATAAACATCGCTCGTTTTTTGCCTACTTCACTACGAAACTCTCTGGCAGCTTCCAAAAAGGGCAAACTCTCGATATCTCCGACCGTACCGCCGATCTCCACGACCAAAATATCATGCCCCTTACCTGCTTCTTCAATGCGTCGTTTGATCTCTTGGGTGATGTGCGGGATCACCTGTATGGTCTTGCCGAGATAGTCACCGCGTCGCTCCCGCTCGATGACGGAGGAGTAGACTTGACCGGTGGTAAAGTTGTTCTTTTTGCCGAGTGAAATATTGAGAAATCGCTCATAATGCCCGATATCGAGATCTGTCTCCGCACCGTCGGCAGTGACAAACACCTCCCCGTGCTCTAGCGGACTCATCGTACCAGGATCAACATTGATATAGGGGTCGATCTTAAGCATACTCACCTTCAGCCCTGAATGCTTTAATAGTGTCGCAATACTCGCAGACGCAATCCCTTTGCCAAGGCTACTCAGTACCCCACCCGTCACAAAAATATATTTTGTCTCTTTATTTCCTGCCATCTCGTTCCCGCTTATGTTTTTAGCGATTATACAAAGTAAAGGATTTGGGGTAGTTTAAACTCTCTATCTAAGAACAAAGAGTACAATTATATTGATCGAAACCCAAAAAAAGTGAGGATATACCCATGAAAAATTCAGTCGATATGTCGTTTGATATGTTTATAGAGACAGAAGTACCAAAAGATGAGTTGATCATTTCTCGCACTGATCTAACGGGTAATATTACCTATGTCAATGAGACATTTGCGCAGATCTCAGGCTACAAACCGGAGGAGCTGATAGGCAAACCTCACAATGTCATCCGACATCCTGATATGCCAAAGTCTGTTTTTAGCGGATTGTGGAAGAGTCTTGAAAATGAGAAGACTTGGAGCGGTTATGTGAAAAACCTACGAAAAGATCGTGGGTACTACTGGGTGCACGCACAGATCTCCGGTGTCTATAAAGAGGGAAAACTGGTAGAGTACAAATCGATTCGAGAACCGGTCGAACCTGCCAAAAAGATTGAGATGCAAAATATGTATGACAAAATGCGAAAAGAGGAAGAGAATAGCTGTCGCATTGTACTTTATACTTCGTGTGAAAAAGATGAATTCCCCTAGCAGAAGCTAGAGAAATTCAAAGGAAAGCTTAATCTTTGTAACGATTGTCCAGCGTCACGATGAAAGTATAGCTAACTTGTGTTAGCGAAGTGTTACTTTTATTTTTCTTTGTAAAAAGATATTTATTATTATTTTGATTAATATATTTCATTTGATATTTGTTAGAAGTGGCGGACAGGGAGGGATTCGAACCCTCGGTAGCCTTGCGACTACGCATCCTTAGCAGGGATGTGGTTTCAGCCAGCTCACCCACCTGTCCGGATAAGGAAATGGGATTATACTTCGATTTTACTTAAAATCCTCTGAACAACCTCTTGCGGTCTATCGGATTTATAGACGGGGCGTCCTATGACGATAATATCGACAAGCTCCTCCTGCGCCAAAGCAAGATCAGCAACCCGCTTTTGATCGCCCGCACTCTCGCCAAATGGACGAATACCGGGTGTAAGAGTCAAAAATGTTCTATCAGTAATCTCTTTGACGGCACGACTCTCAAAAGCTGAGCAGACGACGCCGTCTAGCCCTGCTTGGTATGCTGATCGGGCAAATTGTTCCGCTTTGTTTTCGATCGTATCGCCGTAGATCGCTTGAAATTGTGTTTCATTAAAGCTTGTGAGAGCAGTTACCGCCAATACAAGTGGGCGCTTGTCGCACTGCTCAAGCCGTTGCATCACGGTTTGCATCGCTTCGATACCGCTGCTGGCGTGGATATTGAACATCTCGACACCCGTTTGGGCAATCTCTTCCGCCGCATCCGCCATGGTATTGGGAATATCGTAGAGCTTGAGATCGAGAAAGATTTTGAAATTCGGATTGATAGTTTTAAGCTCTTGAATGATCTTTTGTCCATCTCGAATGTAACTGCGAAATCCGACTTTTACCCAGATATCATAGGCTTGGAGTGATTGGGCTAATGCCATATTTTCTTCAAATGACGGCAGATCAAGTGCGACACATAGCTCCATCATTTTGCCTTTGACTTGACAATCGCATCAAGTACGCCGTTGATAAACTTCGGTGCCGTATCACTTGCGAGAGATTTACTCAGTTCAATCGCTTCATTGATCACGACGGCATCATCAAGATCGCTTTTGAGAATTTCGTAGGCTCCGAGTCGTAAGATTGCCCGTTCAATATTACCAAGATCGTGCACCTTCCATTCACTCAAATGTTTGTCGATCTCATCATCCAACGCTTTAAGATTTGCGATGACGCCATTGTAGAGTCCTAGCGCAAACTCTTTTTGTTGGTTGCGGATCTTTCTCTCCTCAAAGATCTCATCGACAAATTTGTCGATCTTTTCATTTCCGATATCTTTTGCATAGAGTAGCGATATGACGCTCTCTCTGACTTGGTGTCGTGTAGCCATCCCTTATCGCCTAAAGTTCACGATAGAGATTCATCATCTCTATGAGTCCGGTCATCGCTTCAAATCCTTTGTTTCCCGCTTTGCTACCGGCTCTCTCGATCGCCTGCTCTATCGTATCGGTCGTGAGAACACCATATGTGACGGGGATATTGCTATTCATACCGAGATTGGCGATTCCCTTGGTTGTCTCTGCCGCGACATAGTCAAAGTGGGGTGTACTTCCACGGATCACCGCACCTACACAGCAGATCCCTTCATATTTCTTACTCTCCAAAAGCCGCCCAAGCACAAACGGAATCTCAAACGCACCCGGAACTAAAACAAGATCGATATTCTCCGCTTTTCCACCGTGTCGAAGCACCGCATCTTGTGCCCCTTCGACCAAGCGATCGGTGATGATATGGTTAAACCGACTGGCGATGATTGCGATTTTTTCACTTCCGTTTAGTGCTAATTTTCCCTCTATTGTGTTCATTCTTTTTGATACCTTTATGATGTTTTGCTCTATTTTAGCATAAATTGGGTTGATCTTTGAGTGTGAGCAAAGCGTCTTTGTAGATCGGCTCATCGATAAAACCAAACTCCGGATCCAAAAATCCCCCTTCTCCCTCTGCCAAATGCGCTTCATAGCGTGCTTTGATCGCTTTGGCTCTTTCGATCTGCGCTTGAGTCGGCGTAAAGATCTCATGAATGATCTCTACCTGTTTAGGACCGAGTGCCGATTTGGCGCGAAACCCCATTTGACTTTCCAGTTCGCACCACGATCGAAATTCCGCATCATTGTGATAATCTTGGTACATAAACCCTACCGCATCGACACCTGCTGTGGCTGATTTGATGAGAAAACGGCTGAGAATATAGGTAATCGTCGGATTTTCCCGTCTCAAGATCGACTGCGCTAAACCAAGATCGTTCAAGAGATCCAAAATGCCTAGAAAATAGCCCTCTATCCGATCTGATAGTTTGAGATCAATAATCTTTTCAAACGCCTCTTTGGTTTCGATCGAGAGGTGCAGGGCAATATCGGGATCGACGATCTTCAACACCTCCTCAACATCCTTGGGTGATCTGATCTTGGGGATTCGGATCGCGTCAGGTTTGAGTGGATTGAGCATCATGATCTCCTCTTTGCCTCCTTCATCAAGCGGATTGATGCGTACGCTGATAAGCGGTTTGGGGTGTGTGAGACGGGAGAGGCAGAACATCGTGTAGAGTAGGGCGCGCCGTTTGAGTTGGGGTGGGACGCCATCTTCGAGATTGAGCATGATGAGATCAGCGTTTAGGCTCTCTATTTTGTTGAGATGTTTGAGTTTGAGTGGATTGAGCATCATCGCACTTCGGTATGCGCTTTTTGTCGATCGGGGAGTTCGGGGTGAAGGTCGGATCATCTGCTCCAAAGCACACAGATCAAGCGCCTCTATCGAGTCAATATCATCAAAGATCATTTCACAACCTTATCTTTTTGCTAGGAATGGTATAATAGTTTTATGGAAAAGATACTAAATTGCATCGATGATTATTTAAACGACCTCCAAAAAGAGATGATGGCGATCGTCGAGGATCAATCGATCCCCCTCACACGAAAAAATCAGCTCATGGAGCCTATCGCGGATCAGAAAAAGATTTTAGTTTACGCCAAAGAGGCGCTTATAGGTGTACAAAACAGAGAGTATCAAGCAGGGTGTGGCATGATGCGATACAGGAGTGAAGATGGATCATAAATATCACCAAATGCTTAGAGAGATGTTTGCTCTGCAACAGAAACTCAATGACGATACCAACGGTGAGGGTTGGGAAAAGGGCTACAACAAACATGGGCGCATCATCAACTGGCACCGCTGTATCTATATGGAGTGTGCGGAGCTGATTGATAGCTTCAACTGGAAGCACTGGAAAGATATCAATATTGCGCCCGATTGGGAAAATATCAAGCTTGAGCTTGTCGATATTTGGCACTTTGTGATGAGCTTGGGTTTGGAGATGTATCACAATAGAAGGCTTGGAGATATCGATGATATCGTCACCTATCTGATCGATACCAAATACTTTGACGATTTTTGCATGGAGGCGATCTCGCCTAGCGATGATGACGCCGTGTCGATCACCAATTCGATCGAGCATATGATGAAAGATGCCATTCTCAAAGAGAGCTTTTATAAATTGAGTGATGATTTTTTCAGTGCATCGATCGAATGTGGCTTGGATATGCAAACACTCTACACCCTCTATCTAGGCAAAAATATCCTCAACGGTTTTCGACAGGATCACGGCTATAAAGAGGGAACTTACCAAAAAATCTGGAACGGCAAAGAGGATAATGAGGTGATGATGCAACTCTTGGACGAGTCACCGGATATCACCGCAGATGCTCTCTATCATGCACTGGAGAACCGGTACAAAGCGCTCTGATGAAGTGGTTGATCTGGCTCATGGTACCCCTTTGGCTAGGGGCAAAAACACTGACTCTCTCCCAACTCCTCACGCTTAAAACCGTCAAAAATGTTGCGCTCTCTTATCCCAATAGGCGGGGTGAAACATTTGAAAAGACGGCGATGGCGATCTGCATGACAGAAACGGGATGTGGCAAAAGCCACTTTGGGGATAAGCATCTATTACGCAAGGGGATCAAAAAAGCCTCCTACGGCATTATGCAGGTGCGTTTACAGACGGCGAGATTTGTAGGTAAAGCCTATCGTTTACCGGAAGTGATGCTACGAAGCGATGTCGATCTGATCGATAAGCTTATGAATGACAATGCCTTTAATGCGAAGATTGCCGTGCTCTATCTGGTGTGGTTGAGTGATCATAGTCGGAGCTATTTTGAGATGGTAAGTCGCTATAACGGAGGACGGTCAAATCACCCCTACTACAACCGCGTACAGAGAAACATGCGCTTTCTTTCGCGATTTAGACTCTAATTCCCTGCGCTTCTAAGAGGAGGAGTTTTTGGCACTTGAGGATATAGTCGCGAATGATTGTTTGAGTTTGTGAGTCCGGATAGATATTGAGTACGATTTGGTTGCCGGTAATTTTGAAGATCATCGCATTGAGATAGATCTCCTCTTTGCTTTTGTCATCATTTTCGATGAAAAAATGCAGATCGAACTTTTTGTTTCTCAAATCTTTCGCCAAAAGCTCTTCGATCTTGGGTAGTTGTGTCGTGAGCAAGATAGCATTTTCGGAGATATTTGCGACAATCGTACTCGCTAAAAAATCATCACTATGTGTCAATGTCGCTTTGATCGGGCGATGTGGTGTAACACGGATATTTTTACGATGCACCGGTGAATCATCCATGAACTTGATCTCTCCAAGATAGAGGTAGGATTTTTCCATATCGATCTTGATAATATTGGATTGCATAATATCCGGTACAAGTGCATTCTCCAGATAGACAAACGCTTCTCGCTTCAAAAATCCCAAATACTCTTTGGAAAGCTTGAGAATAAATTCGTGATCATTGTACTCGACAATTTCACCGTTTTGAATCATTGGAGCCTCTTTGTAAAAGCCGTAAACCGAAATCCGAGGCTCTTTGACAAAGATCGATCGTAATCCGTTTGGTGCATCTTTGTCGCTATATGAGAAGTTGCTTGTGGCGTAGTGTACCTCTCTTGGTTGTGTTTTTGCGGAACTCTCACAGAGCTGTGTCACCCGAGCAAATGTCTCCTCTAGCTTCTCACTCTTCTCCACTGTCGTGACACCCACGCCTAAAATCTGTCCGTTGTAAGTAATGTTCGCGCTCACAAGCATATTTTTGAGTGCGATCACCGCTGTGTGAATCTTGGTATCTTCCATCAAAAAGAAGTATTGCCCATTGCCGATCCCTACAAAAGGAGCATAATCCAAAAAGTCATACATAAATGTAAGGAGCTGTTGAAATTTATTCCCCTCCTTTGGATCAAACTTGAGCATAATTTTGGCAATAGAGAGTGGTGTATCATTTCGTCTTGATTTTGTCAAATGCGACTCTATGATCGCCTGAATTTGATAGCGCATCTCTAGTGTACTGGTGTTGGTCATCTAGTTTCCCTTACTTTTGTCGATATACTTTAGCTATAATTTCGTCATATCAACAAAAAACTTTAGAGGAATATGGGATGAAACAACAATTTTTTAAAGATTTAACAAAGATTTATCAAATAATCAAATCGTTACACGATGAGATAAGCTCCTATTATGAGGGAGTCAAAGGCAAGGATAGTGTCAAACAAGCTTTTCTTGAGCGTTTTTTAGATCAGATCGGACTAGAAAAGAGTGAACAAAACCGTATGGCAGTCGCATCGAGACTTATCACGCTCCGTGATGATTTGCTCTCACAAGCCCTCAAAAAGAGCGGTTTTAATGAGGAAGAGATCATCGCCAAAAAAGAGGAAGCCTATCTATGGGTCGCTGACTTTCACACCAAAATACACCAAAAGCTTATCGACACCATCGAAGATCAGAAGCTTCTGACCCCGTTCTATCGTGAGATCTTTCGCGGTACGCACGAAGTGGGCAAGCGATTTAGCAGTTGGCAGTCAAGCTGGACAGCACACATCATCAACGGCGTAAACCGCGACCTCTACCGCTACTTCAACGGCGACGAAGAGAAGATATTTGAGATGCTCAATACCAAAGATCTGCACGATCTTGACGAAGAGGGACAACCGGGTGATCGCTCCTACTCCGTCATCGTCAAAAATGAAGAGGGGGAATATGAGCACAAAGCTTACAGTCGTGCCTTTGCGACCGAAGTGACGGAGGTGCTCAAAGCCTTGGCAGAGTTTAAAAACAACCTTCTCAAACTCGATGATGAGGTCTTTGATCAGCAAAAAGTCTATACCGACTATCTTCAAGCGGTTATCGAGGCACTTGCGGAAGTCGATCGTGCCAAACTCATCTCTCGATGGGCGGAGGTTGATCGTTGCTGGATGCGTGTCACTGCACCGCTTCAGATCGGGCATCCGCTAGAGTACTACGAAGATCACTACCGAAAAGCGGTCGCGCTGGAGTGGGATCTGCGCATCGTCAATCCTGAGTCCAACGCCGGAGAGATCAAAGAGAATATCTCGCAAATGTATCAAGAGATGAGCCGTTCGCTAGAATCGCAAGCACCCAATGCAACCCACATCTACGATCGCACCCAACCCAATGTCGATCGCGTGCAACTCTACCTCGGTCGCCCCGCACTCTACTACGGCGCGGAGTTTTGCGGACTCTTCTCCGCACAAGTGGTACCAAACGATGAAAATGTCACCAAAGAGGCGGGTAAAAAGATCTTCGCCTTTGCCGACAATGTTCTCGACTCGCAAAAAGCCAAACCCTTTATGAAGATCCAATCGACCGTCTTTGACAAAGCGTTTTTGGATGAGGGGCGTGAGCTGATCTTTAAGCGTAACGATCTCTGGCACGAGGTCTATAAGATCACGACGATCGGACACGAATATGGGCATATTCTATGGCTCGACGACGATACGGAGCGCGTCATGAACCGCACCGGCAACTTCAAAAATATCGAAGAGTTCAAGGCGACGACAGGGGGATTGATGGCGTTTTTCACCCATGAACAAGCGGATCTCAAACACCACATTCTCAACGACACCATCAAACGCGCCGTCGGCTTGATCGCGTGGCGGGAGACAGGAGAGGTAGAGCCCTACTACTGCGAGGGACTCATACACCTGCACGGACTCTTTGAGAGCGGTATCTTGCGCTTTGAGAAACGACTACAGATCGACAGAAGCGACGAAGCCTACGAGAGAGCCAAAGCGTGGTACACCCAATGCTACCATGATCTCGCCCTCCACTACCTCCACAAAAAAGACGCCACACAATTTCTCGAGCGCTTCGCCCAAAAAGAGGGAAAATACTGGATGCCAAAAGACAAAACAGTCAACTACTTCGTCAAATACTACTGGAACCTCCACCAAGACATCGGACAAGTGATCGACGACGAGAGCAGTCGGGATGAGTGGGTGTAAAAGGGAGTTGGCCCAAATCTCGAAATAGAATTCTTTGAATTTGTATTATACTCGTATTCGTGGGATTTACATCAAATTTAAGTCGCACCCGTAGGTTCGGCGATAATTTTATGTAAAGCCCAAGGATACGATGATGATGCAAAGTCATGAATTTCTATTTCGAGATTTAGGTAAAGGCACCTCTAAAAACCAAAGAGAAACTAGTTAGTCGAAAAAGTTTTTTGCTATTCAAAAGTGAAAATCGGGCTCTTGTATTAGAGAGTCTATTTCACATATCGCGTCACACCCAAATTTTCATGCGAAACTCTCCCCTCTCTTCGCCATCCTCTTTTCTGAAGCGCTTTGCCGATGAGGTAGTTCATGCCACCGTGTCCGATGAGGGCGATATGATCGTAAGTTTGTGCGAGTGAGAGCAGATGATCTGTTGCTTTTTGGGCTTGTTTTTTAGATGCTTTGAGAGAATTGTCGCGTTTGCCAATCCCAAAGATCAGCAAAACCTTCAAGAGGATCAACCATGATTTTGGTCGAAGTTTGAGAAATGGGATATCGACGCTTGGCAAAGCTACTTCATCAAAAAGCGCGCTTTGTTCCGATATCTCTACACTCAAGAGATCAGCAGTGTCGTGTGTTCGTCGAAGTGAGCTTGTCAAAATGATTTGAGCGTTTTTGATTGCTTTTAATGTCTCTTGGGGAGGCAGATTAGTTTTTATGATTGGATCGGTATCGTACGCTTTTACCCATTCACGAAGTGCAGAAGCATCGATCTTTTGAGAACTCTCTAGATCGACTTTGGCGTGTCGGATGAGGTCTATTTGCATCACCCCTACCTCAAAACCTCCCTCCTCTCGGTTTCAACCCCCGCAAAAAAAGCCCGATCCCACCGATAAAAAGAATCAACATCGTAATAAGATCAAACGCACTCATCCCCTGAAGCGAAAAGTTGATACTCGCGATGATCCCAAAAAAGAGCATGATTACACTCGCACCAAAGAGCACCCAACCCAAATAGTTTTTTGAGTTATAAAAGATCATTCCCACACCAAAGATAAAGGGGATCAGCACCATTCCGTTTGTGATCTGAAAATTGCCGATATGAAAAAGACCCGCTCCCATTGAGAGATAGTGATCGACATGGATCGATCGTAGTAGCAGATACCCTCCCGCTATCATCATTACCAAGCCCAAAAAGAAGCTCCCTTCACCACCACCGTTTCCGCCTGCACCTCTGTACATCATCACTCCTGATTTTTATTCACGATTTTTTTTATATTAACATTTTTTGCTATAATCTCCCCAAAGGAAAAATGATGGCAATCGTAGAATTTTTAGGACCGATCGACAAAGAGCCGATCGAAGTAGATATCGCAAACCTCAGCGAACTCAAACCACTTCTAGCCAACGACAAAGATCTTGCCGACTGGCTCGAAAACTCCGCCGTAGCGGTCAATGACAAGATCGTCTCTGATCTCAATATTCCTCTTCTCAAACATGACAAGATCTCACTTCTTCCTCCGGTGTGTGGCGGATGATGCCGGAGATTTATGAGGGTGCGCTGGAGGTCGAGTCGATCTTGGCGCGCTGGTACCAAATACACCGGGATCAAAACTTCGGCGCGTTTATCAACTTTGTCGGGATCGTGAGAGATGAGGATGGGATCGAGGGGTTGAGCTTTGATATTTATGAGCCGATCTTGCAAAATTGGTTCGATGCGTGGCAGGAGCGTGCCGCCAAGCAGGGAGCCAAACTCCTGATGGCACACGCCAAAGGGGATGTGTTGCTACACCAAAGCTCCTACATCTCTGCGGTACTCTCACCCAAAAGACGCGTCGCACTTGAACTTATCGATCAGTTTGTCGAAGACTTCAAAGCCAACGCACCGATTTGGAAATATGATCTCAGAGGGGGCGAACGCCACTACGCACACGATCGATCCACACCATTGCCACATAGTGGCATATTGCAATAACCATACAAGGAGAGGGAAAAATGGAATTTGACACTTATGAAGCATCTATGCGCAAACTCTACGCATCAATGGAGGGGAGTTACGCGACGCAGATGTGCTTCTTGGATGAGGCGCTCGATCGGGTTTTGGCGGAGGATATCGTCAGCGATCACAACTCCCCCGCCTACCCCACTTCCGCGATGGACGGCTACGCGATCAAATATATAGATCAGCAACTCGGGCGGATTCAGATCAGTGGCACCAATCCCGCCGGTTCCTATGACGACACGGAGATGATCGGCGGTGAAGCGATTAAAACTTTCACCGGATCATTGATGCCAAAAGGATCCGATACACTGATCCCTATCGAAAATGTCGAAGTCGAGGGCAATGAGATCGTCATCAAAGAGGAAGTTCCCAAAGGCTTTTCTGTGCGTCCTGTCGGTGAAAACTATCAGGAGGGCGATATTCTCATCCCCAAAGGCACCAAGCTCGGCTTTGCGGAGATCGGTGTTTTGGCGAGTCTCAATATTTCCCAAATTCCCGTCTTTCAAAGACCGACTGTTTCCATCCTTGCCACCGGTTCGGAGATACTCGATGTCGGGGAAAAGGCGACAAATCCCGCACAAATAAGAAGCTCAAACCAATTTACCCTCCACGCCCTAGCCAAAAAAGCACACGCTACTTCCTTACGACTACCGCTCCAAAAAGATGACAAAGAGAGCATCCGATCGGCGATGCTAAATGCACTGGAACGATCCGATATCGTCGTGACAACCGGTGGTGTGAGTGTGGGTGACTATGACTTTGTCAAAGATATCTTGGGCGATCTCGATGCCAAATATATCACCCAAGGGGTCATTCTCAAACCCGGGCAGCATATCAAAATAGTCCAAGTCGGCAAAAAGTTCATCTTTGCCCTTCCGGGATTTCCTTATAGTTCGACTGTGACATTTATCCTCTATGTCATCCCGCTCATCCGCTATATGCAGGGGCTCGATCCCAAGCTCCCGCTCAAGCGCGCACGCCTCAACCAAACCTACAAAAAACGCTCACACAAAACAGAGATAGCTACGGGTAACCTCAGCTACAACCAAGGTGCCTACCAGATCGACTTCACCGGTAAAAAAATAGGCTCATCAGCGATCTTGACCAATATGCTCGGCAATACCGCGCTCATCATGATCCCGCAAGAGAGTGGCGATATCGAAGCAGGACAAGAGGTAGACTTCATCGATCTAGAGGTGCTATTCGCCTAGCCCAATGAAAAGGATCACGCACTTTTTTCTCACAGTCATTGTTTTAGTCTACATCCTCTTTGAGGAGATTGTTTGGGAGCGATTGGCAGAGCCGATCGTGACGACGATCCGATCACTCAAAATCCTACAAAGACTTGCCCTAACTCTGCGTCGTATCGACAGTCGCATCATCCTTGTGATTTTTGTAGCGATATTTGGAGTGGTCGAGCTTTTAGGCATCTATGCGGGTATTCTTTTCGTACAGGGAAGTGTCATCACCGCGATTTTACTCTATGCGCTCAAAATACCGATCGCCGCTTTTACCTTTTGGCTCTTTGAACAGAGCAAAGATAGACTACTTAAATTTAAATGGTTTGCCAAGGTATACCATGCAATAATACATCTCATCGATCGTATCAAAGCTTCGGAAATCTACCGTGAGATCAAAGCCAAAAGCCAACGCATCAAAAGCTATCTCAAAACACACCTCTCACAGCGAAGATCAGCGTGGATCGCCAAGATCAAGCACCTCTACCACAAATTCAAGCGCAAATATTAACCCCTTTTAAAGTATAATATCCGACTTTTAAGAGAGGAGAGGTCATGATACACGGTATCAAATGCTACTTTTGCTTTTTCGGTATCTTAGCAAATACGATCAACACAACGCTTAACGCACACTTCGCACGCCAAAAAGCGTTCGCACTGCTACGCATCCAAAACCTCATCGATCTTAAAGTCTTACAAACACTACAAACAAAAGAAAAAACACTCTATGAAGGAAACCTATGAAACATCTACACATTTCACTATTGACGGCACTATCTCTATCACATCTTGCCGCATCACAAACGACACTCGAAAAGATCATCGTCACCACCCCCAATAAAACCGCCCAATCCCTCCACAATGTCACCGCAAATATTGATGTGATCACAGCCGATGAGATCCAAGAGCGAGGTTATCGAGTGTTAAGTGACGCACTACAAACCCACCCCGGATTCTCTTTTAGCCGAAACGGTGGGCTCGGACAAACCACATCCATCTATCTTCGAGGCTTTAGTACAAACCGCACGCTTGTACTCATCAACGGTGTTCGCTACAACGATCCTACCTCACCCAGTGGCGCCCAATACGAGCACCTCCAGCTCCAAAATGTCGCACGCATCGAGATCGTCAAAGGACCACAGTCAGGCATCTGGGGAGCGGACGCGAGTGGCGGTGTGATCAATATCATCACAAAAGATGCACAAAAAAATGGCGCGACCGCGTCCATCCACGCTGAATACGGTAGCTACAATACCCAAACCTACGGCATCTTCACTGCCCTCAAAACAGACAAATTCGATCTCAGTCTCAATCTCGACAGACTAAGCAGTGACGGTTTTAGCGCCAAAACCGCCGACGGTAAAAAAGCAACAGATTTTGAAGATGACGAATACAGCAATAATTCCTATGATCTCAAACTCGGCTATAACATTACCGATCACGATCAACTCAACGGTTTCTATCGATATATCGATGCCGATACTGACTTTGACGGTTTTGATATGAATGCCACCAAAGCCGCCAACGACCCGATCGCCCACTCCACAAGCAAGGAGAAGTTTTACGGCACAAACTACCGACACAGCGGTGAAAATTACAGTGCCAAGCTCTACTATCAACGCTCTGACTTTCAAAGAACCTCCAAAGTAGCACCAAGCGCATACAGCAACGGAATCAGTCACTTTGACGGAAGTATCGACGAGAGTGGTGCGACTCTCGACTACCGACTCTCGCCTGATCTTGCATTAGGGGCGGGTCTCGATCTCAAAAAGTTCAAACACAAAAATAAAATAAATAATGACTTCACCAACAAAGGTATCTATCTCTCTGTCAACGATACCGTTCACGAAGAGATCGGCGACTCTATCCTTAGTGCTGTCGTCAGATATGACAATTTTGACAAATTTGACAACAAAACCACCTATCGACTCGGCTTCAAACACTACTCCAAAGATGATGCACAGCTAAGCTACTTTGCCAACTACGGCACAGGATACAACACCCCCACACTCTACCAACTCTACGATGCGATGACCGGGAACAAAGCGCTTAAGCCGGAGACAACCAAAGGATTTGATCTTGGATTTAATTACCATGGATTTAACGCAACATATTTTCAAAACAAAATCACAGGTATGATCGACTACCTTATGACCGATCCAATAACCTACAAAGGTGCCTACTACAACCTCGGTGGAAAATCAACCCTCAAAGGGTATGAACTCTCCTACAAAGGGAGTGCCACCGATCTCAACCTCGCCTACAACCTCAACTACACCTACCTCAAAACCAAAGATCAAAACGGCAAAGAACTCCCGCGCCGACCCAAAAACAGCGCCAACCTCTCACTCGACTACTACGGCATACCGCAAACACATCTCGGCACACTCATCAGCTACACCGGCAAACGCAAAAAAAGCCCCTACGACGCCAATCCGACCAAAGACTACAAATCCTATACTCTCGTCGATCTCATCGCCGGTTATGATGTCAGCCCTGCACTTCACCTCTACACCAAAGTCGAAAACGCACTCGATAAAAAGTATGAAAACATCACAGGTTACGGTGTGAGTGAACGCGCCTACTATGTCGGATTTGACTACAAGATCAAGTGATGTTGCGACTCATCCCGCGAGAGTTTGTGCGCTACAAATTTACAAACTCCCTCTTTTTGGGGCTCTCGGTCGGGTCGATCTTCGTCGTCTATCAGCCCCTTGATCCCTCCATCTACTCACTCGGCGGGATCGCTTTGGCGATCGCTATCCTCATCGTCGCCCGCTTCTACGACAAGATCATGAATATCGACTACTTTTTTAAGATCTCACTCTTGGTTGAGCTGATCATGCTAGGGGTGATCCTCTTTTTCCTGATCCACCCCTACAACTACCTCAGCGCCCTCATCGTCTATATCGGCTACCAAAGCACCTTTGTCTTCGGATCCTACCTCGTACGCGCCGAGACCATCATCCTCAAAAGAGACTACCTCCTCACCCTCATCGACAGCGCCAAACAACTCGGCTACCTCACAGGACTGCTTCTTAGCTACCTCTTTTACAAAGCACTCAAATACTTTTGGCACATCAGCGACAAAACAAAGCAGGTTTATGATCTACATATGGTGCTTTTGGTGTGTGAGATTGCGATTATTTTTCTACTGTATCGTAGTTTTCGGAAAAATAGCTAATATGCTATAATCTCCCCAAAGGAGTCAATGTGAAAATCTTAAATATTCTCTTGATCGCGTGGCTGTTTGTCGGTTGTTCGACGAAGCATCTCTCTCCCGCAAATGTGAGCGACTACTTTTGGGGTGCGCAACAAAAGCGAGACTATTCAGATGTGAAAAAGTTTGTACGCCAACGCGACAGATCAGATGTCAAACTCCAACGAAGTATCCACATCAAACGCTACCGCATCGGTAAGGCAGAAAAGAAGAGCGCTGATCTCGCCTATGTACCTACCACGCTCTATCTAAGCGGTTTTTTCAAAAATGACCCGAGTAGCGAAGTAGCGGTCGATTTCGATACCGTACTCAATAAGGATAAAGAGGGCTGGAAGGTCAATATGAAAGAGACACGAAAAATCCTCTATATCGAAACCATCAAGCACTTCGGATCAAGTATGGGGCGCGATCTAAGCGATGAGATCAGAAAAGGGTTGGGCGATCTGCATGAGTTTCAAAACATCTTCAAAGATGTCCTCAAAAACCTCGCCGACTCCGTCAAAGGGATGAAACGATGATCTTCGACCTACTCTGGCTTCTCTTCATCGCCGTCGTGATCGGCGGACTCGTCTGGGCATATATCATCTACCTCAACGAAAAAGGCGACCGCCTCAACCTCATCAATCGTGGCATCTGCCCCAAATGCAAAGAGAAAACCATCGAACTCATCGATCAAAAAGGTGGCGGATGTAGCGGAACGGCTTTCGTCGAGTTTGAATGCACCGCCTGCGGATACCACGACAGCTTCAACATCAGCGGAGGAAGTTGTGGGAGTGGAGGGTGTAAAGTCTAGGAGGCTGTCGGACTCATGCTTGATTGGCTACAAAATCCACTCTTTTGCCCTATTTTTAGTTCTTTTTCGTTAAATAGCTACGGCTATTCGCCTCAAAAGAGCCAAAAATATGCCTAAAAGATTGAATTTTTCGCTTCAATCAGACGAGTCCGACAGCCTCCTAGGATCAGGATCACCCGATCCCAAAATCCTAACTATACAGCACCGGTGCTCCGACCTTTTGGTGGATGAGATTTGCCTGATCTTGGCTGATCCCTAATCCTCTTGCAAGTGTATCAAGATACTCTGCCTCTTTTTGGTCATCTAGCTCAATCGCCATCAGTGACATCAAATAAACTTGCTCCTCCATACCCTCAGGTACACTTTTGATAAATGCTTCAACATCGAGTGGGGAGTTCATCGCCTCTTTGACGATCTCAATCTCTTCGGGTGTTGCATCTCCGATGTGATCTAGGAGTTTCTTTTGTTCATCTGCGTCGATCTGTCCGTCAGCTTTGGCGGCGTTTAGCATCGCATAGAGCAGGACTTTGGCTTTCTCCTCTTCGCTTGGACCCGCTTGTACCTCTTTGCCCTGAAGTAGATTTCCCAAGACATCGCCGAGTCCACCCTGATCCCCTTTTCCAAAAGAGTTGATCAAGTTACCGACATTACCAAGGTTTCCTAAATTTCCAAGAGCTCCACCACTTGGAGTACCTTGACTCGGTGCATTTCCTTTGTCGCCACCTAAAAGACCTCCGAGCAGACTACCACTACCGCCACCCATCGCTTTACCAACAGTTCTCGCGACCATCACACCTACTGCTATTTTGCCTAATGTACCAAGCATACTCATTACATATTCTCCTTTTTTTAGTTTTCAAGTTATTATAGCACTAAAGATTGATATAATC
This sequence comes from Campylobacterales bacterium, assembly GCA_027023405.1. GTDB lineage: Bacteria > Campylobacterota > Campylobacteria > Campylobacterales > QNZT01 > QNZU01. Next base: position 37,311 of record JALVVN010000020.1, read on the forward strand.
ATATTATGGCAATCGAAGAGGAATCTATACAACAGCTCAAAAACCGTCTCGATATCGTAGATGTCGTCGGTCGCTATGTCGAACTCAAGAAGGATGGCGCTGGCTACAAAGCCAACTGCCCGTTTCACGACGAAAAAACCGCCTCCTTCAAAGTCTCCCCCTCAAAGCAGATCTACCACTGTTTCGGATGCGGTGCGGGCGGTGACAGTATCAAATTTATGATGGAGTATGAGAAGCTCAGCTACCCCGAAGCGATCGAGAAACTCGCCGAAGAGTACAACTTTCCCCTCAAGTACACCGACAACTACCACCAAAAGAGCAAGATCGACAACACGATCCTAGAGGAACTAAGCCACTTTTTCAGACGCGAACTCCAATCCTACCCACCCGCACTCGAATACCTCAAAAGCCGTGGCGTCTATGACTCCTCGATCGAGAAGTTTGAGCTCGGTTACGCACCACGATCGGAAAAGACGATGCAGTTTCTCAAAAACAAGGGGATGAGTGAAAAAGAGGGGCTAGAGCTTGGTATCGTCGCGAGAGATGAGAGTAGCGGTAGAACTTATGCGCGCTTTACCAACCGTGTCATATTTCCGATCTTCAATCCATCCGGCAAGATCGTCGGCTTCGGTGGTCGGATCATCGTCGCCAGAGATGACATCGGAAAATATATCAACTCCCCCCAAAGCCGAATCTTTGACAAGTCCACCCTCCTCTACGGCTACCACAAAGCCAAAAATACCATTATGAAGAAGGGTCGGATCATCGTCGTCGAGGGAAATCTCGATGTAGTGATGCTCCACCAAGCGGGCTGGACCAACGCCGTCGCCACTCTCGGTACCGCATTCACAGAAAAGATCATCCCCCTTCTCAAGCGAGGTGATCCGGAGGTGATCCTCGCCTATGACGGCGACAAAGCGGGGAACAGTGCCGCTTTCAAAGCCGCTACAATGCTCAGTCTCAGAGGGCTTCGCGGGGGTGTCGTCATCTTTAAAGAGGGCAAAGATCCTGCCGATATGGTCAAAGCCGACGAAACTGATACACTCAAAAAACTCTTCAATCACGCGACCGATTTTATCTCCTTTTGTCTCGCGCAGATCGTCGCCAAATATAACCTCGCCCAACCACTCCAAAAGGAGCAGGCACGCAATGAAGCGGTCGCCTACCTCACCAAACTCTCCCCGCTGATCCAAGATGAGTATCGCCCCTATCTCGCCACACTGCTACACATCGATCCACGCCACATCCGACTCTCCTCCGACAATAGCCCACAAGTTCCCCAAAACACACCCCCAAGCGCGCAAAACTTTTCCCAAAAAGAGGATATCGCCGAACTCTCCGTCATCAAAACCCTCCTCAATAACCCCAAGATGATCGACAGACTCCTCGATATCCTCTCCTCTGAAGTTTTTACGATGCACAAAGAGGCGTTTGAGCGACTCATCGGAAATGAGATCGATCACCCAATTCTCCGAGGGATCCAGATTCGAGAGGATTTGATCAGCTATGACGACGAAACACTCTTGGCGCAAGTTCGTTTTCTTCTTAGGCGATACTATGAGAAAGAATTGGCTAAAATACGCTTTCGCAAAGATTTGACGATAGAAAAGAAGAGTTTTATAATCCGCAAAATTCGTGAAATCATTCTTAGACTAAAAAAGGGGGAGACGGTACCGTATGAGAGCTTTAGCACTTTTTAGCGGGGGACTTGACAGCATGATCGCCGTCAAGTTGCTCACCGCGCAGGGGATCGATGTCACCGCACTGCACATCGACATCGGATTTGGGGGTACGAAAGACAAACGAACACTGTTGGAGCAGAGGGCACAAATGGTCGGCGCGCACTTCGACATGATCGACTCCAAGGAGCAGTTTGTCCAAGAGATCCTCTTCGATCCAAAATATGGCTACGGCAAGCACTTTAACCCCTGTATCGACTGCCACGCCAATATGTTTCGCATCGCACTCGGCGCACTCGATCGCTACGACGCATCTTTTGTCATCACGGGAGAGGTGATCGGACAGCGCCCGATGAGTCAGCGCGCCGAAGCGATCCGAAATGTCACCAAACTCGCCGGCGACAGCGAACAAGGCTTGATCCTCCGCCCGATGAGCGCCAAACTCATGGCACCGACCATTCCCGAGATCAAAGGCTGGGTCGATCGCCAAAAGCTACTAGGGATCGAGGGAAGAAGCCGAGAGACACAGCTTCGACTCGCCAAAGAGTGGGGGTTTGAGGAGTATGAGAGTCCCGGAGGCGGTTGTCTGCTCACCGAAGCAGCGATGGCGACCAAGATCAGAGATATCGTCGAACACTCACAGTTTAGAGTCGAGGACATTGATCTGCTCAAGCACGGCAGGCACCTACGACTCCCCGACGGCGCCAAGCTGATCGTCGGACGCCACAAAGAGGACAATGAAGCCCTCAAGGCGACCTCACACCCAGATTATCACTTTGTGCATTGCGACGGAATCGCCGGACCTCTATCGCTCATCTCCCGCGATGCATCTGAGTCAGATCGGGCACTCGCCGCCAAGATCATCCTCACCTACACCAAAACCCCTCCGGATCAAGAGGGAGCCGTACTCATCGATGAGAAGAAGATCTCCGCGACACCGTTTGCAGAAAAAAAGAGTTGTCAAAAATATTTTGTGCTAAAATAAAAGAAAAAAGGATATAATCTTGCTTACAGGAATTTTGTCGGTAGTAGCAGCGATGGTGATACTCATCGCACCTGTCTATATCGGACTGCACTTTAGCAAAAAATCGGCACAAAAACGCCGAGAAAAAGAGGAAGAAAATAAGTCGTAGTTTTACGACCTTTTCTTACTCATACTTCGGGCCCTTAGCTCAGCTGGGAGAGCGCCACGCTGGCAGCGTGGAGGTCACCGGTTCGATCCCGGTAGGGTCCACCAATCAATTTTACTCTTTTATCAACCACTTCCACATAGGAACAATCACTATCTTTTTCCCTTCATGCTCTATCCTTTCATCTCTGTTGGCTGTTACCAAGTAGGAGGTATCAAGTCTAAATTTATCCTTTTATACTAGGATAATTTTAGTATTTTTTGTACTAGTATGCAAGTATATAATTAATGGTTAAAAGTAATGCCCTGATTACACTGGGTTTTGAATTCAGGATTTAAAACCAATCAACAATGATTAATTTATCTACTCTTTGAAATTCTTTAGTATTGTTGGTAACTAAAGTTAAGTTGTTAGCTTTAGCACAACCGGCTATCAAGGTATCCATAGGTCCAATTGAAGTTCCATTTTTTTCCAAAGAAGCTCTAATCAATGCGGACTCTTTTGCCTCTTTTTCACCAAAATCAACAATTTGAATTTGTTCTAATAATACATTTAGTTGTTCTCTTCTCTTTTTTGAATTAATTGACTTTGCAATCCCAACTTCCAACTCATATAGTACGATTGAAGGGATAAAGATATCTTTTGGAGAGCATGAAAACAGATTTTCAGAGACTCTCCCCATGCCTTTAAAAAAGTAAATAACACTATTTGTATCTAGCAAATACATTTAAAATGCTTCTCTTCTTGCATCTTGTGTATCGCTACTTCTAATCTCTTCAACCGTGGGGAAATCACTCCAACTTCCAGCCAAGTTTTTTATCTTTGGATTCCAATTATTACTAATGTTTCTTTCTAAAACGGTTGATATATATTTGCTGATAGAAGTATCTTGTGAAGCAGCTATCTCTTTTACTTTTGATTCTAAGTCATTGTTTATATAAATAGTTATTTGAGCCATATGAATATCCTTTGTAAAGTATATGTGTAATTATAAGTGTTTATAAATTAAAGTTTTATTATTTTTGTGCTACATTTTTTAAAAGTAGCTGGTAGATCTATGAAAGGTAAAATATCTGTGATATTTGTCGGTATAATTTCTATCTTTATTCTTTTACCTGAATTAAAATGCTCATTGGGATCATTTTTTATCAAATATTTTGTTAGCTATAGGACTTGTTTTAGTACTAAAAGTTAAGAGTCAAGCCCCCGTATCATAAGAATGTAGCAAATTAGCTATCATTTTATAAGAGTTTGTTTAGTAGTAATAAATCGGGTTTAAGCCCGAAGCGGTTGTTTTTCTTAAGAGAAATAACTAGCTTGAGGGTCAGTTAGATTATTGCACTAAAAACTTGTGTGGCAACAAGATCGGTAATAAACCAGATCGTATTTTACGAGGTCAAGTTAAGTGTAGTTGATTGCTATAACTCACGCAGGAG
>JALVVN010000021.1:0-6307 GCA_027023405.1 Campylobacterales bacterium
CTTCAAACTTCTCTCGCTCAAAACCGCTCGCCATTCTATCCGCTGCGGCAATGATCCATTGCATCTCATTTTGTGGATTGTGATGCATCGCCGAAGCATCGCTCATCTCTTCACCGAGATTGAAAGCTAAATCATTTAAGATTTGTGCTGTAAATTGGGAGTGCTTATATTTGTAGTCATACTTTTTAAATGCACCCTCTCTTAGGGAGTAGTTATCTGCCCTCTGCCCAAACTTTCCGATATCGTGCAAAAGTGCTGCTAATGCTATTAAATCAACTTTTTCCATTGTACCTCTCTTTCATTTTGCTTATTCTATCACTCTCATGCGACACTACTTGTCGTCTCCAAATCTTTTACCGCTATCTTCCCCATCCCAAACACCGTTTGCTTCCCCACGCCGATGATCTCGCCGAGTTTGAGCAAGATGACGCTCTTTTCATCGATAGTGTCGTAGTCAATGTCGCCGACGATTCCGCCGATCTGTAGCTTTGTCTTTTGGCGGTTGCTTCGGCGTGTCTGATCGACAAAACGCACACTCGCGCTCTTTTCACGGTAGTGGGGTTCAAATGTGAGTTTGACTTTAGGTTGGTTTGTGATCTGGGTTAGTCGATTTTGGATCGAGTAGAGTAGCGTTTCGAGGGGTGGTTTTTGGCTAAGAAGACGGTTTTGATACTTCATCCTTAGGGGCGTGACCAATGAGAGCTTGACACGCTGTGGGATATCGTCGATCTCAAACTGTTGCGGTGTGACACCGTTGAGATCAAATTTACCCTCTTGATATACTCTCTTTCCATTGCAAGAGATCGAATCGATTTGGTACTTTTGGCGCTTCACGCCGATCCCCTGCTCGGTAAACATTTTGTGGATCGCACTAAGAACATAGGGTAGCTTATCGGTCGCATCCTCAAAAAGATAGAGTCCGAAACTATAATCTTTGGGATTTAGGTGAATATCAAAGCGATATTGATGCGCTCTATTTCGCTCCTCATAAAATTGATAAAAGAGACAGTTATCCTTCGCAAAACAGCCTTCACAATCAAACGAGGGGTTAATGCAAACTACTTTTTTGAGACTCACACCAAACGCACCGCGAAGCGTAGAGCCGATAAAGGGTAACGGTCTATTTTCAGATGCAACTATTTGTACATCGATCCGATGAAAAGTTAGCATATTTTATTCCTTTAAATTAAGGTTATATGAAAATATTAATTCAATGTCAAGATTTATATTTAATTTTAAAGCTACTGATTAAATATGCTTGTAAGAATAGCGTGAGTTATCGACGAGATATGTCGTTTTATAAATTATTTGGTGAGATTAAGATAGCGCCTATTGATTGATATATCCATCAAAAATATCTTTGATATACACTTCAAAATCTTCAAGATGTTTTTCAACAATAGCTATCACGATATCAATATTGAGATTTTGATAATCATGCACGGCAATATTGCGAAATCCTACCATGCCTTGCATCTGTTTACAACTGCTGTCGCTTATGATATCCGCATCTGCAAGCATTTCAAAGAGTTCTCTACTGCTCTTTGGCAAACCTAAATTTCTTGCCTTTACGATGTGTGTAGCGATATCGATACTCGCCTGTGATGCGCGTTCGAGATTGAGTATTACGGAATCCTGCTTGGTGTAGTTCTTCCTAAAGTTATCTTTCTCGCCTGCATACTCTTCACGAATACGCCTTAGACATCTTTCGATAGTTTGGATCTTGTTTAGCACCACATCAGACATGGTCCTCTCCTAGGACTGATCTTCTTTTTCGTATCTCATCTACAATGGGTTGGCGCTCCTCTGTGAAACGAAGATAAAAACTGTATGCCAATGTCTCAAAACTCTCCACCTCATACCCTTCACCGTAAATTCGCTTGCCGGTAGAGAGGATTTGGTATCTAAAAACGGTATTCGTCGAAGCAAGCTCTATCAGATCAACATCTTTTGAGAGTATGGACGCCAACTTTTTAGAGATATTCCAACGCTCCACGGCACTCAACGATTTTCGACTCAAATAAGCGATATCGATATCACTCTCATCAGTAGCGCTATTATCATTCTGGCTGCCGAAAATATAGAGCGCTTGGAGTGTGGGGATCTCATTCTTGAGTGTATCGATAACGGTTTGTTGATCTTCGCTACTTAAAGACATGAGAACTCCATTTGAGTATAACCTTATGACATTATAACACAAAAGCGATCGATTCAAGAGATGAGATTTGCAAAAACTACCCCTACCTCTTCACAAAATCCAAAGAGATAGAGTTCACGCAGTGTCTTGTGCTTTTGGGGGTCATTCCCTCTCCTCTAAACACATGCCCGAGATGACCGCCACAATTGGCGCAGACGATCTCCGTGCGTCTGCCATCGGCATCCGGCACCTCTCGTACCGCACCCTCTATGGCGTCATCAAAACTTGGCCACCCCGTGCCCGAATCAAACTTGGCATCGGAGGGGAAAAGTTCGGCATTGCATTGGCGACAAGTATATACACCGCTCTCATGATGATCCCAAAACTTCCCTGTAAACGGGCGCTCCGTCCCTTTGTCGATGATTACTCTCTTCTCTTCCTCGTTGAGTTTGTTATATGCCACATTCCCTCCTTTATCTTGTTAGATTTCTATTTTTCCAGCACCCAATTTGGTCTAATAAAGTGACAGGTGTAACCGGTTGGGTAGTGTTGCAAGTAGTCTTGATGTTCAGGCTCTGCCTCCCAAAATTCACTCGCTCTTGTCACAGGCGTCACCACTTTTCCCGGCCATTTACCACTTGCATCTATCTCTTTGATAAGCTCCGTGGCGATCGCTCTTTGTTCATCCGTCGTATAAAAGATCTCCGACCGGTAGGATCTGCCTCTATCGTTTCCTTGTCTATCCGGTGTCGTAGGATCATGTATCTGAAAGAAAAACTCCAATAGATCTCTATAACTCAGCACTGAGGGATCAAAGATCACCTCGACTGCTTCCGCGTGATCTCCGTGATTGCGGTAGGTTGCATTGGGCACATCACCGCCGGTGTAGCCGACTCTCGTGCTGATGACACCAGGAAGTTTTCGCAAAAGCTCCTGCATCCCCCAAAAACACCCCCCTGCCAAAATCGCTTTTTCTTGGTTCATGCTAATTCCTTTTTAAAAACTATAACAAATTATTAATAGATAGAATCTTTTCTCAACTCAAAATGTAATGAAATGTAACACCGACACACAATAATCACAATATATTCTATTTTTAGTCAACTATTATTGACCTAATTATCTGAACTCGCTAGACTTGAAAAGTAACAAAAATTAAGGAGACAAAGTTATGACAAAAACAATAGGGCTAAGTCTAGTACTTTTGAGCACACTTATGCTCAGCGGATGTGGTAGTAATGCCGACAGAACTGATAGTTCGTCGCAACAATTAATAGAACCTTCTATCCCGACACCAACAAAGGTCGATCGGGCAAACTGGGAGGGAATCGATGAGCAAACAGATGGACTTGCAATCGTAGCACAAGGTGATAATATCTCGTTTAAGATTCGAAATGATCATATCGCTGGACATCACTACAGAACAGAGCAAATCTATATAGATAGCGACAACAATCCAAATACAGGCTATTCTTGGCATCACGGTGATCAAGTCGGTGCCGAATATCTCGTCGAAGGTGATAACCTCTATAGACATGGAGCCGATGGGTGGCATTGGAACTTTGTATCAAAAGTCAATACTAGAGTCATTGACGGCAATCAACTGGAGGTTGAATTTCCAAGAAGCTTGCTTAACGCTTCAGATACCATCAGAGCTAAAGCCGCATTAAATGCCCAAAATTGGAATTTTATTATGCAAACAAATATCGCTTCATTCGATATTGAAGACGATAATGGCAATAACACAAACGGTTTAAATATATCCTTTGATAGCCAAGCTCATACTTTAACTATTGAGATACAATCTCCCGTGCTGAATGATCCGAACTTTGGGACAGAGGAAATTTTAATTGATAGCGACAACAATGCCCAAACAGGCTACTCTTCGGGTTGGTCTCAAATTGGAGCAGATTATCTTATCGAAGGTGATCGACTTTACAGTCATGCTGGTGAGAATAATCACTGGAGCTGGAGAGAGATTGGAACAATTGGAGATGTTGAAAGAACTATCAACAATCAAACACTGACAGTTACTTTACATCATTTCACTTTAGATACTAGAGCCCAAGGTGATTCACTTGCTGTATTCCTTAATATTCCCATTAGAGTATCCGCTGTTTTATCCAGCAGAAACTGGAGAGCGATGGAGAGATATGATATCACTACTTTTGATTTTCAGGGTTATAAAATGCCGGTTGAAGAGCACAATGAAGATACAGAAAATGTTGGACCACCATACCCCCCACAAACTGTGGAATATTCTCCAAATCGACGATATCTTTTAATGGCAGAGGATGCACCACAAATTCAAAGCTCTTACTTCATAATCGATATGTCAGATCCGAATAATCAAAGAATAGGAGAGTTACCTATATCCTATTTTGGAGATCCTCAAGAAGCTGAAAATGCTCACTTTATCAATAATACCACAGTAAGGTATGAGATGCATACTATTGATCTGGATAACCACTTCCATCAAGTTTTTGACTACAATTTTATTACCGGTACAACAACTCTTGTAGCGGATCATGTTCCAAACAACTAAAGAATTTAAGTTAAAAACTATGCGCTTTTGCACATAGTTTTTAACGCCCCTTACCCTCTCTGATTTCCCGCAAAAAAGTTCCCCGCCAAACCAAGCGGTACGACACTTCGATAAAAGAGATATCTTCCGACAAGCTCACTCACCAACGCTCCGACAAATGTCAATACCAACACACCCTTAGCGACACCGATCAAACCACTCGCCAAAAGAAGAATAGCAACCAGCGGGAAGATCACCCCAAATATGACAAGCGAGTAGAGTCTCAAGCGCTTGAGACCTCCAAAGTGCTCTTGGAGAAGTGTTTTGGTGCGGTTGAGCTGATAGAAGTTCGGTTCTTCGCTATCCAAATGTCGATAAAATGAGATCTCTTCATAGATAAGCAGTAGCTGAACCATCCCCGTCAGCATCGCCACGGAGAGTAGCACCAATGCCCCCTGCGTACCGCTAAAAAAGAGCAAGATCGTCGCAACCAGCAAAAACCCCACATACCCACTTCCAAAAAATCGCTTCGTCGTACTTTTACGATTCCAGCTCGGACGAGCGGGGATACGATAGATCATCGATTGGGCGTAGATACCGTAAATACCCACTATCAGCGTCACTGCCTCAAACAGCACTCTCAAAATGCCCCCGATCTCCATCAGATAGAGTCCCGCCGTAACCGTCGCCAGGGCGGTAAAAGCCCCAAGAGCGATCGCCTCACGACTTAGCCATGAAGTTTTCCAATTTTTCATCGCACTCATCGCCTTTGACGGTCGCCCTAGATGTAGCGCCGAAAGCGGTAGCCCGATCATCGCGGGAATAGTGGCAAAGAGCGCGGTGATGAAGTTTGGCTTGGGTAGATGAAGCCCGATCCACGAGAGCAAATCACCTAAAAAGAGCGCCAAAAACGCCCCCAACGACACCTGCGTCAAGACCGTCATAAAGACCAGCGGTAGCTCCGCATGAGCCGGTTTGAGGAGATGCTCATCCGCCGGTCTTATCTCCTGATCTTCGGGTATATCGGGAAGTGTATATCGTGTAGTGGGCTTGGTGATAGAGATATCGGGCAGATGCGGTGCGACGCCCTCCTTTTGCATATCTTTCTCTAGCCACTCCTGCACATTGACCGCTTCGATCTCGATCGCCCCACCGGGACACGCTTGTACACATGCGGGAGTCTGCCCCGCTTCGAGTTTATCGACACACATATGACACTTGGTGACGATCCCGCGATCGGGGTTGAAGATCGGCACTTCATAGGGGCAGTTCCAAGTACAGTATTGGCACCCGATACAGCTCGGATCATCGTGCCAGACGATACCGTTGTCGAGTTTGATGTAGGAGTTGGTCGGGCACCCTTTGAGACACTCCGGATCGACACAGTGGTTACAGCTCATAGAGTTGAAGATCTGGAGTGTATCGGGGAAACTTCCCGTCTCCATCTCCCCGACTCTACGCCATTTGATACTATCGGGGTTGCCGTTTTGTTCATTGCACGCCACTTCACAGCAGTGACACCCCACACATGCCGTCGCATCAAAGTGAAATCGATACTGCTCCCCCACTTTGAGTTCGGGAATATCGATAGTGTAGTTTCCGCACTGCATACCGGTCTCGTTTTTGTGGTTGATAAAACTCTCAAG
>JALVVN010000021.1:6407-11095 GCA_027023405.1 Campylobacterales bacterium
CATCATATCCTCTTTAGATCGACCATCAGTTCCGAAAAGACTTGCGCCCGATCTTGTTTGTTTTCATGTGTCATTCGGTAGATCACATCTGAGACGATAGGCGGAACTTTGGGATTGAGTTTGGTGACGGTGTCGGGCTTGATCTTCTTGGGATTTGATTTGATAGGTGTGAGCCCATCCACGGCGTCAAATCGTTTCTCTCCCGTTAAACCCCTAAAGAGTTTCAGCCCAAAGTAAAAGATCTCATACGCCTCATTTTTGTAAGTTTTGAGCTCCTTATCGAGATCAAAATAGTACCCAACCTCGCTCTTGTCGTTGAGGATCGTATTGATCATCGTAAAAAAGGCAATCGCTTGGTAGGAGAAGTTGGCTTTGAGGTAGCGATCTTCAAACGCTTCAAAACTCTCGGTTCGCTCTTTTTTGTCTGCATAGAGCTTAAGCAGGTATTTCACATGGTGTTTCGCATCGCTGAGTGGCAGAGCTTTGTGAAGTGTGTAGGCTTCCCTCGCCTCCCGTGTGATCTTCCCGCCCAAAAAGAGATGCACACCATCGACACGATTTCCCTCGCTATCTTTTGCCTTGCATCCCTCAAATCCGATATCGGCGATCCCGTGCACCCCGCACCCTTTGGGACACGCCGACCAATTCATCCGCACTTGCGCGTTTGGAATGGCGACCTCATCATTGAGATAGTGTGCCATCTCGATCGCATCGGGTTTGTTGGGGATGACGGCATAGGAGCAGGTTTTGGTACCGGCACAGGCGATCATGTCGCTGAAGTAGAGGTTGTTGTATTGGGCGTACTTTTGGATCAGCGACTCTTTTTCAAAATCACTAAATTTTTCAGGTGTAATATTGACGATATAGAGGTTTTGATCGTAGCCGATCCGGAGATCACCGTTGCCGTACGCTTGGGCGATCTTCGCGGCTTGGAGCAGATCGCTTCCGCTAAAGATCCCTGAGGGCACGATGATCTTGTAAGCGTATGTACCGTTTTTGAGTAGCACTCTGTTTGAACCTAGAGCGATATTTTGCGACTGTACCAGCGTCACACCCGCACGCTCAAACGCTACACCCGCCTCCTCCTTGAGTGCTTGCACAAACGCTTCGACCCCGACATCTTGGAGTAGAAAATGGAGGCGATTTTTATTTCGGTTGTCACGGTATCCAAATCGCTGAAAACTCTTCAAGATCGCCTCATAAATGAGAGGAGTCTGCTCAGGCGTAACGAAGAGATCGGCATCCTTGCCCTGCACCCCGACTCTCGCACCCAGATAGAGATTAAACCCAAAATTTCCATCTTTGTTGGCAAGGACAAAGGAGCAGTCGTGCCCGAAGATATTGCAACTGTTGCTCAAACTCCCCAAGATCGCCGTATTGAACTTTCTCGGCAGGGCGCTGATCCATTTAGGGTTTTCCAAAAAGATCGCTTGGAGTTTTTTGAGGATCGGCATCGTTTCGATGAGATTGTCATGTGCCAAGCCGTCAAGCGGATCGGTGACGATATTTCGCGGATTGTCCACACCTGTCTGAAAAGTGGAAATACCCACCTCTTGAAGCGCGTGCAATACTGTCGCGATATTCTCGATCTTCAGATATCGTAGCTCCACCTGCATTCGAGTCGTCAGATCGATGTAGTCATCGCCGTAGGCTTTGGCGAGTGATGCAATGCGGATCGCCTGTTCGTTGCTCAGTTGTCCACCCGGAATCCGCACACGGAGCATAAAATCCTCACCCTTGTCAAAGAGTCCGAAACATTTAAGAAAGTAGGCGGAATCCTCTTTATCCAGTTTTTCATATCCGCCCTTGGCGATCTCGTCGAGCTTCTCATAGACCTCCATCGGATCTTTGAGAGCTTTGGTGTTTTCTACTTTATTTAACTTTTTGCTTCTAGCGCGATAGGCTTCTTCTAATCGTTGTTGGCTCAAATCTTTCTCCAAGAGTAATTTACTCTCATTATAACACTACGCATGCAAAAAAGTAATCATCATACTGATTAAAATATAGACAATTATCATTTCAAAAAACAGACAAAATGCTCTATACTACAACAAAATTTAGCAAGGAGTTATTTGTGGCAAGTTTTAAAGCACTAAAGGGAGAGGGGCACTTTCCTACGCTCTTTATGGCATTTTTATACTTTGATATGAGTTTTATGGTTTGGACGATGCTCGGACCGCTTTCGACGGAGATCAGCGAAGCGTTGGCGAGTCACGGTGAGATCATCACGGCGGGACAAAAGGCGACACTGCTTTCGTTACCTATTCTCTCTGGAGCGATTTTGCGGATCATTTTGGGCTTTGGTGTCGATAAACTAGGACCAAAGCTTACCGCACTTATCGCACAGGCGATCGTCATAGGTTCACTGCTTTTAGCCTATTTTCAAGGGGATTCGATCACCTATCATCAGCTTTTGCTTGTGGCATTGGGGCTTGGGTTTGCCGGGGCATCGTTTGCCGTGGCACTTCCGCAGGCGGGGCAGTGGTATCCGCCCAAGCTTCAGGGTGTCGTGCTAGGGATCGCCGGGGCGGGAAATATCGGTGTGGTTCTTGACTTTATCTTTGCGCCGAAGATCGCCGAAAAGTGGGGATGGCAGTCGGTATTCGGTGTCGGCGCGGCGATGGCGATCATCGTCTTTATCGCCTATCTCCTTTTGGCAAAAGATGCACCCGCGTCGGTTTACAAGCCACGCCCCAAAAAGGTAGGAGACTATCTCAAATTGTTACGCGATAAAGATACTTGGTGGTTCAACCTCTTTTACGCGATCAGCTTCGGCGGTTTTGTCGGATTTGCGGGCTATATGAAGGTCTATCTGATGAATACTTACCAAGCCGATATGTCTGCATTTGGCACCAGCGTCCTCAATGAACCCAATGTCAAAGTCATCGCGGGATATTTCGGAGCATTGACTATCTTTGCGGGAGCGGTACTGCGACCCGTGGGCGGAAATATCGCCGACAAGATGGGCGGTGTCAAGGCGCTCTATATCTTTTACGGAGCGGTAGCGGTGTTGGCGGGGGTATTGGCATTTGTCAAGTTGCCCTTTTTTATCGCGATTTTGGTACTCTTTCTCATCATGGCAAATTTGGGTATGGCAAACGGTGCGGTTTTTCAGCTCGTACCGCAGAGATTTGGCAAAGATATCGGGATTATGACGGGGATCGTCGGGTGCGCCGGCGGTCTCGGCGGTACGGCACTCATCAAGACACTCGGTTGGTCAAAGGGGGCGTTTGACGGATATAGCGTCGGATTTGCGATCTTTGCAGCGGTCGTGCTTGTGGCGATCGTAGGACTGAGCATGGTCAAGACTCGCTGGAGAACGACTTGGGGAGTCAATGCAGGCGGCATGATTTAAAGGGTTTGAATGTCCAAACAAAATATCGATACTTCAGGTTTTACACTCGCCAAAGGAACACAACTCAAAGGGGATGACTTTTTTGAGGTAAAGGTGATGGATACCCTCACCGTGGCAGTCGTATGTGACGGCGTAGGATCAGCGCACAAAGGAGCGGAAGCAGCACAACGAACGGTACACTTTCTGATCCAGTCTCTCAAAAACCGACCCCAAAGCTGGAGTATCGAAAAGTCGATCCGCCACTTTATCGAGAGCATCAACCACCTACTCTATCTCGAATCGATGGAGCAGTACGGCGTGCAGGAGCTTGTCACGACGCTTGCACTGATCGTCGTCGAGGGAGATCGGCTCTACGGTGCCAATGTCGGCGACAGTCGTATCTATCTGATGCGCAATCATCAACTCACCCAACTCTCAACCGACCATAATGTCGATGGCGAAGGGATGGATCACATCCTCAACAAAGCGATAGGGCTTGAAGCGCAAGTTGAGCCCTACTACTTTGAGAACAATCTCCAAGCAGGTGATCGCATACTGCTTTGTAGCGACGGACTCTACAATGAACTCGACAACGACGAACTGCAAAGCGGTCTGCGTGTCGGCGCCTCCTACCTCGTCAAAAAAGCAAGCAAAAAGGTGAATGACAACCTCCCCGACGATACCACCGCCGTGGCACTCACGATCAAAGATCTCGATCCCAGACTCAAACTCAAGCAGAGCAACCTCATCATCCAAGAGAACTACCGCCAATCAGAAGTGATCGACGGCTACAAGCTCATCAAACCGCTCGTACAAAACCAACGCGTCTGGCTGAGTGAAAACAAGGGGGTCAATTATGTCATCAAATTTGCCCCAATGGAAGCCAAAGAGGATGAGACGATTCTCGATCGTTTTGTCAAAGAGGTGTGGATAGCGAAGCGACTCAAGGCGGGATTTTTCCCAAAGGTCGCGATCCCGACCAACCGCACACACCGCTACTACATCATGCGCTACATCCGAGGGGATTCGCTCAAGGCATTTTGTGCCAAAAAACCGCTCTCTATCGATCTCGGGGTGGAGCTTGGGGAGTTTTTGCTCAAAATGTCACAGTTTCTCATCCGCCAAGATCTCGTACACGGCGACATCAAGCCGGAAAATATTATCATCGCCGAGCGTAAAGGGAAGAAGGTGTTTAAGATGGTCGATTTTGGGAGTATCGCCGAAGTTTACTCCGATCTCAGCCGTGCAGGAACACCCAGCTACCTCGCACCCGAACGCTTCAACCAAGCCCCTATCTCCGAACAGAGTGAAATCTTTGCCATCGGGGTCACACTCTATGAAGCATTGACGGGGA
>JALVVN010000022.1 GCA_027023405.1 Campylobacterales bacterium
ATGATACCTTCTATTATATCAAACCGTCTCCGTTTTTACGCGGGAAGATTGCAGTGAATTCCCTGGCTATTTTGAAAAATCTTTTAGGTGGAAATGATGAATAAGATTATCGGTTTTGCACTTGCAAGACGCTTTTTTGTCTCTTTGCTGGCGCTTGCGATTCTCGGATTTGGGATCAAGACTTACAACGAACTTCCTGTCGACGCGTTTCCCGATATCTCTCCGACACAGGTAAAGATTATTATGAAATCCAGCGGGATGACACCTGCCGAGGTTGAATCGCGCATTACCACACCTATAGAGATGAAGATGGTAGGTATTCCTCACGAGACCATGATGCGTTCGACAACCAAGTATGGTCTGTGTGATGTAACGATCGATTTTGAAGACGGTACCGATATCTACTGGGCAAGACAGCAGGTAAGTGAGCGTTTGGGAGAGATCAAGGATGAGTTACCGGCTGATATCAGCGGCGGATTGGCCCCCATCTCTACCCCGCTTAGTGATATATTGATGTTTACGATAGAATCGGATGCGCTTGATCTTGAAGCAAAACGTACACTGCTTGACTGGGTAATCGCGCCAAAACTGAGAGCCATCAGCGGTGTGGCGGAAGTCAATGCGCTTGGCGGAAAAGTCAAAACCTACGAAGTGGTACCCGATCTGGATAGAATGCGTGCTATGGGTGTGACACTTGATGATATTCTTGTAACACTTGAGAAGAACAACCGAAACGACGGTGCTGGACGTGTATCGCAAGGTGTGGAGAGTATCTTGGTGCGCAGTGTCGGAAGGCTGAAAAATATCTATGATATCAAGACACTTCCGGTAAAGAAGATAGGTTCCCGTGTTGTGACGATTGCAGATGTGGCGACTGTACATTTTGGACATTTGACACGTTCGGGATTTGTCAGCAAAAACGGTGAAGGTGAAGCGGTTGAAGGGTTGGTACTCGGACTCAAAGGAATCAATACGGCTATAGTATTGGATAAAGTCAAAAAGGAGCTTAGAGATATTGAAAAGATGTTGCCAAGCGGCACAAAGATCGATATCTTCTATGATCGTTCCGACTTGGTCAACCTTGCTACCGACACAGTCAAAAAGGCGCTATATGAAGCGATTATTCTTATCATGGTGATTTTGCTTTTGATGTTGGGCAATTTGGCATCGGCAGTGAGTGTTGCGCTTATTTTGCCGTTTGCACTGTTGATGAGTTTTATTGCCATGCAGTATTTTGGTTTGACGGCAAACCTGATGAGTCTTGGCGGGTTGGCGATTGCCATCGGTATGCTGGTGGATTCGGCTGTGGTTGTTGTGGAGCATATCACGGCAGAATTGGGCAACCCTAAGAGGCAGCGACAGAGCAAACTGCATATTATCTATGAGGCTACGGTAGAGATGGCGCCATCAATTATCACGGGTGTATTGATCATTATTATCGTCTTCATGCCGCTATTGAGTCTTGAAGGCTTGGAGGGGAAACTCTTTAAACCGGTGGCATTGAGTATTATCTTTGCACTCTTTAGTTCACTCATTTTGGCGCTGACACTTATTCCGGTACTTAGCTCGTTTATTCTCAAAAAACATCCGGATAAAGAGTCGCCTATTGTAAGAGTACTTGTTAAGGGATATCGCCCCATACTCAATTTTGCCATCAAGCATGCCAAAGCCACTATTGTATCGGTTTTGGTGCTCTTTGGTATCTCATTGTTTTTTGCCAACAAAACAGGAAAGACCTTTATGCCGACAATGGATGAAGGCAGCATTATCATCGGTGTTGAGATGCTCCCTTCCATTTCGCTCAAAGAGAGCCTTGCATTGAACCTTAAAGTACAAAAAAAGCTGCTGGCACGCGTGCCTGAGATCAAAGAGATCATTGCAAGAACGGGAAGTGACGAACTTGGGCTTGATCCGATGGGACTGAACGATACCGACACCTTTTTGGTACTTAAACCCAAAGAGGAGTGGCGCAAACCCTCCAAAGCCTTTGTGATCGATGAGATACGAAAAGTACTCGATGAGTTTGTCGGGATAGAGTACAGTTTTACCCAACCCATTGAGATGCGTGTTTCGGAGATGCTCACAGGGGTTAGAGGAGATCTTGCTATCGCAATCTTCGGTAATGACAACAAAAAGCTTGAGGAGATCGCTCTGCAGATAAAGTCGCTGCTTGAGAAGGTTCCCGGGAGTGTTGATGTCTACAAAAAAGCCAATGAGGGTGTTGAGTACTTCGAGTTGGAGTTTGATAAAAAAACAATGGCTTACTATGGTATCAGCCAGGAGGCACTTAACAGCTTTCTAAAGTCGATGTTGACAGGTGTTGATGTGGGGATTATTCAGGAGGGTATGCGGCGTATACCGCTTACGATCAAGGGAGAAAAGGATCTGCGTAACTCTCTGGAAAAGATACGCAATCTCTACTATCCTGTAGCAGAAGGCAAGGCGATCCCTTTGAGTAATTTCATCAAATTTGTTTCCAGTTCGGGACCTGTGCAGATCGAGCATGAACACGGTTACAGAAAGACCATCGTACAGTCCAATGTAGAAGGGCGTGATCTTGTCAGTTTTGTCGAAGAGGTGCAAAAA
>JALVVN010000023.1 GCA_027023405.1 Campylobacterales bacterium
TTTATATCAATGATAAAATTTTACGATTACAGTAGAATACGGCGTCTAAAAGACACAATTCTAACACAACCGCTCGCCAAAGGGATGTTTAGAATCGTGCTTTATTCAAAGGTGACATTTATAGTGGCTATAAATGCCAGAGCGTAGTTTAACTTGAAAGTGTTAAGAGAAAGTTAATGATATTTTTCTTCGTTCTCTTTTTTAAAGCTCGGTGCCATTGATAGCCTCATAAATGTTCAATTATAAAGAATATAAAGGAGGTTTTACGATGCGATCGATCGCAAAACGGTTATTGACGGTTGCAACCGGTCTAGCTGTCGGTGTGACGCTCGGTAACGCAAATAGCGAACTCGACAAAATCATGAAAGAGAGACATCTTTCCCAACAAGATTTACTAGCCGCTGCCAAGACATACACACCTAGCGGTGGACGAGATAAATATATTGTATTTAGCTCCGGAGGTCAATCCGGACAAATCATGGTATATGGCGTTCCATCTATGAGAATTTTAAAATATATCGGTGTCTTTACACCGGAGCCTTGGCAGGGTTGGGGGTATGATGATGACACCAAAAAGATTCTTGCCCAGGGTAATATCAGAGGTAAGAAGATCACTTGGGGTGATACGCACCACCCGGCACTCTCAGAGACAAACGGAAAATATGACGGTAAGTGGCTTGTCATCAACGACAAGGCAAACCCAAGAATTGCTGTCATCGATCTCAAAGACTTCGTCACCAAACAGATTGTTGTCAACCCTGTCTTTAAATCAGATCACGGTGGCGCATTCTTTACACCCAATTCGGAACATATTTTAGAGGCGTGCCAATATGGAGCACCGCTTGATAACAACTATCATCCGATAGAGGAGTACAAAGAGACATATCGAGGCGGTGTCACAGTATGGAAATTTGATCCGAAAATCGGTCGAATCGATGCCAATCAATCCTTTACCATTGAGATGCCTCCTTATATGCAGGATTTATCAGACGCAGGCAAAGAGGCGAGTTTTGGATGGGGCTTTACAAACAGTTTCAACTCAGAGATGTACACCGGCGGTATAGAGAAGGGTCTTCCACCGTTTGAAGCGGGAACCAGTAGAAATGATACCGACTTTTTACATGTCTACAATTGGAAAAAGTTAGCTGAACTAGCCAAAGATAAGAAAAATGTCAAAATCATCAACGGTCATAGAGTGGTTCCTATTGATGTAGCAGTCAAAAATAATGCACTCTTTTTAGTACCGGAGCCTAAATCCCCTCACGGTGTCGATGTGAGTCCAGACGGAAAATATATCGTCGTATGCGGTAAACTAGATACACATGCGACTGTCTATAGCTGGGAGAAGATTCAAAAGTTGATAAAAAATAAAGATTATGCAGGGAAAGATCCCTACGGTATTCCTATCTTGGATCTCAAAAAGGCGGCACACTGTCAAGCAGAACTGGGCTTAGGACCACTCCATAATCAATTTGGATCACACTGGAAAGATAAAGGTGAGATTTATACTTCACTCTATGTTGACAGTCAAGTGGTCAAATGGAATTATCTCACCTGCAAAGTAGAAGATCGTCAAAATGTCAATTACAACATCGGTCACCTCTGTGGAATGGAGGGTAAAAGCGAAGATCCGCAAGGAGAGTACATCATCGCACTCAATAAACTAGCAATCGATAGATTTAATGAGATTGGACCATTACATCCGCAAAATCACCAATTAATCGATGTTAGAGGCAAAAAGATGCAACTCCTTTACGATATGCCTGTTCCTCTAGGTGAGCCTCACCAAGCAGTTGCCATTCGTGCAAGTAAACTAAACCCTGAAGTTCGCTACAAAATGGGAACCAGTGCCTTTACCGGTAAAACCCATGTCGGCAAAACACTTGCAGGGCAAGAGAAGATCGAAAGAAAAGGCAACCATGTGTATGTGTATGGAACGATGGTTAGAAGTCATATCAATCCGGAGCATGTCACCGTCAATAAAGGCGATACCGTCACATTCTACCTCACCAACCTAGAGAGAGCGGAAGATGAGACGCACGGCTTTACTGTCGATCAATACAATGTTCACACCTCACTTGAGCCGGGTAAAACCGTCTCTGTTACATTTAAAGCGGATAGAGAGGGTGTATTCCCTTACTACTGTACTGAGTTCTGTTCTGCATTACACTTGGAGATGATGGGGTATCTTTTGGTCAAAGATCCGAACAAAAAGTACACCTCTGTTGCAAAGTTGAAGATGGCAAAAATGTCACCGGAACAACTCAAAAAAGAGTATGACAAAACTGTCGCTACCAATAAAGCGACCGATGCGGTCATTCAAAGTGTCGTGAAGTTTCTCAAAGCAAATCACTATGAGAAGTATCCGACTGTTAAAAACCTTGTCGAAGATGCACTTGATCAATACGGCAAGATCAAAGAGCAAAAAGCCAAATCGGATGCAGCTGTTAAAGCGGGAGATATGGATAAAGCCATCTTGTTTGAAAATATGATCTGGCAATATATGGTGAAAACGGCAGATGTCGGTATTCGTGCCAAAGATCTACTCGTCAAAAAGATCGCTACACCGATGAGCGAAGCTGCCAAGAGAGGGCATGCTGCTTACCTAGAGGGTGGCTGTAACGGCTGTCATGTCATCGGTAAGGTCAGCTCCGGGCCTGATCTCGTCGGCGTATTGAGTCGCCATAAAAATGGTGAAGAGTGGGTGAAACAGTGGATTATGCATCCTGAAAAGATGTATGAAAATGACTATATCAAATCTATGGTCAACTACTTTAACCTTAGAATGCCTAACCAAGGTATGAGTGAAGAGCAGACGAAAGATATTATCGAATACCTCAAGTGGATCGATAAAAATGCAAATCTGTTCTAAAAATTTTTAGTCAAGACGGAGACTTCGGTCTCTGCCTTAGACTCTGATCTGTCGTTTGGATCTAAAACGATAGATCAGAGTTTTAAAACTAAACCAAAGAAGGGGGAGTCCAGTGAATAGCTCAAACTTAAAATCAAAAATTTTTACTTTTATCGCATTTGTTTTACTGATGTACGCCTATGTCATTCCGGCAGTATTGACACATAATGTGGTCGAACTCAATGAAGTCGGCAAGGCGGATAAAGTTTCAAACTTAGCAGTCAAAACTTGGAATTTTTACAACAAAGATCGCTACAAAAGTCCCAATATCCCCAAAGAGGATATCGGTGATCTCAAAAAAATGATGGATGATGACATGGAGATCAGTGTAGCGACGATGCCGATTTGGTATGTGGCTCTTGAAGCTCCTAATTATCCTAAAGAGGCGTTTCCTAACGGTATTCCGGTCTATTACCATTTTGACGGGTTTAGCGGTGATGTACATGAGATGAATACCATCAACCACTTCATCGGTATGGATCCGATGAAACGAGGTGCACCCTATTTAAGAGCCTTGGCACCCTATGCACTCGTTTTGGTCGCTCTCCTCTTTGTTTTCTATATGCTCTATGATTCAAAAATCTTAGATCTTTTGATGCTCATTCCCGTAGCACTACCGGTGATATTTTTAGGATTTTACGCCTACTGGCTCTACTGGTTCGGTCACCATATGCACGCATGGGGTGCTTTCAAGATCAAGCCCTTTATGCCGACGGTATTCGGCGACGGTAAAGTCGCACAGTTTACAACCCACTCCTACCCGACGACCGGTTTTTGGGTTTTAGTGGCGATTAGTGTCTTGAGTCTTTTGGCGATTGTCTCCAAGAAAAAAGCCAGACGATTAACGGAAACTTATTAAGAGGAAAATGATGAAAACGCTACTCGCCCTCATCTTGCTTGCGATAGTCTTGGATGCAAATCTCTTGCAAGATGCGATTGATCATGCCAAAAGCGGTTCAAAATTGCAACTGCCCAATGGCGTATATCGAGGTAATATTGTTATTGACAAGCCTCTTATCATTGAGGGAGAGAGCAAAAAAACCATTGTAGAGGGGGATGGTCAAGGAACGGTTATCACTATCACAAGTCCTTTCGTTACCGTTAAAAACTTGACGATCAGACACAGCGGAGCGGAGCATGAGAGAGTAGATGCCGGTGTCGCTATCAAAAAGGCACACCACAGCAATATCATAAATTGTCGCTTGGAAGATGTACTTTTCGGTATTGATCTCCAAGAGGTAAGTGACTCCAATATCAGTGGTAACTTTATCACTTCAAAACCCTTTGATCTTGGTTTGCGAGGTGATGCGATACGGCTTTGGTACAGCAATGACAATATTCTTACCCATAACCACATCACTAAAGCGAGGGATTTTGTGGTTTGGTATTCGCACGGAAACCTCATCGCAAATAACTACGGTGAATATGGTCGTTACTCTCTACACTTTATGTACACCGGTAAAAATATTGTCAAAAACAATGTTTTCAAACACAACAGTGTCGGTATCTTTTTTATGTACTCCAAAGATACGATCGCTACCGACAATACCATAGAGAACTCAATCGGCACAACAGGACTGGGGATTGGCTTGAAGGATTGCTCCAACTACATCATCAAAGGGAATAGAATCCTCTACAATGCACGGGGACTCTATATCGATCGCTCACCTTTTGAGCCCGATACCAAGAACTATATCTCCGATAACCTCATCCTTTACAATAGTGAGGGAGTGCATTTTCACTCCTTAAGTCTGCACAATATCTTTAAAGGAAACACCATCAAAGGCAATATCGAGAGTGTCGTCAATGACTCCTACAATACTCGCGTAACGGAAAATGTATGGGACGGCAACTATTGGGATAGCTATGAGGGCTTCGACAAAAATAGAGACGGTATAGGCGACACCCCCTACACCCTCTACTACTATGCCGACAAAATTTGGATGCTCAATCCAAATACCAAATTTTTTTACGGATCACCGGTCATTTCGATGCTCAACTTTATGGCAAAAGTAGCACCCATATCCGAACCGGTGGTGCTTCTGACAGATATACATCCTAAAATCAGGGAGGGGAGAAGTTATGGAAGATAAGATGAAAGATAAAAAAAGACGAAACTTTATCAAAGGGGTCGGAGGATTTAGCATTGTCGCTTTGGCGACGGGAGCAGGACTCTACTTTGCCCCCAAACTCAAGAGTGACAAACCGCTTCTTCGACCGCCCGGTGCCGTGGATGAAGAGGATTTTTTGAAGCTCTGCATCAAATGCGGACAGTGCCTGCAGGTATGTCCTTATGACTCTATTGTATTAGAAGATGTCAACGGCGGTGCGAGTCTTGGTATGGCATATATCAATCCGCTCGATCGCGGTTGCTACCTCTGCTCTGCTTTCCCTTGTATCCTGGCATGTCCGACGGGTGCACTCGATCATGAAAAAGATGAGCTCAAATATATCCATATGGGGATGGCGGTCATCGTCAATGAGAGCGCGTGTCTCGCATTGGAAAATAAAAAGGTGCCCGATAGCGCCATCGATCGGATCTATGAGCACACCAAAGTCCTCTCGCCCATCGAAAAACGCAACCATAAAGTGGAGATCAGTAGTAGCGACAATGAAAAACAGGAGTTACAAAAAAAACTACTCCAAAAACTTGAAAACAACAGAGGAAAATCTTGTACCATCTGTGCCGATATGTGCCCCTACACTCCCGATCCCTCAGCCGCGATCGGCATGATCAGCAAAAACGGCGGTTTGATTCCAGAGATCCGCGAAGCATGTATCGGATGCGGTGCCTGTGTGGAGCTTTGTCCGACTCAAGTCTTAAATATCGTCCCAAGAGCAAGCTATGAAGAGATCTACAAAGGAGGCAATCATGCTTCATAAGAGACTCATTAGATCAATTATCATCGCGAGTGTACTATTTAGCCTAGGATGTGGCGGTAGTAGTGAAAGTAAAAAAGAGCAAACATCTTCACAAAGCTCTACTCCTGCAATCAAAATAACCGAAAATGCCGTCGATACCAAAGTGGCACCCAAAAAATCAAAGGCAAATAGTGGACAGTTCTACTACTCTTACAACAAAGAGAATAACACCTCTACAGATGAGAGCACCAAGCAAAGAACCACTATCGATGCCTATCTGCATATCCGATCACCCTATGAGAAGGTGAGAATTACGCTCATGATAAAGCGACTCAGCAATGACTACATCATCAAATGCTCCGCATGTCACGATGATTATGCCAATGGCGTTGTCGGTCCTTCTTTGCTGGGTAAAGATGCAAAATTTATCTACAATCGCATCATCGCTTTTAAAACAGGAGAGCGAAAAAATGTATTGATGAAAGAGCTTGTCGCTCAGATGGATGATGCCAAACTCAAAGCGATCGCGCAAGAGATAGCCAACTTTAACAAAGAGATATTAAAAATGAGGAGAGGAAAATGAGACACATTATTGCAGCCGTTGCAACACTTTTAGCCGCTTGGGCGATAATTTATATGGTCAATTTAGATAAAGAGGTCAATAAACTAGACAATGTTGCAAAACTGATACAAAGTACCGCGATGGAAGATTCCAAGATCAAGGTTCAGACACACACCGGCGCTACTACAACCACACCGATACAAACAGATACAACTTCTGAACCGCCCAAAAAAGATGAAGTAGAGGAAAAACTCAAAGCACTCAAAGAGAAAGCGGGAAATATCGCAGCGTTTGAGACCTCTGCACTCTACAAGAAAAATTGTGCTTCTTGCCACGGAAATATCGGAGAGGGCATCATCGGTACCAAACTCATCGGCAGAGATAAAGCTTATATTTTAAAAGCACTGCATGATTTCAAGAGTGGTAAGCGAAAAAATTATGTCATGTATGGACTATTAGGAAATTTAGATGAAGATCAGCTAGAACAACTGGCAGAAGAGATCTCCACTTTTAAGGAAAAACTAGAAAAAGCCAACAGCACCAATTAGAGTAAAACTGTAAGAAAGGGGTAGAAAATGGGAAAATATGATGAGAGTGCCAAAGATCTCTTGAGGGGCTCGTTGTGGTCCACCTTTTACTATAAAAACAGAGAGGGCAAAACAAAACTGACGATTCGCGCATGGCGATGGATCTCCATCATCACGATCAACCTTCTCTTCTTCCTCTCCTTTTTTATAGACATACAATTTTTAGAGGGGACACTGAACGGCTCTAGGTTACTAGGATTTCATCTCATCGATCCTTTTACCGCACTCGAAATTTTCGCTGCTGAACACCATATCCATACCAATGTCATCATCGGTAGCCTCACTCTGGCTATTTTTTATTTTCTAGTCGGGGGAAAAGCCTACTGCGCATGGGTATGCCCCTATGGTCTGCTCAGCGAGATCGGTGAGCATATCCACCTCAAATTGGTACACAAAAAGATCATCAAAGAGCGCAAATTCAACCCTAATATCCGCTTCTTCTTTTGGATCGCTTTCTTGATCGGGGCTGCTCTTGACGGCTATTTGGTCTTTGAAGTGATAAACCCTATCGGAATTTTGAGTCGCTTTATCACCTACGGCTGGAGCCTAGCGATAGTCTGGGTGTTGGTGGTGCTCCTTTTTGAGATCTTCTTCTCCCGCCGTATGTGGTGCAAATATATCTGCCCCGTCGGTACCACCTACAATATGCTCGGCTGGGTTGGGATGACCAAAGTCAAATGGGATATGGAGAAGTGTGACCACTGCGGTGCATGTCTCGAAGCCTGCTTTGAAGATCATGTCATCCAATTTACCAAAGCCAAGTATGACAAAGAGCGCAAAGAGAAGGGAATCAAAACCCAACTCGTCGTCAATGGAGATTGCACGCTTTGCGGTAGATGCTTTGATGTCTGCCACACAGATGCATACAACTATGACTTCAGGTTAAAAGATTTGGTATGATAGTAGAGGCTCATGCTGTTGCTAAAAAATTTATGAACGAGTTTGTGCTCGATCATATCGACCTCTCACTCCATGACGGTGACAAGATCGCCCTCATGGGACCTAACGGTGCAGGAAAGACGACACTCGTGCGTGCCATTTTGGGCTTGTACAAACTAGATGGTGGAGAGATGCGGGTCTTTGGTAAAGATCCCGTCAAAAGCCGTGTCGAGGTGCTTGAAAAGATCAGCTTCATCCCCCAACTCCCACCACCGATCAAACTGACGATTGAGGAGCTACTCAACTATGTCAGCAAAAGCTCAAACATCTCACAAGAGAGCATTTTTCTCGAAGCAGAGAGGATGGAGCTCAATCTCAAAGCCAACCTCACCAAGCCCTTTTTCAAACTCTCCGGCGGGATGAAGCAGAAGCTACTCATCGCCATTGCCCTCTCCAAAAAGAGCCGACTGCTTATCTTTGATGAACCGACGGCAAATCTTGATCCCAAAGGGCGAGAGCAGTTTTATCAACTCTTGCGTGAGATCGATGAAGCGTGTTCTACCATCTACATCACCCATCGATTGGATGAAATCAGCACATTGGTCAATCGTACGATCTATATGGAGCTTGGAAAAATTGTCGAAGATGAGAGGATGTAGTATGCGAATCATTAAACTCATTTTACTGTTACTCACACTCTTCACGCTTCTAGGGTGCGAGAAAAAACCCAAAGATGCCGTCGCAAAGATGCACTGGGATCGCGATATGTGCGAACGGTGCAAGATGGCGATCAGTGAGCGAAAGTTTGCGGTGGAGGTGATCGACCTCAAGCGAAACAGGGTCTATAAATTTGATGATCTCGGATGCGCCGTCCTTTGGCTCAAAGAGCAAAATATCCCGATCAACCAAGATCTCAAAATATGGATTACCGACGCAAAAAGTGGACAATGGATCGACGCAAAAAAAGCGCTCTATACCGATGACTCCATCACACCGATGGCTTACGGTCTGGCGGCATACACACCTCAAAGCGTACCCAAAAATCACCACACACTCCATTTCCAAGAGGCGGTCAAAAAGATATTTGAGATCGAAAAGCTCAATACACAAAAGGTGAAAGCACAATGAAAAATAGCCTACTCATCGCCTATCTCGATATGAAAGAGTCTCTTCGCTCCAAGTGGTTTTATGTCTATAGTCTCGTTTTTGGTGGCTTGATGGCACTCTTTTTTATCACAGGTGTTTCGGATGCCGTCGTGATGGGATTTACAGGACTCAGTAGAATGCTACTTATCTTTATCCAAGTGACCATCATTATCCTGCCGATCTTCATCCTCATCACCACGGTCAAATCGATCGCCGGAGATCGCGAAAGTAGCGTTTTGGAGTATATGCTCTCCTTTCCTATCTCACTCAAAGAGTACTACTGGGGAAAGATGATCGGTCGTTTTGCCACCGTTTTTATGCCAGTATTTGTCGCTCTGATGATGGGAGTCGCCTTTGGACTCTTTAAGGGGGGTGAGCTACCGTGGAGTATCATCCTGCTCTATTCGGTGCTACTCCTCTCGCTCTGTTTTACCTTCTTGGGTTTGGCATTTTTTCTCTCATCGATCGTCAAATCAACCGATATTGCGTTGGGAAGTTCATTTTTTGTTTGGATTTTTCTGCTCGCCTTTATCGACATTGCCCTCATTGGATTGATGCTCCAAAACCGCGTGGATGACAAAATCGTTTTGACCCTTGCGATGCTCAATCCGATAGAGGTATTTCGGATCGGCGCGATCACCCTCTTTGATCCGGAGCTGACCGTCATCGGTCCAGTGGCTTACTATCTACTGGATACGCTAGGGAAAAATCTCTTGATCCTCTATGCGATCATCTATCCGATAGTAATCGGTATCATATTTGCGCTACTGGGGTATGTAGCCTTTAGAAAAAAAGATTTAGTATAA
Source organism: Campylobacterales bacterium (assembly GCA_027023405.1). GTDB lineage: Bacteria > Campylobacterota > Campylobacteria > Campylobacterales > QNZT01 > QNZU01. The sequence goes on from JALVVN010000023.1 coordinate 9,754, forward strand.
GGAGTAAAAAGATGAAAAAAATATGGATATTAGCCCTACTAAGCAGTGCGCTCTTTGCAAATGAGATCAAGATTACGGAGCAAAATGCCACCGATATCATCTATCAGCTACCGCTCAAAAAATATCCCAAGTGGATCACAGAAGCGGATCTCAAAAGCGGCAAAAAAGCTCACTTCGTATCAGTCAAATCGATGATGACCGTCTACTACCACCAACCATTCTTCCTAAAACACAAACTCATCGACTCAAATATTACAAAAATGTTCGTCCAAGACTTCATCAGCGGACGCAAAATCGATGCCACCAAAGCAGTCTATCTCTTTGGAAGCAATATCACCGGACCCCACGGAGATGACCTTATCCCCTTTGAAAATGAAGAGAATGCAAAACTCTTCAAACTCAAAAACGGCGGTACAAAAATTTTGAAATATCAAAAACTCTCAAAGGGGTTGATACGCTATTTGGATATGTAGGCAAGCTACATCATCCCCAGCTGCAACTTCGCTTCGTCGCTCATCT
>JALVVN010000024.1:0-65484 GCA_027023405.1 Campylobacterales bacterium
CTGTATCTTTTAATCTTATGAAATTGCAATTCAAGTTACTTACTTTCAATCGCAATAAAAACCTTATGTAGTTTGACCGACTCTTTTAGTACGAATCGCTTACTCAGTTTTCAGAGATTAACATTTTCAAATTTTTAAATAACGCGCCTCTAAACCCCTGTTTCTTGGGCTTTGAAGCTTCCCTTTGTTGTTGGGAGCTGAGTATTATATATAATAACACATTAAAGATAGCTTAAACAATACATGATTTTTATAAAAATTGTTATTTTTACTCATTCATGGCAGAGAGGAAGGGATTCGAACCCTCGGTGGGTTGCCCCACACACGCGTTCCAGGCGTGCTCCTTCGACCACTCGGACACCTCTCTATGATTGAAAGCGTGCGGATTATATCATAATTTTTTAGTTTTTTGATAATTTTCTATTTGATTGTGTAAAAATTCTAAAATACGCGTTTGTATAATATGATTTTCTTCATCCTTTGTACATTCAAAAAAACGACTTAGTCTAGCCAAATTTATTTTTTCATGAAATCGGGGTTCTTGTTTAAGAATTCTATCAATATTTTTAATCAATTCATTGATTTCTAGTTCATTGTCACGAATTATCATATAAACATACTCTTTAGTCGTATCGATGAGCAGATCAACTCTTGCTTCATCATCTTTATAAATCTCATTGGCAATTTTTTGTAGCACTTTCTCTTCGCACTCATCTATCTCTTTGTTTGCACCTATCATAGCGGCTAATAACTTTGCGCGAAATTCTAGTGAAGAGTTGTGATAGACAAAGATATCTCTAAAAAATAGTAGAAATTTAATTTTTATTTTTTTAAATATATTCATTTCAACCCTTTTTAACTATTTTTTAAGCCCGCTTTGACTATACTCATTCTCCTTTTGGGTGAAAGCACTGAGAGAGTCAAGGCTTTTTCAATGCTCTCCTTAAGACCCGTGCAATAGATTTTCAAGGCAACGCGTCAGGGTGGGAACACAGCAGCGCACCTTGACTCTCTATGTGCTGCGGGAACCTTGAGGGGAGTCACCTAAATATGCTTCTATTTCTAAAGCCCATTCATAAAAATTTACCCCATTGATATTTGGTTGTTTTTGTATAGATTTTAAAATTTGTTCTCTTCCCCTTAAAAGCTCTTTTGATTTGACACCGTGTGAAATTGAAAGCGATGCCTCAATAAATGCACCCATTTTATCACAAGCTTTGAGTGCGACTCCATCAATAACATTATAGCGATCCTCATTGTAACCATTGAGAGTATCAACCACTTTAATTTGACTCATATTAATCTTATTTAAAAATTCATCCTTTTTATGTTCTCCATAAAGCCCAAGCAAATAGGAAAATTCAGAACGAAAATGTGCAGGAATCAATGGTAAAATATCGTCTTCAATTTTTTGGATCTCATATTCACTAATGATTTCATCCATTCCTTCTATTGCATATTTTACCGGTGTGATAATATCTCGAGTTAGCGCTTCAGGTAAATCATGAAAAAGTGCACAAAAGAAATTATTTTCTAATCTTTTTGGGGATGCGTTAATCTTTTTTGAGTAAAAGTAGCTAAAAATAGAGACAATAAGCATATGCCCCAAAACTGATGTCTCAGGTATTCTAGGTGTTTGAGTCCATCTCTTTTGAAATCGTAATCTTCCACTCAGATCGATAAAGCGGGAAAGTTTTTTATTGAGTGTAATTTTTCTAATGCCAATCAACTCATAATAATCCTCGATCTCATCCTCTACTGCTTTCTTCACCTCATCAATGTCATTGAGAAATTGGCTAGTTTGATAGATGATAGAAAATTCCCATCGTGTCGAAATATAGGAAGCTGCTTTAAGTATAAAACGCTCCTTTTTAAAAGTATGAGGATTATTCAAATAGGTTTCAAATCGTATTAAAAAATTGCCATCCTCAATTTTGTCGATACTCTCTTCGAGATTTGCCAATACCCATCCGTTTAACTCTTTCTCTTTCTTTTGTAGTATTTTATGAAAAACATCCGGACGAATATCGGTCACAACAATTCGACGCAAGAACTCAAAAATTCCCACTTCAATCAATGCACCCATATCCACATCACCCTCTATTTTAGCGAGTAGATAGGCGATGATAAACTTATGTGCCTGTTTATCGAGCTCGACGAGATCGACCATTCTAGGATAGTCGTTCCAGCGTTGGATCGATGCTGCAGTAAAGATTTGCTCAATGAGCTTTGGGTTTAACATGTCGTTTGATTACTATCAATTTCAATAACAGTATGGACATTACCACGCGGGTTGAAATCTGCTGTAAGTTTGATCCATTTGGGTTGTAATTTTTTTTGGAGCACTTCATAGATCTCGTTGGCGCTATCTTCGTGGGAAATATAACGGTTCATAAAGGAGTTGATATAGAGTTTTAGAGCTTTAAGCTCTACTACCCATTTATCGGGTTTATACTCCAAGTAGATCGTAGCAAAATCAGGGTAACCTGATCGGGGACATCGGCAGACAAATTCAGGAAGAGTGATCTTGATAAGATACTCTCTTTGGTGTTTATTTTCCCAAATCTCTAAATCTTTTTCTAGATCAAATTCGGAGATCTCTTTTTCACCGTATTTCATATTTTAATTCTCCTTTTCAAGAAGCAAAGCTCCTTGAAAATTCTTACTATCAAACATCAAGATGCTGAACATCTTTGGCGTGAGTTTGAATATAGATCCGTCTAGGCTCAACTTCATCACCCATAAAGAGTGTAAATGTTTCACTCGCTTCTGCTTCATCATCGACAATCACTCTCAGTAGGCGTCTATTTTCCGGATCCATTGTCGTATCCCAAAGCTGTTCGGGATTCATTTCACCAAGACCTTTATAGCGTTGAATATAAGCACCTTTTTTGGCTGATTTTTCCACTTCATTGAGCATCTCAAGAAGTTTTCTCGGCTCAATGTCAATCTCTCTCTCCAATATCTTATCGTAAATATGGATCGCCTCAGCAAAGAGTGGATTGGTTAAGAAGTCATCGTTAATCTTGATCTCTTCCAATCCGTCAAGGTTTTGTACATAGAGATGCACCTCCTCTTCGGTCACTCTTTTATTAAGTATATGAAATCCTAATGATTCAATATGCTCCTCTAATTTCTGATAGAGTGCTTGCTCTTTGAGTTTTCGGACATCCGGATTCTCTATGAGATATTGGATTACTTCCAAGACATGAAAACGCTTTTCCAATTCACTCAAAGTACTACGGTATGCTGAAACTATTTTGAAAAGATCGGTCAGATCTGCTTTTCCCATTCCTTGAATTTCAAGTGAATCAATACCGTTTTCAATCAAAAACTCATTGAGTGCCTTATCATCTTTGAGATAGATCTCTTTTTTGCCCTTTTTGTAGCGATAAAGTGGCGGTTGTGCAAGATAGACATAGCCTTTCTCGATCACCGGCTTCAAAAATCTAAACAAAAATGTCAAAAGTAGTGTCTGAATATGACTACCGTCCACATCGGCATCTGTCATGATGATGATTTTATGATAACGCAACTTCTCCTCATCAAATTCATCGCCGATCCCACATCCTAACGCTGTGATGATATTAGTGATCTCATCTGATTTAAGGATCTTGTCGATCCGTGCTTTTTCGACATTGAGAATTTTACCTTTGAGAGGAAGAATTGCTTGAAATACCCGATCTCTTCCCTGTTTTGCCGAACCGCCAGCACTATCTCCCTCCACAAGGTAAAGCTCACTAATTGAGGCATCTTTACTTTGACAATCTGCCAATTTACCCGGAAGTGTACCGACACTCATCGAATCTTTTCGACGGGTTAAATCTCTCGCTTTTTTCGCGGCTTCTCGTCCTCGTGCCGCTGCAAGCGCTTTGTTCATAATCGCTTTGGCTTCAATCGGATTCTCTTCGAAATATTTATTGAGTTTTTCATAAATCAATTTTTGAACAAGTGGTCTAACATAGGAAGAACCTAACTTTCCTTTCGTTTGACCCTCAAATTGTGGTTCCGGAACCTTGACACTTACAACTGCAATGAGCCCTTCTCGGACATCTTCGCCAGTAATCTTGACATCCTTTTCTTTACTGGAGGCATTAGCAGCTGCATATTTAGAGATAGCTCGTGAAAGACCAGCGCGAAAACCAGCTTCATGTGTACCGCCGTCAGGTGTTTTGATATTGTTCACAAAAGAGTATAAAACTTCGTGATAAGAGCTGTTATACAGAAGTGCAATATCAATTTCAATATCATCTGCTTTGTCGATAATTTGCAACGGTTTTGAGATAGGTTCCGCTTTATTGAGATCTTCGACAAACTGCTTGGTACCACCCTCAAAATGATAGACTTCCTCTTTACCAACACGGTTATCTTTGAAAGTAATCGTGATTTTGGGATTGAGATAGGCAAGCTCTTTGAAGCGCTTTGCAAGCGTATCATAGTTAAATTCCGTCACTTCAAAAATCGTATCATCGGGCCAAAATTCCACACTGGTTCCGGTGCGATTGGTTGTACCCACCTCATCAAGTTCTGTGGTTGGAATACCCTTTTCAAACTCTTGGTAATATTTTTTCCCGTCTCGATTGATCTTGAGAATTAATCGTTTAGAAAGTGCATTGACGACTGAGACACCCACACCGTGGAGACCACCGGAGACTTTATAGGTATCTTTGTCAAATTTTCCACCTGCATGCAAAACTGTCAAAACAACGGTAGCAGCCGGCAACCCCTCGGTCGGGTGCATATCTACTGGTATACCACGACCATTATCAGTGATGATTGCTGAACCTTCTGTGGTAATTTCAACTGTGATCTTATCGCAATACCCAGCCATTGCTTCGTCAATGGAGTTGTCAACTACCTCATAGATCATATGATGCAAACCGCTGATATTGGTATCACCAATATACATCCCCGGTCTTTTTCGAACTGCTTCCAGTCCCTTTAGGACTTTGATATTACTTGCGCCGTAACTTTTTTCCATAAATAACCCTCTTAGATCATAATAGGCATAATAACCGTTATAAAGTCATCACATGCCAGTACAAACGGTAAACTAGAATCATTATATCTTAAATTAAATTCATTTTTTTCAATATGTGAAAGAAAATCTAAAATATATTTACTATTGACTGCTAAAACAATATCCTCTTCAAGGTCGGTTTGAAAATCTAACTGTGTTGTTCCTTCAAAATTCTCTTCATTCAAAGATTCAAAGATAATGGCCTCTTTAGTAAAAGTAAGTTTGAGTTCTGTTGAAACTGTTGAGATCTGTTTAAGATGATCAATCATTGAATCTCGATTAAGGGTTAAATCAACTTTGTATTCATTTGGAATGATGCGTTGATAATCTGGATATTTTCCATTGATGAGTTTGGTAAAAAAGATAAAGTTTTCACTCTGTATAAGCATGGTGTTTTCATCATAGAATATATGCATCTCTTCAAAAAAGAGTTTTTGAATTTCGTTAATTGCTTTTTTGGGGATAATAATTGCGAGTTCTGATTCACTCTGTTGAGGATTGTTTACTACCGCTAAGCGTCTTGTGTCTGTAGCGACAAAATTGAGTAAATCTTGTTTGATATCAATCAATGCTCCATTGAGTTCAAATTTTGGATTATTCGTATCGATAGCAGGCGAGATTTTTTTGATTGCTCTTAAAAATTGCATCGGATCGATTTCAAATTTACTTTTTTCTTCTGTTGTAGGAAATTCTGGATATTCATTGGCATTAAACATAGGAAATTTAAATTTTGATCGGTTTTGTTGAACATAGAGGAAATCTTTTTCAATTTTTAATATCACTTCATCATCTTTGAGCATCCGGATAATGTCAAAAAACTTTTTTCCATTGGCAGTTGCGATTCCCGGTTCAGTTATAGTAAGATTCTGGGTTTTTGTCTCCAAACCTATTTCAAAATCTGTTGCTCGTAAAATAAGAGATTCATTACTTGCATCTAGTAGAATATGAGAAGTGATTTGTGATGAATCTTTTTTATCTAAATAGTGCAGAGAGTGTGAAAGCATATTTTCAAGCACATTCTTGTTAATCGAGATGTTCATGTTTTCCCTTTATATATAATATATTTTATAGTAATAGTAGTAGCCTATGTTGAAAATGTGAAAACTGCTGCTAAATGCCTAAATTGTAGTGAAATTTTTATTAATAACTTTTGATTTTTTTTCACAACAAGTCACATATTTTTGCATTAGTTCATCTAAACACTTTGTGTAATACTATTTTTTAACTCTTCAACTCTTAATCTAAAATTTTCATCTTCATCAAGAAGTTGATGGATTTTTTTCATATTATGTGAGACAGCAGTATGATCTTTCATACCGAAATATTGTGCAAGAGAAGGCATGGAATTAGGTGTTAAAGATCGAGCCAGATAGATACCTATACGCCTTGCTTCGACAATCTTTTTTGTTCTTTTGTTGGATTTGATCTCACTTGGTTTGATATTGAGCTCTTTGGATATGACAGAGATAATTTGTTCGAGTGTGATATCTTTATGCTTCTCTTTAATGATATCTTTCATCACATCTTTGGCAAAATCGAGGGTAATCTCTCTATTCATAATTGATGCATAGCCGTTGAGTGTGGTGATAGCACTCTCTATTTCTCGGATATTCTCCCCCATATTGGTGGCAATGTAGTGAATGATTTCTGTGTCGAGTTGAATGTTGTTTTGTTTGCATTTGGTTTGGATGATCGATATTTTGGTTTCGAGTTCAGGGGGTTGAATATCTGCCATCATTCCCCATTCAAATCGACTAATCAACCTCTCTGTCAAACCGGCTATCTTTTTTGGGGGTTTATCGGCTGTGAGGACTATTTGGCTATTTTTACTGTGGAGTGCATTGAAAGTGTTGAAAAACTCCTCTTGTGTCTCGGTTTTTCCTGAGAGAAATTGGACATCGTCGATCAAGAGATAGTCACATTCACGATATTTTTGACGAAATCTGTCTGTCGTTCGTTTCCGAAGACTATTGGTAAAATCATTCATAAACTCTTCACTGGTGACATAGATCACCTTTTTCCCAAAATGGAGTGCTTGGTTTCCGATAGCATGTAAGAGATGCGTCTTTCCTAGTCCGGAAAAACCGTAAATAAAAAAGGGATTATAGAGTGTTCCCTGCTTTTCACAAATTGCTTGACTAATGTTATAGGCGACTTGATTGTTTGATCCAACCACAAAGAGATCGAAGAGATAAGCGGGATTGAGTTTACTATTGGTAACCTCGGTTTGTGTTGTTTGGGAGGTTTCTTGGACTTTGGTGGAGGGAGTATGTGAATTTTTTTGTGATTCAATGGTAATTTTTGGGAATATGTCTGTTTTAGATTCATAGATCTCTTGGATAATAGCACTATATTTTGTTTGAATCCAATTTGCAAGAATTTTATTATGTGTGATAAAAATAAGATGATTTGAATTTGAACGCGCTTCATCGATGTGAATATTTTCTATATATCGTGCATATTCTTCACGACTTATTCTCTCACGCAATTCATCTAAAACTTCCCTATATAACATACATAACTCCGATTTATTCATCAATTATTCACATATTTTTTTCACATGTGAATAATTTTATCACATTTCCTTTAAAGCTCTAAAATGGATGATTTTAGCGAAACAATATATGTCTCTTCACATTATTGTCTATATGAACCATTTCCTTAATCTTTATAGATGTTATTAATTAAGTAAACTTACTACTAATTCAAAATTATTAATTATTGTAGTGATACAATACTTTATTCACATAGTGAAAGTTATGTGAATAAATTAATATTTTAGGATCAGAATGATTATTTTAGGAATCGATCCAGGTACGATTAATTGCGGATATGCACTGATTGAGAAAAAAAATAATCGATTAAGATTGATTGAAGCGGGACTGATAAAGCTCAAAGAGAAGGAACTTCAATATCAAATTGTCCAATTAGTTGAAGCGATCGATCTGATCTTTAAAAACCAAGAGATTGATGAAGTAGCAATAGAGGATATCTTCTATGCATTTAATCCTAAGACAGTTATTAAATTGGCGCAGTTTCGCGGGGCTATGAGTCTGAAAATTTTGCAACTTCACGGGAATTTTAGTGAATATACGCCCTTGCAAGTCAAAAAAGCTGTTACCGGAAACGGTAAAGCAAAAAAAGAGCAGGTGGCATTTATGGTGAAAAGAATTTTAAAAATCAAACAAGAGATTAAACCACTTGATATTACCGATGCTATGGCGGTTGCGATTACACATTCACAGCGCATTTTATAGTGAAGTAACTCACTTTAAAGACGATATAGGTGTATTATATAAGGAGCAAAGAGATGAAAAAACGATTTATGACATTGATACTAGTAGCAAGTGTGACACAGTCGCTTTATGCGGATCAATCAGAGCTGTTTCGAGGTGGATCGATTGGCGGTGAACTCTCTTTGTATGGCATCGGGATGAATATTGCAGGAAAGGTAAATTCGAAGTTTGCCCTCAGAGGCGGTTTTGATATGTTCAAAATGAGTGATATTGATGTCGATGTTGAAAATGATAACGGTATCGATACCAATTATAATTTTGATCTCGATTTGCAGGATTTTCTGCTTGTCGGTGATTATCATCCATGGGAGGGGAGTTTTCGTTTTAGTGGTGGTATGATAATTAACAATAGTAATTTTGACGGTACGATTACGCCTAAAGTGAGAGATGGAAAAGATATAGAGTTTGTGTTTAATAATCATACCTATTCGACCAAAGAGATCGGTAGTGTTGACACGAAGGTTGATTGGGATCCGGTTGCACCCTATGTGGGTATCGGCTGGGATACATCGTTTACCAAAAAGAGAGGGTGGGGATTTACCTGTGATCTAGGTGTCGCATTTCAGGGATCTGCAACGGCACACTACCACATTAACTATGGTAATGCACTCAAAGAGAATGCAAATGATACAATCATTGAAAAGAGAAGTAAGCAACAGACACGAGATGAGATTAAGAAAAACCTTGATAGTGAAATGGTTGAACTTCAAGATGAGATGGATGATTATAAAGTGCTTCCCTATATCTCTTTAGGTGTGAATTATAAGTTTTAGTGTAAAGGAACGATTTGGAAATTTTAGACTATTTTAAAATTATCTCTCAAATCCCCCATTGCTCCGGAGGAGCGGATAAGTTGGCTGATTTTTTAATCTCGTTTGCCAAAGAACGGGGATATGAAGTGTTAATCGACCAAAAGCGAAATATTTTGGTGCGTGGTGGTGAAGTCAAGATTGCGTTTCAAGCCCACTATGATATGGTCTGTGTCGGTAAAGCACCGCAACTTGAACTCTATGAAGAGGAGGGATATCTCAAAGCTAAAGAGAGTTCGTTAGGGGCGGATAACGGTATGGCGGTGGCGATGATGATGAAGATGATGGATGAGCGGATCGGGGGAGAGTATCTCTTTACCAGTGATGAAGAGATCGGCTTAATCGGTGCGAATGCCCTGGCATTTGATCTCAAGAGTCGCTATATGCTCAATCTCGACAGTGAATCTGAGGCGGAGGTCTATATCGGATGTGCCGGCGGTGTCGATGTGAAAGCTCAAAGAGAGTATGAGACAGCATTTTTAGAGAGTGATTTTTATGAAATCAATATCACGAATCTTCCCGGCGGTCATTCAGGTGTCGATATTGATAAGAATATTCCTAATGCGATCAAACTATTTGCTTCGTTTCTCAAAGATAAAGAGATTTCACTCGCCTATCTCAAGGGTGGTGAGCGGATCAATGCGATCCCCTCTACACTGCGTGCGATCGTTCATTCAAAACAGCAAATCTCCTCCTCAAAAGAGGTCGATGTGATCCGAAAAAGTGGGCGATTTGAGGTGATTCAAGCGGGAAGTGAGATCGTTGAGATGTTAGAGAATTTTCAAAACGGAGTGCTCTCTTTTGATGAGGAGTTGGGTATTCCCAAAGAGAGTGCCAATATTGCTCTGATTCATTTAGACAAAGATACGATCAAGCTTGAATCATCTTTGCGCGCGATGGATAAAAAAGGGTTAAAAAGTGTTACCAAATCTGTTGTAAAATATTTAGAGAAATATGGTTACAATGTCAGTACGGATGGAAAATATCCGCCGTGGAAGCCGGAGATCAATGAGTTTTCTAAAATAGTTTGCGAAGTGACTCAAGAGGTTTTCGGATCGTGTGAATTTAAAGCGATTCATGCCGGCTTGGAGAGTGCGATCATTTCGGATCTCTATCCAGATATCAAAATAGCCTCGATTGGTCCGACGATCCTCTTTCCTCATTCTCAAAATGAGAGAGTGGATTTAGAGAGTGTCGATCGTGTATTTGAAGTGGTAAAAAGGGTTGTAGCTAAAGTGAGTCATGTGGTTTAAAACTTTTTTTGTTTCGATTTGGATTTTACTAAGCTTTAGTGCGTGTGCGCAAAAAAAAGCACTCACACTTGATGCTAAGATCGCACAAAAGAGCGCGTTCTACCCCGACCTTGCCTATACGCAAAAAGGGAGCGGGGATCCGATTGTATTGCTTCATGGGTTAGGATCGGATCGCCATACCTTTGATTATATAATCCCCTATTTAGCGAGACGATATAGTGTTTATGCACCCGATCTCAAAGGATTTGGTGAATCACCCAAGCCGACTGATGATAACTACTCGATCTACGATCACTATCTTGTGATAAAACATTTTTTGATGCGTCACCATATTCAACATCCGATCGTTGTGGGACACTCATTGGGTGGAAGTGTTGCACTTTTGTTGGCTTTAGATCAGCAAGTTGGTGTTAAAAAGCTAATCCTTATCGATACTCCTGCCTATAAACAGAGATTGCCCAAACTACTCAGGTATGCCAATATTCCCATATTTGGTAAGATCGGTTTTTACCTGCTTCCATCCAGATATGAGGTGAAGGAGGGGTATCGATATGCCTTTTATAATGATGATAAAATTCCTCAAGAGAGAGTGAAGGAACTGGCAAAAGATCTGCGTTCACAAGGGGCTAAATATGCCTTTTTGACGACCAATCGTCAATTGATCCCCGATGACCTCGATGCGATTGTGAAAAGATACCGCACAATTTCTGTACCGACTTTGATCGTGTGGGGCTACAATGATATTGTTGTGCGTCGTTCCAAAGCCTATCGACTCCATCGTGATATTCCTCATTCAAGGTTACGATTTATCTATGCGTGTGGTCATATGCCTCAAGAGGAGAAACCGCAAGAGCTCTTGAAGATTCTCGAAAATTTTTTATGAGATATACCAATGAAACAGCGAAGACTTCCAGCTGAGTGGGAACCTCAAGAGTGTGTTGTGATGGCATTTCCACACGCAAAAAGCGACTGGGCATCTGATCTCCAAAGCGCAGAGTCTGTTTTTTTACGCATGGCAAGTTCCATTAGCGCTTTGCAAAAGTTGATCTTGCTCTGTGATGATGTCGATCGCGTTAAAAAACACTTTTGCTATCACGATCGTATATCATTTGTTTCATATGAAACAAATGATACTTGGACGAGAGATTTTGCTCCTTTAAGTCTCTATGAGGGGGAGGAGCGGATTTTGCTCGATTTTCGTTTTAATGCATGGGGAGGAAAGTATCCCTATGACCTTGATGATAAAGCAAGTCATTCTTTATATGAGAAGTATCATTTTTATCCTTCGCGAATGGATCGGATAGAATGGGTTTTGGAAGGTGGAAGTATCGATAGTGACGGGCAAGGGACGCTTTTGACGACGAAACAGTGCCTACTTAATCCTAATAGAAATCCGCAATTTTCACAAATTGAGTTAGAAGAGAAGCTCAAAGAGGAGTTAGGAGTTGATCGGATCTTGTGGCTAGAGAACGGTTATTTGGAGGGGGATGATACAGATGCGCATATCGATATGTTGGCGCGTTTTGTGAGTGATGATACAATTGTCTATCTCAAAGCTTATGACAGTAGTGATGTGCATTATGAAGCACTTTTGGAAATGGAGAGAGAGTTAAAAAGTTTTAAAACAAAAGAGGGCAAATCTTATCATCTAATCCCACTTCCCCTGCCCTCTCCAAAGTTTTTAGGATCAGAGCGTCTGCCTGCAAGTTATGCCAATTTTTTGATTATCAATCGTGCTGTCCTGCTTCCGATCTATGATGAACCTAAGGATAGTGAGATGGTTTCGCTTTTTAAAGAGCTCTTTCCGACAAGAGAGATCATCCCTATCAATGCACTCAGATTGATACAAGAGGGAGGGAGCATTCACTGTTCAACGATGCAAATATGCAAAAAAAATTTTAAAAAAGTAACATAAGGTCAAATAAAATCAATAATAAACTACCAATAAGTAATCTTATTTAACTTAATGACGATTTCTCTACAAATAAAAAAAGGGAAATTGAATGAAAAATATCTCTGTAGCTCTTTCAATGTTAGTATCTTTGTTACTTTATAGTGGATGTGGTAGTGTTGATAGAAATTTTAATGATGTTAATGAAAATGGCATTACACTTTTAAAAAATGAATCGCTTAATGGGTTAAATCTTTTAAAAACAGAATCGTATCTTAAGCAAATTCGTTTTACTCGTGATGGAACTATTAAGGTTGATGCTGATCCTAATGATTGGAGTAATATACGCGTTTTAAATGTTTCAAAGAGTGTGACTTTAAAGTCATATGTTGATCAAGATTTTCTTTATATTCTTATTGATACACCTACAAAACTTCCAGCCAATACTGTATTATTTATCAATAGTGATAATGATTCAAAAACAGGCTACAAACCAAAAGAGTGGACAAACAGTGGTTTTGATTATGTTATAGGTACAACGGGAGCTATTTATCGTACAACAACTGGAGATAAATGTTTTGGTATATCTTATGTAGAACAGTGTGATAATTATAAAAGAAATACCAGAACAATAGAGATAAAAATTAAAAAAGATAAGCTACATCTCAATTCTCAATATGATTTAGGTGTGCGTATTTATAGTAAAGATTGGGATAGTTTTAAGTCATTGCCTGATGGTGGTGTTGTTGCCCATGCTGGTCTAACATCACCTCAAATATCAGAAGATCATATTGCTCCAGTCATCCAACTTAAAGGTGCTAGTGATATTGAGATAGGATTAAATGAGCCCTATTTTGAGTTGGGTGCAATGGCAGTTGATGATGTTGATGGTGAAGTTCCTGTTACTCTATCTGGTAGCGTTGATAGTTCTAAAGAGGGTGCATATACTATTACTTATAAAGCAACTGATAGAGCCGGAAATAGTTCACTAATCAAAAGAGTTGTGAGTGTCAAAAAGTCCTACTCTATTTCTGGTAGAAAAATCACAATTGATGCTGATGCATCGGATTGGAGTGGTATTGCACCTATTGCTGTGAGTGAAGATCGTCAATTGCGTGTTTTTACCGATGGGGATTTTATTTATCTTCTATTACAAGATAATAAAGGTCTTGAACCAAACAGTGTATTCTTACTTAACAGTGATAATCAAATTCAGACTGGCTATCAAACAGATAATTGGAACGAGAGTGGATTTGATTATCTTATAGGAACTTCGGGTACGATTTATAAATTTATCGGGAATAGTAGTCGATTTAATATTGCTTATTTTTCTCATGCAGTAGCTTATCAAAAAAGTGCACATACGATTGAATTAAAATTAAAAAAGAGTGATCTCATTTTAAATGATCTATTAAAGATAGGTGTACAATCCTATGATGGTGATTGGGAAAAAAGAGAATCTTTTCCAGATTCACATCATGTTATATCCTTTTCATTGCAATCAACTCGCCCTACTTCGCACGCTAATGATAATTCATTGAATACAATTAGAGATATGATTTTACATTCACATCCTCACTACTTATGTGTCGGTGACAGTACACGTTCTGAAGATCCGGTTTATGATAACGGTCATATAGTTGAAGAGATTGATCAAACTTTGTCAGAATATGGCGTTACAGTTATCAATAATGCTGTTACCGGTATGGAGCTTAGAGAGTTCGTCTCAAATTTACGATCGGAATATTCACTTAAACAATTGCTTGATGATATACCAGGTGATGGAGAAAATTATATCGTGTCCATTAATTTAGGTTTAAATGACTATGATGGAGATGGAAACAGAGTAAAAAAGCAACAAATTGAAAATGATTTGACTAAGATTATTGTTGATTTGCTTCATGCTCATCCAAAAGTTCACCCTATTCTAGTGACTCCTAATCATGTTCTTTATGATGACGGATTCATAATGCAGAATTTTTTTGTAAGTTTATATAAAAAATTAGGAAACAAATATCATATCCCAGTTATCAATGTCGCTGATGGTGCAATGAAAAATGTAGATATGAGCTGGTATAGAAAGGACAAAAACGGTAAACAAGACTTTACGCATTTAAATCGTAAGGGTCAACATATTGTTGCGAAATATATACTTTCCCAACTCTTGGGAAAGTGATTATTGATGAGGTAATGCCTCATCAGGTGGAATGATGATTTTTATATTAGGTGTAACATTCACTAAATTACTATCATCATAGTCCAAAGCAAAAATAAACAATCCAAAGAAGGCTAAGGCTACTAATAGAGCTATGAGTGACTTATAAAAGTATGCATTTGCCCTATTCCTAGCCCGCTTATGTTCGTTAAAAGAATGTAGAACATAGTGAGATCGAGAATTGCGGGAGGTATAAATTGTCTTAACTTTTTTAATTGTCATGATTTTTCAACACTCCTTTCTTGATCCGCTTGAATTGTATTATAAAAAAAATTTCGACCCTCTTTTAAAATCATATCAATATGAATAAAAAAGTTAATTTTAATAATTTCATTTATCTGATTAAAAACTAAAAATACTGAATTTATTCTTTTTCATCCCATCTATGTTATGATTTCTACCAAATAGGGCATAATCAAATCCCTATAACTCTTATTGAGAAAGGTTGAATATGCAAGAGCATTTTGCCAAGCGGATTATTCCTTGTTTAGATGTAGATAATGGTCGTGTTGTAAAGGGCATAAATTTTGTCGGACTTCGGGATGCAGGTGATCCTGTGGAAGTAGCAAAACGATACAATGAAGAGGGTGCGGATGAGCTTACTTTTCTTGATATTACAGCGACGCATGAGGGTAGGGGTACGATAGTTGACATTGTCGAAAAAGTGGCTAAGGAAGTATTTATTCCTTTGACAGTTGGTGGTGGTATTCGTGAATTGGATGATATTTACAATCTTTTGGATGTCGGTTGTGATAAGGTGAGTATCAATTCAGCCGCGGTGAGAAATCCTGATTTTATCAATGAGAGTGCAAAACGCTTTGGTAGTCAGTGTATTGTTGTTGCGATTGATGCGAAGAGAGTTGGTGAAAGTTGGCACATCTTTCTTAACGGCGGACGAAAAGATACCGGTATAGATGTACTGGAATGGGCAAAAGAGGCATATGATAGAGGTGCAGGGGAAATACTTTTGACATCGATGGATGCAGACGGTACGAAAGCAGGGTTTGATAATCGATTAAATAAAATTATCAGTGATGCGATTGATATACCAGTCATTGCAAGTGGAGGCGCAGGTACAAAAGAACACATTTTAGAAGCATTTACAGAGGGTCATGCTGATGCTGCTCTAGCTGCTTCAATTTTTCATTTCAAAGAGATTGAGATTCTTGATTTAAAAGAGTATTTGCATGATAATCATATTGCGGTTCGAATATAGATGATAGTTTGTGCGGGAGATATTGAGAGTTTTGATTTTGCCAATTCTGTAGGAATAGGGTTAATTGATCCGGCAATCCATTTGACTAAATTTCTGTTGTCCATGAATCCTAAAGAGATTCTCTTTGTCGGCACTGCCGGAAGTTATGGAAATTATCAAATATTTGATTTTGTCGAGACCTCTAATGCCACACAAATCGAGTCGAGTTGCATGAAAAATCAATCATATTCACCAATAGAATTTAAGATTGTTTCATGTGAAACAATGCCAATTGTAAACTCGAGTAACTATATTACGACGGATGCAGAGATAGCAAAAAGATATTTAGAACTGGGAATTGAACTTGAAAATATGGAATTTTTCTCTATACTGTCAGTAGCAAAATCGTTTGGAATCAAAGCACGAGGTCTCTTTGTTATTACAAATTACACCGATAAAAATGCACACAGAGATTTTATAAAAAATCACCAAAAAGCTAAAGAAATATTAATCGATGCAGTGAAAGGGAAAAAATGAAAAAATCAATCCTAGATTTTAGACTTGATGAATTGACACAAATCGTAGAGCCAAAATTTAGAGCCAAGCAGATATATCAATGGATTTATCAAAAATATGTAGAGAACTTTGATGAGATGAAAAATATTCCGAAATCATTACGAGAAGAATTAGAACAGAAATATCTATTGTATCCTATCAAAATTATCAATATAGAAGTCAGTAAAGATGGTAGTAAAAAATACCTATTCCAGACAGAAGATGGTTACACTATGGAAACAGTATTAATTCCTATGAAAGAGCAAGTTGAAGATGATGATGGAAAGATAGTAAAAGAATCTAAATATACAATTTGTGTTTCATCGCAAGTAGGATGCAAGATAGGATGTGCATTTTGTTTGACAGCAAAAGGGGGATTTCAACGAGATTTAACACCTGGTGAAATTGTTGCACAAGTTCTTCTACTCAAAAAAGAGAATAATATTTCTGCAAATAGACGAGTGAATATTGTCTATATGGGTATGGGAGAACCATTGGATAATCTCGATAATGTAGTACAAGCAATCAAAATCTTTAATGAACAAGATGGATTAAGTATAGGAATGCGCCGACAAACGATCTCTACATCAGGACTTAGTACACAGATAAAACGCTTGGGTAAAATGAATCTTGGAGTACTTTTAGCAATCTCATTACATGCGGTAGATGATCAGCTTAGAGAAACACTTATGCCGATTAATAAAGCATATAATATTGAGTCAGTTATTGATGCGGTTAAAGCATTTCCAATCGATCAAAGAAAAAGAGTGATGTTTGAGTACCTTGTAATGAAAAATCTTAATGATGACATAACAAGTGCTAAAAAGCTTGTTAAATTGCTTCATGGTATCAAAGCGAAGGTTAATCTCATCTACTTTAATCCCTATCCTAACTCACCATTTCAACGACCTTTAGATGAGGATATGGAACGATTTAAACAATATCTAAACGAACACGGAGTAATATGCACTATTAGACAATCAAAGGGTTTAGATATATCCGCTGCTTGTGGACAGTTAAAGGAGAAAAAACTGAATGAGTTTAGTAGATGATAGTTTAGTGATAATTGTATTAAGTGTATTTGTTATTGGAGTTGGGGCTTTCATTAAAGTTGCGATCATCGATGAAAAAAAAGAGACTAAAAAATAAGTTTAGAGCTTAATTTATAGTTGTTTTTATAAAAAAATTCAACTGATTGTGCTTGTAACATCAACCGATAGGCGCCGGTAACTTTTATTCTCTCTCTAGGATTTAATCTTCCATTTAAATATGCATCGGCAATTTTAGTATCAACCCCATAAATCGGATCTCCGACTATCGGATGTCCGATATGATTGAGATGTACTCTGATCTGATGTTGCCTTCCGGTAAGAGGTTTTGCCTCAATGAGAGTGATATCCTTTTGAGAATCATAAGAGAGTGGTTTGATCTTCGTTTGGGATGGTTTACCCATCGGATCGATAATGACCTTTAATTTGATAGAATCAAATTGACGATTTTTAAGAATCGGTGCATCTATATTTAAACAAGAATTAACATTACCTCGTACATAGGCACGATAAGTTTTTTTAACTTCTCTTCGTTCAAAGAGCCTTTTTATTTCCCGTTCAACGGCTTTGTACTTACTGACAATAACAAGACCGCTTGTCTCTCTATCGATTCGATGTGTAATATTTGCATCGCTTCCATAACGATATTTTATCTCATGAGTCAAAGAATAGGGTGTTTGACGATTTGTAGGGTGAATAACCAATCCACTAGGTTTGTCATAAAGTGCAAACTCCCTAGTTTCAAATATCGGCAAGAGATTTTGCGTATGAGGTTCAAAGAGAACTACTTCAATCTCACCGATAATTTCCATAGATTTTTTGGTTAATACCTCTCCTCTATATATGACGCGTTGACGATCAATTAGTCGCTGAGCCTCTTTCATAGAAATTGAAAGTTGATTCATGAGAAAGACAAAAGCTTTTGTTTTTCTTTCGACATGAAACTTATTTTTTTTATATGACAAATTTAAATCCAATGTTAATATTTTTGAATCAAGAGCGTGATAAAATCTAAACTATTAGATAGTTATCAGTTAAGGGCACTTCTAATAAGGTAGATGCCCTTAACTTATGCTGGTTAGAATCATACCAAAATTCATAAAGGTTTCAAAACTATGGTTGAACGATATGCGCGTCCGCAGATGGCAGAAAAATGGACCACACAAGCAAAATATGACGCTTGGTTGAAAGTAGAAAAAGCTGCTGTAAAAGCGTGGAGTGAGCTTGGGTTAGTACCAAGAGAGGATTGTGAAAAGATTCTAAAAAACGCTTCATTCGAAATCGAGAGGATTGATGAGATTGAGCAAAAGACAAAACATGATCTTATTGCTTTTTTGACATCTGTTTCTGAGAGTCTAGGAGATGAGAGTCGTTGGATGCACTATGGAATGACGAGTTCTGACTGTATCGATACGGCGGTTGCACTTCAAATGAAAGAGAGTTTGGAACTTATCATTGAAGATGTGAAAGCATTGATGGAAGCACTTAAGAGGAGGGCTATCGAGCACAAAATGACTTTGATGGTCGGTCGTAGTCATGGTATTCACGGCGAGCCTATTACTTTTGGTTTAGTGCTTGCTATTTGGTATGATGAGATAAAAAGAAGTCTCAAAAATCTGCAACAGTCTTTGGAAATGATCTCAGTTGGACAAATTTCAGGTGCGATGGGAAATTTTGCACATGCTCCACTAGAACTTGAAGAACTTGTTTGTAAAGAGCTTGATCTAACACCAGCTCCAGTTTCAAATCAAGTAATTCAAAGAGATCGCTATGCTAACTTGATGAATGCATTGGCACTCCTTGCTTCAAGTTGCGAAAAGATAGCTGTGGCAATTCGGCACTACCAACGAACAGAAGTTTATGAAGCAGAGGAGTTTTTCTCCGAGGGGCAAAAAGGTAGTTCAGCAATGCCACATAAGCGAAATCCGGTACTGAGTGAAAATGTTACAGGTCTTTGTAGAGTGATTCGAAGTTATGCAAACCCAGCAATGGAAAATGTCGCACTATGGCATGAAAGAGATATTTCACATTCGAGTGTTGAGCGGTTTATTTTGCCAGATGGATTTATCACAACAGATTTTATGCTCAATCGTTTGACCGGCTTGATCGATAAATTAGTCGTTTATCCGGAAAATATGATGAACAATCTCAACCTAACTGGTGGATTGGTCTTTTCTCAACGGGTTTTATTAGAGCTTCCACTCAAAGGTGTTTCACGTGAAAACTCTTATAAGATTGTACAGAGAAATGCGATGCGAGTGTGGAAAGATCTACAAAAAGGAAAATCAGCTCTCAATGAAAAAGGGGAGAGTCTTTTCTTGCAATACCTCTTAGAGGATGAAGCGTTGAGAGAAGAGATGAGTGAAGATGAGATTAGAGCATGTTTTGATTATAGCTATTATACGAAAAATGTAGATAAAATTTTTAAAAGGGTTTTTGAATAATGACAAGCCAAATGATAACAGTTATAAAAAGAAACGGAAGAATTGAACCATTAGATATTACAAAGATCCAAAAATATACATGCGAAGCGGTAGAAGGCTTGGAAAATGTCAGCCAAAGTGAACTTGAATTGGATGCACATATTCAGTTTCGCGATAAAATTTCGACTGAAGAGATACAACTAACTCTCATCAAAACCGCTGTTGATAAAATAGATGTTGATAGACCTGATTGGACTTTTGTTGCAGCAAGACTTTTTTTGTATGATCTCTATCATAAAGTGAGTCGATTTACTGGATATGGCACATTGGCTGAATATTTTGAACGAGGAGAAAAAGAGGGACGGATTGTAACCGGCTTGAAAGAAAAATATGATCTCGAAGATCTCGATAACTATATACGACCGGAACGGGATCTACAATTTACTTATCTAGGTGTGAGAACGCTCTACGATCGCTATCTTCTTAAAGATCGAGAGAACAATCCTATTGAATTGCCACAACATATGTTTATGGCAATAGCGATGTTTTTAGCACAAAATGAGTTCAATAGACAAGATTGGGCAAAGAGATTTTATGATCTTATCTCAAAATTTGAGGTGATGCTTGCAACGCCTACTCTCTCTAATGCTAGAACACCAAGACATCAATTAAGCTCCTGTTATGTCGGTAGTACACCTGACAATATAGAAGGAATTTTTGACGGCTATAAAGAGATGGCATTGCTAAGTAAATTCGGTGGCGGTATCGGCTGGGATTGGTCACGAGTGCGTGGTATCGGAAGTTCTATTGATGGGCATAAAAATGCCGCAGGCGGTATTGTACCCTTTTTGAAGATTACCAATGATATTGCGATAGCAGTGGATCAGCTTGGTACGAGAAAAGGTGCGATCGCAGTCTACCTTGAGCCATGGCATATCGATGTTGTTGATTTTCTTGATTTGAAGAAAAACTCCGGTGAAGAGAGGAGACGCGCACACGATCTCTTCCCTGCTCTTTGGATCAATGATCTTTTTATGCAGCGTGTGAGTGAAGATGCAATGTGGACACTCTTTGATCCGCTTGATACACCTGATTTGACTGAAGTGTATGGTGAAGAGTTTGAAAAACGCTACATGGCGTATGAGCAGGATGAAAGTATCACCAAAGAGGTCGTCTCTGCTAAAGAGCTATGGAAAAAAGTACTATTGAGTTATTTTGAGACGGGCAATCCATTCTTATGCTTTAAAGATAGTGCCAATAGAGCCAATCCAAATAGCCACGACGGCATTATCCGTAGCTCTAATCTTTGTACAGAAATTTTTCAAAATACAGAGCCTAACTACTATAAGATAAAAGTCTCATTTGTAGATGGTACAACACGCTTTTATGATGAAGAAGAGGATGTAAATGTCGATAGCGGAATTACAAAAAAAGCGAAAAAGATTACTGCGCTTGATACAATTGATGACAAAGAGATCTATATCGTTGAAAAAGAGAAGCAAGATGGCAAAACCGCTGTTTGTAATCTTGCCAGTATCAATCTATCGAGAGTACACACAAAAGAGGATATCGAACGCATTATGCCAGTGGCGATTCGAATGCTTGACAATGTGATCGATCTCAACTTTTATCCTCTCTCAAAAGTCAAAGGTACCAACCTTCAAACTCGTGCAATCGGTTTGGGTGTAATGGGTGAAGCACAAATGTTGGCAGAGCAAAAGATCGAATGGGGAAGCAGTGAACATTTTTACAAAATAGATGAGATTATGGAAGCTGTGAGCTACAATGCAATCCAAGCATCTTCAAATTTAGCGATTGAAAAAGGTAAATATGAGAAATTTGAAGGATCGAATTGGAGTAAAGGTATCTTTCCAATCGATGTTGCGAATGAAGAGGCGAAAAAACTTGTTGATAGGGGTGGATTGTTCGGGTATACATATGACTGGGAGAAGTTGCGTCAAAAAGTGAAAAAAGATGGTATGAGAAACGGCTATTTGATGGCAATTGCACCGACAAGCTCTATCTCTATTTTAGTAGGAACAACCCAAGCTATCGAACCGGTTTATAAAAGAAAATGGTTTGAAGAAAACTTGAGCGGATTAATTCCAGTCGTCGCACCTAAACTCAATGCCGATACTTGGCAGTACTATACACCATCATATGATCTTGACCAAAATCTCTTAATCAAGGCAGCTGCAATTCGACAAAAATGGATTGATCAAGGACAGAGTCTCAATATCTTTATGACACTTGACAGAGCAAGTGGTAAAGCACTTAATGAGATTTATATGAACGCATGGAAATTAGGTGTGAAATCGACTTACTATCTTAGAAGCCAATCACCTGAAGAGAAGGGTGATGTTGCAGATCGTTCATTTGAATGCTTAAGCTGTCAATAAAAGCAGATCTCTAATTTTTTTCTCTCTATGCTCCTTAAACTTTGATTAGATACAATCAATTCAATTAGTAAAAGGAGCAAAGATGGGAGTTAAAACACTTTCATTTTTAGGCATAGTTACGAGTTCAGTATTTGTCTATATATGTATCAATAGTAAAAAAGAGAGTCTCTACACATCTTTCAATCATACACCGGCTCATGCCATTAAACAATCTTCACCTAATATTCAAGCTAATCCGGCACCCTCTTCAAAAATAGCAAAAAAAGTGGTTGCGACACAAGAACCGGAATTTGCCTATATGAATACAGGTTCATCAACATTGTATGCTAAATTATCAGTAAAAGAACAAAAACAATATGAGGAGAGTTTACAAAATTTATGTGGTAAAGGTTGTAAAAAAGATATCCATTTTTCAGAGAAGATAAAACCGTTTGCAGAGATTGGAACAATTCTGGGTTTGGTTCAGATGGGACAAGAGAGAAATATATCAGATCTTTCCACAAAGCTTTATCATAAAAAGGTGGAATTATCAGGTATAGCGCATTCACATGAGGATATTGATCAAATTGAATCACAGTGCCAAAAGCTACGAGATGCGAATTATACAGTTTTAAATCAAATACATTTAGCACCCGTTGTAAAAACGATTGTGAAAAAAGAGGTCATCACAAACCAAGCCGGTAAAAAAATGAATCATCAAACTGATGATACCAATCATAGTAAAGAGATATCAACAAAAGAGAGAACTAAAAAAGTAGAAAAAGTTGTCGTGAAAGAGGGAAAAAGCAATAAGAAGATTGAAATCAAATCAAAACTGCCTAAAAAACAGATACAAAAGAGAACGAAAATTCACAAAAAAATAACAAAAAAAGAGCATCACAGAACAATAAAGCCGATAAAAAAGATTGAAGATGTAAAAGTAGAAGATCAGCTTATTATTCCGGAAGAGAGCAATGGATATGATGAAGCAAACAGTAGAATAGACGGATTGCTACTAAACAATCCTATTGAGTTTAATCAAAATCAAATTTCACCGCAGAGTCGTCAAACATTGGATGAGATTGCAGATATTATTCGAGCGCTTCAATATATGAAAGCCCAAGTTATGATTAGAAGTTATACGGATGCTTCATTGGGAGATAGGATAAGCAAAGAGGTCAGTCAAAAAAGAGCTGAAGCAATCAAGAATTATTTGGTAATACGGGGTGTAGATAGTAGCCGTATTAAAGCAGAGGGTAGAGGAGCCAGTGAATTGGTTGCTGAACCTGAAAGTATTGTCAATAATCGAATAGAAATAGAGATAAAGGAAGGTAGATAGAGATGAGCATGGAAGAGTTAGTAATGAAAATGCTGTTTTGCCTATTGGCAGCACTATTGATTGGTTTTTTATTTGGATGGTTGATTACACGGGCGATGGCGAAAAGTCGCTATGAAAAAGAGTTAGAGAAACTTGAAAACCATCTTGATGATAAAGAGATGGAGATAGAGGGACTACACACCGAGATCAAACAACAGAGTTTACACACACAAACATTAGAAGATAAGTTAAATAAACTCACACAAGAGCATACAGTGCTTCAAGAAAAATATAAAGTCAAAAAAGATGAACTTGAATCACATTTAGCTCGAATCGATAAAAAAGATCAAGTTGTTAAAGATTTAGAACAGAAAATAGCGCTATACGAATCTAAAATAGGGATACTTGAGGCAGAGAATCGAAAAAAAGCCGAGCATGTAACAGAATTAGAAAATGACTACAACAGTTTGCGTGAAGAGATCGGAAGATTGCAACGAGAGCAAAATGAAAAAGAGCAAGAACTCAAAGAGATTGGTGGCCTCAAGGAGAATTACGAACAACATATCAAGCAGTATCAAGAGAAACTTCAACAGGCAGAAGCGCAACTTAAAGAGGCATCACAAAAGATACAACTATTAGAATCCACTAAAAATAGCCAATCGAAACTGCTTGAAGAGGCACAAGCGAGAACAAGTGAGGTAAAAAGAGATGCTCAAGAGATAGAGCAACTCAAAATAGAGATAGAAAATCTCAAGAAAAAAGCATCACAGCTAGAAGAGAATCTTACTTCAGAACGAGAGAAGATTCAGCGCTATCAGGCAGAGATTAAGACCAAAGAAAAAGAGAAGAGTAATCTTCTTTCTCAAATAGAGTCACTTGACTCTAAAATTGCTAAAAATGAAGAGAAAAATTATTTGATAGAAGATTTGAAAAATGGCTTGACTGAAAACAGTGAAAGAGCGACTCATGATGAAAAAGAGGGTGGCTTGATAAAATTTGTCAAAAAGGTATTTGAGAAAAAAAGTTGATTTTAGTGTATTCTTAAGAGTACTCTAATTTTTATGTGGTAAAATCACGCACTAAAAAATATAATAAGACTCTTGTTATCTTTATGCAGGAGCAGTGAGGAAAAAATATGAAAAAAGATATTCATCCGGTTTATATGGATTGTAAAGTGACTTGCGCATGTGGTAACAGTTTTGAGACACGGTCAAATGTAGAAGAGATGAAGATCGATATCTGCAATGAGTGCCATCCCTTCTTTACCGGTAGTCAAAAGATTGTCGATGCGACCGGTCGTGTTGAGAAATTTAAAGCGAAGTATAACCTTAAGTAGAACAGTTTCTTGCTCTATCTGATTCCAACACCGATTGGAAACTTAGAGGATATCTCGCAACGAGTTCTTAATCTTTTGCAATCCTCATCAATTTTCTTTTGTGAGGACACGAGGGTTGCGAAACGATTACTCTCCCTTTTAGAAGAACGCTACTCCCTGACATTTTCATCCAAACAGTTTATCGCTATGCATTCACACAATGAGGAAAATCTCCTAAAACAACTTGATCCAAAAATTTTTGATAAAGATGTGATCTATATGAGTGATGCGGGGATGCCGTGTGTAAGCGATCCTGGTTGCAAACTCGTAGCCTACTGTCAAGAAAAGGGAATTGACTATGAAGTAATTCCCGGAGCAAATGCTGCTTTGCTTGCTTACGCCGCAAGCGGTTTTTGTGAAACATCATTTCTCTTTTTTGGATTTTTACCACATAAAGGAAGAGAGCGCAAAGAGGCGTTGCAAGAGGCACTCTTTTGTGGATATACTGCGATTTTGTATGAGTCACCTCATCGTATTGAGAAGTTGATCGAAGAGTTGGCGATAATGGTACCTGAACGGATGATCTTTCTTATCAAAGAGGCGACGAAACGCTATGAGACAAAACTCAAAGTCAAAGCATCAGAATTGATGAAAAAATTTGAAAATCTCAATTCCAAAGGGGAGTGGGTCGTAGTTATCGAAGCGCAAAAGAGAGTCGGTGGTACAATAACGCTAGAAGATATTTGCGCACTCGATCTTCCTAAGAAAGAGGCTTCCAAGCTTATTGCGAAACTGACAGGCAAAACTCCTAAAGCATGTTATCAAGAGTTAATAAAGCGTATTTAACACTCTAACCTAGCATTAACAAATTTTTAGTATGATATGGGATGATAGTATACGGAAAACAGGTCGTTCTTTATATTGCACAAAAACACCCTGATCTTATTGAAGAGATCTATCTTGCAAAAGAGATAGACAAAAAGCTTTTTCATACTTTGAGTCAAATCGGCAAGAAGATGATCAAGCTGGACTTCAAAAAAGCGCAAGCTTTAGCAAGAGGTGGAAATCATCAAGGGTTTTTGCTCAAGATAAGATCTCTTAAGCAAGCATCGTTAGATCAGCTCAAGAGAGAGTCATTTTTGCTGATTTTGGTAGGATTGAGTGATGTCGGCAATATCGGTGCAATTATTCGTACTGCTTACGCATTGGGTGTGGACGGTGTGATTATTAGTGGGATTGCTTCGTTTAACTTGGAAGGCACTATTCGAACGAGTAGTGGAGCGGCACTTGATATGCCGATCTTGCACTACAAAGATACACTTTCACTTCTCAATGAGCTAGGACAAGTTGGGTTTGAACGAATCGCTGCGGATATGAGCGGAGTAGATGTGACCCAAGAGCATTTTCGAAATCCCAAAGTGCTTTTAGTAGGGGCAGAGGGAGAGGGTATTTCCGCTAAAGTTTTAAGAGGATGTGATAAGATTGTAAAGATCAAAATGCAACGACCGTTTGATTCTCTCAATGTCAGTGCGGCAACGGCAATTTTATGTGATAGGATAAGATGATGGAAGAGCATGAAAAAAATCGAAAGTCTAAAGATAGTCAGCAGAAGAGTCAATTAGACAAAGATGCTACAGCGTTTGAAACAGAGAATTCAAAGAGGATAAAATCTGAAGCAGAACAGATTCAAAGTGAAAAAGCGATAGAAGAACAGCAAAATGAACAAAAGTCAAAAGCGAAAAAGGAACCTTTGGACGGTATTGCTCTTCTTAAAGAGATTGGCTTGAAAAATGTCTCTAATAAAACCTTTATCAATCTCCAAAACTTAACACATCTGCTCAACAAAGATTTTGAAAAGCTTCACAAAACAAAGGCACTCGGATTTATTCAGATACTAGAACGCGATTTTAAAGTCGATCTTAAAGAGCTTCGAGAGGATTATCTCGCCTATCTTAACGGAGGAAGACGCATTGCTAGAAAGCATACGCTTTCCAAACCCTCTCAAACAAAGAGTACCTCCCCATCTTCATTAGAGTCAGAGAGTCCCAAAATAAAACTCGGACCAATTATTTTATTGCTTCTTGCAAGCGGTTTGCTCTACTATCTCTATCATACAGCCACAGATGATGAAGAGCAAATCGAAGTAGGAAATGCCACAACAGAAAATATGCAAATAGAGAGTCAAGATAGAGAAGATAGCCTGATTGCTGATGCAATAGAAGATGATGGAGAACAGAAAAAGGCTAGTGACGAGAATAGTAGTGACGACGATCTTGAACTCAATAAAATTGTCCATAAAATGCTTAATCAGGAGAAGAGGAACGAAGAGAATAGTTCAGGAGATAGATCAATGTCAGCTATAAAGACAATGTACGCTTCAGAGATAGATTCTCAGGACACGCCTGTGATCAAAGAAAAGCCTGAAGATAAAGTGACTAATGAAGATGAAAAAGCGATAGCACCTGTCATTGAGAAAAATATACCTGATGAGAATATTTTAAACAATGAGAGCGAAACAAACTCAAGTGAAGAGTCATCACTCCCACCACTCTCTAAAATAGAGAATGGAACGGTTGAACAAAAAGAGTTAGAGAGCAAGAAAGAGGAGAAAATAGCTTCTCAGAGCAAGAAAATAAAAGCACCAAAAGTAGACAAGGCGATAACACCGTCACTTAAAATCGTACCGATAGAGAAGGCGTGGGTTGGTGTGATCTATTTGGATGATTTGACGAAAAAAGATTATTTGATACGAAATGCATTGAAACTCGACCCCAATCGCGATCAAATTATTCTCGTAGGACACAACAAATTTAAGATCTACAATCACGGGAAAAATAAACCGTTTCACTCCAAAAAAATGGTAAGATTTCTCTATCAAGGAGGAGTATTACGGGAGATTGACAAACAAGAGTATCTCAATTTAAGCGATGGTGTCCGTTGGTAAGAGCGCTTTTTATACTCATTTTTTCGGCACTATGGCTCAATGCCTATTCGATGGATAGGGAGATCAGTGATCTGATGGGTAAAAAACAGTATCAAACCAATCGCGGTTTGATAAATATCCTGATGAAAGATAAACACGCCTATCTCAAAGACGGCGAAGCTGATCTGCAAAAGATTACGAAGCTTCTTGATGAGAATCACCTGCTTGATCTTGACTTCAAACATCTGCGTCACTTCAAACTCTCCTTTGCAACCAAACAGAGAAATGCGCTACTCTTTATTAAGATTGTCAAAGAGGTATTGGCTTCGGCAGGATACAGTCAAACACTCACGACTAAAGCGACGCGGGATGAGAGTGGGTTTTTGTGGGAGATAGAGTTGGTTGGTAGCAAGATGGTCGATCCCTATCTTTTGGTAAGCCAATTTCAAAAACGCGGAGCGATTATCACCCATATCAAACGAAAAGATAGGGCGAACTATCGTTATGATGTCGATATTTACAGTGCCAAAGTCAAGTCACTGACTCCACCCATAGGGAAAGAGGTGCGACTGCCCAAACCCCTACATCCTTACTGGATCGATATTTACGGTGCAAGAAAGGTTAAGATCGTCTCGATGGGAGGGAATCGCTGGCACCCCTATATTGTCTTTTATGATCGCAATCTAAAAATCGTCGGAAACTACACAAAAGAGATAAAAAGCTATAATATCACTATTAAGATACCAAACGGTGCACAATATATCAAGATAGCAGATCTCTACACCCTCCAAAATCTCAAACGAGGAATGAAGATCACCCTATTTAAATAAAAGTTTAGGAATAGAGATGTTTGATGAAATCAAATTTAACACGATAGATAGATTGCCCAATTATGTATTTGCTCAGATTAATGAGATCAAGCTTAGAGAGCGCCGAGCGGGTCGGGATATTATCGACTTTTCGATGGGAAATCCTGACGGAGATACCCCTAAGCATATTGTAGACAAGCTTGTGGAGAGTGCGCAAAAGAGTAAAACTTCAGGCTATTCGGCGAGCAAAGGGATCTATAAACTTCGCCTTGCGATTACCGATTGGTACAAGCGAAAGTATGGGGTGCATCTCGATCCTGAAACAGAAGCGGTCGCAACGATGGGAAGCAAAGAGGGGTATGTGCATATGGTGCAAGCCATTACCAATCCCGGTGATGTTGCCGTCGTGCCTGATCCTGCCTACCCGATCCACACTCACGCGATCATCATCGCCGGTGGAAATGTCGTGAAGATGCCTTTTTCGTGGAATGAGAAGTATGAGCTGGAGGTGGAGCAGTTTTTTAACGATTTAAATAAGGCTATCAGAGAATCGATGCCCAAGCCCAAATTTGTTGTCGTCAATTTTCCACACAATCCTACAACCGTGACGGTGGATCAGAGCTTTTATGATCGTTTGGTCGCTTTGGCGAAGAAAGAGCGCTTCTATATTATCAGCGATATTGCCTACGCTGACATTACATTTGACGGATATCAAACCCCTTCGATCCTTGCTACCCCTGGGGCAAAAGATGTGGCGGTAGAGAGTTATACCCTCTCTAAAAGTTACACGATGGCAGGTTGGCGTGTGGGCTTTTTTGTAGGAAATCCTAAGCTCATTGGTGCCTTGCAAAAGATAAAATCGTGGTTTGATTACGGAATGTACACGCCGATCCAAGTAGCGGCGACAGTCGCACTCAATGGACCGCAAGATTGTATCGATGAGGTGATCCAAAAGTATCAAAAACGACGGGATGTACTACTAGAGAGTTTTGCCAACGCAGGTTGGAAGATCGACAAACCCCAATCGACAATGTTCGTCTGGGCAAAACTTCCGCCCCAAGCCAAACATCTGGGAAGCTTGGAATTTACCAAGCAGCTACTCACAAAAGCGGAAGTGGCAGTGAGCCCGGGGATCGGCTTTGGAAGTGGGGGTGAGGGGTATGTGCGTATTGCTCTCATTGAAAATGAGAAGCGAATCAGACAGGCGGCGCGAAATATCAAGAAGTATTTAAAAGATTTAGAAAACGAGGCGAGATAATGGTAAAAGTTGGAATTGTCGGAGTCGGAACAGTCGGTGAGAGTGTTGCAAATATTCTTGAGGCAAATCGTGATCTCATCACCGCTAGAGCAGGGAAGGAGATTACAGTCGTCAAAGGTGCTGTCTCTAATCTCAACAAAAAACGCAATGTTTCTATATCTTTAACAACCGATATCGATGAGATCGTCTCTGATCCCGAGATTGATATTGTTGTGGAGTTAATGGGAGGTGTGGAGAAACCTTATGAAGTGGTTACCAAAGCACTTGCCAATCACAAAGCGGTTGTCACGGCAAACAAAGCTCTACTTGCCTATCACCGCTACGATCTTCAAAAGATCGCGGGAGATATTCCGATTGGTTATGAAGCAAGTGTAGCGGGGGGAATCCCTATCATCAATGCGCTCAAAGTAGGGCTCTCGGCAAATCAGATCACCGAAATCAAAGGAATTATGAACGGGACTTGTAACTATATGCTCACCAAAATGATCGATGAGGGTGTGGCGTATGATGCAATTTTGAAAGAAGCGCAGGAGCTGGGATATGCGGAAGCAGATCCGACTTTTGATGTGGGAGGATTTGATGCGGCGCATAAACTTTTGATATTGGCATCTATTGCATATGGAATCGATGCCAAACCGGAGGATATCTTAATCGAGGGGATCGAGTCTATTAACCAAGAGGATATCGCCTTTGCCAAAGAGTTTGGCTATGCGATCAAGCTCTTGGCGATAGCGAAAAAGGTGGAGGATGAGATCTCCCTTCGTGTCCATCCCGCACTTATTAAAACAGAGAAAATGATTGCCAAGATTGATGGTGTGATGAACGGAATCAGCGTTATTGGTGACAAAGTAGGGGAGACTCTCTATTATGGACCAGGAGCGGGTGGAGATGCGACGGCAAGTGCGGTGATCTCCGATATTATCGAGATTGTCCGTGCGGGTCAAAGCTCACCGATGCTAGGTTTCAAAAAACCCTTTGCGAGTGAAAATTTGCGCTTGATGCCAAAAGAGAAGATTGCCAGTGAATACTACCTACGAATGCAAGTAGCGGATCAACCCGGCGTCTTAGCAAATATTGCAACGATTTTGGGACAAAACAGTATCTCGATCGATACTTTTTTACAGCGAACCGATGCGAATGATGGTACGGCTACCCTACTCTGTGCAACCCACGAAGCTAATGAGAGTGATGTGCAACAGGCGATTAATGCTATCGAGGCACTTGAAGTGGTGAAGCAGAGAGTGGCAATGATACGAATCGAGAGTTAACGATGCAAAAAGATTCTGTATGCGCCTACTGCGGAGTCGGATGCGAGATCACTGCGCATATAGAGAATAATACGATAGAGAAAATCACAGCGAAAAAAGAGGCGACGGTAAGCGAGGGGCAACTCTGTGTCAAAGGTAAGTACGGTTTTGACTTTGCCCAAGCGCCCGATCGCTTACCGAAAGTGAAGATCAAAAAGAGTTTTTTAGATAAAAATGAACTCTTTCTTCCTAAAGATCTCAAATCCAAACTCTACGCTTATGAGAGTCGTGACGGATATATCTATCCAAAGCTAGAAGAGGCGTATGCCTTGGCGGCGTGGAAGCTGAACCAAATTCGTGATCGCTACGGTAACTTCTCCTTTGCTGCGATAGGCGGTGCGCGCGGGAATTGTGAGAGCTCTTATGTATTTCAAAAATTTACCCGAAAAGTGATCAACTCTCCACATATTGATAACTGTGCGAGAGTTTGCCACGCACCGACGCTCAAAGGGATGCGTTCGATTATCGGAGAGGGAGCTGCGACGAATCCTTTTAGTGATATTTACGAGAGTGAATTTATCATCGTGTTTGGCTCCAATACAACCGAAGCACACCCCATCGTTGCCAACAAGATCATCTCTCAACGCAATAAGGGTGCAGATCTTGCGGTATTTGATGTGCGCAATATTATGCTTTCCAAAAAGGCGACATATAACTGTATTATCCCCTTTGAAGCCAATCTCCTCATCGCCAATATGCTAGCTTATGTGATTCTCAAAGAGGAACTTTATGATGAAGCATTTGTGCGAGAGCGGACGGTAGGATTTGAGAGCTATCGCGAGCAGATACTCAGTGATGAGAGTGCCAATCCCGCCTTTTTTGAACAGGTAGAGGGGTATGAGGAATTAAGTGAGCTGATCCCCAAAGTCGCACGAGCCTATGCAACAAAACGATCGATGATCTTTTGGGGATTGGGTGTGACAGAGCATCTGGACGGCTCCTATACCACCGCCTCTTTTTGCAATCTTGCACTCTTGACGGGAAATGTCGGAAAAGTGGGCGCGGGTTTGATGCCCCTTCGCGGACAAAACAATGTCCAAGGCACCTGTGATATGGGATGTTTACCCTATTATGATCCCGATTATGAGAAACCGCTCATCGAAGGGAAAAAGACACCCGATATCATTAATGCGATGGAGCAGGGGGAGATCAAGGCGCTCTTTAATATGGGTGAGGATATCGCGCATATTCATACCAATCAAAACAAAATTCACAAAGCACTCCAAAATCTCGATCTACTCATTGTCAATGAACTCTTTGAAAATGAGATCACTAGATATGCCGATATCATTTTTGGGGTCAAGAGCGGGTATGAGAAGAGTGGTATCTATATTAATGCCGAACGAAGGTTGCATCTATCTCAACCGTTAGTTTCCAATGACCTACCCGATGATTGGGAGGTGATAGAGGGGATATCGAAGGCGCTAGGAAGTGAGAAGATCGACTATCAGGATAGTAAAGCGATATGGGAAGAGGTGCGCATCAAAGCACCCAAACGCTTTAGTGGGGCAAGCTATGAGAAGCTCGAAGAGAAGAGGATCGAGGGGCTTCAATGGCCCATCGGCGAGGAGGAGACGGTGCGACTGCATGAGGAGAGCTTTCGTACCAAAGACGGCAAAGGGCATCTACGCTACAAAAAGTGGTACCGAAGGGGTATGGTTCATGAGCTGATCTTGGGGAAACGAAATGAATTTTATCTCACCACCGGACGGGTCATTGAGCACTATAACAACGCCGCACAAACTAAACGAAGCCCTAAGCTATTAAAACGCCACGATGAAGATCTGTTGCTTGTGAGCCAAGAGGATGCGGCATTTTTTGAAGGCAGAGAGAGAGTGACACTTCGATCCTATTATGGTATCTCAAAACCTCTCAAAATCAAGATCACGAAAAATCTCAAAAAAGGTACCCTCTTTACATCCTTCCATCACGCTCAAAGTGAGATCAACTTCCTCTTCGGTGATGAGGCGGATGAACTTACCAAAACCGCACGCTTTAAATCTCTCAAGGTTTGGATCGACTAAATATTTCAAAATGAAATAAAATTTTACCTTTTCTTCCTTTTGTGCTACATTATCCCCTAAAGGAGTAGCTAATGAGTCGGGCAAAAGGAGCAATTGGTGAGGATCGGGCGATCCGATATTTAAACAAGAACGGTTTTCGTGTCATAGAACGCAATTTTTACAGCCGTTTTGGTGAGATCGATGTCGTAGCCTTCAAAGAGGGCGTTTTGCATTTTATAGAGGTAAAGAGTGGCATTGGAGAGCCGATTTATCAAATCACGCCACGCAAACTTTCACGAATCACAAAGACGGTTGAAATTTATCTACAAAAACGGAAAATTAAATTTGATTGGTGTATCGATGCACTAATTGTAACAGATGAGGTGGAATTAGTAGAAAATGTAACGATGTAGTTAACTTTTATGTTAAGAATTATTAACCTAGTACGATTTAGCTTGTGAATTGTTTATGACACAAAATCTAAAACGGTGTCATTGACATGCAATTCCAGGTAATAAGGAGACCTCACCCAATGAAAAGAAAATCCGTATATAAAAGTTTAATCGTATCAGTCGCGCTTAGCGCTTTTTTAGTTGGTTGCGGGAGTAACAGCAGTAATAGCAATAACGAAGAGAGTCAAACAAGCACTACCATTCAAGGTAAAGCAATTGACGGTTATTTGCAGTATGCGACTGTTTGTCTTGATCTAAATAGTGACGGATATTGTCAAAATGACGAGCCTAGTGCACAAACTAAAGAAGATGGTTCTTATAAACTCGAGTTAAGTGCAGCGGTACAAAAAGATCCACGATATGAAAATGCGATGTTACTCGTTTACGGCGGAAAAGATGTTGATACACAAAGAGATTTTATTGGTAAATTGATGGCGCCCAAAGATAGTGATACTATCAATATTACACCTATTACAACATTGATCGCTAAAAAAGTGGCACTTGAACTAAAAAAAGATCCAAAAATGGATAAGGAGAAGCTCAAAGAGCATATTAAAGATGCTAAAGAGAAAGTCGCTAATACTTTTGGATTGACAGTATCTGTAGTTGATGACGATCCAATTTTAAATAAGGAAAAGAATCCGAAACTCTTAAAAGAGGCATTGCGTATCCAAAAGTCGCTTGAGGCATTAAGCGACAAAGAGAGCAGTGATGAGGTGGATAAACTCTATGAGAAGTTGGCAGAAAAGCTAGATGAGATTCAAGGCGATCAAGCAGAGGATATTTTCGAGGTGGCATTTAAAGATCATGCGAAGATTCAAGAACTCAAAAAACTACACCATAACATCGACAAAGCGATTGACAAAGGTTTAGCGCTTCCTGAAATTGCATTTATTGCAAAAGAGGATGTGCAAAAGATTCATGAAGATGAAGATATTGATGAAATAGATAATGATGATCTTATGGACTATGATAAGGATAAATGGAATAAAGCATTTATCAAAAGTGATTTAGAAGATATTGGCATTAAAAATCCTAGTGATGACCTTATATCAGAGATTCAAGATAAGCTCGGTGATGATATTAAACCAGGTGAAATTTTTAAGGCAGAGAATGAACATAAATTTAAATCCGATCAGGATGATGACTTGCAAGAAGTGTTAGAAAAAATTAAAGAACATCAGAAAAAAAGTGAAGAGAAGTACGATTCTAAAGATAAACAACAAAATGATACTTCAAAAGGTAAGTCTTATAATGAACCTTCAAGCAATCAGAAGGGAAAAGATAAACGAGAGTTTTATATGAATTAATTAGCATACTGAACTGAGCTTAATTGTTCAGTTCAGTATCAAGCTTAATGCTCTGTAATTTTGTGGACATTGGCTTTTGGAGTAGCCTGTTCAACCTCTTCAAGTTGATTTAGATCAGCACTATCAAGAAGCTCTTTTTTTGGAATCACAATACTCACAATTACAAGCGCAATACCAAAGAGTAAGATTGCAATATCTTCATGACCATGAAAAAAATCAGTCAGTTTGGTTTTACCCATGCTCTCTCCCATGATTTTTTTGAAAAAATCATCATAAAAGAGATCAAATACCAATCCGCCTACAAGTCCTCCGATAGCGCCGACAAGTACATCGATTCGTCCTTCAGCAATGGAGATAGGACCTGTTCCAGGGCATTTACCTAGAATCGCCATAGAGATGCCAAAAAGTGCTCCTCCAACTATTAAACCGCCTAGAATCATTGGCTTGATATGATAATGTGCATAACCAAGTTTGATCATAAAATAGAGCCCAATACTTGCTAAACCAATAGCTAAAAAGAGCATTTTGGGTACGATTGTATCTTTTAGCATTGCAAAGCCGGCAATTTTTTCAAATTTATCGACACGAGAGTATTGAATAATCGCTCCAAAAACAATACCTATACCGAAGATGAGTAAAAGAGAACCGTGTCCTTGTGTCGAGGCAGTTGTGAACATGTTTTCTATGCGTTCGAATAGCATTATTTATCCTCCGATTTGTAAAATAGTTTTCCTGTTACAATAAGTGCTACTAAAACTGTTGTCCCAAAGATGATTGAAGATATTGCCCCTTGACTCATCCCTGAAAGAAAGTGTCCACTTGTGCATCCACCGGCAAGTCTTGCACCGATTATGAGAAAAAATCCTGCAATAAAACTCCAAATCATACGACTTGCTACAGAATTGTTTTTGTATTGCTTCCACGCTGTTGGAATTAACGAAATACGAAAACTTTTTGTGATAAATACCGAAGTGATAAATCCACCAAAAAGTGCACCAAGTAGCATCACACCTTCCCAAGCTCCAGGTTTGTTTACATGCTTGAGGTAACTATATTTTTCAGGATCAAGATTAAAAAGGATACCGGAAAAATAGGGTACATAGGTTGAGGCACCGAGTGGTCTATTGGCTCCAAATGTTGAAAATGTGAAGAGTAGGAGTATCGCCATCAAGATACCGCCTGCCCACCAAGAGAGTCGTCTATGCATTGTATCTCCTTATATTTAAGATAAGTTTTTATTGTATACGAAGTATACGAAAAGTATGAGAAATTTTGTATATTAATAATATTGATTAGAGGGATTAATAATATTAATAAGGAGAGAAGAGACTACTTCTCCTTATCTTTTTTGGGCACTGTGTACATATTGACATAACGCCCTTCAAATTTTGGCTCGTGTTCTTTAGTGGCGATATCTTCGACCATCGGCCATACACGGTTAAGCACCTCTACGCCGGCTTCAGGGTGTTGCATCTCTCGTCCTCGTAAAAAGACACGAAATTTGACATGTTTGCCCGCTTCGAGAAATTCTCGTGCATGCTTGACCTTGTAGTTGATATCATTTTCTGCGATTTTAACAGAGAGTTTGATCTCTTTGACTTCGATCTTTTTCTGTTTTTTCTTTGCCTCTTTTTTCTTTTTTTCGGCTTGATATTTGAATTTGCCGTAGTCCATGATCTTGGCTACAGGGGGTTTTGCATCCGGTGCAATAAGAACAAGGTCTAGACCCTTATCCTCTGCAATATTGAGTGCTTCACGAGAGGAGATGATTCCAAATTGGTTCCCCTCTTCGTCCATACATCGTACTTCATTCACGCGTAAGACATCTGCATTTAAAAGTGTAGTGTCCTTTTTTCTTCTTCCTTTATCTTTGTCGTTTCTTCTGTTATCTCTCAAAAGTGTACCTCATCCATTTTCTCCTTTATGAGTTTGTAAAATTGCTCTTTTTCTAGCGTATATTGCTCTCTGCTTCGCCTATCCCGTACAGCGACCTTTCCTTCTGAAACCTCTTCATCTCCAACGACGATGATCATCGGTACTCGCTCTTTTTCTGCATTTCTGATGCGTTTGTTGAGCGACTCATTTTTCGAGGAGATTTCACAGTCGATTTCCATTGCCGTGAGATCACTCGCTATCGACTTGGCATAGTCGAGATGCGTATCCGCAATCGGTACGATAATGACCTGCGTCGGTGCGATAAAGAACGGCAATTCACCTGCTGTATGCTCTATCAAGATACCGATAAAGCGCTCAAACGATCCCAAGATCGCACGGTGAAGCATCACCGGTTGCGATTTTTCATTGTTTTCGTTGGTATATTCTAGCAAAAAGCGTTCCGGTAGGTTAAAATCGACCTGTATCGTACCGCACTGCCACTTTCGCTTGAGACTATCTTTGATCTTGATATCGATCTTTGGACCGTAAAACGCCCCGCCCCCTTCATCGATACCGTAATGGATACCGCTCTCATCAAGCGCATCTTTGAGTCCTTGTGTGGCGCTCTCCCAAATCTCATCGCTTCCGATCGCTTTCTCCGGTTTGGTGGAGATCTCTAGCTCATATTCAAAGCCGAAGCTTTGCATGATTTCATCGACAAAGCCCAATACTTCAAGTACATTCTCCTTGATTTGTTTAGGGGTGCAGTAGATGTGGGCGTCATCTTGGGTAAACTCCCTCACACGAAAGAGTCCGTGTAGTGCACCGCTCATTTCATGACGATGCACTACACCATACTCAAAAAATTTGAGAGGCAGATCACGATAACTGCGAAGTTCACTTTGGTAGATCTTGATATGTCCGACACAGTTCATCGGCTTGATACCGTATTCAACGATTTTTGGATTTTCATCATCACCTTCGTTGATCTTAGTAAAATACATATTCTCACCGTAATTTTGGTAGTGACCGCTGATCTTCCATGCTTCACTCTTAAGCAGTTCAGGTCCTCGTACCGGTTGATAGCCTCTCTTTCGGTGTGCTTTGTAGAGAAGATGCTCGAGTTTACTTCTGAGTCTCGCACCGTTTGGCAGCCACAACGGTAAACCCGCACCTATCGACTCATCAAAGGTAAAGAGCTTCAAATCATTACCCAGTTTTCTATGATCTCGCTTTTTTGCCTCTTCAATCATTGTGAGATAATCTCTGAGTGCCTCTTTATCGGCAAAAGCCGTACCGTAAATCCGAGTGAGCATCTCATTGTTTTGATCACCGCCTAGATAGGCACCGGCGATTTTTGTGAGTTTGAAGTTGTGTAGGAGTTTGGTATTTGGGACATGAGGACCACGGCAGAGATCTTCAAATTCACCCTGCTTGTAGGTAGTGAGTGTCTCATCGTCGATCTTGGATAGAACGGCAAGCTTTAGCGGATCGTTTCCAAATTTTTGCATAATCTCATCGCGCGAATATGAGGCTTTTTCGATTTCATACTTTTTCTTGATGAACTCTTTCATCTTCTTTTCGATGGTTTTGAGATCGCTATCGCTGATCTTTTGGGAAGTTTTAAAGTCGTAGTAAAAACCATCCTCTACATTGGGACCGACAAAAAACTGAGCATCGGGGTATAGTGCTTTGATCGCTTGTGCCATCAAATGTGCGGTAGAGTGTCGAATAATCTCAAGTGCTTCGGGAGAGTTGTCGTAGAGTATTTTCTCGCCCTCAATTCCTTCTAGCCGGGCAGTCTGTGTGTCGTAGATCACACCATCTTTTTTGTAG
Source organism: Campylobacterales bacterium (assembly GCA_027023405.1). Taxonomy (GTDB): domain Bacteria; phylum Campylobacterota; class Campylobacteria; order Campylobacterales; family QNZT01; genus QNZU01. The sequence goes on from JALVVN010000024.1 coordinate 38,491, forward strand.
CCGATAACTATCTCTTCCAATAAAAACCTTTTCGTTGATGTAAATTTATCGCCATTATATCGTAATTTTGCTTATGTTCGCGTGGATTTTTGATAAGCAGAGAGGATGTAAATTTGATCCTCTTACATTCCGCCTAAAGAATCTTTTGTGTATATATCCACACTTACTTCCTCTTCTCTGCTCCCATCTACTTCATATTGACCGGTATATGTAGCCTTAATAGATACTGTACCTGCTTTTTTTGCAGTTACAGTACCGTCATTAGCAACGGTTGCAATGGATGGATCTGAGCTAGTCCAAACAATATCATTTGCAATATCAATATTGCTATCTATGCTAAATTTATAATTTGCACCTACTTGCATTACAGGTTCATAATCTAATATATTAAAATAGACATAGGGTTTGATGACTCTTATGTCAATATTTGTACTGTTTGTATCCGTTTTATATTGATTGCCGGAATATTTAGCATAAATTGTGACTTTGCCCGTCTTTATTCCTGTAACATTTCCATCAGATGTGACTGTTGCAATGGATGGATCGGAACTACTCCAACTGATATCTTTTGTTATATCTATATGTTTGTATGATGGTGTGAGTGTTGCATTAATTTTAAGTTGCCGTGTTTTACCTACATATAACATAGGAAAATCATATCGAATAGAATAATTTAGTTTTGGTTCATAAATATTCAATGAGGTAGAGGCGCTTTTTTCATCTTTCGTGCCTTTTTTATAGTAAACTGTAATCTGTACACTTCCTTCCGATTTAGCAGTGACATTTCCATCATTGTTCACTGTTGCAACTTTAGTATCGTTGCTTTCCCAAGTGATATCTTGATAGATAGATGATCCATAATCTCCCATGATTTCAGGTTCAAGTTTATAACTCTCTCCAATGCTAATTTTACGATCAATGCCCCAAAAAGTGATATCATAGACTCGTGTTGGTTCAACACTTATATGATAATTTGTAGTAACATTTCCATCTTTTGACGGATATATAATGTTTAAGTCTCCACCACCTACTTTGAGTGCTGTTATATTCCCATCTTTAACTGTAAAGATAGCAGGGTGTAGATTTTGGTAAATGACTTGATCACTTACATCTTCCTCTTTTCCGTCAGTGTATCTTCCTGTCACATTTAATTTTACACTCTCGCCTTCATGGAGTTGATAGTTTTTCTCAATATATAATTGATATATTTTTGGTGGTACAATTTGAATATTGATTGCATCATGTAGATTTTTGTAGTTGGCTTTGAGTGTAATATTTCCCTCTTTGATTGCATAGAGTCCATCTCTATGATAGCGATTCTCTTGAAGATATGTAGGATAGATAATAGCTGCTTGTTGATCATAGGTATTTGGTCTCAAAGTACCCTCTCCAATAAATTTTACGGCATCGGCATCGCCCTCTACCTTCCAAGCGGAAACATCAGAAAGATACTTATCGGATTCATCAGTCGTTGTATTTGAATCATCGTTATAATAGCCGACTATCCCTGCATCTATACTCATACCGACAGGTACTTTGCGTGTCGGAGTAAAGATCTTGATCTTTTTGATAGGGCTCTTTTTAATTTCAAGATCTACTTTGTCTGTCAGATCAAAGAGAGTTGCAAGAAGAGAAGCGTTTCCTTCTCCGATTGCTCGAATACGATTGTCATTATCCATATTGCTTAGCAGTGGTGATTTGCTGTTAAAGATGACTTGTTGTGTCACATCTTTGACTAAATTGTTATCACTATAGTAGCCTTTGACGCTAAATATTGCATCCCTGCCTAGAGCAAGATCAGTTAACTGGGCTAGAGTCGGTTTTTGTATCTCTATCTTTGTAAGAGTCGTATGAGTGACGCGGATATCTGCTGTAGTTGAGAGCTTGCCATATTTGGCGGTGATGACGCTAGTTCCCTCTTTGAGTGCAGTCACTTTACCGTTTTTATCGACTTTTGCTACTGACGGATCACTTGAGGTAAATTTTATACCGGTGGCAATGATACTTTTTATCTCTTTATCGTCTATTTTGTAGATACCTTGTAGTGTGAGTGTATCATCCAAGCCTTGAGATATGTCGAGCGAATCTTTGGTAAATTCAATTGATACCGGTTTTTTCCCGTCAACAAGGTTGATTCTTAGATGTTTTTGCGCGACATCTTCAGGAACTAGTGATACTCCAAGTTTATACTCTACCAACCCTTCTATTTTGTTTAATGTTAAGGTTGCTATCTCTTTATTTTTTAAGTCATTTGACTGAAACTGTTTAGCGGTATCGGGCGTAATTTTTATCTCTTTTTTGTACTCTCCGTCATCATCAAGTGTTTGAAAAAATCGTGCCAATTTTATAACTTGTGGATCGTTGACTTCGCTCCTTTTGATTCCTAAGATATCTTGCGGATAAATCTTTTTGTCTTTAGGAAATAGATTCTTTGATACCGATCCGATTTTTAAATTACCCACACTAAAGGTCACTGGCAATTCATCGCACACAAACTTTCCATCATTATCGGTGGTGCTACTTTTTTGACCGCAGTGATACCCTAGACCCACGATAGGTGCATCGACGACATAACCTACGATTTTTTCATTTGAAGTTTTTTGATGGTTGTTTTGTTGAGAATGATTTAGAGCAGGAGATTCTTTGGAATTCTCTGGGGAGCCACTATCTCCACCACACCCAAGCAACCAACTGGAAACAGCCAATGAAAGCCCAAAAAATAGAATTTTGTTCATACATTTTCCTTAAAAATTAATGATAGATTATAACCAAACCTAAATATTGGAACCTTTAACCCAAAAGTTGCATTAGCCGGCACATCATCTGCATTGATTATTAGCGACATGGCGATTGAAGCAAAGCCTCTGAAGAGTGGAAATAGATTTTAGGAAGTATTAGTAAATGGTGGCCACGACAGGACTTGAACCTGTGACCACCACCATGTCAAGGTGGTGCTCTACCAGCTGAGCTACGCGACCATTTTTAAAGAGTTGGGATTTTAACCCAACTTCCCTTAAAGAGAACTTTCATAACTACTTACATGGGGTTTGACGAGAAACTGCTCGATATCCTCTTTGAGATGTTGTGCATTAGCACTTCTAAGATAGATCTCTTCACCGTCATCGAGGGTAAGTTTGAGTAGTTTTCTCCAAAAAAGCAACGCATTTCCATAGACTTTACCCCGCGGTCGTGGGAAATAGGGAACCACTTCGAGACTTTTGATACGGTTGAGATCAATGTAGCGTGGTTTGACACCGGAGAGAATGAGCTGCTGATCGGTAGTAATAAAGAGACGGAGATAAAACCACCTAAAGAGTGTCTTGACGACAAGATAAGTGACAGCAATATCAATTACCGTCTCTAACACAAAAAGTAGGTAACTTTTGGGGATATCGTAGTAGTTTGGATAGATGGGATAGATTTTAGAGATCAAATACGCCACCCACTCATCAACAAATTCCGTTACCATTCCGATCAATATAGCGATGAGAAAGATGGTAAACCAATTGGTCATTGAGCGTTTCATCAGCACCTTTCGCTTGGGTACACGCGCAGTGATAAAACGGATAAAAAAGATGATAGAAATCACAAAGAGAATAAACATCAAAATAGAAGCTTCATAGGGGAAGAAGCGATAGTCGCGATGGAGCATCATATAGGCATGATCGGGTGTAAAGGTATCGTGAAGCACTTTTTTGAAATATTGCGGTGAGATACTCTCTAAGAGTTGATAGGGTGTTTTGGAGCCGGGGAACTCTCTTTGTTGCCAAATATAGGAATCCACCGAATCCATAAGAGATAGGGTATCGTGTTCTACTGCATCATAGTAGCTTCTTTTTTGCTTGAGCGCATCTTGAATGACACTATCGTTGATATCCCCCCGCGCCTCTTTTTCGATCCATGCTTTTGCGATCTTGATATGTTCATCAAAATCTTTGTGCGGAGCACTGAAACTCACTTGCGCGATAGCGGCATTGCGATAACTATCAAGATAGCCTGAAACACCGTAAGCTTTGCCCTCTTTGTTGCGAAACTTTTTGAGGAGACGATCGGCGAGGGAGTCTGTATAAGCTTCAAGTGCGATCACTTTTTTGGGATCGTCCCGTAGTAGTTTAGCTCCTATTGTGACACTTGCACTATCATTTTCACCTCCGCTATATCGGATATAGGGTTTATTATTGAGTTTAGCATCTTTAAATATAGGCTCTTCGACACTTTTACCTGATCGTTTAGGAACTTTTGCAAAGGTTTCATCGATGAGTTTTTTCATCTTTTGAAGATCATACTTACCGACGATCTTGAGTGTGATATTAGCAGGGAAATAGTAGGTGTGGTAGTGCTCCATCACCTGTTTGAGGGTAAATTTTTTATTGTTGAGTCTATAGTCGAGTGTGGATTGATAGTGGGGAACCTCTTTCAAGGGATCGATACTGAAATCGTGTTCATAGACATCGTCATTTGGTGGCAAAATTTTTCTAAGAAAGGTAAGCTTTTGGAAAAGTTGTCTAAAATCAGGAAGGAGATAATCCAGCCAGTTGGGTTCTCCGATCTCAAGCTGCAAAGCACCTTTCTCGACTTTCAAATCCTCTTCTGTGATATTTTTATCAAAGAGCATCGTATAGAAGCTTTTGGTGATCCAGTAAGCATTTTTAGGGCTGATGGTAGTGACATAGCGGGTTTTATAGTAAGATGTGTAGCCGTTGACATTGGTCGCACCCTTGTCTTTGATAATGTTGTAATAATCTTTTCCCGGCACGCGTTGATCTCGAAACACGATATGTTCGACGAGATGTGATAGTCCGGCTGTCTCTTTGGTTTCTGCTTTCATTCCGACTTTGACTTCTGCTTCGATCGAGATGTTTTTCGCTTTGTCATCGGGGAGAAGATAGACTTTGAGTCCGTTTGGCAGGGTATAGTGTAGGAGATTTTTATAGGGATCGTCCGCGTAGGTAAAAGTTACCCAAAAGAACAAAATCCAAATAAGTACTCTCACGACTCATGTGTCCTCAAATAGGAGATAAGCAAGATCAAAGCGACTCCAAGATCAATCATCACATCGGCAAAGTTGAAGATCCCGGGAAAATCAAACCCGCAGTGCCAGTGAAAATAGTCCACGACACCCGGATGTCGAAAGCGATCGACAAGATTACTGATCCCACCACCGAGTACCAATCCAATAGGAAGGGCATACTTTTGCAAGACGGTTTTATTGTAGAGTACATACAAAGCGACACCTGCAATGAGTACGACTTGAATATATTTGAGGTATTTTCCCAAAAATGCAAACATTGAGAAAGCGACCCCGTCATTATAGACCAAACTCAAAGTAAAACAGTCGTGGTCAAAACGGTAACCGCCCAAGAAGATGATCTTGATGATTTGATCCACAAGGATCACGCTCATCATTGCCGTAAAAAAGTAGATAATCGATCTAGCCATTGAGCCTCTTAGTAAAAAATTCTAATAACTCGCCCATTTTATCGTGAACAGCTTTAGAATCTTTACCTTCTAGCAAAACGCGGAGCAAATTTTCAGTTCCACTGTATCGAATGAGTGGTCGAAAGCCTTGATTTTCAAGCTCTTTGACAAGTTCACTATAACCTTCAATCTCTTCAAGCGGTATCTTCTTCTTGATTTTGATATTTTCCAAAACTTGCGGATAGAGATCAAAGGGGTTGAGAACCTGGCTTGCCGGTGCCTTCTTTCTCAAGATATAGGCGACGACTTGAAGTGCGGCGGCAAGCGCATCCCCCGTCTTGGCGTAATCACTAAGAATGATATGACCACTCTGTTCACCACCGAGGTTAAGCCCCTCTTTTTGCATCACTTCCAAAACATATTTATCACCGACATTACAGCGAAACAGCTCGATCTCTTGACCTTTTAGGAAGTCACACAAACCTTGGTTGCTCATGACAGTGGCTACGATACCGTTGTTGCTGAGTCTATTTTGCTCTTTGAGGTGCATCGCCAGTACGCCGATTAGCTTGTCACCGTGCACGATCTCGCCTCTCTCATCGACGACGACAATCCGATCCGCGTCCCCGTCAAAAGCAAAGCCGATATCAGCACGAAGTCGTCGTACCTCCTCGCCGAGTTTTTGCGGATGAAGTGCACCGCAACTCTCATTGATATTTCGACCATTGGGTTGGTCATTGAGGGTAATCACATCCGCACCAAGTTCACTAAAGACAGTTGGGGCGACTTTGTAAGCTGCACCGTTTGCAACATCGAGTACGACACGAAGACCGCTGAGCGCCATCGACTTGGGAAGAGAGTTTTTGATATGGACGATATAGCGACCGATGACATCGTCGATCCGTTTGGATTGTCCGATGTTCATATTTGTGGCTTGGTGCTCATTGATGAGGTCATCGTTAAAGTAGATTGCTTCGATTTGTGCTTCGATCTTCTCTCCGAGTTTGTTTCCTCGTTTGTCGAAAAATTTGATACCGTTATCGTGGTAGTCATTATGTGAAGCGGAGATCATAATACCGGCGTCACATCTAAGATCTTCAGTCAAAAAAGCGATAGCAGGTGTGGGCATAGGACCGATTTGTCGTACATCATAGCCGACTGCGGTTAGACCGGATACAATCGCATTCTCAATCATATAGCCACTTCGCCTGGTATCTTTCCCGACTAATATTTTGTTTGTTTTAGAGTATTTACGAAAATAGATCCCCGCAGCCATTGCAAGTCGCATTGCAACCATCGCCGTCAATTTTTCACCTGCCATACCGCGAACGCCGTCTGTTCCAAAAAGTTTCATGCACAAATCCTTATAAATTCAAATAATTTAATTATATTCTATAACTTCAATATCGGCTAAGCCTTTAAAAAGTTTATCCAATTTTTGTAAGGTATCTGTTACTGCTAAAAAAATGCTGAAATTAAGGTCACTTTTAGCAATAGTTGGATAAAATCGCTCACTAAAAATTCCAAGAAGGATATAAAAGTATGGCAAATCACAAGTCCGCTCTCAAAAGAGTAAGACAAACGGCAAAGCGAACGGAAAGAAACAGATTTTATAAAACAAGAATCAAAAATATCACTCGAGCTATCCACGAAGCGGTAGAAGCAGGTGATAAAGAGAAGGCGATGGAAGCTTTCAAAGTGGCAAATAAAAAATTCCACTCATTCGTGAGCAAAGGAATCCTCAAAAAAAATACTGCCGCTAGAAAAGTTAGCCGTCTAAATAAGCTTGTCAAGTCACTTAGCGAAGCTGCTTAATTAGCGGTCTCGCACCTCATCGATGTTAAAATCAAAACTTCAACCCTTTCTCGATCGTTATAACGAGATCACCACGCTTCTTTCAAGCCCTGAAATTACCAGTGATATCAAAAAAATGACTGATCTCTCAAGAGAGCAGAAGCAGATCGAACCACTCAAAGAGAAAGCCGAAGAGTATCTGCAAGTGTGTCAAGATATCGAGGACAACAAAGAGATGCTTGAGGATAAAGAGCTTGGTGAGTTAGCAAAAGAGGAGCTAAAAGAGCTTGAACCGCGTAAAATAGAGATCGAGGAGGAGATCAAGATCTTGATGCTTCCGCGTGATCCCAATGACGATCGCAATATCTACCTAGAGATGCGTGCAGGTACCGGTGGTGATGAGGCAGCACTCTTTGTGGGAGATCTCTTCAAAGCCTATGTGCGTTATGCGGAAAATCAGGGATGGAAAGTGGAGATCGTAAACTCATCCGAAGGTACGGTGGACGGTTACAAAGAGATGATCGTACTCATCAAGGGTGAGGGTGCCTACTCCAAACTCAAACACGAAGGGGGTACCCACCGGGTCCAGCGCGTCCCTGCGACTGAATCACAAGGGCGTGTCCATACCTCTGCGATTACTGTCGCGGTAATGCCGGAAGTGGATGATGTCGAGATCGAGATTAATGAGAACGACCTTAAGATCGATGTGATGCGAAGTAGCGGATGCGGTGGACAGTCGGTCAATACTACCGACAGTGCCGTGCGGATCACCCATCTTCCTACCGGTATCGTCGTCACTAACCAAGATCAAAAATCACAGCACAAAAACAAAGACAAAGCGATGAAAGTTCTCAAAGCAAGACTCTATGATCTCGAACTTCAAAAGCAACAAGAGGAGTTGGGAGCAGATAGAAAGAGTCAAGTAGGAACAGGTGATCGAAGCGGAAGGATTCGTACTTACAACTATCCCCAAAACCGTATCACCGATCATCGCATCAACCTTACCCTCTATCGTCTTGATGCGATTATGGAGGGGGGACTCTTTGATGAGATCATCGATCCTCTCATCCAACACTACCAAGCAGAGCAAATGAAAGAGGCGGGTCTTTAGCTTCGGTACATTTAATTTCATAGGAGTTTTTAATGACTAAAACATTGAGTATGATGGCAATGTTTGGAATATTGCTTTTAGCAGGGTGTGGTGGAGATAGTACCTCTCCAAATTTTAGTAGTCCTATCATAACACAACCCAAACCAAGCGATAATGAACTCTCTGAATTTTTCAAGATACCACTCAATAAATCAGAGTGGAATAACGGGATTTTTGTAGGAGGGACTGTTATGAATAGGGCGCTGGGAAATGGACTGAAAAGAACTTACTACTATCCGTCAGAGTCCAATGCGACTATGCAATTAACCGAAGAGTTTTATAAACAAGATAATACTCCGGAGGAGTTTTTTCAAAGGGTTGAAGCCTATCGAAAGCAGAATGAGTATAAAGATCAATTTACTTGGCAAGAACTTAGCAAAGATCAAGAGACTATTTTTGTAAAAGCTACCTATTCTGAATCAGAAACAGTGAAATATGACGAATATATGAAGTTCTTACTCAAAAACAAGAAAATGTATACATTGTCGTTACTCTTTAATGAGAAACTTCAAGATAATCCGGAAATAGTCAAGTGGATAAAGATACTTCAAGATGCAAATGTGACAACCATCAAATATATACCGACTCATATACCTCGTTGTACCATCGAGGGTAATCAGGTCATAGGATTAGAGGGGAAAACATGCTCCGACAATGCTGAAAACGAACTCACCTGTAACCAAGGCAGACCGACACTCAATCATACATTCACAGCAGGTGCCGGAAAGTCTATTGATATGAATGGTGTAGAGTATAGGTGCCAATAAAAATATGACTCTTCATAGCTTTAGGCATTATCTTTAAACTCAAAGTGCATCCCTATTACCCTTTTTCTGGGGTGATGGCGTGTGAGCTACTTTTTCCTTTTAAGATCGAACAAGCCGTTCATAACTCCCTCTAAATGAGATTTTTATCCCGTACTATCTGCTGACATTTGGGTTGGCACAAAGTATAGTAAAGAGGTTTGGATTATCAAGCAGGAGCTTATCGGGGCTATTGACTGCTCTCATCCCTTTTCCTTGTCGAACGATTAGGATCTTTGATACTTGTATTAAATATACTTTATACAGAAAACTCTACGCACCTAAAAAAGAGTTTTTCACTTTTGAGTACTCGGCACACAGCCCTATTGCGGAAGAGTATGAGAAGTTTAACAAGCTTGTAATCAACATCAAAAAGGAAACCATGGGCTATAAACTCGACATCGTGGCAGGTGTAGTACTTGTAGATACAAGCTATCCTCAAGATTTGAAGATACTTCACTTATCCCAAAAAGTCAAATGAAAGCATTTGCTCATCTTGATATCTGTGGTCAAGAGGTTTTGGATGTGATAAAAGTCATTGGTAAAGATGGATAAAGTCGATATGCTGCTCATATCAGTGATATCTCTTAGTTTGTTATGAGATAATACCAAAACTACAAACAAAGGCAAAAGATGGACCAAACCGTCCTCATCACAGGTGGAAACAAAGGCATTGGCTTAGAGCTTACCAAACTATTTTTAGAGTTAAGATATCGCATCATCGTAGTGGCTAGAGACTTTAGTGATTTTGCATATCATGATAATGTAGAGTGCATCAAATACGACTTGATAGATGTCAAGAATATTCCCAAACTCGTCGATTCTATGGGCAAGATAGATATTCTTATCAACAATGCAGGGGTGATGTACTCTCTACCCTACGATCATTATCCTCAGGAGAAGGTGGAATCTATGCTCAAACTCAACCTTGAAGCGCCTATTAAACTTATAGAAGAGTGCGTGAAAGCAGGAGCAAGGCGAATTGTCAATAATGCTTCTATCGCGGGTCAAATCGGGCATCCTGATGTATGGTATGGAGTGACGAAGGCAGGGTTGATCAATGCTACTAAAAGTTTTGCAAAGATCTTTGAAGGCAGTGTGGTGATCAATGCAGTAGCCCCAAGCCCTGTAGAGACAGATATGCTAGAGGTCATTCCGCTTGAGAGAAGAGAGGCATTTTTAAAAACGGTGGTTTCAAATCGCTTCGCTACTGCCGATGAGGTAGCAAAGGTGATAGTTTGGCTAGCGACGGAATCACCTGAGTATATCAACGGTATTACGATCGATATTAATAACGGATCATATATGCGATGAAACAAAAAATCTACCAAATAGACGCCTTTGCCAATAAACTTTTTGAGGGTAATCCCGCAATGGTTTGCCCTTTGGATGAGTGGATTAGTGATGATCTAATGCAACAGATAGCAGAAGAGAATAACCTCTCTGAAACAGCTTTTTTTGTGAAAACAGATGAAAAATATCAACTGCGTTGGTTCACGCCCAAAAGTGAAGTCGAGATGTGTGGACATGCAACACTGGCGAGTGCTTATGTGTTATTTGAATGTTTAGGCTACGATAGTGAAACTATTATTTTTGAAACAAAAAGTGGTGATTTGACGGTACAAAAAGAGGGTGAAAAGTTTGTGATGGATTTCCCGATGCAGACCATCGTGCCCTCTCTTGTCGAAAGAGAGATAGAAGAGGCATTTGGTGTCAAACCGGTGGCTCTATTTGCGTCGATGGACTACATCGTCATCTTTGAGCATGAGCATGATGTCTTAAACGCTCAGCCCGATCTTACTCTTCTAAAAAAGCTTGATCTTCGTGGTGTATGTATCACAGCTAAAAGCCAAAAGTACGATTTTGTCACACGATTTTTCGCACCCAAATACGGTATAGATGAAGATCCCGTAACCGGTTCGGCATTTACACAATTGGTAGGTTACTGGAGTCAAGTACAGGGGAAGAGAAGCTTTCATGCCAAGCAACTCTCAAACCGTGGTGGTGAGGTGTGGTGTGAGATTGTGGGCGACAGGGTAAAGTTATCGGGGAAGTGTGTAAAATATTTAGAGGGCGAGATAGAAGTATGAAAAAAACAAAGTATATTGAGAAGAAGATCCAAAGAGTACCCGGCTTTTCATGGTTTGGGAAAAATATTGGTATTAAAGATGATACTTTTGATTTTGGTGGCATTTTATCAGATATGCCGTGTCATGTGGCAGCAGTTTTTACGAAGAATAGTATGCCGGGTGCGCCGATCATTGTGGGCAAAGAGCACATATCTAATGGTAAACTTCAAGCCATTATCGTCAATTCAAAAAATGCGAATGTAGCAACAGAGTTAAAAGGAGTTGAAGATTCTAAACAAATTTGCAAACTTGTTGCAAAAGAGTGTGGTATAAAGGAGGATATGGTGTTGCCCTCTTCTACGGGAGTGATAGGGGTTCGACTTCCTATGGAGACTATTGCCAAAGGGTGTGAAAATCTGGCAGATGACTTTTGGAAAAGTGAAGCTCATATCGAAGCATTTGCCAAAAGTATCATGACGACAGATACAAGACCAAAATGGATCAGTGCTAAAGTTGGAAGTGCTACGCTTTTTGGTGTCGCCAAGGGAGCGGGGATGATTGAGCCCAATATGGCGACGATGTTATGCTATTTTGTCTCCGACGCTGATCTATCTTCTGAAGTATTGCAGGGGATGCTGAAAAGAGTAGCTGATAAATCGTTTAACAGAATATCGGTCGATACTGATACCTCTACAAGTGATACAGTGGTGCTTATGACCAGTGGTCTAAGCGGATCAGTGGATGAGGTAAAATTTGAAGAGGCTTTAGAAGAAATGGCTATCTATCTTGCAAAAGAGATCGCACGAGATGGAGAAGGAGCTACGAAGCTCATCGAACTCACAGTTTCTGGGGCACAAACACAAGATCAGGCATTGCGAACGGCAAAATCTGTTATTAATTCACCATTGGTAAAAACAGCGATATACGGCGCTGATCCAAATTGGGGACGCTTTGTGATGGCGATTGGTAAGGTATTTGATTATGAAGTAGATATTAATGCGCTGAAGATCTATTTCGGTAAAGGCGAAAAGAAGCTGATGATCAATGCGTCGATGCTAGATCGGGAGATTGTATCGCTAGACGATATTTCCGAACTTTTGAGGCAAGATGAAGTTTTTATCGAAATCGTTTTGGGAGACGGTATGTATTGTGAAACGGTATGGGGGTGCGATTTGACAGAAGAGTATGTGCGGGTGAATGCACACTATTGGGTTAGTGTTGTTGGGGGTTATGCCTTTAGCCCTACAACACAAACGCACTCAACAACCCGATCAGCCCGCCAAAAACACCTCCCCACACGACTAGCCATCCTAAGTGCTTGCGCATCAGATCTTGCATGAGATCTTTAACCATTTTGGGTGTGAGTTCGTCGAGGCGGTTGGAGACGATCTGTTCGATGGATTGGATGAGATCGTTGCTGAGTGTGGAGTGGGTGAGATGGTGGTGGAGCTGGGTTTTGAAGGTTTCGGACTGGACGATGGAGGTGACGGCGGACTTGAGTTTTTGAGAGAAGGGCTCACGGAGCTTTTGGAGTGCCGTTTCACCCCCAAAAAGCTCTAACGCCGAACCAAATTGCGACTCCATCACGGTTTTGGAGAGGGCATCAAAAGCGGGAGAGAAGTCAGCCCCTTGTACGAGTGGAGCGAGGTCGATCTTGAGCTCCTCTTGATGGAAAAATCGATTGATCTGCTCTTTGGTGAAGAATTGATCCATCACCATTTTTTTGATAGCTTTTTTAAACTCCTCAAAACGAAGCTCTATGATCCCCGAACCGTACAAAAACGGTACCTTTTCAAAGAGCATATGAATGGCGATCTCATTGGTGATAGCACCCGACAGCGCAAAAAGACCGGTATAGAGTAACGGCTTGTGCCACGGATCAGGAAAGATCAATGAAAGAAGCACGATCAATAGTGCGATGAGATTTGTGAGAAAAGATTTTGAAATTTTCATACGACTATTTTACACACTTTTCGATTAACCTTTTTGCTACTTTGGTGGCGGAAGAGAGGATGCATATAGACTATAATTTGCTAAAAAGTTTGAGGAGGTATGATGATGAAACGACTATTATCTACATTGGCACTAGGAGCCCTTTTGGGTGCGGGTACTGTGTATGCGAAAGAGGAGCCCGTCAATCCGTTTGAGGAGATGCAAAAGATTCAGCAGGAGATGGACAAAATGTTTCAATCTCTTCAACAACGAATGATGCAGGATGATGCGTTTAAAAAATTTGATATGTCGCTATCTTCAAGTAAACCGGCGATGGACATCGAAGATCTAGGTAAGCAGTATCGAGTGAGATTGAACATCCCCGGTGTGGATTATAAAAATATCAAGATCACTGTCAAAGATCGGGAGCTGATCGTCAAAGCTAAAACAGAGCAAGAGAAAAAAGAGGAGAAGGGAAATTTTGTCAAACAAGAGCGCTTCGTCGGTAGCTATGAGCGGGTGATCCCTCTCCCTAAAGATGCTGACGAGGATAAACTCAAAAGTACCTATAAGGATGGTGTGTTGGAAATATTAATTGACAAAAAGTAAATGTGGGGTTGTGGCAATTTCTGTTTGTTGTGCAATGACCTTGTTCTGAATTTTGGGTGTGAGAATCGGTTGGATTGCTTCGCGTATTGATTTTACGATATAGTAAGCGAGGAGTGGAGGGACGGTTGAAGGTTTATTTTCTGATGCGACAAGTGGCATCACAGATGCGAGTGCAGTAGTTTTAAGAAATGATCTTCTGGAAATTTCAGGCATAACTTGCTCATTTTTGTGGTTCTTTATCTGCATTATAGCATAAAAGAAAAAGTTATTTTTTAGTACACTTGTCAAATAACCACACAAGGAGAAGCTGGATGAAAGTCACCCTCAACCATTACACCCCGCTTGTCATCTGTTCAGATGCGATTCGTACCTGTTGGCAGAGTTTTGACAAGAGTGACAACGGCGGTGAGAAAGATCGGGAGTTGATTGATCGTGTCGGCAATAAATTTAAACACGCTTCCACACTCGAACACCTCCACTACTCCTTTTACATCGAGGGGATCAGCCGTGCTCTGCTACAAGAACTTGCGCGACATCGTATGGCTTCGCTTTCAGTTAAAAGTACGCGATATACACTCAAGGAGCTAAAAGGTGAAGAGCCGTTTACGCTCGAAGATCAGGAACGCGCCCAAAAATATCTTGTCTTTACGGGGGTCGATCTTGTCGATGGAATGAGTATCCAAGCTTTGGAAAATCTCCGCAAAGTACTCAAAGAAGGCATTCCCAATGACAAAGCCAAATATTGTCTTCCCGAATCTTACAAAACAGAACTTACTTGGACTATCAACGCCCGAAGTCTGCAAAACTTTCTAAGCTTGCGAAGCGATAAGGCGGCGTTGTGGGAGATCAGAGAGTTAGCGTGGGCGATTTATGAGGCGTTACCAGAGGATCATCGCTATCTTTTTGAGGATTTTATGAAAGAGAGGAGTTAAAGGATGGATCGTAGTTATTCCCGCTGCGCCCCTATTTAATCTCCTTTTTGCTAAAATCTCTTAAAACTTTTTAAAGGAGATTATATGTGTGCAGCAAGAATGCAGCGTATTTTGACAGCGTTGATGCTGGGGATTATCCTCTATTTCTTTTCTATGGGTGTAGCGGATTTCCGCTCTGGGGCGGAGAGTAGTTTTCATTTTCAGGTTGCGGTAGCGCTTCAGGCGTTTGTGATTGTGATGATGCTGATTTGGGCGTTTACCAATTTTTGCCCCTCTACTTGGATGATGAAGAAGATTTTTCCTCCTTGTGACTGGGAGAAGTAATGGGCAAACTCAGCTACAAAGAGGCGGGTGTCGATATCGATGCGGGGAACCGCTTTGTCGAGACGATTAAGCCCTTTGTCAAATCTACTTTTGATAAAAATGTCATCGGAGGTATCGGATCTTTTGCCGGTGCGTATGAACTCCCTTCGGGCTACAAAGAGCCGGTGATCTTAGCGGCGACAGACGGTGTGGGCACAAAGCTCAAGCTGGCGATCGATGCGAAGCGATTTGATACGGTAGGGATCGATTTAGTCGCGATGTGCGTCAATGATCTCATCTGCAATTTCGGAACGCCTGCTTTTTTTCTCGACTACTATGCGACGGCAAAGCTGGAGACTAATGAGGCGAGTGCTGTCGTCAAAGGGATCGCCGAAGGGTGCAAAGAGAGTGAGTGCGCGCTGATTGGTGGCGAGACGGCGGAGATGCCGAGTATGTATCAAGAGGGGGATTTTGATCTTGCCGGTTTTGCGGTAGGGATCGCTGAAAAGAGTGAGATGAACCGCATCGATCGTGTCAAGGCAGGTGATCTGCTTGTGGCGCTTCCTAGTTCAGGAATCCACTCCAACGGCTATTCGTTGGCAAGAAAACTCTTTTTTGAAAAGCTCAATATGTCCTTTGATACACAGATCGAAGGGGAGCACTTGATCGATATTTTGCTCAAGCCTACTCGTATCTATGTGAAGACCTTTAAAGCACTCAAAAATCAGATCAATGCACTAGCCCATATTACCGGTGGCGGAATTGTCGAAAATCTTCCGAGAGTCCTTCCTCAAACACTCAATGCCAAGATCGAAAAAGAGAAGATCCGTGTACTTGATATCTTCAAATATATGTCGCACCATGTAGAAGAGGGTGAGATGTATCGTACTTTCAATATGGGTGTAGGAATGATCTTGGTCGTGAGCCCGGAAAATGTTGATACGGTTTTGGATCAGAGCGACGGTTATGTGATCGGTAGCCTTGAAGAGGGCGAAGGAAGGGTCCAACTTATATAACTCTGATGTCTAAGATTTAAAGTTTTATATTAAACTGACGATATATACCCAATACTTAAATATTGGGGTAGATCGTAATGAATCATCAAGAACATTTAGGACAAATGATAGAGGAGGTAGCGGGTATTGCTATCTTTTCTGTTGATAGCACTGGAAAAATATTAGAATGGAATAGAGCGTGTGAATCGCTCTTTGGTTATACAAAAGAGGAGAGTCTCGGGCAATTGTTCCATGAGTTGATCGCTCCACAACATCAAAAAGAGTCTTTTGAAAAAGATATACAATCCAACATCTCCTATACATCACAAGAGCTCGAGTTTAGCCGTAAAGACGGTTCACTATTTTATGCTTTGACAAATTCCACATTTGTGGGTGAACGATGCTACTTCATGATTTTTGAAATGGGTACGAACTCTCCCAAACATTCTATTCGGAAGCTCGTTGATCCAGAACAGATTAGTGAAGAGAAGCTCATTGTTCTATCTTTTGACAAAGCGTACCATATTACCTCATTCAATACATTTGCACGCCAATCAATGGGTTACAGTGAACGAGAAGTTCTCGGTAAAAATTTTCTCGAACTTTTAGTACCTGAGAGTTTTCGGGAGAAGATCAAGTGGGAAGTAAGTAAAATCTCCAAAGATCGTCGAAGCCAAAGCCGACTGCACTTCCCGATCTTGACAAAAAGTGGTCAAAAGAGAGTCATCCGGTGGGAAAAGGTTGTGCAGAGCAAACAGGGTGAAGATATCTCCTATCATCTGATTGGCGTAAGTGATAGTGAAAATCAAGAGAAGTTGAACTTCATGGAAAACTATGATGATCTGACCAATCTCCCAAATCAACATTTGGTGTATCGACGCATCGATGAGGCGATGGGAAGAGCTGTCAGACTTAAACAAAATCTGGCTGTTATTTTTCTTGATATCCAAAATTTCAAATCTATCAACCACATCTTTGGATTTCACTTTGGTAATGAGATCCTGAAGATGGTGGCAAACCGTCTCTCCTCCAGTTTGAGAGATTATGATACGGTGGCGCGCTTTTCAGGTGATGAGTTTGTACTTTTCTTTGAAAATATTCAAAATGATAATGATGCAAAACTATTGGCAAAACGGATCGAGGGACTCTTTGAAAAGCCGTTTGAGTTAGAGGGAAATGAGATTGAATTAGAGATTGTGCAAGGGTTAGCACTCTTTCCAAGTGACGGTAACAGTGCCATAGAGTTGGTAAAAAATGCCAATTTAGCGATGGATTTTGCCAAGAAACAACAGAAAAGTTGTCAGATATATTCCCCAATCATCAGTGATGAATTAACCAATAAGGCGATTTTGGAGAGAAGTCTCAAACAGGCAATTGAAAGAGGAGAGTTTTTTGTGAAGTATCAGCCTCAGGTTGATACGAAAACGCAGAAGATTATCGGTGCTGAAGCGTTGATTCGTTGGGAACATCCGCAACTTCAACTCATACCGCCACTGGATTTTATTCCTCTGGCAGAGGATACCGGACTAATTCACAAGATTGGTAAGTTTGTACTCAAAGAGGCAATCACACAGGCGAAGCAGTGGCATGATGCCGGATATAAAGAGTTTAAAATATCTGTCAATCTTTCTGCTGTACAACTCTTGCAAAGCAATATTTTGGAGAGTGTATATGCGATTTTGGATGAGGTGGGATTTGATGCTTCATATCTTGAGATGGAGATCACAGAGTCTGCTTTGATGCAAAATATCGATAGAGTGGCAAAAGTGATGCAACAACTCAAAGAGCGCGGTGTGAAGTTTGCCATCGATGATTTCGGTACCGGGTATTCCTCTTTTAATTATCTCAACAAATTACCTTTAGATGCAATCAAAATCGATAAATCATTTATTGATCATATTGCGCTCAAAAAGAGCGATCTCGTCATTGTGAATGCTATTGTATCGATGGGGCATAGCTTGGGATTGAATCTTATTGCAGAAGGTGTAGAGAAAGAGGAGCAATATGCAAAACTACAAGAGATTGAGTGTGATGTGATTCAAGGATACTACTTTTCTAAACCGGTAGATCCGGATAAAATGTTGCAACTTCTTCAAGAGGGTATTGCGAAGATAGAAGAGAATAGAGCCTTAGATTATGAGATGGTAACAGACTTAAAAGAGTATAAACGATAAAAGATGAGCGTCTAGGGTTTTTAGAGGTGCCCCAGATGTAAATATTCATTAATATCTTGACTTTTTTCGTCAAAGATATTATAATCACATCTGTTTTAAAGGAGTCATGCGTGGTTATAGGGATTTTGAGGGGTAGGAATCAAGATTTTTCCATTTTAGATCAACAGTCCTATCTGCTCTCTTATGCGCAAGAGAGGGGCTTAGCTATCGATATGACAGAACTTGACAACTCCCCTTATAATACAGACTTAGAGGAGAGATATCTTTTCCTCGATCTCTTGAGAACTCTTCATTCCAAAGATGTGATTCTTGTCTATTCAATCGATGTCTTGAGTAAAAAAGTAGGTGAATTGGTGAAGATTTTTGATTGTGTACTTAAACACGATATATCACTTCATCTCTGTTCGGAGAAGATTGTGATCAACAGTTCGTTGAATGCTTCATTTTTGTTTGACCTACTCTCAAGGATTCGTGAGGACAACAGAAAGCATCCGATGAAATCGAGGGGTAGACCCAAAGGAAGTTTTTCCAAATCAAAGTTTGATCCCTATAAACAAGAGATTATGACAAAACTGGAGCAAAATATTTCAGTCAGTCAAATCGCTAAAGATCTAGGTGTCTCTCGAAGTTCGCTCAAAGATTATATCAACTCTCGATCTCTGAAAGAGATGGTAAATCTTCAGGATACGACAGAGGGAACATTGGTTATTGACAATGAGAGTATAACCAGCTCTTCAAAAACCTGTCCTTTGACAGGAGATTAATTTAAATTACAAAAAAGGAAAAGATAATGGCAGAAGCAACAACACAGACAAAAGTCAAAGCCTCGAAGCAGAGGATGAAGGAGTATCTTAAAGGATGGGTTCCCTATCGTTACAAACGGTATGTCTTTTTTGTATTGGCAACGGTAGTAGCGTTGGTATTGCCTTTTATAACTATTCATGGTAATCACTTCTTTTTGCTCAATTTTGATCACAAGCAAATTCATCTCTTTTTTACCAAGTTTGATATGCAAGAGCTCTATATGATGCCTTTTTTGCTAATCTTTGGTTTTTTGGGTGTATTTTTTCTCACGACACTTGGCGGTCGTGTATGGTGCGGATGGGCATGTCCTCAAACGATCTTTCGTGTTATCTATCGTGATCTGATTCAGACCAAGTTGTTACATATCCGCAAAAGGATTACTAATAAACAGCAGGAGGTAACAGGTCAATATCCAAAACGAATTATCGGTGGTTTGATTTGGACTATACTTGCTATTATTGCGGCAATCAACTTTGTTTGGTATTTTGTGCCACCTGAAGATTTTTTTCAATATATTAAACATCCTAGTGAGCATGGTGTGATGATGGGTACAATTGCTATTCTTGCAGGTTTTTTAATCTATGATGTTATCAAACTCAAAGAGGATTTTTGTATCTATGTCTGCCCTTATGCGAGAGTACAGTCGGTTATGTATGATGAAGAGACGATCCAAACCATCTATGATACAGAGAGGGGTGGACATATCTACAGTGATGATCAAGAGAGAAAATTGGTCAAGAATGAAAAAGAGCTTTTGAGTGTCGAACCTGATGCAGAGTGTACCTACTGTGATAGTTGTGTGAGAGTTTGTCCGACACATATAGATATCAAGCGAGGAACACAACTAGAGTGTATCAACTGTCTTGAGTGTGCGGATGCCTGTACGCAGGTGATGGGAGCGCTTGGCAAACCGTCGCTCATTACTTGGACCAGTTACAGTGCGGTTAAAGAGCATCGTAAACCAAAATATCTTCGTTTTAGAACGATCGCTTATGGAATTGCACTTGCTGCTGCATTGGCAGGGCTCTTTATTGCAAGTAGTAAAAAAGAGTATATGCTTTTGAATATCAACAAAACGACGCAGCTCTACAAGATCAAAGATCACGGAAAAATGGTACAAAATGCCTATACCTTCCTTGTTCAAAATACTGAACGAGAAGATCATAAATACTTCTTTGAAGTTGTAGGACATCCGGAGATCAAAATTTTGAGACCAAAAGAGCCGTTCAAAGTCAAGGCGGGAGCGAAAATCAAGAAAGTTGTTATTTTAGGAACAGATAAAGTCCTCTCAAAAGATTCGAGTAAAGATAAGGTGATACCAATCACCATTAAAGCATATGCAGTGGATAACAAAAAGAAGATTGTCGTCACTCGACCGACAACATTTGTATTCCCACGATATGATGTTCTCCAAAAAGAGCGTCAGAAGCAGTAATGCTTCGACCTCGATGAGGAGGTTAAAAACTTAAAAACATTCATAAACTCTTGGATAAAAAAACAGCAGACTTTAAAAAAGTCCACTGCCATATAGGGGAGGGGAGTTGAATTATAACATAAAAATATTTTTAAATCAAGCTTTTTATTGCAAAGCTTAAAGCCGCAGTTTCGCTTTTGAGAATATTTGAGGTTTTGAAGCCTATTTTTTTATGTTTTTCAAGAAGCGATCTCTCTGTTTCGCTAAAACCACCTTCACATCCGATAAGCGCCGTACGGCACCCTTGCCATTCACTCTCTCCATCAAAGTCCAACACACAAAAATCCTCATATTTCCTTAGTAACTCTTCGAAAGAGGAGAGAATTTCAAGCTCCATCAAATCTCTTCTACCCGATTGTTGCGAGGAGTTGATGAGGATGCGTTTTGCCCGATCTAGGTCGATCTTGAACTGCTTTTGACTATATTGACAATAGACAAAACTGATTTTAGCCAAGCCTGTTTGGTTAAGCATCGGCAGTGTGTTGTAGATCACTTTGGGATCAATGATACACCAAATGAGATGAAGAGTCTTTGGGAGCATATAATTATCGGTGATGGTTTCGATATGTTCTATAACAGCCTCTTTTTTCCCAATAGAGAGGATTTTATAACGGTAGAGATTTTGATCTGTCAGGTTGCGAAAGGAGAGGATTTGTGTCACATTAAAGCGACGCACTTTAAAGAGATATCGGTAGAGTTCGTCTCTAATTTGGATTGTATGCTCTCCCGCCTTTTCGTGATAGAGATATTGCATCTATACTCCCAAGCTCATAACGGTGACGGTGATAATAGCTACCAAGACAAACAGATAGTGCTTCAGTGAAAAGGATTCAAATCGCCTGATACTCATCTGATCGTATACTCTGCTCTCTTTGTACCGAACAAATTCCAAGATTGTCGCAATAAGCAACGAGAGTCCCAAAATTACCATCAACCAAACTTGCCACGCTACATGAAAGTGATGAATTGCCATTACGACAACACCTGAAAAGAGAATAGCACTCAAAAGGGCACGATAGAAAAGTACCCAGCGCTCATAGATCTTGCTCTTGACCTGATAGCTTTTGTTGCTATGTAGAAGGATAATGAGACGCAACAAGATAATAATAGTCAGCGCAATAAATATGAGATGGAGATTGGTTGAGAGTGAAATCAGTTCAAGTGTGGCATTTTGTGCGGGCATTCCTATCCTTTGATGTCTGTTCGTCAGTATAGTGTAAGAGCAGATATTATAGTATAGACAAAATTATACTAAGGGTGAATGATGCAAAAACAACGATCCCCTCAGCAAAAGAGAATACCACGCTCCAAACCACAAAAGAGAAGCTCGCAACCCAAAAAGTTACCTCTAAAGGTTAGAAGACGCAACCGTGCCATCGCCTTGACGCTACTTGGGTTGATTATTTTCTTCAGTTTTCGACAGTGCTCCGAAGACCCTCATGAGAAGATAGTTGATAGAAATCAAACCGTAATATCGACGCCTACAAAAGAATTAGATAAAAATAGCACAACAGAGAATGCTACAAAAGAGAGCAATGCATTCGTTCTAAAAACAAAAGACCAAACAAAAACTAAAATAGAACACCATGTTCTAAAAGAGGGGAATACAAAAGCAGCACTTTTGCCAAATGATCCAATCTTAGCAAAAGAAAGGCTCTTGGAAAACTATCGAAAAAAGGGTAGTTACAAAAGCGCCCTTGCGTTGGCGGAGTACTTCTATGCACACAAAAAATATAAAGAGGCGGTGAAGTGGGCTATCGTGACCAATAAATTGGATATGAACCAATTTCGCCCTTGGTATATCTATATTAAAAGCAAGATCGCTTTAGGAGATAAAGAACATGCAAAGGTAGCGTTAAAATTTTATCTTAAAAGTCACAAATCAAAAAAATTTGATGCATTACTAAAAAAATTAGAAGCAAATTAAAAAAGGGGATAGATGGGATTAAAATCAGACAAATGGATTCGTGAAAAATCTTTGGGTGACGAGATGATTACACCATTTTGTGAAGAGCAGATCGGAAAAGGTGTGATTAGTTACGGATTGAGTAGTTATGGGTATGATATTCGTGTAGGTAGAGAGTTTAAAATTTTTACCAATGTCAATTCCACCTTAGTTGATCCCAAAAATTTTGATGAGGGGAATGTAGTCGATCTTGAGGCGGATGTAGCGATTATTCCTCCCAACTCATTTGCACTTGCGAGAACGGTTGAATATTTTAAGATGCCGGACAATGTATTGGCGATCTGTCTGGGGAAGAGCACCTATGCTAGATGTGGGATTATCGTTAATGTAACACCGTTTGAACCTGGGTTTGAGGGGCATATTACGATTGAGATCTCCAATACTACTCCGTTGCCGGCAAAAATATATGCCAATGAAGGTATTGCGCAAGTGCTCTTTTTAGAGGGAGACGAAGCGTGCGAGATTACTTATGCGGATAAGAGAGGAAAATATCAAGCCCAAAAAGGAATTACGCTTCCTCGTATTCTCGAGTAGACTCTTCCATAAAGTCTACGCATACTTTGTTTCGTCCACTGTTTTTGGCTTGATAAAGTGCAAGGTCACTCTGCTTGATCGTCGCATCAAGATCAGCTTGTGGACTCGTTGCCACACCGATTGAGACTGTAAAACAGATGTGATCGTTATCGATCTCGATCCTCTGATTTGAAATTTTTTTACGCAGAGACTCAAAAAAGCTAAATGCCGCCTCTTTTTGAATATCTTTGAGTAGGACGCAAAACTCTTCTCCACCAAAACGCGCCACGATATCTTGTCCTTTAATATTATTTTTGATGGTTTGTGCCAATGTTTTGATTACTTTGTCACCGATATCGTGACCATAGGTGTCGTTGATGGATTTAAAGTAGTCAATATCCAACATCGCAACAGCAAATGATTCATGCTTGATTTTCGCTTTTTTAAAGTAGTCTGTACCTTGTGCATAAAAATATTTTCGGTTGGCGACACCGGTTAGGAAGTCGGTATTGGCGAAGTCATTGAGCTTTTTCACATTTTCAATGGAGTCTAGTGTATTGTTGACTCTCGTACTAAGCTCCTCTTTAAAGAAAGGCTTTCGGATAAAGTCATTGACCCCATACTTAAGAAAGGCGATTGCATTCTCTTTTTGTGTAGAGACACCGATGATGGGGAGCTGATATTTTTTATGCTTTTGCCGTAGTGACAATACCACTTCCAATCCGTCAACATTTGGCATCTCATAATCGGTAATGACCAGTGAGATATTATCGTTTTCTCTTTCGAGATCGAGCGCCTCTTGCCCATCCTTAGCCATAATAGTACGCAACATATATTTATTGAGTGTTTTTTGAATCTCATGTCTATAGATTGCCGAATCATCTACGACCAAAACCGTATGCATTCGGTTTTTATAGAGACGATCGACCAAGTGCACAAGATAATCTATCGACTCAGAGCGATTTTTGAGAACATAGTCGATGATATCTTTACGACTGATTTGCTCCCTTAATTCTTGATTGAGTGAGCCTGTCATGACAATAGTGGGCAGTTTCCTCTCCAAAAAGATATCGACAAGCGTCTCCTCTTGTGCATCCGGAAGATGGAGATCGAGTAGAACCAAGTCATAGTGATTGCTTTCAATCGCAATATGTGTATCTTTCATATTTTGCTTAACATCAACACTGATGCCGTCAATGGCTTGAATCTTTCTTGCTAGGACATTTGCTAATACTTTGCTATCTTCTACAATTAATACTTTCATAACACTTAGATCGACAATTGCAAAAATTTTTTGAACATTTTGCTATGATCTAGGGATGAATTTAATAGAACTTAAAATAATTACACAAAAGCTTAATACTTATAAAAAAATTCACTATATCGAGCGCATCAATGATACGACTATCGCTATTACTTTTGATAAAGATAAGCCCTACTACTTTGATCTAACAAGAGGAGAGGGGTGTATCTATCAGTGGGATGAGATACCCAAAAGCAGAGAATATAATGCCCCCTTTGATGTGGTACTCAAAAAGCGGTTTATCAATGCTAAAATCAAGTCGATAGAGGTACCCCAACATGACAAGATACTCATCATCAAAACGCAAAGCGCTTCAAGTTACAAAGCGATTGAAACGACATTACAACTCGAATTTACAGGGCGTCATACCAATGCGATTATTTTAAACGGTGAGGGAGTGATCTTGGAGGCGCTTCGGCATATCGATATCTCCAACTCCTTTCGAGAAGTGCGGGTAGGAGGGAAACTGCTCGAACTTCCTAAGCGCTCCTTCGAACCTAAACCCTCAAGTATCAAAGATATCGATGAACTCGAAACATATCTAAAAGAGGTCTATCACACAAAAGAGCACAAAAGATTAGAGGAGATCAAGCGAACCAAGATCAAGTCCATAGAGAAGAGAGTGACAAAGCTTGAGAAGAGCTTGAGACAGCTAGAGGATGAAGCAAAACTCCTTCAAAAAGCCGCTACTTTGGAGCAACACGCCTCTATCATACTGGGAAATCTGGATCGTATCGCCAACTACCAAAAGCGAGTGGAGTTGGAAGATTATGAGGGCAATCGCGTCATGATCGAACTACCCAAAGAGAGCGTCAATGCGGCGGATGCGGCAAATCGGCTCTTTGCCCGTGCCAAAAAACTCAAACAAAAAGCCAAAGGATTACACATCGAGAGGGAGAATTTATCTGACAAGATCCTTTACAATAAGCGACTGATCCATTTAGTCAAGAGCGCCAAAAGCAGTACCGAGATTGAGATTTACCTACCCAAACAACCCAAAGTACAAAAACGCCGAATACAAAGCGACAACGGGATCGAAACCCTCTTCTACCAAGGCTATAAAATCCTCTTTGGAAAGAGTCAAAAAGCAAATGCGCAACTTCTCAAAAATGCAAAAATGAGCGACATGTGGCTTCATCTGCGTGATATTCCTTCAACGCATGTTATAATACGAACTGATAAACGCAATATTCCTGAAGATGTTTTGACATTTGCCGCAAAAATATGTGTTGATTTTAGTATCGATAAGAGCGGTGCATATTGGGTTGATTATACCAAGCGACGCAATGTCAAAGTCAAAGAGGGTGCAAAGGTAAATTATATTGATTTTAAGAGTGTACGAATTGTAAAGGAGTAAAAAATGCCAATTTCTCCCATTGAATCTATCATCTATACGAACCAAAATACGCAAGTCGCCGCAACTAAACAGAATGAGTATCAAACGCGGGTAGAGAAGCAGAGTTTTGCCGCCGTGGAAGCCTCTCTCAAAGCGGAAAAGGTAGTGGAGGATATCTCCGATGTTGGTGCAGATAAGGCGATCGAGGAGGAGCGAGAGCATCAGCGCGAAGAGGCGGAAGAGCAGAGCGGTGAAAAAGAGGTGGAGCTAAAGGGTGTGTTAAAGAAAGAAAATAAAGAGGAAGCACAAGAGGCGCTTGATACAACTTATCATATACTTAATATAAAAGTATAGAGGCGCAAAATGTTAAAAAACTTGGATAAAAATCGAATCATTACCGGTGTAGCTTTGATCCTGGCGGTGATTGCGATTGCGTGGATCGATAGCTACTTTTTGACTTGGCTGGTATTGGGTGCTCTCTTTATGCTCTCATTTGATGAGGCACTGAAGCTTTACAAGCTCAAAGATAAAAATCTCTATTTCTATGCTTTGGCACTTTGGCTTGTGGCGCTTATTTATCCCAATCCCGACGATCTCATCTTTGTGGCGCTCATTATTTATGTCTCCGATATGGTCTATTTTCAAAAGTCCCAATTTAAAAAACTTCAACCTTTTGCCTATCCGGCAAGCTCCTTTCTTTTTCTTTTTGCACTCTATGCCGGGTTTGGGATGGAGGCGTTGATTTGGCTGGTGATTGTTGTGGCATTGACCGACACGGCAGCCTATTTTGTAGGTAAAGCGATCGGCAAGCACCCCTTTTGTCCTGTTTCTCCCAAAAAGACTTGGGAAGGGGTGATCGGCGGTGTGGCTGTGGCGACGATCGCGGGGGCATTTTACGGGCATGGGTTTGTCTCGTTTGCTTTGGCGCTTTTTATCTCGTTTGTGGTATCGGTCGCTTCGATCTTCGGCGATCTCTTTGAGAGTTTTTTGAAGCGCAATGCGGGAGTAAAGGATAGTGGTAATATCTTGCCCGGTCACGGCGGTGTGCTCGATCGGGTGGACGGATATATGTTTGGTGCGATTTTGATGGTGATCTTACTGAGAGGATTGGCGTAGCGTGGTTATTTTGGGATGCACGGGTTCGATCGGTGTCAATACACTCAAGATCGCAAAAGCGTATGATCTTCTTGTTGAAGTGATGGTTGCAGGAAACAATATCGCACTATTGCGGGAGCAGCTGAAGGCGTTTTCACCTGAAATTGTTGTTGTCAAAGAGCGAGAAGATCGGGAGAAGATCGATCACCCGTGTGTCTTGTGGGGAGAAGAGGGGATACTGGAGGCGATTGAGCGGAGCAACTCTAAGCTTGTAGTCAATGCATTGGTCGGCTTTGCCGGGCTCAAGCCCACACTCAAAGCGAT
>JALVVN010000024.1:65584-104779 GCA_027023405.1 Campylobacterales bacterium
TTCCTAATGACCTTGAGGATATTTATCGTATCGATCAAGAAATTCGAAAATTTTTAAAAGATTGACTACTTTTATCTTTTGTTTTATAAATCAAATTTTTTGTATTTTTATCTCTTTTAAAGCCTAAAAATAGGGCTTTTATCGCATCACACGATTAAAACTTTTTTAGCACTTTCCGATCTTTTCTTGAAGCATTATTTAGTAAGGGAAAGCAGAATGAGCAACAAGTCCAACTCTTTTTTGACACACTTTAGCATTGCCAAACAAACTGCATTGCTAATGGTAGTTATTACATTGGGCGTGTTGCTGATAGGGGCGATTGCAACATATAGCATAGAGAATCTTCGAAAAGCTGATGATGCTCTCTATCAAAAAGCACACCATTCAATGGTGTTGCTTGATAGATTTCAAGATCAAGCGATCGTGCTTCTGCAAAAGCCTCACTCTAAAAATTATATTCAAGCGCTCAATCAAACCTGGGAACTTTATGTGAACGATTTTCATAAAAATTATGGAGTCAAAAACAGTGATCTTGATAAAATATCTGAAATTTTGACAAAAATAAGTCGTTTTGCAAATGATCCGTATAACTCTATAGAAAAGTTGCAACCATATATCAAGCATCTGAGAGATTTTTCACAACAGATGCTTGACAAGGAGAGGGTTGTGAACAATTCTCAGATGAGAATGCTAAAGTATGCTCTATTTGCCTTGACACTTTTTGTACTTTTACTCTCTCTTGCCATTGCCTATTTTGTGATGAGACAATTTAAAAAACTGATGGAGTCGTATGCGCAAACACTCGAAGAGCGAGAGAAAGAGAGTAGAGAGATCGAAGCGGAAGTGATGCAACGGGTCGAGCAGACTATCAAAGAGGTACGAGAAAAAGATCAGATCATCTATCAAAATGCCAGACTTGCATCAATGGGTGAAATGATCGGTAATATTGCACACCAATGGCGACAACCGCTCAATGCTTTGACACTTTTGATTCAGAGTTTTGGTACAAAATCGATGACGGGTAATTTGACGCAGGAGTTTATCGACAAACAGGTTGAGGAGGGAATGCGACTGGCTGTCTCTATGTCCGATACGATTGAGGATTTTAGAAACTTCTTCTCCACAGAGAGAGAAAAAGAGCGCTTTAGTCTCAAAGAGTCGATCGAGCATGCGTTGGATATCAGCTCTTTTTATCTCAAAGAGGATCAGATCGCCGTGCAAACCGATCTCGATTCTGATCTAAAGATTTATGGATACTCTAATGAGTTTTCGAGGGTTATCTTAAATTTGATCAACAATGCCCGTGAAAATTTCAAACATCAGGGAAAAGAGAAATCGAAAGAGATTACTATAACACTCAAGAAAGTGAATAATAAAATTAAATTTGAGTTTATTGATAATGGGGGTGGCATCGAAGAGGAGATTTTAGATCGTATTTTCGAGCCCTACTTTACAACCAAGCACAAGGCGATCGGAACGGGGATAGGACTCTATATGTCTAAACATATTGTCGAGACACAGATGGGAGGAACCATCCTTGCCAAAAATATCGTATGTGATGAGCAAAATCAATCCCGTTGTGCAAAATTTACGATAATTTTTCCTCTTTCTTAACAATTTACAGAAATTTTTTCCATTGTGATCATATGGGTACAATAAATTTGTAAAAATTGCTATATTTGCTTCTTTTTTTCACTTTTTTTATTAAAGTTTTATAAAACTATTGATATAGTTATTTAGATTACTTAAAGATATTTATAAAGGAGTCGGTATTGGATCTCAATAGTCTAAAGAATTTGGAGCTTCTCTATGTCGAAGATGAAGCGAATGTGATGAGTCAGACGAAGCTAATCTTAGATGACTTTGTGAAAGAGGTACACACGGCAAAAGATGGTGAAGAGGGGCTCAAAATGGCGCTGGAGTTGCCGATAGATATTGTGATCGCCGATATCAATATGCCCAAAATGAATGGTATTGAAATGATCCGTTCTCTGAAACAGGAACACAATAAAGAGATTCCGTGTATTATCACTACCGCACATACCGACACAGAGTATCTTCTTGATGCAATTAATCTCAAGGTTGACGGATATATTGTCAAGCCTATCAATATTAAAGATCTTATCAATACGATCTATAGTGTGATGCTTCCAATCTTGCAAAAGAAGGAGATCGAAGGGTGTGCACATGTCGTAGAGTCACTTGCCGCGTTAGTGGGTGGTAAAAAGATTGAGATTTTGAAGTATATCATTGAAAAGTTGGATGATGAAAATGTCTTTCACGGTTCCTATCAAGATATAATGGATGCACTGGATGTCAGTAAGCCGACGGTAGTAAATATGTTTAAGCAGCTTATCGGTGCGGGTATTTTGGAAAAAGTAAAAAATAAAGTCTATCGCTTTAAGCGTACAGATTTGATTACATAGGAGGGAAATATTGAAAAAGATTACATGGATAGTGGTATTTATGGTTGTAGGACTCTTTGCGAAAGAGTCAAGCCAAGCACATAAAGATTTGTTAGCAGGCGACAAGAGTGATCCAATCGTTGTGATGCAGACCAATGAGGGGAATATTACACTGGAGCTTTTCCCAAAGATAGCACCAAAAGCGGTGAAAAACTTTGTAGAGCTCTCTAAAAAGGGATACTATAACGGCGTCACCTTTCATCGTGTGATCAAAAACTTTATGATCCAAGGCGGTGATCCTACGGGTACCGGTCGAGGTGGAGAGTCGATCTATGGGAAAGTATTTGAAAATGAGTATGCGCCTAATGTCACCTTTGATCGTCCCGGACTCTTGGCAATGGCAAATGCAGGACCAAATACGAATGGAAGTCAATTTTTCATCACGGTAAAACCGACACCGTGGCTAAACGGCGGTTATACGATCTTTGGAAAGGTGATCGATGGATTTGATACCGTAAAAAAGATTGAAAACTGTAAAACATTACCGGGAGATAGACCTGCGCAAAAGCAAGTAATTGAGAAAGTTGTTGTGAAGAAATAGAAGCGGAAATCCGCCTCTATTTTAAACTTATTGTGGAGTTACATTCTCCGCTTGGGGACCTTTTTGTCCTTGACCAATCTCAAATGTAACAATTTGACCGTCATTTAGAGAGACTCTTCCCCCACTCTCGTTATTGACTTGACGAAAATGTACAAATACATCATCCCCTCCATCGTCTGGTTGGATAAATCCGTAGCCCTTCTCATCATTGAACCATTTAACGGTTCCTCTTAGCAAATCTGCCATGTGTAACACCTTGTATAAAATATCTTGAATAAAATCTGGGGAGAAAAATTTCTAGCCGTCAGTAGTATTCGATGTGTATTATAACGAAATTTTTGAGAAACTCCAAATCAGCTTTTTTGTATAATCTTTTTTTAAAGATAAGCATCTACTTTATTAGAGGGTGCCCTAAAAGGATTAACATGACAATATCACTCAATTCACCGTTGGATATGCACCTTCATCTGCGTGATCAGGAGATGCTCAAAGTTGTAGCGCCGTTGAGTGCCGAGATATTTGCGGGTGCTGTCATCATGCCCAATCTTGTTCCGCCGATTACAACTATCGAAGTGTTGGAGAGCTATCGTGATCGTATTGTTGAGAGTATCGGTGATTCAAAGTTTGCACCATGGATGACACTCTTTTTCAAGTCCGACTATGACAGGGAGTTTTTGGAAAGTGCCAAAGAGCATATTAAAGCGATCAAGCTCTATCCTGCGGGGATCACGACTAATTCCGAAGGCGGTGTGAGCGGTATCGATCCCAAAAGTTTGGCGCAGACTCTGGGTGCGATGAGTGATCTGGGGATTCCACTGTTGGTACACGGTGAGAGTAACGGATTTGTGATGGATCGGGAAAAGGAGTTCGGTGCAGTTTATGCACAGTTAGCAGAGGCTTTTCCTGATCTCAAAATTGTGATGGAGCATATTACCACCAAAGAGAGTGCCAAACTCTTGGAACGCTATGAGAATCTCTATGCGACGATCACATTACATCATCTTCTCATTACCCTTGATGATGTGGCGGGTGGAATGTTGCAACCGCATCTCTTTTGTAAACCGATCGCCAAACGACCGGAGGATCGAGAGGCGCTACTGAGATTGGCACTGGAAGCACATCCTAAAGTGATGTTTGGTAGTGATTCGGCACCGCACCCTCAAAGTGCGAAGGAGAGCTACGGTTGTGCGGCAGGGGTCTTTACTGCACCTATCGCTCTTCAAGCACTTACAGGGCTTTTTGAGGCTCACAACGCACTAGATCACATACAAGCTTTTGTGAGTGACAATGCTCAGTCGATCTATGGCGTAAAACCGCCTCAGAAGATCGTGACGCTTGAGAAGAAGCCTTTTGAAGTGCCTGACAACTACGGTGAAGTGGTGCCGATGTTTGCCGCAGATGTGCTGGAATGGAGTATCCAATCTATCGATTGATCTTACTGTTTTTAGTAGTGTCACTTTATGGTGCTGATCTCGATCGTGTCGCACGACAAATCTATCACAACGAGTGTGGCGGTAGAGTAAAAAATCTCATACACTGGAATAAGGGAGAGTCATTTCCTTCGCTAGGGATTGGTCACTTTATCTGGTATCCAAAAGGTGTCAAAGAACCCTTTGTGGAGAATTTTCCAAAGTTGATCGACTATATGGATGCAAGAGGTGTCAAAGTTCCTTTGTGGCTTCATGGATTTGCACCGTGGCAAAATGAAACCCAAATGAGAAGCGATCCAAGAATCGGATTGTTGCGCCGTTTTTTAGAGCGGACAATGTCGATTCAAGCGGATTTTTTGCGTTTTAGATTGGAGCGCAGTTTATTATCACTTAAACCTCTCAAAGCTCCTTATCGTGCAATTTCACAAGTACCTAATGGACTCTATATCTTAATCGACTATCTCAACTTTAAAGGACTCGGGAATAATCCCAAAGAGCGTTACAAAGGAGTAGGGTGGGGATTGATCCAAGTGCTGGCATGTATGCAATCTCCCTATTTGCATCCCAAAGCGCAATTTCGAGCTTGTGCGAAAAAAGTATTAAAAGATCGTGTACTACATGCACCGTCGTCAAAAAATGAGCAGCGTTGGCTCAAAGGATGGTATAATAGAATAAATACCTATCGATAAGGAGGGGCAAATGTTTAAACAGGTAGAGATAGCAGAGGGTGATACTTTGGCTCAAATGGTTGAACGCATCTTTGATGCATCGCTTGAGATTGAAGGCGGTTGGGGATATTCAAAAGAGTGCGCAACAATGATTAGCGATGAACGATACCCGATTCATCAGATTGAACACAATCTTGCACATATGCGCAGTTATATTGAGATGAGTTTGATGCAGGATGGTACAAACCGCTACGGTAGTATCAATCTCATCGAAAAGGGTCGAGAATCGATAGATAAATATGAAAAAGTACTCTATGAAGTCAGTGCAATGTTAGAGAATGATTATAATCGTTTAATAGAGGAGTACAAAGAGGGCTACGAAAAGGCGGGATTTGATATCGAAGGGCACTTTCGAAAACGAAAAGAGGCAATGCTTACGAGAAGAGTTGAATATTGGTTCCTACGCTCATAGAGCGTAAGAAATGACGAACTTAGAGGTCGTCTCCTGTTGCAGCGGCATCCATAGCGCCATACATAGTGTCTTTTACATGGTTTGCAGATTTGAGCATATCTTCAGGAAGTGGTTTACCACCGTGAATCATGAGCTCCATTGCCATTGTATAGAGTCTGAGTTTTCCGTCTTTCCCTTCTCGAATCATAATTCGACACGGCATAAATGCACCAAAATCTTCAGAGTAATTTAGAAATTTTTTCGCAATTGATCGTGAGCAAATCGACACAATACGAGTATATTGAGTCTTTTTGCCATCCTCATCTTTTGAGCCGTCAAACATTGTCGTATCACCGACAACTTGCATATTGTTCTCTTCTGAGACCTCTTTGATAGTGTCAACAATATCATCAGGTGTGATACCGTCCTTTACTTCCACAACTCGTGTCATTGCTTTGGCAGATTCACCGGTTTTGATGACATCTTGGAACATTTTCATATAGAGTCCCATCGCCTGTGAATCAAGACCCGAAACACCTTTTGCCAAACCTCCAAACTTGACAAATGCAAAGATTAGTCCGGCAACTGCAATTGTACCAATTAACGCTAAAAGATTTTTAATCATCTTTTCTCCTTCCTATAAATTTAATTTATAATAAAACATTTTCACTTTATCTTAGTTGAAATAACACTACCGATTTATGATTATGACGGGATCTGTTGAGTTGATAACGCCCGCCTTGATGACTTTTGCAAAAATACCTCGATCATGCTTGAGAAGTTTTGGTAAGCGACTATCAAGAGCGGTCAAACTTTTGCATAGAGTACTCATTTGTGTAATTTCGATGATCGATTCACCCATTTGCAATTGTGTGCCCGGCTTCAAGCTATAAGGATTAAAGTCTACTAAAATATTTTCACCTAAATCACCGGTCTGAAGTGCGATTTCTCTCTCTTGTGCCATGTCATAGCTATGTTTTGCTGTGATAAGCAGTGAGCGATTTTGATCTTTTCCATAGTGTTTATCACCCATGATACCTTGCGGATCGAGGTGCAGTTGTTCAACTCTCTCATTTGATTGAAAAAGTGCGATAATATGACCTAGTGTTTGTGATTTA
This sequence comes from Campylobacterales bacterium, assembly GCA_027023405.1. Taxonomy (GTDB): domain Bacteria; phylum Campylobacterota; class Campylobacteria; order Campylobacterales; family QNZT01; genus QNZU01. The sequence continues at coordinate 72,258 of JALVVN010000024.1, forward strand.
TTTTTCATATGAGATGGTGTTTCGCCTCCGAGAGGAGGCAAAAAGTTCTATTTGATCTTTGCTTTTTTAGTGTCTGTATTACCCTTGAGATCGACCCAAGTTACCTCTAGTTCATCTCCACTCTTTGCACCTTTAAATGCAAATTTAAAGAGAGGGTTCTTTGAAAAGAATTGGCTTGAAGAGAGATCATACACTACTTTACCGTTCGCTTTTGCAGAGATATGAGTGATAAAGTTTGCCTCTTTTCCTTTTTTCTTTGCTTGATCATAAGTAAGCATATCATGCTTGACCAATACTTTTGCCTTTACTACATCACCTTTAACTTTTGCTTTTACTTTAGTTTTTCCCATTTTTATTCCTTTTTACTATCTTAATAATTTAATTGAAATTAACCTTCACATCCACCAAGTGCGACTTTAAAGTGGTTGCTTGCTTTATAAAATTTACCGTCTGTACCCTCAAGAATAACTGTAACAGTTCCGGTTTTTTTCATTTTAATTTTGATCAAATAGTCTACAGGTTGTCCCTCAGGTACAGTAAAGACACCTACAGCAGCTTCAGGGTTTACATCTTCAAATACCGCTACTGTTTTTGCAGGGATGTCACTTTTGATTCCGATGGGAATTTGTCCACCGTTGTTTGCAACTTCCGGAGTTTTAAGTTTGATACCTTTCTCTTCAGGTTTGATGTCGCCGTAAAGCTTTTTAATAGCATCATCAACAGTTTTTGCTTTCCATACATCAGGCTTCTCTTTTCTGAAATCTTTTGCGCTTAGGATTGCCGGAGCCGCTACCAGTGCAGCTGCTGAAAAACCTAAAAATTTTCTTCTTTGCATATTTTTTCCTTTTTATAAATTTTGTACGATTTTAACAGAAAAGGAGCATTTGCCCCTGTTCCGCTTGAATTATATATTATTTTTGTGAATTAAAAGTGAACAGCCTACTTCGCTTGATCGAAGAGATAGTCCACCACCGCCTTGACTTCATCATCTTTGAGTGAAGGTTTTCCACCTTTTGCAGGCATTGCCCCTTTTCCGTGAATGGCAATGTCGTATGCTTTATCTTTACCCTCTTTAAGAATCTTTGCCCATGCACTTTTGTCACCTTTGACAGGTGCACCAGCGGCACCGGAGTCGTGACACATTGCACAAGTAGAAGCATAGATTTTAGCGCCTACATCAGACTTACTGCCTTTGCCTTGAGGCTCTTTGGGAAGATCTCTCTTGGTTGACATCGGTGGTAAAAAGTCATTGATGAGTGTTTGGATACGAACAATTTTCTTCGGTTTTCCACATCCCTGCATACATCGTGTACCGTTTCCGTAGTTTTTAGGATCACTGAGGAACTTTCGAACATTATCTGTACCGTTGGGTCCATCGATATTTGGCACAAAACCATCTTTATTTGGTAGTTCAATCTTCAAAAACTTTGCTCGATCGAGTACATAATCATCATCAAGCTCTTGTCCATCAATCTTGAGTTCATTAAGACTCATGATATAAGCGACAAGCGCATAGACTTGATCGTTGGTAAGACTCATCGGCGCATTATGAGGCATTCCGGTTTTGATATACCACCAAAGTGTCGATACGCGTGGCCAGTATGTACCAAAGACACGAACCGGACCATCTTTATCCGGAGTTGTTCTTTGGTTGGTAAGAGTTTTATGTAGCTCATAAGCATTTCCTTTTGAAAGCGCGGGATATCCGTTCATTCCTGCACCAAAGTCGCTATGACATGCGATACATTTCTCTTCGTAGATCTCTTCACCTTCTGAGACACTACCTTTACCTTCAGGTAGTCCTGTTCCGTCAGGCATGACATCGATATCCCATGCTTTTATTTCATTAGGTGTCGCAGGGCGTCCATAGTGGAACTCTTTCTTTTGTGTATTGACATAGTAGGGACCGGTTTTACCGTTTTTGACAGGATAGACCACACCGCCGTCAATAACCCGCTTGCCGTTTGCATAGGTTTTACTACCTTGGTAATTTGGCGTCGTACCGGCATAGAGTGTGGTACCGGCGATTACAGAAGCGAGTAGTACCTGCTTTAATTTATCGAACTTGTACATTGTTCACCTCTCCTTTCTCTGTAACTTCCCATGTTGTGATTGCATTTCTATGATAGACAGATTCGACACCTACAGCCGCTATCTCTTCGTTGACTGTCGGTTGAACATGCCCAGCATCGTCTCTTGCGCGGCTTTGAAGTAGCAACGGCTTTCCTTCATATTTGTAGTAGTAGCTAAATCGCGTCCATGCTTTTGGAAGCACAAGACCTTTGAGGTTTGCCTCTACCCAGTTGTCTCCACCGTCAAATGAGATATCCACGCCCTCAATCGTACCTTGTCCGCTCCACGCAAGTCCTTGAATCTCAACCATATCGCCCTTTTTGAGGTCTGTCCACGGTTTCTCAGGACAAGGTGTTGTGATAACTGAGTTGACTTCGAGTGGATAGAAGTGCTGAATCGCTTTGCCACTTGGGAGGAGAGCTGTATATTTTGCTGTTTCCTCTTTGGCATACCATGGTTTATCGCTAAATTCAAGCCGTGCGAGCCACTTCACGCAAAGGTTTCCTTCCCATCCTGGAAGCAATAGTCGAATCGGATACCCCTGTTCTGGTCTAAGAGCTTCACCGTTTTGTCCCCATACGATCATTGCATCGTCAAGAACTTTATCCACAGGAACTGTTCGTCCCATATGTGAACTATCACCACCTTCAGCCAGCATCCACTTTGCATTAGGTTTGAGACCAAGATCTTTGATGATATCTTTGATATAGACACCGGTCCACTCCGCACAACTTACCATACCTCTAGCAAATTGAAGTGAATTAAATTGTGGTCCTCTCCACTCCGGTCCACCATTGGCAGGACATTCGATAAAGTGAATGCGACTGACACTCGGATATCGCTTTAGCTCATCCATAGTAAGCACGATAGGCTTTTCGACCAATCCGTGAATCATCAATCGATGTTTATTTGGATCGATTGTAGGGATACCACCGTGACATCGACTGAAAAAGAGTCCGTTTGGTGTGATATTTCCATAGAGTTCGTGTAGCGGACACATCGCGATAGATGCTTGCCAGTTACCTGATTGTAATAGTTTGGCATTTCTTCTAAGCACATTGTGCTCATAAGGCGATGGTAATCCATATCTGTTTTTGGTTACCGGATCACCTAGTGCGGTTGCCCAAGGCTGCTCCTCCATGATAGCGGGATCATCAGCCCGCATTTTGACCGGCGATAGTGCCGATGCAGCTGCAACGGCACCTACGGCAGCCGTTTTAAAAAAATTTCTTCTACTAGATTGCATTTCTGAGCTAGTAGAAGAATTTTCTCTTTGATTGCTCATCTCTCCTCCTCTAAAATTTTAAGCTACGGAAACTCCGCTAAGCAATCATTATAGTATAATTTTTGTATAAAAGTCAATTTATTGTAAAAAAGTTGAAATTTATTAATAATAATTATTTTATTGAGTAATAATAATCTATTTTAAGAGCGATCTTTTGGCATTGTAAAAAGCAATACTTTATCTGACTTGTATGAATAGTGCAGACAAAATATTGTGAAAGTTTTATAGAAGTGTTAACGAAGTGTTACCCCTCTTGCGCTACAAACTCTTCATAGTTGCCATGAAAGTCTGTGATTGATCCATCCTCTTCGATTTTGATGATACGATTGGCAAAGGCATCGATGAGCTCCCTGTCGTGCGTGACACAGATGACATTGCCCTCATAGTTGTAGAGTGCCTCTCCGAGTGAGACGATCGCTTCGAGATCGAGGTGGTTATTGGGCTCATCAAAGATCAGGAAATTGGCACTATCCATCATCATTTTACTCATCATCAAGCGGTGCTTCTCTCCTCCGGAAAGACTATCGACGCTTTTTTCCTGCTCCTCTCCCGAAAAGAGCATACGCCCCAAACACTTTCGGATCTCATCGATATGCCACTTGGCATCGTGATTTTGAACCCAAGTGTAGAGGTTCATTTCACCTTTAACAATATCAGTAGTATTTTGTGGAAAGTAGGAGGTGAAGATCGTTTGCCCCCATTCAACACTTCCCGTGTCGGGTGTGAGATTTTGTGTGAGGATCTCTAGGAGGGTGGTTTTACCCACTCCGTTTGATCCGATAAGGGCGATCTTTTCGCCTTTGTTTACCTTGAAATTTACGCCCTCAAAGACTTTGTGATCTCCATACGATTTGCTGAGATTATCCGCCGTTAAAACCTCTTGTCCAATTTCTCGGCAAGGCTTAAACATAATACTCGGATCGCGTCTGCTAGAGACTTTGATCTCCCCGATATCGAGTTTTTCGAGTTGTTTTTGTCGGCTGGTTGCCTGTTTGGCTTTAGAAGCGTTGGCGGAAAATCGGCGGATAAAGTTCTCTAACTGCTCCTTTTCTTTGAGCTTTTTGCTTCGATCCGCTTCCTGCTGTTTGGCGATGAGATTGGCAGCGATGTACCACTCATCATAGGTTCCGGTAAATTCACGAATGGTTGAAAAGTCCAGATCGAGGATATGGGTGACAACATTGTTAAGAAAGTGTCTATCGTGTGAAATGACGATCATCGTACCTTCATGCTGTTTGAGTCGATTTTCCAGCCACGCGATCGTTTCGATATCGAGGTTGTTGGTCGGCTCATCGAGCAGGAGTACATCGGGCTTGGGGAAAAGCACTTGGGCAAGGAGGATCTTAAATTTGTCCCCGCCCGTCAAAGAGCTCATCAGATCCTCGTGACGACTCGCCGGAAAACCTAACGCTTCGAGTAGTTTTTCGATATGCACATCCGACTCATAAGTAGGGTCCTCTTCGGCGCAGATGATCTCAAGTTCGGCAAGTCGGTTATTGACCGCTTCATCGTCAAAATTCCCCTCCATATAGAGCTTCTCTTTCTCTTTTTGTGCGTCGTAGAGGCGTTTATTGCCGTAGAGTACCGCATCTTTGAGGGTAAAATCTTCAAAAGCATACTGGTTTTGGCTCAAAACACCCATCTTGAGACCCCCTCGAAGCACCACTTCACCGCTAGTCGGCTCTATTTCACCTGAAAGAATCTTCAAAAAGGTACTTTTACCCGCACCGTTGGCGCCGATGAGACCGTAGCGTTTGCCTTGATCGAGTGTAAGGTTGATCTTGTCAAAAAGGACGCGTTTTCCGTATTGTTGTGTAATATTGATCGCTTTTAACATCTACTTCTCCAACAGATCGATAATCTTTTCGATAGGACGACCGATAGCGGCTTTGCCATCCTTGATGACGATAGGGCGCTCAATAAGACGAGGATGTGCTACCATCGCTTCGATGAGTTTCTCCTCATCAGTTTCGTTTTTGAGATCAAGTTCTTTGTAGATCTCCTCTTTGGTTCGCATCAACTCTCGTGCGCTCTGAAAACCTAACATCTTGAGAAGCGCCTTGATCTCCTCTTTGGTATGTGGGACATCAAGATATTTTACTACCTCCGCATCGATATTTTTTTCTTCCAAAAGCGCGAGTGCGTTGCGAGATTTTGAGCAACGCGGATTGTGCCAGATTTGAATTTTTGACATAGTTAAGATACCTTCTGTTTTTTAGTGAAGTGTACAAAAAAAGCGATTAAAAACGCCCCTATTTTTTACAGCTTGGTCGTCGAAAACTATCGATGATGAGCCAAGCGCAGTAGAGCCAGAGTGCATCCATAATGTAATTATTTTTGTAATCTAGTTCAAAATATAGTACCGGCAACCCCAAAAAGATCGGCCATTTGAGATAGTGAAAAAAGAGGATCCACGATCCGTAGAGATCTTTGGCTACCCGCATCATTTAAAGATCCTCATTTTCAAACTCTTCATCCAGTTTCTGATCTTCTAGTTGTTTTCTCTCTTCATCACTCATCATAAGTTGTTTCATCTTTTTGACAAAAGGGGTACGATCAGGGAGCTTGGTAAAGTAGGCATAAGTGCCATAAAGTGCGGTTAATACCGTCAAGATCAAGATCGACTTTTGGGCAGGCGTAAAGGTTTGGATCGGATCTTTTGTCTTGATTTCACAGATGCCCCCGGGACAGTGGCGTGCTTGCTCTTTGCTAAAAAGATTAAACAATTTACACCCAAGACAGATAGAAAATGCAGACTCAAAAAAGAGGAGTGCCATACAGATGAGACAGACAAGGACTTTGAGAGGATTAGGTTGAAAATCGATGACCAAATAGTAAAACATTGGAATAGCGATAATAGCGCCAATCGCCCATGCAAAGCGCTTTTGCACCGCACCGACATATTCGGGCGTTTGGTTGCGTATAAACCAGCGTCCTAATAGAAGTGAGGGTGAGTAGCGCGGCTGAATGACACGAATGATAAAGTCAATCATAAAAAAAGTGACAAAATATTCAGAAAATTTTGCTGTACCGAGCATGACGCCGTTAGTCAAGCCTAAAAAGGCACCGATAAAGAGGATACCCGCCGCCGCTCTGGCTTCTCGCTCATTGAGCACACGCACATCGTAGCCGGGTACCTTTTCACCGTAGGCGAAAAACTCTTTGAGGCTCATCGCTATTTATCTTTGGGTAGAAACTTTCCGCACCCTTTTTCAGGCGTACCGCCAAATGTCTTGACCTCTACTGCTTTCCCCTCTTTTGCAATCTGATTGCGTTTGCAGTTATCTTTCTCAAAACACTCTTGGTTGTCGCATCCTACATTTTCCGGAACTTTATTTGCCATTGGTAACTCCTTGCTTTGTTATTGTTATATAAATCGGGGCGATTTTATCCTAAAAATCTTTTAAGTCCCCTCATCGCTTTGGGATCGATCTCGTAAGAGACGAGTTTGAGATAGGACCTGATCTGATTTGGGGTGAGAGATCGCGAGGCAGCATAGCGTTGAAGAATGTAGTACGGGATGCGCGATCTTGCGCGTAAAAATCGTTTGGAAAGTGTGTGATAGAAGTGGTAGTGTCGATTGATGCAGAGACGGGCAAAGACAAAAGGAGTGTGGTATTTTTCGTGCCACATTTGGGCGAGATCGAGGTAGGCGTCGGGGTTTTGGTGATAGGCACGAAGCGCTTTGTCGCCGATGATCACTTCCCCCTCTAATCCCAATTTTTTTGCCAATCGATTGGAGCTTGCGGAGTGCGAATCGGCTTTGAATTTACCCCGCCTGAGCAGGACACTTCGGATCTCTTTTTTTGCGATGATACCACTAGAGGTGCAGCGAAAATTTCCCCGTTTGCTTTGGATGGAGGAGATGAAAGCGGCATCGATAGAACGGCGTTTAAATTTGCGATTGATAGCGGTGGGAAAATCTTTTTGGTAGTGCATCGATTGTTTAAATTGACTATTTTTAACGGTGCGCTTGACAAAGAGATAGAAAGGGAGGAGGTTGATGTAGTCGATTTTTCCAAATAGCACGCTGATGATTCCTTCGGTTCCTTTTGAGTGCGGTATTGTAGCAGAGAAATTAAAAGGATTGCTTGAGATGCCGATTTTGTTTTAATGGGTTTTAAACAGTGTAATGAAGGAAAGAGATGCCAGATCGTTTTAAAAGTCATAATCAGTCGATTAAGCGACGGTTGATTTGGGTACCGATCATGATGATCACAATGGTGGCGGTTGTTGTCGCCTTGTTGAGTGGATGGATCATGCAGAGTACAGATATAGGTTTGTGGTGGAAGATGGGGGGAATGGTGCTGGGAGTTGTAGCTCTATTCTCTTTTATAACGGTGTTACTCGTTCGTAAAAACTTCATTGCAAGGTTGGATAAGTTAGAGAAGGGGCTTTTTCACTTTTTGGACTATTTGGCGCTTAAGCGATCAGATCCGGGACGCATCGAAGAGGGTGTCGGATCAATGAGTGATGCGATTAACAAAAGGATCGATATTATCAGTGCCAATAAGGCACAAAATCAACAATTTCTACAAGTGCTCAAAGAGGTGATGAAGCAGGTTGAAAAGGGGGATTTTCAAAAGAGAATTGAAGTAGAAACTAAAGATGCGTTATTGCAAGAGATTAAAACGCAAATCAATACAATGATTCAAGCATTACAAGAGAAAGTAGGCAAAGATCTTCCTCAGATTTTATCCGTTTTAGATCACTACTCCAAAGAGGATTACACCCACAGCATTGCCAACCCTCAAGGAGAGATTGAACAGGCGATTATGCGACTGCGTGAGGCGGTCGTGGAGATGCTTCAAGCTTCTCTTTTGATGGGGACAGAGTTTCAGCAGGCGGCAAGTCGTGTCAATCAAAAAGTACAAAAAGCATATGAGACGATCGATGTCGATATTGTGCGGGAGCTTGCGACGGTCATCTATGCGATTGATGAAATCACGGCACATATCAAAGCCAATGTCGAGAGTGCATCTTTTATACGAAGCTATAGTGACGGTGTGGCGGAAGCGGCGCATGAGGGCGAGATACTCGCTAAAGAGACAGCAAAAGCGATGAGTGAGATCGATGAAGAAGTCAATAAGATCAACGAAGCGATTAGTGTCATCGACAAGATCACCATGCAGACCAATATCCTCTCGCTCAATGCCGCGGTGGAGGCATCCAGTGCGGGTGAGAGCGGTAAAGGGTTTGCGGTAGTGGCTCAAGAGGTGCGAAACCTTGCTTCACAAACTTCGATCGCCTCCAAAGAGATTCAGTCGGTGGTGGATATTGCCAAAGAGAAGGTTCAAGTCGGTAATGAAGTCTTGACGAAAATGATCAACGGATATCGTCAGCTTGTCGATCAAGTCTCCAACAGTACCGATTTGATCCAAAATATTGTCACACACTCCAATCTCCAAGATGTTCAAATCCAAAAGATCAACGATCTTGTCAAGCATATGCAAGAGCTCATCACCCTTTCACTCGGGGAGTTGAAAGAGGCGGAACAATTTTCTAGTCAAAACAGAGATCGCGCACGAGAGCTTGTAGCCTTTAGTAAAGAGAAGAAATTTATCGACAGTAATGTTTAAAAACATTTCAATTTGAAATATTTTTAGCATAGATTTCCAAAAGGGGCTACAATTCCCCTTATGATACTCCATCTTGATCTTGACTCCTTTTTTGCTTCTGCACATCGATCACGAGATAAACGCTTGTTGCATCGTCCTATTGCCGTTGGAGGCAGGAGCAATTTGAGGATTTTTGATAGAGCCAAGAGGGGTATCAGACTTTACAATCATAATTCCGGTGCCTTTGTCAATCCTGTTTTTTATCATCAGCACCAAGAGGATTTTGAGCGATTTTTTGTCGATCACATCAATGGCAAACGAAAGATTAGGGGGATCATCACAACCGCTAGCTATGAGGCGAGAGCCTACGGCATCAAAACGGGGATGAGTGTCGCTGAAGCGCTTCGGCTCTGCCCCGATCTCATTGTACTTGTTCCTGACTACCTGCTCTACCACGAACTTTCACACGCCATTTACCAATTTTTAGAGCTTGAAATACCTGCCGTCGAGCAGTATAGCATTGATGAATTTTTTGGAGATGTAAAGGGATGGATCTCCGATAGGGAATTGTTGGCGTTTGCTTATCGTTTGCAGAGAGAGATCAGAGAGCGTTTTGAACTACCCATTTCTATCGGTATCGCCGAGGGAAAGTGGATCGCTAAATTGGCAACCGAATATGCAAAACCGAACGGTATTTGCTTGATCCCCCAAGGGGAGATTGGACGATTTATTCATGAGATACCGATCGAAGAGTTCCCGGGAATTTCCAAAGGGTATAAAAAGCGACTCGAACGCTATAAGATCGAGACATTGGGCGAAGCGCTAAAGCGCAAAGATCTCTTTTACGGTTGGGGAAAACCGGGAAAGATGCTCTATCATCGTATCAAGGGGGATGACGGAGAGGGGATCAGTGTAAAAAATAGTCGCAAATCGATAGGACTCTCCCGCACCTTTGACCCGATTCGATCGCGGGAGGAGATCAGACGGCGTATCGTGATTTTGGCAAGACATATCGTCTATATGGTGCAAAAGATCGGCGCCAATCCGACCACCTACTATGTAGGGATTCGGTATGATTTCGGGCAACGAGTCAAGGGGAGAAAAACGGTGGATCGTCTCTTTAGTGAAGCGTTGTGCAAGGCAATCTTTGTAGAGATTTTTGAGGAGATTGATCTTGGGGTAGGCTCAGTGACAAAACTCTCGGTACGCGTTTCAAACTTTAGCGATCAAAAGTGCAAAACCCTTTCACTCTTAGAATGGAATCGGGATATATCGGCGCAACAACTCTCCCGATCGGTACAGCGGATGCGGGAGAAATATACCCTTGATGTGATCAAGGGGGCGAATGAGCTATAAATTTTCCCTAAAAATTTTTGGCGTTTTGGAACTCCGCAATCTCATTTTCGACCATTTCATCGATCATGATGCGGTAGATTTGGGCAACCATATTTGGATTGACACCGAGCGTGAGGGCTAAGTGTCTTGCACGATCGATGACAAAATCGACGCGTTCATCCGCCTTGATTTCTTCAATGGAGTGTTTGAATTTGGCAGCTTGCTTGATGAGATCTTTACGCTCTGCAATGCGTCGTAAAATCTCCTCATCCACACGATCGATCTCCTGTCGAACTTCCTCTAACGAATCACACTGTTTCATAAAAATCGCCTCCTGATATTGATGCGCCTATTTTACCTTAAATCGACATAGACAAAGCAACTCTTTAATATAATACTGCAAAGTGACGGTAAAACAATAGGAGGAGGGAAGTATGTTGGAAGTTGGAACAAAAGCGCCGGAGTTTTGTCTGCCAAATCAAGATGAGGTGGAGATGTGTCTGCGTGATCTGAAAGGGAAGTGGATTGTGCTCTACTTTTATCCTAAGGATAACACCCCCGGTTGTACGACGGAGGCGTGTGATTTTACCGAAGCGTTGCCTGATTTTAGCGCGTTGGATGCGGTGATCATGGGTGTGAGCCCTGATAGTCCGAAGAAGCATCGAAACTTTATCGAGAAAAAGGATCTCAAGATCACCCTTTTGAGCGATGAGGAGAAAGAGGTGTGTGAGCTGTATGATGTTTGGAAGCTCAAAAAGAATTACGGACGCGAATATATGGGTGTGGTACGCACGACCTATATCATCGATCCGGACGGCAAGATCGTTGCGGCGTGGGATAAAGTGCGTGTCAAAGGGCATGTCGAAGCGGTCAAAGAGAAGCTGAAAGAACTTCAGGGCTGATGCTCGTTCATATTTGCTGCGCGGTCGATAGCCACTACTTTTTGCAAAAGCTTCGAGAACACTACCCAGAAGATGATCTTGTCGGCTACTTTTATGATCCCAATATCCACCCTTATAGCGAATATTATTTGCGTCTTTTGGATGTGCGTCGTAGCTGTAAGAAGCTGGGGATTTCTCTGATCGAGGGAGATTACAACTACCGCGGATGGTTGGAAGCAGTCAAAGGGTATGAAGATGAGCCGGAAAAGGGTGCAAGATGTGATCTCTGCTTTGATAATCGACTCGAATCGACGGCACAAAAGGCACAAGAGTTAGGGATCGGAAGTATTACGACGACACTGCTTACCAGCCCCAAAAAATCACTCGAACAACTTCGATCGGCAGGTGAGGCAGTAAGTGAGCGCTACGGTGTGCGATTTGAAGCGCCTGACTTCCGCGTCAAGGGAGGAACGCAAGAGCAGTTTGCGATGGCAAAAGAGGAGAAGCTTTACCATCAAGACTATTGTGGGTGTATCTATGCACTCACCAAACAGCGGGAGAGTCAAGATCGGCTTGCCGATGAGCTCTTTTCGCCGATTACTAAACAAATCCAGCCCGAATCGATCGAGGATAGGATTCGTCTCTATGAGACGCGAGAGGAGCTAGAGGATCGAGGAGGGTTGTATGAGATCATTCGAGAATCATTTTTGAACTATCGTCTTTTGCGATCGTGGGTCAAGATTGACAAGCAGATCGTACCCTCCTATATCCTTCCCTATTCGCAAATGCGAAGAAAATTTTTAAAGAGTCGGATCGATAAAAAGATAGAAAATATTTATTTGAGCCGACATGAAAATATTTACTTCTTAGATCTTGAAGCCTTTAATCAATTAGCTAAGTCTAAATACAAAAATGTTAAAGATATTTTACAAAATCCGCTTGATTTTGAGGATGAATTGGGGATTAGAAGTCAAATAGTTCAAAATCCCTATGCACTCACACCTATCATTATCGTTGATAAAATTGAAATGGAGAGTAAGTTTGAACTCTATCTGGAGGCGAAGAACTACCAAGATACAAGGGAGCATTTAGTAAAATTAAGTTAATATGGGCGTTGATCAAATAAAGGAGCCTCCTAAATGTTGAATGTAGTGGAGATTCAAAAAATTTTACCACATCGTTTCCCCTTTTTGCTTATCGATAGAGTAGAAAAGCTTGAGTGTGAAAAGTCGATAGTGGGGTATAAAAATGTCTCAATTTCCGAGCCTGTTTTTCAAGGGCACTTCCCTGATCATCCCATCTATCCGGGTGTGATGATTGTTGAAGGGATGGCGCAAGCCGGCGGTGTGTTGGCATTTAAGAGTATGAGTGCTGAAGATCAAGAGGGTGCGAAGGATAAAGTTGTCTATTTTATGAGTATCGACAAATGTAAATTTCGCTCTCCCGTCACACCCGGTGATAAGCTTGAGTATCATATCGATGTCATTAAGCATCGCGGAAATATTTGGGTGCTTGAGGGTAAAGCGGTGGTCGATAACAATATTGTCGCTGAGGCTGAACTCAAAGCGATGATCGTGGATAAATAGATGCCAAATATCCATCCAAGCGCCATTATTGAAAAGGGTGCTAAGATTTCTGAAAGTGCCATGGTTGGTCCCTATACTTATATCGGTAAAGATGTTACACTTGAAGCGGGTGTTGAAATTTTGCAAGGGGCACAGATCTGGGGAGTGACACGGATCGGAGAGGGGACGAAGGTCTATTCGTGCGCTGTCATAGGTCAAGTACCGCAAGATCTCAAGTATCACGGTGAACGGGTTGAACTCATTATCGGGCAAAATAACACCATCAGAGAGTTTGCATTTTTCAATCCTGGCACCGAGCACGATAAGGGCGTGACAAAGATTGGCGATAACAATCTTTTTATGGCATACACCCATGTCGCACATGATGTGGTGATCGGTGATCACAATATCTTTGCCAATAATGTTGCTCTAGCGGGGCATGTAGAGGTGGGTGATTATGTCGTGATTGGCGGTCATACACCGGTGCATCAATTTTGCAAAATCGGTGATTACGCGATGATTGGCGGAGCGAGTGCATTGACGCAGGATATTCCCCCGTTTTGTTTAGCGGAGGGAAATAAGGCGAAAGTAAAGAGCTTAAACCTTGTCGGAATAAGGCGAAATCTTGATAAAGCGGATGTGGAAGAGATCAGTAGAGCCTATAAGCAGCTCTTCCGATCTTCAACACCACTCAAAGAGAGTGCTAAAATATTGTTAGAAAGCACACAAAATTCAAAAGTGCAAGCGTTGTGCCAATTTATATTAGAAACCAAACGGGGAATACCCTACGAGAGGAATAGTGAAAATGTCAAATAGATGTAGTTTTTGTAAAGCGCAAGAGAGTATAGATAACCGCATATTAGCAGGAGAAGATGCGTATATCTGTGAAAACTGTGTTGTTTCTGCGTATAAAATCTTCTTTGGTGAAGAGAGTGAGCAGAGTGAAGTAAGCAAAGAGGTTGATCTCGAACTTTTTACACCCAAAGAGCTCAAAAGTGTGCTAGATAACTATGTTATCGGACAAGAACAGGCAAAAAAGGTCTTTTCTGTTGCTGTTTACAACCACTACAAGCGAATCTTAAAACAGAATTCCGTCGAGGGTGACGATACGGAGATCCAAAAATCAAATGTTCTTTTCATCGGACCGACAGGTAGCGGTAAAACACTGATGGCACAAACTTTGGCAAAGCATTTGGATGTGCCGATTGCCATTACCGATGCAACGAGTCTCACAGAAGCGGGATATGTGGGTGAGGATGTGGAGAATATCTTGACACGCCTACTCCAAGTGGCTGACAACGATATCGAAAAAGCGCAAAAAGGCATTGTCTTTATCGATGAGCTGGACAAGATTGCACGAGCGGGAGAGAACCGATCGATTACACGGGATGTATCGGGTGAAGGTGTGCAACAGGCACTCTTGAAGTTGATCGAGGGTAGTGTGGTCAATATCTCACCCAAAGGCGGTCGAAAGCACCCCAATCAAGAGTTTACGCAGATCGATACTTCCAATATCCTCTTTATCTGCGGCGGTGCGTTTGCCGGGCTAGAGGAGATCATCGCCAAACGATTGGGTGGAAATGTCTTGGGCTTTGGACAAGAGAAAAAAGGTGAAGCGGAGCGCGAGAAGCTGTTGAGTGAGGTGGAACCGGATGACTTGGTGCATTTTGGTTTGATTCCCGAGTTGATTGGACGATTGCATGCGATTACGACACTAGAGCCGATCAGTGAAGAGGCGATGGTAGAGATTTTGACAAAGCCAAAAAATGCGATTGTGAAGCAGTACAAAAAGCTCTTTGCGATCGACAATGTCAAGCTCACTTTTGAAGAGAAAGCGCTTAGAGCGATAGCGAAGTTGGCGATTGCACGAAAGACCGGTGCAAGAGGGTTACGAACGATTATGGAAGATATTATGCTCGATATCATGTATGAGCTACCGGAATTGAGCGGTTATGAGATTGTTATTACGGAAGAGGTAGTCAATAACGGAGCGAAACCACTCTATATAGAAGCGATTAAAAAAAGCGCGTAACGGCATGAAATAGATAAAAGGATAAAGCGGTGTTGTGGGATAAACTTTTGGGACTCTTTTCGGATGATTTAGCGATTGATCTGGGTACGGCAAATACGATCGTGATCGCCAAAGGCAAAGGCATTATTATCAGTGAGCCTTCTGTGGTTGCCCTGCGTATTGAACCAAATGGCGAGAAAAGCGTTTTGGCGGTTGGTAAAGAGGCAAAAGAGATGCTAGGACGAACACCTGAAAATATCGAAGCGATTCGTCCTCTCAAAGAGGGTGTAATTGCAGATTTTGATGTGGCGCAGGAGATGATTCGTGCTTTTATTGCAAAAGCACATAACGGCAAGCGTTGGGTGCGACCTCGTGTGATTATCTGCGTACCATATGGCTTAACGCAGGTGGAGAGAAAAACGGTAGAAGATTCCGCACAATCAGCAGGCGCACGGGAAGTGATTTTAGTAGAAGAGCCCAAAGCTGCTGCAATTGGTGCCGGACTTCCTGTCAAAGATCCCAAAGGAAGCATGGTAATCGATATCGGAGGTGGTACCACAGAGATCGGTATTGTGTCACTGGATGGTCTAGTCAAGAGTAAATCTCTCAAAGTAGGCGGTGATCGCTTTGAGGAAGAGATTGTTGAGCATATTCGAAAAAAACATAAATTAATTGTCGGAGAGCAGACCGGTGAAGAGATCAAGATTACGATTGGTACAGCAATCGAGCTCGATGAGCCTAAAAAGATGCAGATTAAAGGGAGAGATGAATCAACCGGACTGCTTAAAGAGGCAGAGATCAGTAGTGAAGATGTCAGAGAGGCGATAGCGAAACCGCTTGAGGAGATCGCAAATGCTGCGCAAGAGGTATTAGAAGAGGTCTCTCCTGAGCTTGCCGGTGATATCATAGAGAGTGGTATTGCGTTGACGGGAGGCGGTGCGCTGTTAAACGGTTTGGATGTCTATCTAAGTAAACGATTACAGTTGCCGGTTTTTATCGCGGAAGATCCATTGCTCTCTGTCGCGAAGGGAACCGGTGCGATGTTAGAAAATATCGACTCTTATAAGCACTTTATGAGCGACAGATAGACTCCCTCTTATAAGTCCTTTTTTGATATACTCCCAAGCAAAATCTATAAGGAACTCTATGCCAAAAAGAGAGGATGTAAAAAATATCTTACTAATAGGCTCTGGTCCGATTGTGATCGGGCAAGCATGTGAATTTGACTACTCCGGAACCCAAGCCGCAAAGACACTCAAAGAGTTAGGTTACCGTGTCGTACTGATTAACTCCAACCCCGCTACCATTATGACCGATCCGGAATTTGCCGATCGTACCTATATCGAGCCGATCACAACAGAAACGATCGCACGCATTATCAAATCGGAGAAGATCGACGCGATTTTACCGACGATGGGTGGGCAGACCGCTCTGAATGTCGCAATGGAGATGTATGAAAAAGGGATGCTAGATGGTGTAAAATTTCTAGGTGCACATCCCGATGCGATCCGAAAAGGAGAGGATCGACAAGCTTTCAAAGAGGCGATGATCAAGATCGGTATCGATCTTCCCAAAAGCAAATATGCTTACTCGATGAAAGAGGCGTTAGAGGCGGCGGAGGAGATCGGCTTTCCTTTAATTATCCGCGCCTCCTATACTCTTGCCGGTGGCGGAAGTGGCGTAGCATACAACATCGATGAGTATAAAGTGTTGGCGCAAAACGGTTTGGATGCAAGTCCGATCAACGAAATCCTCATCGAAGAGTCGCTTTTGGGTTGGAAAGAGTATGAGATGGAGGTGATTCGTGATTGCAAAGATAACTGTATCATTGTTTGCTCTATTGAAAACTTCGATCCGATGGGAGTCCATACAGGAGATAGTATCACTGTCGCACCCGCTTTGACACTGACCGATAAAGAGTATCAGCATATGCGAAATGCCTCTTTTGCGATTTTGCGAGAGATTGGTGTCGATACAGGTGGAAGTAATGTGCAGTTTGCGATCAATCCCCAAAATGGGCGGATGACGGTTATTGAGATGAATCCTCGAGTCTCACGATCTTCAGCTTTGGCATCCAAAGCGACAGGATATCCGATTGCCAAAGTGGCAACGCTTTTGGCGGTGGGCTATACACTCGATGAGATCAGCAATGACATCACCGGTACCCCGGCTTCTTTTGAACCGACCATTGACTATATCGTGACCAAAGTGCCACGATTTACTTTCGAAAAGTTTCCGTGTGCCGATTCGACCTTGACCACTTCGATGAAGAGTGTGGGAGAGGTGATGGCGATAGGGCGCACTTTTAAGGAGTCTATTCAAAAGGCGCTCTGTTCACTTGAGACGGGATTGAGCGGTTTTGAGAAGATGGAGGGAGATGAAGAGTGGATCAAAAAAGAGCTCAGACGCCCTAATGAAAATCGTATCTTGATAATTGCTGAAGCCTTTAGACGGGGTATCGAACTTGAGGAGATCTATGAGTGTTGCAAAGTTGATCGCTGGTTTTTGTATCAGATCGAAGAGATTGTTGCATTTGAGTCTCAGATAGATAAGACCATTATGATCGACAAAGAGCGATTGCGATTAGCCAAATCATACGGCTTTAGCGATGCGATGCTTGCCAAGCTCACCGGATATCATGAGGATGATATCTATCAAAATCGTAAAGATATGGGGATCGAGCTTGAACACAATGAGGTCGATACTTGTGCGGCAGAGTTTGAAGCGCTTACTCCTTATCTCTATTCGACAACGCCTATCACTCCAAGAGAGAGAGAAACAAAGCAGGAGAGTGATCCCAAAGTAATGATTATCGGTGGCGGTCCCAACCGGATCGGTCAGGGGATAGAATTTGACTACTGCTGTGTGCATGCCTCTTTTGCGCTCAAGGATCTTGGGGTCAAAACGATTATGTACAACTGCAATCCCGAGACGGTTTCGACCGATTATGATACAAGTGATATTCTCTACTTTGAGCCGATCGATTTTGAGCGGGTACGCACGGTAATCGAGCATGAAAATCCTGATGGGGTGATTGTGCACTTTGGTGGACAGACACCGCTCAAACTCTCCGGTGATCTTGATCGTGTCGGGGCGAAGATTATCGGTACGAGTGCCGCAGTCATCGATCTTGCCGAAGATCGGGAGAAGTTTTCAAAGTTTATCAAAAAGATTGGACTCAAACAGCCGGACAATGCAACTGCAACCACCAAAGAGGGAGCACTCAAAATCGCTCAGAAGATCGGTTATCCGGTATTGGTGCGACCGAGTTATGTCTTGGGTGGACGGGCGATGCGTACGGTTTACAGTGATAGTGAATTGAGCCAATATATGGATGAAGCGGTAAGCGTGAGCAATGAATCTCCCGTGTTGATTGACAAATTTTTGGATGCAGCGATCGAGGTGGATGTAGATGCGATCAGTGACGGTAAAGATGTCTATATCGGTGCAATTATGCAACATATTGAGGAGGCGGGTATTCACAGTGGTGACAGCGCCTGTTCACTACCGCCTATCTCACTGGATGAGCGGATCATTTCCGAAATCGAACAAAAGACCAAAGAAATAGCACTAGGGCTTGAGATCAAAGGATTGCTCAATATCCAGTATGCCGTCTATCATAATGAGATCTATATGATCGAAGTCAATCCACGGGCAAGTCGAACGGTACCGTTTGCTTCCAAGGCAACCGGCATTCCACTTGCAAAAGTGGCGACACGGGTGATGTATCAGGGTAATTTGAGAGAAGCGCTGAAATTTTACGATCATTTCGGTGTCGTGATAGAATCGGAAGGAATCCTAAAACCGAAGATCAAGGATCATGTCGCGGTCAAAGAGGCGGTTTTCCCGTTTAAAAAGCTTGGCAGAGCCGATCTAATTTTGGGACCGGAGATGAAATCGACGGGAGAGGTAATGGGGATCAGCCGAACTTTTCCCTTCTCTTTTGCCAAGTCGCAAGAGGCGAGTGACAATGTACTACCGTTAGAGGGAACGATTTTTATTTCACTAACCAATAACGATAAACGCTATGCGCAAGAGATTGGCAAGCTCTTTTTGGATGCGGGATTTGAGATCGTGGCAACAAGCGGTACACGCGATGCACTCAAAGAGGCGGGAATCGAGAGTCAAAAGGTACTCAAGATCAGTGAAGGTCGTCCCAATATCGAGGATATGATCCGAAACAATGAGATCGATTTGGTGCTCAATACCAGCGATTCTAAAGCGAGTAAAGATGATGCAAAGATGATTCGCCAAAGCGTACTTAAGCAAAATATCCCTTACTTTACAACTATCGCAGCGGCTAAAGTGGCGGCGGAGGCTATCATAGCGCTACAAAATGCCAAAGATCTCACACCTAAAGCGCTTCAGGACTATTTAGGCTCTTGATGATCTATTTGGCGCAAACCGATACCACTGTCGGTCTCTTGAGTCGATCCAAAGAGGCGTTGGCAAAGGTAAAGGGGAGAGAGCCGTGCCAGCCGACAATCGCCTGTGTGAGTAGCTTTCGAAAGCTCAAAAAGCAGACACGAATTCCCAAAAATTTTCGATGCCTTATTCGTAGATCGCGCAAAACGACCTTTGTCTATCCAAACGGACAAGCCTATCGCGTCGTTTTTGATCCAGAACACAATCAACTTTTAGATCGCTTTGATTTGCTCTATTCTACTTCAGCAAATCCACATGGTCAACCGCTCGATATCGATTGGGCAAAGGGGGTTGCGGATGTAGTGATTACTCCACCGCATGGGTTTGAGTCACGCAAAGCCTCTAAGATCTGGAGGTTGGGCAAAAATCGGCGATATCTTTTGAGAAAACTTTAGGAAAATTGTACAAATCTTTTCAAAATCAGATACTTTTGTGAGTATTAGTAACAAAAATTACTCTATTTTCTTAAATTAGTCAATAATTATTTACTTCAATCTTGAAATATAGCTAGAATAGATCCAGTTTAAAACATTGGAGAAACATGATGAAAAAAATAGTACTACTGCCCGCTTTACTTGTGATCTCATCTTTTGCAAGTGTGCAAATATCAGATGCAAAGTGGGTAAATGATTATGAAGTATTGGTTGCACTTAACGGCGGAACAACAAGTTCAGATCTAAAAGGGTTAGATTTGAATAAAAACGGTATTCGTGATGATGTGGAATATTATGTCATGCATAAGTATGGAGATAAGCCCTTTGAAAAAGAGATATTCTTAGATGCCGCCAAAACATTGCAGAAGATCATATCATTACCCCCAAAAGCACCACAGGAAGAGCGTGTCGCACTGGATAATAAGCTCATCAATCTTTATACTTGCAGAGATTATATGCTCTATAAGTTAGATGTACCCAATATCACCAAAAAGCTACGAGAAAAGATGATCTTTAAATCCAAAGTGCTCAATACCAACCTTAGGCTCCGCACCTATATCGAGCACAAGGAGAAGCTACCGCTAGTCGAAGAGGATATTGACAAAATGGATGTTGATGAAGCGCGGATCGACTGTGAAAAACGATATCAGCAGAGTTTGAATCACGACATCGCATCTTCTAAGTAAGATATGCTACACTCTCTTTTATGAAGCAGAGAGTGATAGTATATGGTGACATTCACGGATGTTTGCGTGAATTTGAAAAACTACGAAAAAAGATAAAACCTCATAAAAAAGATATCGAGATAAGTGTCGGAGATTTTCTCAATAAGGGACCACAATCCCTCAAGACATTGCGCTATATCGAAAAAAACAATATTCTCTCAGTAGTTGGAAATAATGAGGAGAAGATTGTAAAACTTTACAAACGCTACAAGAAAAAAGGTAAGAAAGCATTCGATGGAGTACGAGAGAGTGAAAAAAAACTGGTAAAGAAGATGGGACGGCGCGACTACCACTTTCTCAAATCACTCCCCTATTATTTGAAAATAGACAATCTGACGGTTGTACACGGCGGTATTCGTTTGGGATTGAGGCTAGATAAGCATCTAAGCAAAGAGGATCGTCGATCCTTGACACTACTTCGTTTTTACAACAAAGCATTAGAGCCGATTCCGTACAGCGACAAGGAGAATCGTTATAAATTTTGGAGTGAACTCTATGGTGGACGAGAGGGGTTTGTGGTATTTGGACATCACCCGTTCCCAAAGCCAAAAATTGAGAAGTGGGCGATAGGGATCGATACAGGTTGTGTCTATGGCGGTAAACTTACAGCGATAATTTTTGAGAAGAATAACAAGGGCGTGACTACTCGACATTACACTCTTATCAACCAAAAGGCAGTCAAGAAATACTTTTGCTAAGAGCTTGAAGTGTGACATCAACACTCTTGATGAGAGAATCGAGATCGTATCCTCCCTCCAGTACACACGCGATCGGTAGATGATAATAACGAGAGATGATACGATCAAGCATTTCTGCAAGCCCTTCAAATGTAATATTGGCGCTTGAGATTGCTTCATCTTTCATCAAATCATATCCCGCTGAAATGAGCACGATATCCGGGTTAAAATCATCGGGAAGTGCGTCAAAGAGCGCGAGAAACTCTTCGTCGTTGATACCGTTTTTATACGGCATATTGCGTGTATAGCCTTCGCCTATTCCTTCCCCTTGTTCATCAGCGGTACCGGTGAAAGGGTAATTGTGCGCTTCATGTGTGCTAAAATAGAAGACGCTATTGTCCTTGTAAAAGATATCTTGTGTACCGTTGCCGTGATGGACATCAAAATCGATAATGAGTACCTTCTGATAGCCTACATCTTGGGCATAACGCGCCATGAGAGCGATGTTATTAAAGATACAAAACCCTTGACCGGTAATGATCTCAGCATGATGCCCCGGCGGACGGAGATTTAAAAAGGCACGAACCCCTTTGCCTTCTTTAAAAGCATCGATGACACTTTTTGTGCTACATGCAGCACGCTTGGCAATCTTGTAACTCCCTTTGCTCAAAATAGTATCGCTACTAATAATCATACGCACACCATTCTCATATCCTGTTTCAACCCAATCAACATAACTTGGATCGTGAATACGATAAAGCTCCTCTTTACTTCCCTCCCGAAGAGTGAGAGATTGGAGTTCATATTTTTCTGTTGCAATTGTGTGAATACTCTCAACACGCGCATTGATCTCAAGATGAGTACCTGTATCATGTTCGTAAGAGTGGGGATCGTGTAGATAAAGTAGCATACTTTTCTCCTGTGTTATAAAGCGTATAGTAAATTTTACAATAAAATTGGAAATTTTTATAAAATTAAATCATTTAATTTATTAACCGATTATCATTAAAATGCGATATAGAATCGTAACATTTCAACTATTTATTAGTTGGTATTGAGTTTAAACTCTTGACAAAATTAGTGAGTTGTGCTATCTTAGATCAAACCTAAACTTAAAGCAGGATATTAGAATGAAAATATTATTTATAGGAGTTATCCTATTTTTAACACTTGTAGGTTGTGGAAGCAATGATACTAATAGTTCAACAGATTCAACAACAACAAAACAGACAAAAAGCACTTATTCAAAAGCTATACAACCACAACAGACAATCGTTTTAGAATATCCGGATAAATCTGCCGTATCATATAAGTGGTGGAGTGAAGATGGCGGTCTCTTGGGGACAAGTGATAGTATAGAGTGGACAGCACCTAAGAAACCGGGTGAGTATACGATTAGCGTTGATGCTTATTATGCTAATAAGTCCAAAAAGAGTTTATCTATTACGCTTAGGGTTGTTTCTGATTCAAATAGTTCTGATGTAAACAATACACCAAGCAACAGTGCGCCGACAATCACTCTAAAAGGTGCGAAAGAGATGACAATTACTCTCGATCAAGCTTTTAACGATCCCGGTGCTGAGGCGACAGATAAAGAGGATGGAAATTTAACTAATGCGATTCAAGTAAGCAGTGATGTCGATACCCATAAAGAGGGTAGATATCACATTACCTATCGTGTTGAAGATAGTGAAAAAGCGACAGCACAAGTGATGCGTACTGTGATTGTCAAAGCACCGACACTGCATACACCAGCGAGAAGCTTTGCCGATATCAAAGCGATGATTCAAGCATCTAAAGATGGATTGATGAATGATCTTACCTATATCATAGTAGGGGATAGTACGAGAGCAGATACGCACACTGCGCCTGCCGACAAGGATAACAACTCTCAACTCTATTTTGAAACATTACAAGCGAAACTGAATGACTACAATGTCAATACCATCTTGATGGCGCGTGGTTCACATGAGATTAAGCAGTTTTTGGATGGAAGTAATAATCCAACCGTTGATCAAGTGATTGACTTGATTCCAAATGACGGAGAGGAGGCGATTATCGATTTCTCTCTTGGGGTTAATGACTTTTTTGAGCTCAATGATGAGAGAATTCAGAATAATTCCGGTTCATTTGCTGAAAATAGAGCAAACTGGAAAAAGATCATTAAGGATCGATTGATAGAAGCGATTCAGAGAATTTGGAATGCAAAACCTAAAACCTCCATCGTGCTTGTGACTCCCAACGCTATAAAAAACTGGAAAGATGGAACCGATTTGATGAAAGAGATCTACAAAGAGGTCGCCAAAGAGCAGAACTTGCCGTTAGCTGACTTTGTAGATGATAAAATGGATGGCGGTGCGACTGAAAATAACCCAGCCTATGATGATTGGTACCGTGACGGTATCCACTTTTCAGATAAAGCGCTTAAGATACTCTCAAATTATATGCTTAACAACATCCTGCCGTAGCCCAAATCTCGAAATAGAAATTCATGACTTTGTATCATCATCGCATCCTTGGGCTTTGCATAAAATTATCGCCGAACCTACGGGTGCGACGCAAATTTGATGTAAACCCCACGAATACGAGCATAATACAAATTCAAAGAATTCTATTTCGAGATTTGGGCATAGGTGGGATGCAACTAGCACTTTTTCACATCCCCGTCAAAACTCAATTTATTATAGCCGTATAGTTTGCTGTTGGCGCATATAAGCGCATCCACAAAGTCTATATTTTCATTCTTAATGATATTGAGTGTTTCGATATGTAGTATTTTATCACCCACAACTCCACGCAAAGCGATGATCTTCTTTAAGTCCCCGATTACCTCTTTTTTTGGAATCCGATAAAAATTCGTCATCACAAAAAAGACTTCCATAAGCACACTATCAAGTATCTTCACTTCTCTTTCGCCTCTTTCTATCTCTTGAAAAATGTCAGATGCAATTTTTAAGAGTTCCTCGTGATCTCCTACCAAAAAACGGATAATCACATTGGCATCAATAAGATAAACCATACTTCTCACCAAAAGCCTCTTTTAAAGCTTCTTCTTTGGCACTTTCTAGGTCATTTATACTTTGTACGCGCCCTTTATATTTCCCGGCTAATGAAGAAACAATAGAGTGTTGCTTTGTGGGATAAACAACGGCAACACTCTTGTTTCTCCGCTTATCTACTATCGTAATAGGTTCTTCAAGCTTTGTCAAAAGTGAGATATTTTTTTGTATTTCACCGATAGAGATGCTATCCATAGAGACTCCTTTTATATAAAAGTTACTTTATTATATATAAAATAAAGGGGTTTGTCAAATTTTATCTCTGCTTTATATATATATCATTGTGAACACTTTGGGCATTTATGGGCTTGAGGCGGTTGAAGTATCATTGTTTGTCCTTTTGAATTTGAAGTTATATGTCAAATAAATTGTATTAGTCACAACATAATCTGACAACTGTTAAACAAACAGAGCTACAATTTCTCCTAGACAAATTGTTTAGGAGAGACAATGAATCTACATACACAAGAGAAAATTATCAAAAACAAGTTAGGGTTGCTCAACCTTGCTAAAGAGCTGGGCAATGTATATGAGCTCTATCTGAGTATCGAAGATATCGAACACTCCTTTACAAAAGCAAAATCACCACAAACCAATGGTATCTGTGAACGCTTCAATAAAACGATACAGCAGGAGTTCTACGCTGTCGCCTTTAGAAAGAAAATCTATACATCAATTGAAGAGTTGCAACATGACTTAGACGAATGGCTATATCATTACAACAATGAACGAACACACCAGGGTAAAAACTGTGAGGGAATGACACCTATGTAGTGCTTTGAAAAAAGCAAGCATCTTGCACAAATCAAGATGATAGATTATAATTCTGACAAATCGAAGGTGGTGGCTACATAGCCATCTGACACAAAATTTCGGGAGAAATTGTAGAGTGTCAGATTAAGTGTTGGTTAGTACAATCTCAACTTTTCATAATCTTTTCCAGCCACTCATTCAAATTTTTCTCAAACCCTATCCCCTTGCTCTCATAAAATCGTAGTGGCTTTTCAAGGTACTTTTGCTTGACCCATCCGCCAAAGTCGTGTGGATAGAGGTAGTTTTGGGGTGAGGGGGATTTGAGGTGAGGGGGGACGGAGAGTTTGGGTTGGGTTTTGACATAGTCGAGTGCTTTGTTGATCGCTTGATAGGCGGTGTTGGATTTGGGTGAGGAGGCGAGATAGATGACGCATTGAGAGAGGATGATACGGCTTTCGGGGTAGCCGATCTTGCTTGTTGCAAGCATCGTGGAGGTGGCGAGATTGAGGGCGTTTGGGTTGGCGTTGCCGATATCTTCACTGGCAAAGATCACCAGTCGTCTTGTGATAAACTCGACACTCTCGCCCCCGTCGATGAGTCGTGCCAAGTAGTAGAGCGCTGCATCGACATCACTTCCTCTCAGGCTCTTAATCAATGCCGATGCTAAGTTGTAGTGTGTATCGTCACTGCTGACACCATCTTTGAGCATTGTGGGGCGGAGGGCTTTGAGAGTGGGGAGTGTGAGTGGATTTTCGACTTTGAGTCCATATTCAAGGAGATTGAGTAGGGCTCTGCTGTCTCCCGCACTCGAATCGATGAGATAAGCTTCAGCCTCTTTGTCGATTTCAAAATCGATCTCCGTTTTGACGCGATCGATAAGAGCACGCATATCTTCTTGTGATAGCGGATAAAACTCAAAGAGCATCGAACGCGATCGGATACCTGCCGTGAGCGAAAAGTAGGGATTTTCTGTCGAAGCGCCGATAATGATCGCTTCATTTCGCTCCATTGGGACGAGGAGTACCTCCTGCTGTGTTTTGCTGAGTTGATGTACCTCATCCACAAAGATCAGAGGTTTGATAAGCGTACCTTTGTGTTTGGCAAAAATCTTGCGAAACTCTTCGACCTTGAGGCTGGTCGCATCCATCTCATAAAAGGGTGCATCGAGTTCACTCGCGACGATCTTCGCCATCGTCGTTTTACCCGATCCCGGTGGTCCAAAGAAGAAGGCATGGGGCATCTGTCGCTGTTGCACGAGCTTGTAAAAGGGGCTACTGGGGGAGACAAGATGCTTTTGCCCGACCACCTCTTCGAGTCGTTTTGGGCGGAAGTGATCGGCTAAGTGGTTGATCATCTCTTTTGTGCGGCTAGAAATGTGTGTAGAGAGTGGTATTCGCCTTTGGTTAAAAAGCGGTGTTTCCCCTCCTTGAGCGTATCAAGGCTGATTCCGCCAAACTCCACGCGTTTGAGATCGGTGACTTCACTATCGAAGTAACCGAAAAAACGCCTTAGTTCACGGTTTTTCCCCTCATTGATCGTTACGCGAAGTCGAGAGAATGTAGGGCTGTTTTTGATGATCTTATATTCAACAAAGGGGGCGAAAGTCATCGAAGTGATTTGGCTCTTTTCATGCCCGCCCTTGCTTGCATCCTCGGCGACAAATCCCTCCTGCATCGCTTTTTCCATCGCCGGTGTCACCGATCCTCTGATCTTGAGGTAGTAAACCCTCTCTAGTGAACTCTGCATCAAGATCGTCGCAACCTCAGGTGAATCAGTGAGCAAAAGCAGACCGGTACTGGTAAAATCGAGTCTGCCGATCGGTAGAAAGTGGTGATAGCGTTTGGAGAGGTTATCGTAGATCGTTTTGCGCCCTCTGTCATCTTTTTTGGTGACAAGTTCTCCCTTTTGTTTGTGATAGACAAGTACGGTAAACTCATTTTTTCGATGGACAAAGCGCCCTTTGAGATAGACCTTGTCATCAGGCTGAACTTGGTAAGAGAGATCGGTGATGATCTTGTTCCTGATTTTTACATGACCGTTTTTGATGAGCTCATCTGCCTCTCTTCGGGAGTATTTGGTGTTGTGTGAGAGAAATTTGTTGATTCGCATACTATTTGATCCCCATTTCGACAAGATCGTGAATATGAATAATACCAAGTATTCGGTCATTTTCATCTGTGACGATGAGATGTTGAACCTTTTGTGATTCGATGATCTTGAGTGCGTCGCTTGCTAGCATCGCGGTATTGTTGATAGTTTTGGGTGAGGTGGTCGCGTAGTCTAGCACCGGTAGATCAAGGCTAAAATCCTCTCTCATGAGCGCTCGTCGCAGATCCCCGTCGGTAAAGATCCCCGCAAGTTTTCTATCGCCGTTTTGGAGGATCACTGCCCCCAGTCGTCCTTCACTCATCGTAATGATAGCCTCTTTGAGCGGTGTCTCTTGTGTAACGATCGGCAGATCCTCTTTTCGCATCACATCATCGATCTTGACAAAGAGTCGTTTGCCCAGTGACCCTCCCGGATGAAAAGAGGCAAAATCCTCTTTTTGAAAATCTCGTCGATTCATCAAAGCTACCGCCAACGCATCGCCTAGTGCCATCGTAAGTGTGGTCGAGGAGGTGGGAGCGGCATTGAGCGGGCATGCCTCTTTTGTAACATGAATGCTTAAAAAGAGATCGCTGTTTTTTGCCAAAGTCGAATCGGGATTTCCCGCCATGCCGATCAGTTGGACACCGAGGCGCTTGATGTGCGGAACCATTTTGATAAGCTCTTCACTCTCCCCACTGTAACTGATCGCCAAGACACAATCCTCTCTATCGATCATTCCCAGATCACCGTGCATCGCTTCGGTTGGATGCAAAAAGAAGCTACTCGTTCCCGTACTGGCAAAGGTTGCCGCCATTTTCGATCCCACTAGACCGCTTTTGCCTACGCCTGTGATAATCAGCTTGCCTTTTGTGTGGTAGATCGTCTCGATGATAGCATCGAGATCGCTACCGAGATTGGTAGCGGCTCGTTCAAGCTCTTTGGCTTCGGTGAGGAGAACCTCTTGTGCGATTGCTTGATAATTCACCAAACGCTCCTACATCAAAAAGATAGTCGGAACGATGGTCGGATACTTCTTCTTTTTGCGGAAGATATGTTTGCGTACGATTTGGCGAATGGAGTTTTCGATCACTCTCTGGTCGCGCATCACATCATCGTTGGCATTGATGAGGAAGTTGTCCAAGATATCCTCAATCTCTTTGGAGAAGGCTTTGTCTCGCTTATCAGGTACGATGCCGTAGGTACGCACGATCGCTTTATTGATAAGTTTTTTGGACTGTTTCTCGATCTGTGCGACGATCATGACAACGCCGTTTTCTGCAAGATTTTGACGATCGATGATGATGTCGTCATCAATCTGCTTGTTGAGTTGGTTGTCAATATAAGTTTTGCCTGATTTGACACTCCCCACTTTTTTAATATATCGCGGGGTGATTTCTATCTGATCGCCGTCACTCATTAGATAAGTATTTTTAGGATTGACACCGCATGCGACACCGGTGGCTCTGTGTTTGTGGATGTGGTTGTATTCACCGTGAACCGGCAGGAAAAATTTCGGCTTAACAAGGCGCAACATCAACTTTTGCTCCTCCATCGCGGCGTGACCGGAGACATGGATCTCGCTAAAGTCTTGATAAGCCACTTTCGCACCCGCTTTGATGAGGTGGTTCATCACGCGTGAGACACTCGCTTCATTGCCGGGAATCGCTTTAGCGGAGATGATGATCTGATCGCTGGGTTTGATCTTGATATGGCGATGTTCATTGATACTCATACGATAGAGTGCACTCATCGTCTCGCCCTGACTTCCTGTGGTAACGATCAGTACTTCACGATCGTCGTAGGTATTGACCTCGTGAGGTTCGATAAAGATTCGCTTATCGAGATCGACATAGCCGAGTTCGATCGCGATATCGAGGTTTCGCTCCATACTTCGCCCGATGACACACACTTTTCTGCCATATTTGATACCGTGCTTGATCGCTTGATAGACCCTGTGAATGTTGGAGGAGAAGGTGGACATGATGACACGCCCTTTTGCTCCTGAGAAGATTTTGTCAAAAGTAGGACCGACAGTGGCTTCCGACTTGGTAATTCCTTCGCGATAGGAGTTGGTACTATCGCTAAAGAGTGCGACAACACCCTTTTCGCCGTAGTAGGCAAAGCGTGCCAGATCGGTAGGATAGCCGTCGATCGGTGTATGATCGATCTTGAAGTCACCGGTATGAATAATCGTTCCCATCGGTGTTGTAATCGCTAGTGATGAGGCATCGATGATGGAGTGGGTGACATGAATCCACTCGATCTGAAACTCGCCAATCTCATAGACTTTCCGCTTCTCGATCGGCACAAAGTAGTTTTTCTCTTTTTTGAGTCCATGTTCATTAAACTTATTGGCGATCATTCCTAGCGGAAGCGGTGTACCGTAGATGGGAAATTGAAACTGCTTAAAAAAGTAGGGAACCGCACCGATATGGTCTTCATGTGCATGTGTGATGATAATCGCTCTCACCTTATCCTTGATCTTTTTGATGTAGGAGAAGTCCGGCACCAAAATATCGACACCGTGCATATCTTCACTTGGGAAACTCATTCCGATATCGATAATGATGGCATCCTTCTCTGTCTCCATCACCATAAAGTTTCCACCAATCTCACCCAAACCGCCTAGCGGTGTGACTTTGAGTGTCGCTTTGGTGTTGAGATTAAAGTTGTCATAGGGTTGCAGTACCTTTTTGTGCACCTCTTTGTTGGCGGCAATCGCCTCTTTCATGCGCATTTCCCAATTCTCATTGCCGAGTTTTGCAGAAAATTTTTGTGGTTTGCGACGGTTTTTACTGTTGGGTCGGTTGTTGCTATTGCTACTATTATTGCTTCCACCATTACGATTGTTTGGGTTGTTTTGCCCACCTCTATTGCTGTTGTTTCTGCTTCTGTTTTGATTCGGATTTCTTTTGGCATTTGCCCTAGGTCTTCTATTTTGTCCCGATCGGTTGCCCTGATCTGAGCTATTTTTTGGTTCTGAAGCGTTATTTTGGGATGCAGAACTGGTTTGGTTGTTATTCTCTTCTTGCATTCAACTTTCCTTATTATTTATTTTTCTATTTCTATATTCTATTTTGTTAAACAATAAGTGATAATGCTCGATTGAGAGTTGATGTGGTCTAACACTCTGAGGGAGATCCTGCGCTTGCAAAAATGCTACAAGCGTCTCTTTGGGAGCGAGGGGTTGGAGATTTTTGAGTAGGGTCTTTCTCGGGGCGCTAAACGCCTGCCGTAAAAACCGCTGAAACGCTTCAAAACTCTCCGGCGAGTCAAACAACCCGCTCTCATTCTCTTTGCCTTTGACAAAGGCAGTTCTTTTTTGGATCCTCAGTATGGATGAGGTCACTTTCGGTGGGGGCTCGAATGCATCGGGCTCTACATCAAAAAGCACCTCAACCTTTGCAATACTATTTGCCAAGATTGCCAGCGAAGAAAAGTTGCGATCACCGCTAGATGATGCAAATTTCAATGCTACCTCTTTTTGTACCATCACAAGGATAGACGCACAATTTGTGTCTTCCAGCGCCTTGAGTATGATAGTCGTCGCTATATAGTAAGGCAGATTTGCAATCAGATGATACTTGCCGGGCAAAAGCAAATCTTGCCACTGCTCAAGCACATCTCTACAAACCAGTGTTAGCTCTCCTGATGCGATCGCTTCAGAGAAGTTTCGCTTCAAGATATCACATAACTCTAAGTCAATCTCAAAAGCACTCACGCGTTTTTTACGCTCAAGTAGCTTTTGTGTCAAATCACCTAAGCCAGGTCCAATCTCCGCGACAGGCATCGCATCGTTGGGCATCGCTTGGATGATTTTACTCTTTACAGACTCATCTTTGAGAAAATTTTGTCCATATCGCTTCTTTGCTTTGATCAAAATCGAGACCTTTATAAAGAGATGGTAACTGTATCAAAAAATTACTTATGTTTTTATAAAATTACAAAATATGCATAAGATTTGTGTAAGAATTGTCAATATTTTTGATACAATGCTATACTAACACATTATTCTAACAAGGAAGTAAATATGCTTGACAATCAAGAGATCGAACGCATCAAAGCCTATATCAACAAACCCCAATCTGAGCAATTTTATATCGATGCCTTTGAAGCCTATACTACCGGCGGTGTGGAGCAGTTTAAGTGGAAGTGGTCTTGGTGGGCATTTGGTGGTAGTATCTTTTTTCTCCTCTATCGAAAACTCTATATCGAGGCATTTATCTTCTTTTTGCTTTCATGGCTGATGACTGGATTTCCGATCGGATCTCTTGTAATATGGGTAGCAAGCGGTGCGGTTTTCCCTTATTTGGTCTTTAAGCGCTACAAAAAAGGCAAAGAGATGATCTTGCAGCGTTTTGGTGAGGATGAGCCACAAGTATTGTCAGCTTTGAGAGAGTATGGTGGTTATAATCAATGGGCAATCTATCTTGGTGTGTTTGTGAATCTATTGCTACTTATCGGTTTTGTCTATATGCTGATACTCTTTAGCGGCGCTCCAATGGGAGCAATGCCTATGGGTATGGATATGCCGATCTAATAACTCTCTAGTGTTTCAGAGCGCCAACCGAGTTGGTGCGTTTTGTTGCAATGATTAGAGTGCTCTTGGGACATCTTGGAAGAGTTCTCTGAAGGTTCTGTTATAAATAAATGAGTCATTGGTTTTTTAGATTTGCAAACAGTTTATATCTCAAAGATATTTTGCTCTAAATAGAGTCAATGAGCGAAAATGTTTTTGAAAGCATCATTGAAAAATATGCAGAGATGAACATTGCTCATCCTTCTAATCATAGGCATCTTTTAAAAATCAAACAAATTCGGCTCCAACTCCTTTACCCGAAATGTCCTTCTGTGTAGTGCGCAGTAGCCGTGCTTTTTGATCATTTCGATGTGTGCTTTGGTGCCGTAGCCTTTGTGGTTTTCAAAGCCGTATTGGGGGAATTGCTTTGATTGTTCGATGATATAGCGATCACGGCTCACTTTGGCGAGGATGCTGGCGGCGGAGACGGCGGGGATGAGGGAGTCGGCTTTGATGAGGGTTTCGATGCCGTCGATACCAAATGAGGTGTTGCCGTCAAAGATGGTTCGGGTGGGTTTGAGGCGATGGAGGATCTGCTCTATCGATTGTCGGATCGCTTTGGAGAGACCGATCTCATCGATGGTGTGGTTGGAGGTAAAGACGATCTCATATCGGCTGTGTGTGGTGATCTCGTCAAAGAGCGCTTCTCGTTTTTTGGGAGTGAGTTTTTTGGAGTCATCAAGTGCCTTGATCTCCTTTTGGAGGATCACCCCCGCTACGACTAGTGGTCCCGCCAAACATCCACGCCCCGCTTCATCGATCCCACATACCATATTTTACGCCCTTTACTTGTTCAATCATTTGAATTTTTGGTATAATTATAGTAGCCAAATCCGACATAAAGGAGGATGAGATGAGAGGGCACTATTTGATAGAGATCGCCAAAGAGGCGATCGCGGAGGAGTTGTACAAAAAGCCTCAGATCGACCGAGTCGATCTGCTACACAAATATCCCGATCTTGCACAGCAGGGTGCAGTTTTTGTCACTATTCAAAAGCGCGGAAATTTGAGAGGGTGTATCGGAAGTCTCGTGGCACATCGTACTCTATTGGATGATCTCATCGCCAATGCCAA
>JALVVN010000025.1 GCA_027023405.1 Campylobacterales bacterium
ATGCCTCGATATGCGACTATTTTTGGAATTATGTTGATGGCATCGGTTGGCTTACCGTTGACTATCGGTTTTGTCGGTGAATTTTTGTCACTTTTAGGTTTTTATCAAGTCTCTCCGGTGATGACGGCGATTGCAGGAAGTTCCATTATTTTAGGGGCGGTTTATATGTTGGTTCTCTATAAGCGATCCTTCTTTGGTCCGCTTACGAATCCAAAAAACGAGTCACTTAAAGATTTGACTTCGCAAGAACTCACAGCTCTTGTGCCATTAGTCGCACTTGTAATTTTCTTGGGAGTTTACCCAAAACCTGTATTAGAGCCAATGAGCCATAGTGTAGATGAGATGGTTCAAAAGATGGAGAAAAAAGCGGTTTTGCCAAAAACAAAAGCATTTATTCATCATGTAAATAGTATCGGAAAGGATAAGTAATGTTGGATCCCATTTCAATAGATATGTCATCACTCAATGTAGCAACTTTGATACCGATGGGGATTATCCTCTTTGGTGCTTTAACCATTTTAGTTATCGATCTTGTAACTGATAAGCTCTCAAAAAGCTTTTATGTTATGGTGAGTGAATTGTTTGTATTGCTTGCATTAGGTGCCGCTTTAGGCTTTAATGGTGCAAGTCGAGGAATGTTTGATGTGATGCTAATTGACGGTATCTCTATGTTGGGGCAAGCAATCATATTGATTGCTTCAGCACTCTTTATACCATTGGCTCTTTCATCGAGAAGGTTTCATGAATTTAGTTATCCTGAATTTTTTGCACTCTTTCTTTTTATGATTGCAGGGTTCCAGTTTATGGTTACAAGCGATAACTTGATTTTAATTTTTATCGGTTTGGAGACCGCATCTTTAGCACTCTATACCCTGATTGCAATGCACAATCGAGATCGGTCATTTGAAGCAGCGATCAAGTATTTTACAATGGGTGCAATGGCAGCTGGATTTTTTGTTTTTGGTTCTATGATTTTATATGCACTTACCGGTAGTGTTGAGATCCATAAGATTGCGGCTTCACTTGAGTTAAAGCATTATCAACCAATTAGCGCCGTCTTATTGGCAGTTATTTTCATGATCGGTGCGATTGGATTTAAACTCTCAATGGTACCTTTTCAGACATGGGTACCTGATGTCTATGAGGGTGCTAGTGCAGCATTGGCGGGTTATATGTCAATCGTACCAAAGATTGCAGGTTTTATTGTAGCAATGCGTCTTTTTGAGTTTATGATTCATGCTCAAATTCCTTGGGTTCAAGATCTTTTATGGTGGGTAGCCGTCTTAACAATGACACTGACAAATATCATGGCATTGGCTCAAGAGAGTGTGAAAAGGATGTTGGCATACAGTTCTATTTCTCATGCCGGTTTTGCGATGAGCGCGATTTTAATTGGTACTACACAATCCAATTCAGCACTCTTTTTGTATTGGATACTTTTTACCTTTACAAACCTTGGTGCCTTTACCATGCTATGGGTATCCCGTCACAAAGCCAGTGAAAAGTTGCATGGTACCCGTTTCGATCATCCCTATGAGAAATTTAGTGGTATGATTAAGATTATGCCTGTTAATGCGGTGATTATGGCAATTTTTATTCTCTCTCTTGCTGGTGTACCACCTTTTTCACTTTTTTGGGGAAAACTCTATTTAATGAGTTCAGCAGTCAATGCAGGTTTTGTATCACTTGCGGTGATTATGGGTATCAATAGTGCCATTTCAGTTTACTACTATTTGAAGTTGATAGTCTATATGTTCTTGTATGAGCCAAAGACGAATGATGGTACAATCTACATGAAAAATGCTTCAACAACACTCAAAACAATTATCGGGTTGGCAGCATTTGCTACACTTTTTGCTATCTTTATGACCGGATCGCTTTTGGATACCATTACTAAGTATGTCTCTGCAAGCGGATACTAATTGCTTGTGAGTATCTCAAGCTTTTTGCTTGAGATAAGACCCCTCACCATTCTTTTCTCCCCCTTATGATATAATCATTCTATGTCAAAGTTAATATTTTTAATTTTTCTACCTATTTCATTAATTAGTGCAACCTTGACACTGAATTTAGCGAGAGATGATAATGTGACATTTTCTGTGTGTCATATTGATGATAGAGAAGCGTTTCTCTGTAAAGAGGTATTGAATGATGCTTTTAAAAAGGAGCTTGTCTGTTTCTTGCATCAACCCATTACAGGACGAGAAGCACCGGTAGAGAATCGATTCTTCAAAATCTATTTTGAGGGCTCAAATGTACGAGTTGT
Source organism: Campylobacterales bacterium (assembly GCA_027023405.1). GTDB lineage: Bacteria > Campylobacterota > Campylobacteria > Campylobacterales > QNZT01 > QNZU01. The sequence goes on from JALVVN010000025.1 coordinate 2,267, forward strand.
ACCCAAATCTCACTATTATTTTTATTCGTATAGTGATACTTTTATCGATGATCAAAATGTATCTAGTATCGTTTCCAAGCCGTCATTACATTGGATAATTGTAGGCTTTAAGAAACAAACAAGACTTTTTGGCAAACAAAACTCAGAAGGGCTCAATTTCCCCGTTACCTTTGAACAAAATCATCTACCCTTTATCGGTGAGTTGGATTACAGTCTCAAACCGGTCACACACAAAGAGGGTGTCGATGAGATGTCGCGTATCCAAGAAGCCTATCGTAAAGCGCGCTATGAGGAGGTGTTGGATCGGGTTGAGAGTATGGAAAGGGAAGAGTCAAATAGTTTTAGTCCGATTGCCAAACTATACGCTTTGAGAGCAATGGGAAAGATGATAGAGAGTGAGGATGCTAAAAAACTTGATCCGATGGATTGGGTTGAACAATCAAAAGCGTGGATCGAGCAAAATCCATCAAGTGAGTATTTAGCCGAAGTCTACTCATTTGTCGCCAAAGGGTATATAAAGATGGGGCGATACAAAGAGGCAAAGCGCAATATGGATATTTTAAAAGATGACTTTTCCAATACCCCATATTTTTTTCAAGTTAAACTTTTTGAAGCAAAACGCTATGAGCAATTGAAAAAGTTCAGTAAAGCGATCACAAGTTATAGACAAGTATTGTATCACACACAAGATGTTGATCTTGCTTCACTTGCAGCCTTACATCTGGCTAAACTCTATCTGACACATGATAAACCTAAAAAAGCAAAAAATCTACTTCTCAAAATTCAAAAAGCAAATCCGCCGATCTTAATACAGAAGGCAGGTTTTACACTCTCCCTTGCAGAGCAATTTGCCGATGCCAATGGAAGTAACCTCTCCCTCTCACTACTTCCTGTTTTAAAAAAGAGCCCGCAGATCGACAAAGAACGATTAATCAAAGATCAGGGTTACTGGTATGAGAAGTCGCGAGAAATTACCAAAGCAATCACAAGCTACCGATACTATCTCGATAAATATGCTGATGGTAAATATGTCGCGTTTGTCAAAGAGCATCTTGATGCCCTGGCACTTGATAGCAATGAACAAAATCAAAGCAAACGGCTGGAGAGACTTGATGAACTATTGAAGCGTTATCAGGGTAAAGCACTCTGGAAAAAAGCGCTTATAGAAAAGAGTAAGATTTTGGTCGATCAAAAAGAGTATGAGAAGATTTTGGCAATGAAAGCAGATCTTAAGAAGGCGGGAGGCGAGGAGCTTATCCAGCTAAGTGCGCAAAAACTTTTTGAACAAGATTTGCAACATGAAAAGTGTAAAGAGGCAATCACCCTCTTGGATGATTACAATATCACAACACCTACTAAACTCAAAGAGAAGCTCTTTGTCTGCTACAAAAAGCAAAAAGATTTCAAACACGCAATCCGAGAGGCAAAGGAACTACTTAATGATCAAAATCTCACCCAAAAGAGCCGATATCTCTATGAGCTCATTCAGCTCTATGCCAAGACATCCAATGATAAGGCACTACTGTTGGCGGCAAATGATTTGGAGAAACTCTTGCAAATCACCAAAGAGAAGCAGTATGAAGATTATTGTCTCAAGAGTGTATCTGCTTATGCACATCTCAAAAAGTATGAGGATTTAATGCTCCAAGAGGCGCAAAAGTGTGAAAAAAACTTGGGCGATGATGTGAGACTTTTGGATGTCTATCACTATCTTGTTCTTTACGGCAAATCTCATCAGCTCGATCCGATGATTATTCGTTATGCCTCCAAAATGATTGATTTGCAAAAGCACTATCATATTGATACCTATTCTCCCCAAGTGGAGATAGATCTCGCTGAAGCATTGCGCAAAAAGAAGCAGTATCAAAAAGCGCTCGATACACTACTACCGCTTCTGTATAAAAAATTGACAGATGAAGAGAAGGCGCATGTACTCTATCTCTCTGCCTATTTAAGTGAAAAGCTTGGCAAAATTAAGGAGGCAAAGAGTTTCTACACCAAGTGTGGGGAGATCGTCAAAAATAGTGCCTGGGTTGAGTTGTGCGCAGAGAATATGGCGCTCTTGGAGGAGTAGAAAACTTCTCCAAAAGCTTTACTATCGAAGTTGCACACTATTTTTATCTAGCTGAAAAGTATATCCGTCTCGTAGTTCGAGTATCTCACCCCATCCCTGTGCATAATAGCGATCCTCTGTTTTGCCTGCGCCGTTACACTGAACATGGATGACATTGATATAGTCAAATGCCTTATCGTTAAGATGCGTGACGCTTTGGGTGTTGAATGCGCCGGGGATATGCTCGACTACGGAACAGACTTGACGACCTTCATCATAGTTTTCATTGCCTTTGACAAATCTGCGGTGTTGATAGATGGCATAGCCGTTTGCATCATAAGAGCTGATACTATCAAAGCCTACAAAATCATGAGAAGTGATTGTGTTGTCTTTAAACACATATATGGAATTATCGGATTTATTTCGCTCCAGACTGAACTGATGCGTTGTCACGAGATACCCCTGAGAGTCAAATTGATCGACGGATTCAACCATATTTTTACCCTCTTCAAGTACTTGATAGAGATAGTAGTAGCTTGCTAGATCGTAAGTGCTATTGTCGTTTTGGTAGAGGACATCTCCTTGGTAGTTGCTATTCTCTTGTGTGATGGTGACTGTTCGCGTGGCATAGGCGACATTTCCATCGCTATCTTTCACACTATATTTTACATAGTAAGTTCCCGGCTTATAAAAGTTAAGATTGCTGGAGATTTGTACCTTGTTGGTGAGATCACCGTCTTGTGGATCGGTGGCGGTATATCCCGGCTCACGAATTACTTCTCCTACTTTGAGTGTGATATCAGTGTCGCCCTTGAGAGTGATCGTCGGATTCTCATCGCTAGCACCGGTACATCCTCCTAGCAATAGTAAAGCGGTAAATGACGCTATCCAAATCTGTTTCATCGTAAACTCCTTTCTCTAACTATATAATATGATCGTGAAATTTTTGTTAAAAGATCACCACACTCTTCATCTCAGTAAACTCTTCTAGGGCAAATCTCGGTCCCTCTTTTCCGATCCCGCTGAGCTTTATCCCTCCATAAGGTTGAATATCAAAACGCACGGTCGGTACATCATTGACGACGACCCCGCCACACTCAAACTCATCAATCGCACGCTGTGTGAGGCGTAGATCATTGGTAAAGATCGAGTATTGGAGTCCGTAGGGAGATTGGTTGATCTTGGTAATCGCTTCATCAAAATCCTTGACCTTGACAAGACTGACAATAGGGGCAAAAACCTCTTCACAGACGATTTTCATCTCATCGGTGACATCAGCCATCACTGTCGGTGCGAAGAGTCGTCCCTCGCGCGTACCACCACAGAGGATAGTCGCTCCTTCGCTCACGGCACTCTTCACCCAACTCTCTGCGCGTTGTGCCGCTTCTTCATTGATGAGTGGTCCCATAAAGGTACGCTCATCAGAGGGATCGCCGACCTTGAGAAATGATGCTTCATCCGCCAAATAGCGTCCAAACTCTTCAGCGATCTTTTCGTGAACATAGATGCGTTGGAGTGAGATACAGACTTGACCGGAGTTGGCAAAGGCACCTACGGCGCATTTTTGTGTGGCAAGCTCCAGATTGGCACTTTGATCGATGTAGGTAGCAGCATTGCCTCCTAACTCTAAAGCGACCTTTTTGATACCCGCATTTTGGGTGATGATCTTGCCCACGCCGACACTACCCGTAAAGCTGATGACTCTAGGAATAGGGCTTTTGACCAGGGCACTGCCTACTTCTGCATCACCATACACAAGACTGAGTGCATTGGGCGAACGGTGAGGACTCTGAATAAATATCGAGGCAAATTTAAAGGCAGTTAAAGGTGCTTCGGGTGTCGGCTTGAGTACGACACTGTTACCCGCGACGAGTGCGGGGGCAAGTTTGTGTGCGATGAGGTTAAGCGGAAAGTTAAAGGGGGTGATGAGGGTAGCGACACCAATAGGCACGCGTTTGAAAAAGGCGGTCGCTTTTCTTCCGCTGGGCATCGCATCGGTTTGGATCGTCTCACCGCGTAGTTCGATAGCACTAGCGACGGTGAGCCGAAGAGTTTCGATACAGCGATCGACTTCGATACGAGAAAACTTGATCGGTTTACCCACCTCTTGGGTGATGGTGTGAGCGATCTCCTCTTTTTGAGCTTGGAGACGCAAAATGACATCTTCGATCCACGCGATGCGTTGGCTCATTGGGATTGATCTGTTTTGCTCAAATGCCTTTTTGGCGATCTTGAGTGCCTCCTCCGCATCACTGGCATCACACTCCGGATATTTGGAGACGACTTGATTGTTGTATGGATTGTGAATTTCACGGTAACTTGTCTTGCTGACTTCAATATCTCCGAAAAGTATTTTGGCTTCTTTCATCGTACAACCTTTTTTCTGGAAATTGTAGCATAACTGCTACCTAAGTTGCAAAAAAAAGATGTAAAAAAGAGTACAATTTGAATAGTAAAATTTAGGAGGTTAGAGATGTGGTTATATCCGGGTGAGGATCTTGTGATTGAGAAGTTTGGAAAATATGCTAAAATAGCGGGGAGCATTTTTTTAGTGTTGGGTATTGTAGGTATTTTTTATCCTGTATTTACAACCTATGCGACGGTTATTTTTGTTTCATGGCTCATGCTCTTTGGAGGTTTGGTCGCGGGGTATTTTACCTACTTGAGTAACCCGAAAGAGTGGCAGGGTTGGCTCAAAAGCATTATTTTGATAGGTGTGGCGCTCTACATGCTCTTTTCACCGCTTGGTGGAGCTGCGACATTGGGTTTGTTGCTCTCTATCTACTTTTTTATGGATAGTTTTAGCGGGGGTGCGTTGGCATCTACTTTTTATCCGCAAAAAGGATGGCTCTTGTGGGCACTCAATGCATTTCTCTCTTTTGTAATGGGTATTATTTTGGTGGTGGGATGGCCCTTTAGCTCACTCTATTTGATTGGGTTGTTAGTAGGTTTTAGTCTCTTTTTTGACGGTTTAGCACTCTTGAGCGGTGCCAAAATTTTTAGTGATATGACAAAGGAGTAGAAAAATGAAACGCATTTTAGCACTTATCAATCGAGAAGAGGATATAGATCGAGTGTTAGCACGATCGGTTGAGATGGCAAAAGATAATGATGCTATCCTGGAGATACTTTTTGTTCACGAGACACATCTATTGGATTTGCCCGATTTTTTTAAACCCTCATTTTTAAAAGAAGACGGGATTGATGAACAGGCGGTCAAAGATGCGATCAAGCGTCACTTGCATGCGCTTGAATACACAGAGGATGTCGCTATCTTTGTTAAAATCGATGATAGTGTAGATAGGGTCAAAGAGCTCTCAGACAGTGATACTTTGGTGGTAAGTGCTTATATTGAAGGTGTGAGTGAAGCATTGACCAAAAAGCTTAAAACACCCCTTTTGATTCTTAAAGAGAAGCGAGAAAAGTATGAAAATATTTTGATTCCGGTTGATCTCAGTGAACGATCCAAAGTGTGTGTAGAGAGGGCGAGAAAGCGTTTTGAGGGGGCGCATTTTCGTATTTTGTATGATTATCGTTATCCCTATGAACTTGTGATGGCAGATGTCAATTTTATGGATGTGCCACTTCCTGATCCCATCTTTACCCAAGAGGTGAGCCAAGATATGCGTGAAGCATCACGAAAACGCTATTATCAATTTCTCGATGAGATGCATATCGATGGTGATTTTATCGAGGATCTTTCGGGTGTGGATGAGGATTTGAATGCCTATCTACGAAATCACCCATGCGATCTACTGTTTATCTGTACCAATAGTCAAAGCGATCTATTGGATGAGAGTGTCGCCGTATCACTTGTCAAAAATTTGCCGTGTGATATCTATCTATCAAATAAAGGAGCCTAAATATGAGTGAAAAACTGGATGCTATTAAAAAAGAGTTACAAAGCCGTAAAGAGGAGATCAAAAAAGAGTTACACCTACTATACAGCGCAAATATGCGTATTACGGAGTGGGATGTACCCGAAACCGATCAAAATGAGGCGTCAAAAGTATTGATTGATATTTTACAAGAGGGGTTGGATGAGATAAAAGCTTCACTCAAAAGCTAGATCGACTTGCGATCTAGCCCGTTTTACTTTTTAAAGGTATCGTAAACGCGTTGAAGATCTTCGTAGGGGATCTCACTGTTTTCAGTAATAAAGGTAATGGCTTCATAAGGGTCACCATCTGTAATCTCCAAAGCTTTGTCTAAAAGCTCTGCTATCGTATCATCATCTAGCGTTTCGATATCGATTTCGCTAAGCTCTCCAAGGAGTTCTAACTCTTCTACCGTCATAAATCTCTCCCATATATTAGATGTAAAATCGCGTGATTTACACTCACTATTATCGACAAAATAGTTTGTCGCTTTAATCTTTCATAAATATTCTTTATGAAAATGGAATAGTACTTAGATTTTCTTAAAATATTCTTAACTACTAGATCCTTATCATGCTCTTATGGAGAATGTGCTAAAGTATCACCGTAATATTTAAAAATTCAAGGAGAAGTAATGAAAAAAATTTTAGTTTCAGTTGCAACAATGGCAACACTGACTAGTAGTATCTATGCAGCGGGTAATAGCAATACCGGATGCGGTTTAGGTTCGATGTTGATTCCAAATCAAGATACAGTAGCGACACAAATTTTGGCGGCGACTACAAACAGTACATCCGGAAACCAAACTTTCGGTATCACAAGCGGTACACTTAACTGTACAAAACCTTTCAAATTGGTGATGAATGACAAAGCACAACGATTTGTTGCTGACAATATGGACTCTATCGCTGAAGAGATGGCGGCCGGTAAAGGTGAAAATCTTGATACACTTCTCTCTATGATCAAAGTAGAAGATAAAGCGACAGCGGCAAGCAAGCTTAAAGCAAATTTTGCAAAAATCTACTCTAGCTCAAATGTAGATTCTGCACAAGTTCTTGATAACATCGCAAGCGTACTCTAATTAGGTTATTGATGCAAAGAGGGTTAATCTTTTTAGCTCTTTTTGCGACGACGCTTTTTGCGAGTGACAGCTATTGGCTTAAGCTTTTACACTTTCGTGACGGTCAGTCACAGATCGATGATCCTCACTTTTTTCTTTCACCGATCGGCAATGTGAATCCCCAAGCCGAACTCAACGCAACAATCAACGCACTCAAACAAAATGACAACAATATCTCCTGCAGGTATCCCGCGCGTACAGCGTATCTTTTTGAGGCATACGCCGATCGTCTCAAGGGAGTGAAATACCGTGAGTGTCCGGCACTCCAAAAACTCCTCAAAGAGATAGAGCCCAAAAGTGTGACGCTCATTTTTCCGACCGCACACATTAACTCCCCCGCTTCGATGTTTGGGCACACCTTTTTGCGCATTAACGGCAAGGAGAAGAGCCCGCTGATGGCAAACGCTATCAACTATGCCGCCAACAGCGATGAGAAAAATGGACTCTTTTTCGCCTATTACGGCTTGACAGGCGGTTATCAGGGGCGCTATTCGGCTCTGCCCTATTACAAGAAGATCAAAGAGTATAGCAACTTAGAGAGCCGAGATATTTGGGAGTATGATCTCGATCTCACACCCCAAGAGATCAGACGGATGCTTCTTCATCTCTATGAGATCAAAGATTATTACAGCGACTACTACTTCTTTACTCGAAACTGCTCTTACAATCTACTTTGGCTCTTGGAGGTGGCGCGCCCCAGTTTGGATTTGGTCGGTCAATTTAGTTACAAAGCGATCCCTATCGATACGATCAAGGTCGTCTCTCGTGCGGGGCTTATCATAAAGCGCCATTTTCGCCCCTCATCCGATCGGAAGATCAGAGCACTACTCGAAGCTTCCAAGCACGCTACGGGCAGGATCAAAGAGGCGTATCAAGCAGAGCTAGCGGTTAAAAAGCTCAAACTTCTGCGAAAAGCCAAAAAAATTGATGCTAAAAACTACACCAAAAAACTAATTGCCTTACTCCAAAAGCGAAGTCGTCTTCCCAAAACACCGTCTATCAAGATACCCAATCCCACAGATCCTCTTCGTTCCCATCCTAGTACGAGGGTCGATTTAGCGATCGGAGACCAGGGCGTAGAGCTAGGATATAAGGCGGCGTTTCACGATATTTACGATCTCGATCGTGGATTTAAAGAGGGGGCGTATATCGACTTTTTTCATCTCAATCTACTCTACAAGCGGGATCGTCGTCTGCGTCTGAACTATTTTGATTTTGTAAAGATCATCTCCTATGCACCGATCGATGCGATCTTTTTTCAACCCTCATGGGGTGTCGAGGTGGGATTTGAACACTTTAGAGGCAAAGATCACTTCAAGCTCAAAGGTGAAGTGGGACTCAGTTACAAAGTAGGGCGATGGCTGATCTACACGACTGCACTTCCAAGTCTGCATCTACGCGCAGGAGCGCTTTGGGGTATAGGTGCCAAAGTAGGTGCGATGGCAAATTTTGAGGAGATGAAAGTGGGAGCGAGTATCGCACATGAGTGGTATGACAAGGGGTTTTGGGCGTATCACGGGGAGATCTTTACGACGATGCAACTCACCGACTCTTTTGCACTCAACCTAAAGCTAGAGGATGATAGTATCGACAAAAATGCCCAAGTGCGACTCTTTTACTATTTTTAGGAGCAGATATGATACTCAGCATTGAGAGCAGTTGTGACGATAGTTCGATCGCCGTGACACGGATCGCCGACAAAGAGGTATGCTTTCACAAAAAGATCTCCCAAGAGTTAGAGCACTCCAAATACGGTGGTGTCGTGCCGGAACTTGCCGCGCGACTTCATGCCCAAGCGCTACCGAAGATTTTGGAGGAGACAAAGGAGTATTTTCCTGATCTCAAGGCGATCGCCGTGACTAACGAACCGGGACTCTCCGTCACACTGGTCGAGGGGATCACGATGGCAAAAGCGCTCTCCATCTCACTTGATCTCCCCCTTATCGCGGTCAATCACCTCTACGGGCACATCTACTCACTCTTTATCGAAAAGGAGACGCTTTTCCCGCAGACAGTGTTGCTGGTATCGGGTGGGCATACGATGATTATCGAGGTGAGAGGATTTGATCAGTTTGAAGTGGTGGCACGAAGTATGGATGACAGTTTCGGTGAGAGTTTTGACAAGGTTGCGAAGATGTTGGGATTAGGGTATCCCGGCGGACCAATCGTCGAGAAGTTAGCACAAGAGGGAGATGAGAATCGCTTTGACTTTACCGTACCACTTTACAACTCTCCCAAACTTGCTTTCTCCTATTCGGGATTGAAAAATCAAGTGCGTTTGGCAATCGCCGATCTGGGGGAGAGTATCACGAAGCAAGATCGGCGCGATATCTGTGCATCGTTTCAGCGGGTAGCGTGTGAACATCTACTTCATAAACTCAAAAAATATTTTCAATCCAATCGCCCTGCTCATTTTGCTATCGTCGGTGGAGCGAGTGCCAACCTCTATTTGCGTCAAAAAGTTGAAGAACTCTGCAAAAAGTACGGTGCGCAACTGCATTTAAGTGATCTAGCCTATTGTAGTGACAACGCCGTGATGATCGGACGGTATGCGATCGACGCTTACACGCAAAAGAAGTTTTGCGACTATCGCAAGATCACTTCCGATCCAAAGGTGTTTCGTTAATCTTTCAAACTACGATAGAGATTTCGACCCAATAAGATCAAAAGCGCGACGGCAAAGAGCTTGAAGTCAAGCTCACTTGCAAAGTGGGTGTTGGCAAAGAGTTTGCTTTGGGTTACTTTCTCGCCTTGGGCTTGAAATTCTAAAATCTGTGGAATATAGTAGTGCGAATAGAGCAACCCGCTCATAATGACAAGCAATCCACTCAGTAGCGCAATTCCGTCACGCTCAAAACTTTTGTAGCGAAATCCCTCATAAAAAACGACAGCCAACAGACAGAGATCGACCAAATAGGAGAGACGAACGAAATTTTTTGTCATAATGAGCCCCTCTTGGTAGCGACTCAAGATTTCACTACCTAGAGCGCTTTGAGAGTGAAAGATGACCGGTGCGACGACAGCACCCGCATAGAGCGATGCTCCGAGTGTGATGCCCAATATGATAATGTATATAAGTGTAATCCACTTTGGAATTTTTAGCATAATTAATCCTTTTGGATACTATTATAGTAGGAAATCTTTTAAATTAAGATAAGTTTTATCCTAATTAGGTTATCATTATCACTTAAAATTATAACAAAGGATAGAAATATGGCAACAGTCACATTTAAGAATGATACAGTATGCAACCTTGCAGGAAATGAAGTAAATGTCGGAGATAAAGCTCCGGAGGTTACAGTCGTAAACTGCGATCCGATGCTTCAAGATGAGAAAGTCGGCGGAGAGGGGAAAGTACAACTTGTTGTCGCGGTTCCTTCACTCGATACGGGTGTATGTGATGCGGAGACGAGAAGATTTAATCAAGAGGCGGCAAATCTTGATGGTGTAGAGGTGATTACGGTATCTATGGATCTTCCGTTTGCGGCAGCTAGATGGTGTGGTGGAGCTGGGATCGACAAACTCAAAGTATGCTCTGATTTTAGAAACAAAGATTTTGGAAATGCTTACGGTGTACTTTTGGCTGACGGGCCTTTGGCGGGCGTACTTGCGAGAGTGATCTTTGTCATCGGTAAAGATGGCAAAGTCACTTACAAACAAACAGTTCCTGAGATCACGCAAGAGCCAGACTATGAAGAGGCGATTGCGGCAGCAAAAGCTGCGGCTACGGCATAGTTGAACCAATTAAGATAAATTTTATCTCTTTTTAGCTACAATTCTTTTGTGCTTGATAAATTTTATCAACACTGTCATATAGATTTATCTTTCTTCATGATAGATCCTGAGGGGAACGGTGCGAATTTCGCACCGTTATTTTCCATACCGTATTCTTATAAGATCCCTAATCAACCGTCTTTTTGTTAGCCCGCCTGTATAATCTTTCTGAAACTTCCCGCTTCTATCAAAGAGATAAATTTTGGGTATCTCCCCTTTCCAGTCCAAATGTTCCTGAATAAAACTAATCAACTCCATCGCATAACTAAAATTGACAACGGGATAGTTGAGTCCCTTGGATTTGGCAAATCGTACAAGTGTTTTATCTCTTACATTATCTTCTGTTTGAATCCCTAAGACGATCAAATCTTTTGTCTCTTTGTGAATCTTTTTGAGCTCCGGCATCTCAGCATTGCAAGCGGGGCAGTGCGTGCCGAAAAAGACTAAAAGAAGTGCCTTATGTTTCCAGCGGTTGGTCACTTTGAGTCCGTGATTGTCGATGTGCATGATGAGTTTTTTCCCTTTTGCCGTCTCCATGGGGATATCGAGTGGTTCGATCGCCAGAAGATAGATCGGTGCGAGTAAAAGAAGCCACGGCAGTCGTTTTTTCATCTTGATCCTTCATAATAATAATTAGCAGTAAAGGTATGATATAATTTTCTAAATTAAACAAGGGTATCTAGGGTTATTAGAGGTGCCCGTAAGGAAATATTGTGAAATTGACACACTTAGATGAAAATGATCGCCCGAAGATGGTCGATGTCTCGGACAAATCCGATACTACCCGCATAGCGGTTGCCAGCGGTGAGATCAAGATGAGTCAAGAGGCGTATGAACTCGTCGTATCCAACCAAACCAAAAAGGGACCGGTGCTTCAGACGGCGATCATCGCGGCGATCCAAGGAGCCAAAGAGACGAGTCGGTTGATCCCGATGTGCCATCCGCTGATGCTGACTTCAGTGAAGTGTGATGTGGAGCAACTGCCTGATCTGCCCGGTTTTCGTCTCGAAGTGAGGGCAAAACTGACAGGAAAAACCGGCGTGGAGATGGAGGCGTTGACCGGTGTGAGTGTCGGGCTTTTGACCATCTACGATATGGTCAAAGCAGTCGATAAATCGATGGAAATTTCAGAAATCAAGCTACTAAGCAAAAGTGGCGGAAAGAGTGGGGATTATGTTAGAGGGTAAAAAATTAGAGTTAGAGTATCCGTGCAATTGGAACTACAAAGTGATTATCAATGCGCATTGTAAGATCGAACATATCGTCAAAAATGTGGTGGGAGATCGCATCTATAAGATCGGTGCACCCAAGCATAGCAAAGATAAAAATTATATCAGTTATAAAGTCTCTCTTTTGGTGCATAGCGACGAGGATCGTGTAGGGTTGTTTGATGCGTTTAAGAAGGAAGATTGCGTCAAGATTGTCTTGTAGTGATGCTATTTGGCTAAGAGTATACCAAAGTTGAGTCGCAGTGAGAAATCATTGTGAAAATGGTGTGCTTTGCTTCTATCTAGCTGTGGGATGAATTCCAAAAATGACCAACGAGTCAAAAAGTGACGATAGCGGATGTTGGCGATATATCTCGCGTTTTGAAATCGGTGTTCGGGAAGCGTTTGCGCCCGATATGCGACCAAATATAGTAAACTGCTTCGGTCGTTTATGCGCTGATGCAATTTGAAAATCAGATCATAGTTGAAGCGATCTTGCCAATTTTTATGCGTGAGAATGAGTGTGTCTTGGAGCCACAATGTAGAGGAGAGTGGTCGTGACAGGCTCACAGATGTTGTAGAAATGATTTTGGAGTTGAAGAGGTATTTGTAAAAGTGAAGATCGTATAGAAGAGAGTAGATTTGAAAATTGATCCGCTTTTGCATACCGATCTTGAGATAGGGTTCATCTAAGTGTTGAAGTTTGATACCGAGTTTCGTATAGAGATCAAGACGATTTTGTTTGATAATGTGTAAAAGCATCGAGAGTCGAAGTTGGTTGTCCTCTGTCGTCGTATCGTAATGACGCGAGAGAGAGCGGTTGAGAGGTGATGAGGCGCTCTCTTTGTCAAGTGTAAACTCAAGATATCGGCTGATGGAGGGTAGGATGAGGTTGCCTCTAAGGTAGAGGTAGGGATGGAGTGAATGACGATCAGCTTTGAGTGAGGTGATAATCTTTAAGCGGTTACGATAGAGAATCGATCGTTCGATATTATCTTCATTAAGATCACTAAATTTGCTTAAACGGTGATCAAGCTTTTGAAGCAATGCGAAATAGCTTTGCCTACCTTCTCTATAGAGTGCTTCAAAATCGATAGCATGTAGTGTACTTAGTAAAAACAAGAGAAAAAATAGGATGCGCATCAGACTCCTTGCTGTGAAATAATACAATTTTTTTGAAAAAAACCTGCTTTTACTTTACAAACAAGATTTTTTTTGCTATAATCTCGTCTCTTTAATCATGATATGCGGGAATAGCTCAGTGGTAGAGCACGACCTTGCCAAGGTCGGGGCCGCGAGTTCGAACCTCGTTTCCCGCTCCATTAATTAAAGAAAAATGATTGAAACTGATGGTGTCCGATATGCCTGACATCACAGACCCGACAATCTCAAACAGTTTGCCCGGGTGGTGGAATTGGTAGACACAGGGGACTTAAAATCCCCCGGCTATTGCAGCTGTGCCGGTTCAAGTCCGGCCTCGGGCACCACTAAAAAACGGCGGCGACATAGCCAAGTGGCTAAGGCACGGGCCTGCAAAGCCTTGATCCCCGGTTCGAATCCGGGTGTCGCCTCCATTAAATTGTCTCAAACTTATAAGGCAAAGCCTCATAAGTTTTCAAACACTAAAGCTACGGCAGTCGCCGAGAATTTAGTGAAATGAAGGCATATTTTTCTTTTATATTTTTCGGGAGATGGCAGAGCTGGTCGAATGCGGCGGTCTTGAAAACCGTTGAGGGTCACACCTCCGGGGGTTCGAATCCCTCTCTCCCGGCCACTTTTTGAACAATCCTACTAAACATCTTGCCAATATAAGTCTTTTTATCATCCTTCTGAAAAACAATATGCTTCTCTTCAAGCTCTGCTTTTGTCATCGTACTGATATCGTCTAAATGCTTTTGAATTGTTTTGATGGCTTTCTTGATGGGTGCAAGCCTTGAATGGGTTGCCCAGAAGTACTATTGTTCTTCCCCTCAGTCACATAGAGTGTGCGTCGCTGTTTCATATCAACAATGAGGGTAATATAGTTGTGTCCTTTTCTTTGTCTGGTCTCATCCATACTGATAGCTTTAATCGTGAAGAAATCTTCTTTGGATCGTGTCTGTTCAATGTAACGACTCAACATCTCCTAAAGCTTATCGTCATAGATACCGACTAGTTTGGATAATTTGTAACAAATAGAACACCAGAGTTCTCAAAAAATGCTTTTGATACCCGAACCTAATAACTCTCCAGCGTTTCAAAGCGCCATCCGCGTTGCTGTAAAAGCGCGATGAGTCGTCTGAGTTTGGCTTTGCCGTTGAAGCGATCTTTGAAGGTAAAGTCGTGCATGAGGAGGATACATTTTCCTCGTTTGTGCGTTTTGTGACGGCGATAGATTTGTTCGATTGCATCGGCGATTTGGCGGGGGGACTTGTAGAGTTTGCCGGTATGCGGATCATAATCCCACTGATAATCCCAACCGAAAATATCAAACCCCCTCCGATCCAAAGCGTCATACACATGCGCTTCACGACTGCTTCGTATCGCAGGATCATTTCGTACGATTCGAGGGAGTCGAAAGACATTGCGACCGGCTAACCGACAACATTTTTGCACATGCGCTTCATCATAACGGCGCAATTTTCTCTCCATCTTTTCTATATCTCTGATGACGCATTGTTTGTGGGCATAAAAATCTCGGTAGTGTCCGTTTGCGTGAGAGTAGGTGTGATTTGCGACGAGGATGTTGGGTGCGTCGATCGCACGCAAAAAGAGTCGTTTGCGATAACGGCTCAGGTCGACATGCCTTCCGATCATAAACATCGTCGCATCGACACCGGTTTCGTTGAGTACGGAGATGACATTTTGGGTGCCGTTGAGCGGTCCGTCATCAAAGGTGAGATAGATGCGTTTAGGCGCGTGCGCATCGGTAATGATAATACGATGTTTGCGCCTTTTTTTCTGTATATGATGCGGATGATAGGAGCGCTTGACCTCTTGACCCAAAATTTGCTCATCTTTGGCACTCTCTTTGGGGATTGCATAGGAGTGTTCTTGCGGTTCATTGTTGTAGGGCGAGAGGGTGCCGTCACCATTGACAAACATCCATTGAGCGTGGAGTACTGAAACAGTGAGTAGCTGTAGAGCGACAAGGAGTATATGATATTTGATGCGCATTTTGGCATCTTAACAAATTTGTGCTAAATGTGTTAAAATAGTCAAAAACAAAAGGATATATATGAGGCAAATCTTTGTGCTTGTACTTCTCTTTCCTCTTTTTTTGCAGGCAGAGACTCTTACGATCTTCGCCGCAAGTGATCTTAAATTTGCTCTTGATAAGATCGTCAACGCTTTTGAGCAAGCTCACCCGACGGATAAGATCAAGATGATCTACGGATCATCGGGCAAAGGAATGGTGCAGATCGAGCGAGGTGCGCCTTTTGATCTCTACTTTAGTGCCAATATGGACTATGTGCAAAAGCTCTACAAAAAGGGTGACATTGTCACTGAACCCAAACTCTATGCGATTGGTCGATTGGTGCTTTGGAGTAAAAATACGCACTTTGACCCCAAAAAGGGTTTTGATCAGCTTCGCGAACCGTGGGTCAAACACATCGCCATCGCCAATCCCGCACACGCACCCTATGGTGAAAAGGCGAAAGAAGCACTCATCAATGCCAAGATCTACGATGCGATCTCCTCTAAAATCATTTTGGGGGAGAATATCTCACAAACAGCCAACTTCGTAGCGACTCAGGCGGCGGATATTGGTGTCATCGCGCTCTCACTTGTCAAAGCACCGACGATTGCACAGAGTAAATATGGTGCATATTTTCTCATCGATGCGAAATTTCACGAACCGCTTCGGCAGGGCTACGGCATCACAAAGGTGGGTGCTGACAAACCCTTGGCCAAGAAATTTTTTGACTATTTTCATACGCCGGAAGTCCAAGCGGTGATGCAAAAATATGGATTCAAAGTAGAGCAGTGATCGACCTAACACCCTTTTGGCTCTCTTTCAAGCTGGCTACCGTTACGACGCTACTCCTTTTTATGGTAGCAGTGCCTTTGGCGTGGTGGCTCTATCACACCAAGTCGGTTGTAAAACCCTTTGTCGAGACGATCAGTGCGCTTCCTATCGTATTGCCCCCATCGGTTTTGGGATTTTATCTGTTGTGGGCATTTGCGCCTGATTCATTAGTAGGGAAGATGCTCTTTGAGTGGTTGGATATCAAGCTGGTTTTTAGTTTTGCGGGATTGGTCGTGGCGAGTATGATCTATTCGTTCCCCTTTATGCTCCAACCGATCCAAAGCGGTTTTGAATCCCTCTCCAAAGCGATGGTCGAAGCCAGTTTCTTAGCGGGTAAGGGGGAGTTTACGACCCTGCTTCGCGTCGCACTGCCCAATATCAAACCCTCACTGCTGACCGCACTCATCATCACTTTTGCCCACACGGTCGGGGAATTTGGGGTGGTGCTGATGGTCGGCGGAAGTATCCCTGACAAAACCCGTGTCGCATCAGTGGCGATCTATGATATGGTCGAAGCGATGGATTATAAGAGTGCCCATATTTACAGCGGATTGATGCTGATCTTTAGCTTTGTTGTGCTTTTGAGCGTCTATCTGCTGAACCGAAGGATGAAGATCAAATGATAGAGATCGCCGTTCAAAAGCCACTCGGATCGTTTCTGCTTGATGTCCAAACCAAGATCAAAGAGGGGGAGTTTGTCGCTATCAGCGGGAAGAGCGGTAGCGGGAAAACGATACTGCTTCGTATCTTGGCGGGCTTGGAGTCGGCGCAGGGGCGGATCATTTTTGGGGAACGGCTTTGGTTGGATGGAGAGAAGCAACTACCGGTACAACAGCGAAGTATAGGGTTTGTGACACAAGTGTATGGATTGTTTGAAAATATGACCGTGCTTGAGCAACTGCTCTTTGTCAGGCGCGATCGCCCTTTGGCTCAAAAGCTTTTGGAGATGACGCAACTACACGATCTCAGCGCCTCCTACCCTGTACAACTGAGTGGCGGGCAGAAACAGCGGGTAGCGCTCTGTCGCGCGATGATGCGATCGCCCAAACTGCTCCTACTCGATGAACCGCTTTCGGCACTGGATCAGGCATTGCGCGAGAAGTTGCAAGAGGAGATAGCCTTGATGCATCGTGAATTTGGGATGACGACACTGCTTGTGAGCCATGACAAACGGGAGATTTATCGCTTGGCGGATCGGATGGTTGAGATAGAGAGAGGACGGATCGTGCGAGAGAGTACCAAAGATGAGTGGTTGCAAGAGGAGCAAATATTAGAGGGGGAGGTGTTGGCAGTAGAGGAGGATCATCTAGCTGTTTTGGTAGGTGATCGGATCGTGCGTGTCGAGAGGAGCACGGATCACTATTTGTTGCACAAGGGAGATCATGTGCGCTTGAATGCGATGTTGTTTGAAGGAAAATAGAGTGAGAAAGATTGTAGTTTTGTTATTGTGGATATTGGTGCCTTTAGGACTTATGGCGGATGGCGCACACCTAAAAGTAGAATTGGCACGGTTGGCATCAGGTGTGAAACTACACGCAATCAAAAGTGACGGGAGAGAGTTGCTGGCAAAAGAGGCGAATCCGACACTCTTTCGCATCGATCTCAAGAAACTCTCCGACGGTAAAATCTTTAAGCTGTTCTCCTCCAAAGGGTGGCACGGTATCAAAGTCAAACGACGCGATGAAGTGACGCAGGAGATCAGACTCTCACAGCCGACCGATGAGACACTTCCCCGGACACTTCAGATCATTATCACGATGCAGGTGCGTGTCGGCGAGGTGGATTGGGATCTGCGCGTAGAGGGAATAGGAAGCGATTTTAGCGTATTAGAAAGCCGTTTCCCGCTTATCGATCTCAAGCCGATGCGCGATGCGCGTCTTTTTGTACCCTATCGATTTGGCAAGGTGATCCGAGATCCCTTGCATGATCTTGATTACGGTGACAACAAGCCAAATGACCACTTTCTCAACGCCGGTGCGGGGCTCTATCCGATGGGTTGGGGTGCGACGATGCCCTATATGGCGTACTACGGTAGTGATCTTGGGCTCTTTTTGTGTGCGTGTGATAAAAAAGCCTCGATCAAGACGCTGATCGCCAAAGGGCGGGGAGATTTTTTGCATATTGCGACCAAAGTTCCCGCGCCGAATATGGGGCGAGGGGGCAATGACTTTGCCTATCCGGGTCTGTTTCAGATGCGTATTTATCACGGTGACTGGTATGAGGCGGCGCGTCTCTATCGATCGTGGGTACGCGCCAATGCCGACTACTATCCGAGAAATGATAGTGCACGCACGGTACGACTCAAACGACTTAAAAGTGTCGATGTTTGGGCGACACAGCCACTCTGGAACGGGCACGGAAACTATTCAGCAAAAGTGATCGCAAAGATGATGCGCGATCTCAAAAAGCGCTTGGGTACGGAGGTCGTTTTGGGTGCCTATTGGCTCTCACCGCACGATCGGGCAAATGAAGATGACTTTCCTCAGTTTTACCCCTCCAAAACCGCTCTCACGCTCAACAAAAATCTCAAAAAAGCGTTCGGCGACAAAATATCGCTCTCACTCTACACAAACGGCTACCTCTATGACACCAAGATCGCTCACCCCGATCGCTTCGTGCCCCCTTTCTCCAAAGTGCGCCGTTTTAGTGCCAAAAAAGCTGACGGATCGCCCTATACCCAAAAGTGGATCGGCAACCGATTTGCGGTGATGTGTGCGACACAAAAGCCATGGCAGGATATTTTGGTGAATGTACATCGGCGCTTCGTGAGTCACAGCGGTGTAGATGGAGTGCTACTCGATCAGATCACCTCGACCAGCCCCAAGCTCTGTATGGATACCACTCACGGACACCCGATCGGGGGTGGGCACTACTGGCGTGAGGGCTACAAAACGCTTCTCTCACGACTGCATCGTGTCTATCCGGAGGGGAGATACTTCGTAAGCGAGGGGTTTAATGACTCCCTGATGGATCAGATCGAGGGGTATGAAACGATCCACTACATGACCCAAGATCAGGTGCCCGCAGTCCAAGTAGTCTATGGCGATCGGGCAAGCTTCATCGGTCCAAGATCAGGTACCAATACCTACAAAAACCAAACGATTCCCGACGATGAAGCGCTCTACGGCAAAACGGGAGAAGCATTTATCTTCGGATCGACGATCGGCTACTTTTACCCCGATCTCGGACATTCCCCACTCCCGGGTAGCCAACGCGCTAATGCTGTGGCGTATGTGAGAAAATTGGCACAGATGCACCACCGACTCGTCCGTTTCATCGCCTACGGTCAGATGCAAAAACCGCTATACATCGCCCAAAAAGAGCGCATCACAGTCCCTGCCGATCGCTCACACTGGATACCCCAAGTCACGATGAAGGCGATCCAAAACAGCGTTTGGAGAGACAGATTGGGTAATATTGCCTGTATCTTCCTCAATGTCCAGACCCCCGATAGCCACAAGAAGATCAGTTTCGACATCGACTTTAACGGCAAACGATATGGACTAAACGGTGCGCTAAGACTCAAAGCAGTCACATCCGACGGGGAACGGGAACTGGGTAAAGTGGCTAACCACTTTCAACGACGCATCACCCTTGATCCGGCGGATGTGGTGGCAATCGTGGTGTCGGAGGGGTAAGCCAAAGTCCCTCCCTCCTGAATCATGAAGAAAATAAGATACAATAAATGGGTTAGGGTAAAGTTAGAGGACTATTTCCATAGTTTGGCAAAGTTAATTTCGATCTCGCATTTTCCAAGCTCAAAAGTGGTTTTTTCATCGGTTGCGTCAAGCATTTTAATATATCGTCCCTCTTTCAGTTCATAGACTTTGGCGATTTCGTCATCTGGATTGACCATAATATAGTATTTCACACCCTCCTGTTCATAAAGTGCATATTTGAGTGTTGTATCTTTTTTGGCAGTCGCTTTTGAGAGTACTTCAAAAATCATAACAGGCGCTTTGGTGATATACGCACCTTCAGGTTCATAGCAAACGACGAGATTATCCGGCTGAACGATAGTGTCTTCGGTAATCTTCCAGTCCACAGGAAGCAGAGCATGATATGTTGTACATGTTTCCAACTCTTCATCTAAAATTCTTGCAATTTTATTGCTAATTTTCTGATGTTTGATCATCGGTGCAGGACTCATAGCGTAAGGTATGCCCTCTATCAGCTCCCACTGATCCTCCCACAGTTTATAGTCATCATATGTGTAGTGCGGAAAATCCTCTTTTTTGAGTGCACCCATTTTTGTTCCTTTGTAATTTTCTTGCTGTATTATAACATAAACATAGCTTTTGCAAATATTGTTATACTTGACCAAACCCAAAATAAAAATGGCGAAAAAGAGCGAAAAAGAGGGGCAGGGCATGAAATTTAACTAGACCCCCGATAGCCATCAGAAGATCAGCTTCGATATCGATTTTAAAGGTAAACGGTACGGACTAAACGGTGTGCTAAGACTCAAAGCAGTCACATCAGACGGGGAACGGGATCTGGGTAAAGTGGCTAACCACTTTCAACGACGCATCACCCTTGATTCGGCGGATGTGGTGGCAATCGTGGTGTCAGAGGGGTAAAAAGTAGAACTAAAATCCACCATCTCCACCATCTCCACCGCCAAAGTTTCCATCTGAATCATGATGAAAACATTCATAAGTTCCCGAATCATCACTATTGTTCATATGATTATTATTTGATTCGGAACCTGTATTTAAAATACTTAACATTATGATTGATCCGAGAATAGGGACAAATAATACAAACACGATTCGCCAAAATTTTTGTGTTGAGTCATATAAAATGTCTTCATTTGAGATCATGATGATTGCAGCAAGATCAAGGAAACTTATTATCAAAAATTTCAAAACTCAACTCTATTTTATCATAATCACCCCTTTACCCTCCACGCAGACGAAAATGCCCATTGAAAATTATACCCTCCCAACTCTCCTGTGACATTGAGACATTCGCCGAGGAAGTAGAGGTTTGGACACTTTTTGCTCATCATGGTTTGAGTTAGATTTTTATAAGTCCTGATCCCTATTTTTCTGCTTATCTAGCTTATCCAAAAGCTCTAACCCCCTCTTTTTATCTCCTTTGCTTGCCAAGCGCTCAAATCTAATTTTTGCATCATGTTGGGTGAGTGCTATCGTCGCAAGTTCATCAAAAAGTTTGTTGAGTGATATATTTTGACTTTTGGCATATTTTTTCAAGCGTTCATATTTGCTATCGGGGATTCTTAATGTCAATGTGCTCATCATATCTTCCTTTATCTCTATTTTCAGAAGTTTTTTAAAAACTCTTTTGCTGTCAAAACTTTAAAATCAAAATGCAGTTCATTTGACTTTAAATCCTTGATGTTTTCTGTGATGATGTATCTACTGTTGCTAGCAACTGCCAACTCTACCAAAAAATTATCATCTGCATCTTTGAGATTTGGTCTCCACAGGTAGAAAATTTCATTGTATGCACAAGTAGATAAAAAAGCCTGAAATAGCTCCTCTTGCTCTTCTATCGAAAGAGAACACTGTTTTTGAATAGATACTCTTTTCATAACAGCTTCATACTCAACAAATAGCGCAGAACTAATCTGAGGAGATATCTCCTCTAAAAGAGCAAGTCTGATAATCTCACGACTTGTCCCGTCCTGACTGATTAATGCTGAAATCCATACATTTGTATCTATGACCAAATTCATCTGTTATGATAGCATATATGATGTTATAAAGCAAGAAAATGATGAAAATCCCAAATCTAGCAATAGAATTCTTTGAATTTGTATTATGCTCGTATTCGTGGGGTTTGCATCAAATTTGAGTCGCACCCGTAGGTTCGGCGATAATTTTATGTAAAGCCCAAGGATACGATGATGATACAAAGTCATGAATTTCTATTTCGAGATTTGGGAAAATATGAGAAACAAGATGAAGTGTTCAATGTGTCCATGATAAGAATCACCTGACCAATGTATCTAGCAAATATTTCAAAACTCTACTCTCCATGCAGACGAAAATGCCCACTGAAAATTATACCCTCCTAATTCTCCCGTGACATTGAGGCATTCGCCGAGGAAGTAGAGGTTTGGGCACTTTTTGCTCATCATGGTTTGGGGGTCGATCTCGTCTGTGGCGATGCCTCCTTTGGTCACTTCGGCTTTGGTGTAGCCAAAATTTCCTGCGGGGGCGAAGCGGTAGGATTTGATTCTTTGGAGTTGCTTTTGTTCGGTGGGTGAGTAGTCGTATAGCGGTTTGTCGGTGAGATCGGACGCATGGAGAAATGCCTTGACAAAGCGTTTGGGGAGTTTGAGGGCGCTTGAGGGGTGTTTTTTGGAGTTGAAAAAGGGTTTGTCGAGTCTCTGTTTTGGGGCGAAGTCGAGGGTGATCTCACCCTTTTGCCAATAGAGTGAAGTGTTGAGGATGAGGGGTCCGCTGATCCCTTTGTGGGCAAAGAGGAGATCGCCTTGGAGTCTTTTGCTGCCGATCTTGGCGGTGGCGTAGAGGGAGATACCGCTGAGATCCTTCATCCAAAACTGCTCTCTTTGAAGTGTCAATCCTACAAGAGCAGGAGCGGTCGGCACGATCGTATGACCGAATGATTGTGCGATCTCATAAGCAATCCCGCTCGCGCCTATCGAGGGAAAGCTCAGCCCTCCACTCGCGACGATGAGTATATCGGCGCTATATTTGTCATCGATGATGAAGTGATTATAGTGTTTAGTGACACTTTTTACTTTGTATCGAGTAACGCGTGTCACTTTATGCTTATAAATAGGGGCTTTAAGGTTTTTGGTCAGAAGCGTGATGAGTTCTTGGGAGCTGTGGGGGCAGAAGTATTGATCTCGCTTTTGTAGGATCGGCGTGAGTCCGTGATCTTTGAGATAGTTCAGAAGATCGTTTTGGTCAAAGTGTCGCAGGATCGGGGCGATGAAGTCGGGATCGCCGAGGTAGTGATCGGGCGAGAGGTGTTTGTTTGTGATGTTGCATTTGCCACCGCCGGAGATCTTGATTTTTTGCGCGGGTAGTGGATTGGCATCGAGGAGTGCGATATCGTGATCTCTGAAGCGATTTGCCACCATCAATCCACTCGCACCCGCGCCGATGATGAGAATTTTGTGGTGTTTGGGCATAGACGATTCCTTTTTAGAATTATATCACACAAAGTCGCTATAATAGCTCTTATGCAACACACCGTCGATGATCTCACTTTTCGCATTACCCGCAAAAGAAGGCTCAAACACCTCTACATTTATGTACGGAGTGAGGGAGTTGAGGTGCGTGCGCCATTGGTGATGTCGCAAAAGCATATTTATGATTTTGTACATCAGAAACGAGACTGGATCAAAAAGCAACAATCCAAAATCCATTCAACCCCCAAACCTCGCGATCTCGATCCGCAAGAGTTGGCACAACTGCGTCAAAAAGCGCAAGATATGATCGAGCCGTTGGTGCAAAAGTGGTCTAAGATCATGGGCGTTCGACCTCAAAATGTAGGGTATCGTTACAACAAGAGTCGATGGGGAAGCTGTTCGACAAAAGATCGGTTGAATTTCAATACAAAACTCGCTATGATGCACCACGATTTTGTCGAATATGTCGTCGTGCATGAATTGGCTCACATCCGTCACAAAAACCACTCAAAGGCGTTTTGGGATGAGGTGGAGAAGTTTTTGCCCGATTTTAGAGAACGGAAGAAATTAATCAATTTTCAAAAATAGACGATATATTAAAATACTTTAATTTTAAGGAAATAGTGTGGATATTTTTCAGTCGATCATTTTAGGGATTGTCGAAGGGTTTACGGAGTTTTTGCCCATCTCATCGACCGGACACATGATAGTCGTGGCGCAGTGGTTAGGGATGCCGGAGAGCGAAGAGAACAAAGCATTTATGGTTATCATCCAGCTAGCGGCGATCTTAGCGGTGGTGTTCAATTATAAAGATAAATTTTCCCTCTCAAAGATTGATCTCTGGCTCAAAGTTTTGGTGGCGTTTTTACCCCTGGCGATCGTAGGATTTATCTTCAAAGATGTGATCAAGGAGGCGTTTACGACTTCGGTAGTGGCGTATATGTTTATTATTGGCGGTATTGTCTTTTTGATCGTGGAGCACTTTTACGATGAAAAGAAACAGCACACGCTAGAGGTGGAGGATGTGACTTACAAGCAAGCGGCGTGGATCGGGTTTGCGCAGATGTTCGCGCTCATTCCGGGCACTTCTCGTGCGGGATCGACTATCATTGGGGCGCTTTTGGTGGGGCTTTCACGAAAAGCGGCGGCGGAGTTCTCTTTTTTGCTCGCACTTCCTGTGATGGGTGCGACGAGTGGATATGATCTGCTCAAGCATTACCAAGATTTTGCCAATGAATCGTTTATGCCGTTGCTTGCCGGTTTTGTCGTGGCGTTTGTCGTGGCGTACTTTACGATGAAGTTTTTTATCCAATTTTTGGAGAAGTTTACCTTTAGGGCATTTGGTATCTACCGTATCATCTTCGGATTGATTTTATTGATATGGTTTATCTAGGATGTTGCACGAAGTAGTCACATGGATCGTCAATCTTGTCGATGGGATGGGGTATATCGGAATCTTTGTGATGATGTTTTTGGAGAGCTCCTTTTTCCCGTTTCCGAGTGAAGTGGCGATGATCCCGGCAGGGTATCTCGCATCGATCGGCAAGATGAACCTCATCGTAGCTATCATCGTAGGGATCGCCGGATCACTTGCGGGAGCGCTCTTTAACTATTTTTTGGCGCTGAAACTGGGGCGAGGATTTTTGCTCAAATATGGTAAATACTTCTTCATCTCACCCCAAACGATCGAAAAAACGGAGAAGTTTTTTCAAGATCACGGCCCTATCTCTACCTTTACGGGACGCCTGATCCCGGGTATTCGTCAGATCATCTCCTTTCCTGCGGGACTTGCCAAGATGGATATGAAGCATTTTGTATTCTATACCGTTTTAGGAGCGGGAGTTTGGGTCGTGATCTTGGCACTGATCGGCTATCTTTTCGGTGCCAATCAAGCTGTCGCCAAAGAGCATCTCAAAGAGATCACGATCGTGGTGTTAGGGTTGCTCGGAGTGCTACTTTGGTGGTATATAAAACGCAAAAAATAGGATATAATGCTCTTTATGATGAAGATAATTTTATTTCTTGCGTTTGCATTGCACCTTTTCGCATCGCCTAAGATCGCTGTCTCGATCGCACCTGAAGCGTGGATCGTCTCTAAGATTGTCGGAGACAAAAATGAAACATTTGTACTCCTGCCCCCCGACGCTTCCCCCGAGAGCTATCGCCCAAAACCAAAAGATCTCTTAGCGCTCAAAAAGGCGGAGATCTACTTTACGATCGGCGTGCCGTTTGAAAAGCGATGGAAACGAAGATTGGCGAGTGCCAATGAGAAGTTGGAGTTTGTCGATATCGGTGAGGGGGTTAAAAGGATCGGCGATGATCCGCACATCTGGCTCAGTCCGGAAAATCTCAAGATCATGGCGCACACCGTGATGCGGCGATTGAGCCAACGAGATCCCGCATCCAAAGATCGCTATGAGAAAAATTACAAAACGGTTTCGGTAGCGTTAGATCAGCTCAAAGCCAAACTACAAAAACAGCTCGAGAATGTCACCAATAAGGCTCTTCTCACTTTTCACCCCTCATTTGGATACTTTGCCAAAGCGTTTGGGCTAGAGCAGATCGCCATCGAGCGGGAGGGACATGAACCCTCTATCAAATATCAGATCGCCGTCATCAAACGGGCGCGAGAGATGGGGATCAAGCAGATCATCATATCTCCCTCCTTTTCACAAAAAGAGGCGCGGTTTATCGCTCAAAAGATCGGGGCAAAGATCGTCGTGATTGATCATTTGGGCTTTGATGTGCCACAGACATTGACGAGATTGGTAGAGAGCCTTGCAAAAGCAGATTGAAGTTCGCAACCTCACTTTTTCATATGGAAAAGGAACCATACTTGAGGATATCAATCTCGATCTCTACGAAGGAGACTATTTAGCGCTGATTGGCCCAAACGGCGGTGGAAAGACTACCTTTTTGAAGCTATTGCTTGGGCTTCGAGAGATTCAGAAAGGTGAGATTAAAATCTTCGGCAAGGATCCCAAAGAGGCGAGAGGGGAGATCGGGTATCTACCACAATATATCAATTTTAATATGGATATGCCGATCAATGTCGATGAGGTGGTGCTTCAGGGGCGACTACGAAAAGGAAAGCTCTTCTACACCAAAGCCGATCGCAAGATCGCCAAAGCGTCGCTAGATCGAATGGGTGTCGCCCATCTAGCCGATCGCAAGATCAGTCAGCTATCAGGTGGACAGCGGCAACGGGTATTGCTCGCACGCGCCCTTGCAAAAGAGCCCAAAATTATCATCCTCGATGAGCCGACAGCCTCTATCGATCTAGAAGGTCAAAAGGAGATCTATGCTCTCCTCAAGGCACTTCCACAGACTAAGATCGTCGTCTCTCACGATATCAATATTCTCTTTGAGGGGGTAAATCGTGTCGCGCATATACAGAAACGACTCCATATGCACGATGGATTGGTGCAGAAGATCAAGCGAGATGAGGGACACTTTTGTGAAATGGAACTTTTGGAGATGATAAGGGGCGATGATGCTTGAGTTGCTTCAGACACCCATTCTCGCCTCTTTGTTGCTAAGTATCGCGATCGGGATCATCGGCACACTGATGCTGGTGAACAAATCACACTATATCGCCGCATCCATCGCTCACGGTAGCTACGGCGGGATCGGGCTGGCGATCTTTTTGGGTGTGGGAATGCTCACGACCACAACCCTTTTTGCGCTAGGGTTAGCGCTGATACTGGCGTATATCACCCAAAATGAAAGCCATCGCAATCGAAACGACATCCTCATCGGTGTCATCTGGGCGGTGGGAATGAGCGTCGGGCTGATCCTCACCGATCTCACACCCGGCTATCACCCCGATCTGATGAGCTTTCTCTTTGGCGATATCTTGATGGTGCCCCAAAGCGATCTCTATTTTATGGGATCGGTCGATCTGCTGCTTTTGGTATTGATGCCATTTTTGTACCATCGATTTTTGGCGATCTTTTATGATCGGGAGTTTGCGACGCTTTTGGGATTGAGAGTGGGGCTGATCCATACGCTTCTTTTGGTCTTGATCTCTTTGACGGTTGTGATGAGTGTACGATCAGTGGGACTGATCTTGGTCATCGCACTCTTTTCGATCCCGCCCTTTATCGCTGAAAAGTTTACGACAAAACTCTATATGACGATGATCTTGGCAGGAATTTTGGCATTTATCTTTTCGCTCATCGGGCTTTTGATCTCCTACTCTTTTGACCTCTCCGCTACGCCTTCTATCATTCTAGTCGCGGGGTTGGCGTTTTTTGTGAGTTTGTGGAGAAAAGAGTAATCTCTGTCTTGATTTTGTCGATATTGTACAAAACGACAAAATTAAAGGTCACATATGCTACTACTTGGATACTTTTGTTTATCAGCAGGAATCTTTTTTCTCTCTTTGAGTATACACTATTTGCAACTTTTTTTGAAAGAAAAAAACTCCTATGAGATATGATGGATACCTCTAAGAGTTGCATCTAAGAGGATCGCTCCCTCCTTTTGACCTCTGTTCGCTCTTTCTTCACTTTTACACCCTCGATATAGCCGCTGATCTTTGGCATCTCATGCGCTATCCCCTCCGGCACTGTCTCAGAGTGGAGTTGCACGGCGCACTGTTTGTAGTTTGGTTCAAAAGATTTGGGGTCAAATTCGGGTATGGTGATGGCGTTGATCAGCTGTGTGTTGAAGTGAAAGGGTACAAAGATATTCCCCTCTCTCACGCTTTCGCTCACCTTGACGATCACATCATCGATCCGTCCTCTCGTGCCCGAAATCGAGATGCGATCTCCGCTTTTGACTTGGAGTTTGGACGCATCTTTGGGGCTGAGATCAATCCACGCTTCAGGGGCGAGATCGTCAAGAATTCCGATAGTTCCGGTTTTGGTGCGGGTGTGAAACTGCTCGACGGTTCGACCGGTGTTGAGTATCAGAGGTAAGTTTTCACATCGATCTTCGCTCAACGGTTGCCAATCAAGCGGGAGGAGTTTTGCTTTGCCATCTTTGGTAGGGCAGGGCATCTCTTCACTGTAAAGTCGCTTTGTACCTTTGGGTGCTTTTTCATTGCAGGGCCATTGGATACCGCCAAGCTCCTCGATCAGCTCATAGCTCATACCGCTATAATCGCACAATCGCCCTTTGCTCACCCGCTTGATCTCCTCAAAAACATCTCTTGGAGTGCGAATATCTTTAAAGAGCAACTCTTGCACACCGTCGAAGTAGCCCGAAAACTCCCGCACGATATCAAAGTCACTCTTGCTCTCTCCCATCGGCTCTACCGCTTTTTTGGCGTAGTTGCATCGTCTCTCGCTATTGGTATAGCACCCCTCTTTTTCACTCCAAGTTGCTGCCGCAAAGACCACATCGGCGATCTCTGCCGTATCGGACATAAAGGCATCTTGTACGACAAGCAGATCGAGCTTTTTGAGTGCACTTCTTAGTCTGTTTTGATCGGGATAACTGACCAGTGGGTTAGTCGCTACGACCCACAAAGCCTTGATCTCACCCCGATCAATCGCTTCGATGATCTGCGGATAGGCGTAGCCCCGTTTGGTAGGGATGAGATCGGTTGATACACCGATGATCGAGGCAAACTCCGCTCGGTGTGCATCGTTGGCATAGTCACGATAGCCGGGTATGGATGAGGTAAAGCCAAACTCTCTTGTACCCATGGCATTGCACTGTCCGGTGATCGACATCGGAGATGATCCCTCTTTGCCAAGATTTCCGGTGATGAGGGCGAGGTTGCAGATCGCTGAGACGGTATCGGTGCCGAGGGCGCTTTGGTTGACTCCCATCGTCCAAGCACTCATCGCTCGATCAGCCCCCGCATAGATCCTTGCCAACTCATAGAGTGTCTTGACATCGATACCGGTGATATTGGCGACCTCTTGCGGAGGGTAGTTTGCCATGATATGTTTACGAAATGCTTTGTATCCCTCCGTGCGATCGGCGATAAACTTCTCATCCTCCCATCCTTGCTCCATGATGATGTAACACAAACCGTTGATAAGAGCGAGATCGCTTCGCGGTTTGAGCGGCACGAAGATATCCGCCATCTGAGAAGTTTTGGATTTTCGTGGATCGATGACGATGATCGTCGGTTTTTTGCCGTTTGTCTTTTGGTTTTTGGCGATGTGAAGCTTGAGGATCGGGTGATTGTCGGCGATATTAGCGCCGATAAGCATGATCACATTCGCCTTTTCAAAATCCTCATAACACCCTACCGGTCCGTCACTTCCAAAGCTTTGCTTGTACCCCATCACCGCACTTGCCATGCAGAGGGTGGTATTTCCGTCGTAGTTGTTGGTGCCTAGACCTAGCTGGACAAACTTCCCGAGTGCATAAAACTCTTCAGTCAAAAGCTGACCGGTTGAGATGACAGCAACCGCACCCTTGCCATGTTTGGCTTGGATCTCTTGAAATCTCTTAGCGGTAGTAGAAAAAGCCTCATCCCATGAGACGGGAGAGAGTGTGTCGTTTTTTCGGATGAGAGGCTGGGTAACGCGACTCTTTGCCCTCACCATACGATGCTCACTCAAACCTTTGGGGCAGAGTGTACCCATATTGACCGGATGTTTGGGATCGCCTTTGGAGTAGGTAGGTTCACCGTTTTTGACCCCGACATACATCCCGCACCCCACACCACAATATCCGCAAGTGGTTCGCACCCATTTGTCCGGCGCTTTGCTTTTGGCGACCTTGCCAAAGATCGGATCATCGACGAGAGCATATTTATCCTCTTTGATATCCAAGCCTAAAAAATCTTTTAATTTCTCTAGCATCTCTTTCCCCTTCGTGATTAGGGGTATGATACTATAAAAGTGTCTATTTCTATTCCAAAAATATGACTAAAATTTAATCACATGAAATTCGGAAGCTACCGTCAAGTTCTTTGGGTAAAAAGAGTGTGTAGAGTCCAAGTTTTTTCGATTCATCGCAGATGTCGTTTTTATGATCTAGATCATCATATTCGACATTGAGTACAGGTTTGTTTTGGAGGATAAAGGGCTTGAGCATTGCGCATTCATGGTAGTGGTGACACCCCTCATTGACCGCAAAGTCGAAATGATCAACCAATTGCTTGATTTGATTTAAATCATTTTTAAGCCCCACCAAAAGACCGAGTTTGTGAGCGGTTTGAGCGAGAAAAGTGTTGTATGCGAGCTGATCTTGGGCGGTGAGCGCAAATCCCGTATCGTTGGTGTAACCATCGACATTATCAGGCTCGACACCGTCGCAACCCTTCTTTTTAGCCAGCTGCATCCGCTCTCTCATAATCGCTTTGACATTCGCATCCCGAATATCCAACCATCGCTCATCCCATCCATCCATCTTTTTGCCCAAGACGCTCGAGTGAAACTTACCGCTATCATCCCGCCACTTTTCAAAACTACCCGCACTAAAATAGCAGATCACTTTTTTGCCTTGAGAGTGGAGCTTTTGGATCCGTGTTTTAGGCGTGTCGAAAAGATCGATATCGTAGATATCCACATTAAAGGAGCTATTGACCTTGCCGGTGAGTTGCCAATGCCAGCTACTTTTGGGATCAAGTTTTTTTGACATTGTTTGGCTTGTCCGATCTGCTGAGTTTGATGGGGAGCAACTAAGAGTGAGGAGCGATAGGGTGAGTAGGAGAATTGTTTTCATAAAACTATTCTATCACATTGTTATAAAAGTAGATCTCCCCAAATCTCGAAATAGAAATTCATGACTTTGCATCATCATCGCATCCTTGGGCTTTACATAAAATTATCGTCGAACCTATGGGTGCGACTCAAATTTGATGCAAACCCCACGAATACAAGCATAATACAAATTCAAAGAATTCTATTTCGAGATTTGGGATCTCAAAAAATATTACAATTTGAAATAAAAATCGACTTCTAACTTCCATATGTGTATAATGCTTGCTAATTTCGTAAAGGAGTTGCTATGGGGGAACCCGGATCTACTATCTCATTGTCATCTTCTCTGAGCATCGATAGTCGAACAGTATTCGCGTATAACAGCATAGAACTGTTTGCCGGCGCGGGTGGA
>JALVVN010000026.1 GCA_027023405.1 Campylobacterales bacterium
AGGAGCTGTGGGAAAAAGCTTATGCACTCCTTGATCTCGAAAACCCCTTTGACTACAACCAAGCGATGATGGATATCGGCGCCCTCATCTGCACACCCCAACAACCCAAATGCGATCAGTGCCCCCTACAAACAATCTGCCAAGGCAAAGAAACCCCTACCCTCTATCCTCAAAAACAAACCAAAAAAATTCCCCAACGAAGAGAAAATATCCTCATCTACCGCTACCAAGATCGCCTCTCACTTACCCAAAGAACCGATCGCTTTTTGCACGGACTCTGGGGATTTGAAGCAGTTAAGGAGATCCCACAAAACGCACAAGAAATCGGAGAAGTTTCTCACGCCTACACCCATTTTAAGCTTTTGTGTCGTGTTTATCTCCTAGATCAGACTTCACCGACACAAGCGCACTACTTCTCACTAGAGGAGATCAAGCGATTGGCGATCTCTAAAGTTGATGAGAAAATTGTTAAACGGCTGATACGATCCAATCTATGATATACTTACACCATGAAAACACTCATCTTGTCACTCTTGATACTTCTTCCCCTTTGGGCTGCTCCCGATGCGCCTGATCGGCTTCGCTTTAGCCATATCACAGCGCATAGTGTGACGCTGCATTGGCAGGATCGTTCCCAAGATGAACTCGGCTTCAAAATCTTTCGGGATGGAAATCTCATCGCGATCGTAGGGGAAAATCGGACAACTTATCAAGATAGCAATCTTGAGCCCGATCACACTTATACCTATACCGTCAAAGCGAGTGATGATGATCTAGAGAGTGCGATGTTTGCCCATGCCAATCCCGCTACAAAAGCAAAATTTATCAAAAATCTGGTGAACTACTACACCCGATATAAAAAAGACTACTTTATCCAAGTAGGTAGCGATATGATGCGTATTCCCATGGATAGAGTTCACAACAATCAAGATTGGAGGCGCACCACTTCCGAGTCGCAAGGTTATGGATTGCTGATCGCCGTCCTCATGGCACCCTACGATAATGATGCGCAAAAATATTTTGATGCGCTCTTTCGTTTCGCAAAAAAATATCCCAGCAGTATCAACCCCCACTTTATGAGTTGGGAAGTGAACGATCAAAAAGGTGGTGAAGATAGCGCATTTGACGGGGATTGTGATATCGCTTATGCGCTACTACTGGCATCTCAACAGTGGGGTGAGAACGGTGCGATTCACTATAAAGATGAAGCACTCAAGATCATCGATGCTTTAGGGAAAAACCTCATCGGAAAAGAGTCCTATCTGCCGCTTTTGGGAGATTGGGTCGATCCCGATGGAGAAACATACAACCAATACACCACACGAAGCTCCGACTTTATGCTTGAAAACTTTTACACCTTTTACCAAGCCACAAATGACCGAAAATGGCTCAAAGTGATCGACACCACTCTCGATGCTCTATCCCAAATCCAATCTCTCCCCGAAAACAAAACCGATCTTGTCTCCGACTTTCTCTATTACGACAGAGCCAAAAAGCACTACTACCCAACCAAAAGAAAGTTTTTGGAGCAAGAGGACAACAGCTACTACTACAATGCCGCGCGTGTACCCTTTCGCGTAGGACTCTATGCCCTCAGACACGACGATCAAAAAGCCAAAAATATTCTTCAGAAGATGCTCCGCTGGATTAAAGAGGAGAGCAAAAGTGACGCTTACAATATCAAAGCGGGCTATACACTCTCAGGAGAAGCGATCGGAGCCGACTACACCGATGCCGTCTTTGTCGCACCCTTTGGCGTAGCGACGCTCACGGTAGAGAGCTCATACAGTGACTTTGCCGACTCGATCTATGACTACATCAGAGAAAATCATGAAAATTACTACCAAGATAGCATCAATCTTTTGAGTCAGATCGCGATCTCCGGTGTGTGGAGATAGATCAAACCTTTTTTTGAAAGATCGCCATCACCTTATCCGCCTCATCTGAAAACATGGTGATCTCCTCGGAGTCGATCAGCGCCAGATCACTCATCTGCGCCAATTCATCAATCTCATGATAATACTGAAAAATCGTCCCTTGGTACTTGGTAAAACACTCTCCCTTTCTCTCAAAATAGACCATTTCACTTCCTAGCACCCCACCGACAAACTCCGCATCGATACTCACAAAACAATCCCCCTCATCGATTGCCAGCGTACCACTTGTGACATCCTCAAAGCCATGGAGGGTGTTGAGATCGCATAAGAAGAGTCCATTGGTGTTGAGTCGTTGGCTGATCTGCGCAAAAAGTGCGGGGAGATCGCGCGGATGCACATAGTTGAGCACATCACCGATCGCCGTGATCGCATCAAAGTACATATCCAAATCCTCTAGCGCTATACATCGCGCATCGACCCCTTTGGCTTTGGCGATCTCCACCATTTTAGGACTGAGATCGATACCCGTCGATCGGTAGCGCTCCTGCGCTTGGAGCAGAAAGTTGCCGTTTCCACACCCAAGATCGAGTAACGATCCGATCTCATAATGCTCTAACCGTTCAAGATAGCGTTGATAAAGCTCATCATACGCCTCATCGAATCCTATCATCGACTCGATTTGGGCGTAGAGGTCAAGAGGGGTCATCTGTTTTCCTTATACACATTAATCTTCTTCAAATATTTTTTTAAAATATTTTATCCAAGCCCTTATCGTTCTTTTTCGTCTCTTCATAGTGCTTTCACTATGAACATCATATCTATGAAACAACTTTGGATCAACCTCTTTATTATTTAACAGCGCATTTGAGATCGGATCTGAAAAAACAATTTGTGCCAGAGATTCCATTCGTTGCCTAAAAGGCTGATTAATGATGTCTTGACCTTTAGGTGTTAAAACCAAGCACTCATTCTCTTCCGTACACACTTTAAGCCACTTCAAGACATTCAAATAATAGTCAATTTGCCTATCGACAATATCGAAGCTCAAACTTAGCTCCTCTTTGCTAAGACATCTCTTTTCGGATATTAAAATCATCATCATATGAATTGTTTCAAATCTATCCGCTTGAGGAAACGGAACGGTCATATCGATATTGTTCGGATTCACTTCAACTAAATAAATTGAAAAATCTCTCTTCGGCTCTTTAAATCTAAATGCTTTCTCTTGCGAATGATCTACATAACCTTTTGAACCGTCATAATAATAGGGGATAAATCTAAAGATATCTCCATGAAGATAAAACAAATAGCTCTTGACAGACTTTCTTCCCGTCAGCATCTTTTCCCAAAACAGGTGAGGATATAAAAGCTGTCGGATGCTAATGTTATTCGTATATCCGATTTTTGCCTCTATCAAATGAATCGCACTGTCGGATTCATATCCACCATCCACTTCTATCTGCACGCCTTCAATATCATACGACACACCATTGATAGAAAAATACAGATCACCTCTAAGCCGGCCTCTGATAGTCAGCTCACTCTCCTCTTCAAACACCATCTTGTGCATACCCGATATGTTTGCGATATCCAAAGCCCCACTTTCAGATTTAATATTGAAAGGATCGATTGTAAGAATATTTGACGGTGCTTCTAATTCGATAATATCTGTCGTGATCTCTTCTTGGATGTCGATAAAAGGATCAATAGGCGCAATTCTGTATAATCCATTTTGAATCGCGAGGATAGATAAACCCTTTTCTCTCATAATATGAGGTAGCTTTTCCCTAAAATCAATTTTCGTCAAGTTTCTCGGCTCTTTTCCTTCAACTGCCTTAAGTTGATCAGCGGAAATATCAACAAAACCATCTCTTTTGATGTCATCTATCAAACGATATCTATCGAAAATATTTTCCCAAGATTTATGAAAATTTAATTTTGCCATTACAATTGCTCTCAAACCTAATAGTTTTTTGCCAAAACCTCTTTAATCTTCCCCCTACCCGAAGCTTTACAGTTCAGCGCCCTATTTGCTCCGACCGTTACGATCTCATAATCTTTATAGAGATCGAGGATAAAGTCGGTATAGGAGTTTGAGAGTAGAAAATATGCCCCGATACTATCGATATAGTCGCACAACTCTTTGAGTCGAAACTGCATATCATCATCAAACCCTTTATCGGTATAGGCGGTAAAATTGGAAGTGGCGTTGAGCGGTACATAAGGAGGATCAAAATAGACAAAATCCCCCGCTTTGATATGTGCTTTGACATTTTCAAAATCACCCGTCATGATCGTTGCCGATTGCAGAAGTCGGCTACAGGCGTAGATATTCTCCTCTTCAAAGATGGTCGGATTGGTATATCTGCCGTAGGGGACATTGTTTTGCCCTTTCCGATTAACCCTGTATAAGCCGTTGTAGCCGGTTTTGTTCAAAAAGATGAAGCGACTTGCCTTCTGGACTTTAGATAGCTTTTGATAGGTTTCGGGATCGCGATCGAGTGCGCGTAGTTGATAGTAGTATGCTTCACTATTGGTATGCTTTTTCAGATCTTCGATCAGCGCTTTGGGGTCAGTTTTGATGATCTCATAGAGGTTTGTTAGCTCCGGATTGTAGTCGTTGATCAAGCTATTTTCCTTCTTTAATTCAAAAAAAAGCGCCCCACCTCCGATAAACGGCTCAATATATCGATCAAACTTTTGGGGCATATTCGCTTTGATATCGTTGATGAGTTGCCGCTTTCCGCCGACCCACTTGATAAAGGGTTTACACACTATTTCTACCTTCTTCTTTTCTGAGATATTTGATTATAACCAAAACCATATTATCCAGCTCAATTTTATTTCATTTTGAAATAAACTTCTCTTTTAAACACGCTATCTTCTCTTGGCTCGCTGTCACACTCCAAGCCACATCCTGCATTCCAAACTCCCGATCATAGTGCATAATCCCCAACTCTTTAAGCATATAGAGCGTTCTATCCACTTCTGCATAACGCGTTGAAAACTGATAGACACTCTCTTTTTCATAGGGTACGATCTGCGCCTCTTTGATCACATTTTTGACTGCCAGCGCATACGCCCTTGCCATGCCACCGGTACCAAGCTTGATCCCACCAAAATAGCGCACTATCAAAACCGCACAGTTGATCAACTCCTCACCGCGCAACACATTGAGCGCCGGCACTCCCGCACACCCTTTGGGTTCGCCGTCATCTGAACTATTCTCTACGACCTGATCGTAAGTATTCAAATATCGCACGGCATAGACGACATGATTGGCTTTAGGGTGCTTCTCTTTGAGTTTGGCTTGCAAACCTGCATACTCGGATATGGGAACCAAATGGGCGATAAATTTCGATCGATTGACCTCTGTCACTGCTTCGTATGCGCACTCAATACTATTCATCCGTTCATCTTAGCATAATCCTCCATATAAATGATTTTCGATAGAATACACGAAAAAGAGAAAGTATGTTAGAAAAAATTATCCACTCCCTCCACTTTGAAGATATTCAATCTGCCGATCACCCTTCGGACTTTATTGTCAAAGATCCCTACAATATCTTGATCTTACGACTACCGATCGTTCAAAACGATGCCATCGAGTCTATATCTTATGCCTTTGTTTTTCACGAAGATCAAGCCTATCTCTATAATAGAGACAAAGGAGCACTCCAAGAGTTTGGATCTCTAGGTGAAATCAACGATTTTTTAGATGCAAAGATTGAAGCACTTCTCAAAAAACTCAAATGGTACCACTATGAGATAGAAAAACTTGAAGATATGCTCTATGATAATACTTACACATCCGATTTTATGGAGAAGTGGCTTACATACAAAAAGAATAGCGCACTCATCTATCGTCTCATGTATCACGCTACACTTTCACTTGAACTCTTTATCGCACACCACAAGCGCATCAAAAGTCGCACCTTTGAAGAGATTGCCTATGCCGATCTTCAAGAGCACATGCAACGCAGTCGGGATCTCTCACAAGATATCGTCGACAGGCTTGATCACTTGTACGACTTTTATCGCGCCAAAGTGGATGAAAAGATGAACCGAAATGTCTACTATCTCACCCTTCTATCGGGTATTTTCCTGCCCCTTACCTTAATGACAGGATTTTTCGGTATGAACACGGGAGGACTCCCCTGGACGCAAGACCCCGACGGCACTTGGAAAGTGATCGGCATCTCGCTAATCCTAGAGGCAATCTTCTTTTTGCCTTTCTATTTACTCAATCGAAAAAAGAGAGGATAATCACTCATGCAATCAGTCCAATTTGAAAACCGTCTCATCTACCCCACTAAAGTGGTCTGTGTCGGACGAAACTATGTTGAACACATCAAAGAGCTTGGCAATGAAACACCCGAGTCGATGGTGCTCTTCAACAAACCAAACTCCGCTATCACTCCGACGCTTCACTATATCAGAGAGGATTGCCGATTTGAGGGGGAGATCTGCTTTATGGTGCAAGAGGGGAAGTTGGCGGGTGTCGGCTTTGGACTCGATCTCACCCTCGCCGACACGCAAAACTACCTCAAGTCCAAAGGCTTACCGTGGGAGCGCGCCAAAGCCTTTGATCGCTCAGCCGTCTTGAGCCCCTTTGTCCCACTCAACGATCCACTTAAGACAATCGAGATGAAACTCTACCGAAACGACACCCTCGCCCAGCACGCCACCTACGATCTGATGATCTACAAACCAGACCAAATACTCCAACAGATCCAAAGCTTTATGTGCCTTGAGGATGGAGATATCATCATGAGCGGTACTCCAAAAGGAGTTTCGACCTATCAGATCGGGGATCGGTTTCGAGCAGAGATTTTGATTGAAAATCGAACGATTTTGGAGTGGGAAACGACGGTGATAGTATAAGGTATAATACTTCATTAAGGAGGAGAATAAGTGAGTGGTTTTAAGGAGTTAAAATTATCCCCTAAGCTACCCTTACTCTTAATAATGGGCTATGGCTTTGGCGACTGCTTGGGCGTACTCTTGGGAAGAGTGAGCGGTAAATAGACTTACTTGTTATCCAATTAGTTTTCCGTCGGGGTAGTAGGTGTAGGTATATTATCCAGTAGTATGTCAACATTTTTTCTTTATTTAGAGAAATAATAGAGTTTTATGTTAAAATAGTTCTATGCAGAACAATAAGCTAGAAAGACTTAAGTTAAAGATTGATTTGATTTACAAAAAGTTATTGATATTTTCAGCCATTGCGGGTGGAAGCTGGATATATGGCACAAAACTTTCTAATTCATTTATTGGTTTTTTGCTATTTGGTTTTTTTATATTTATTGCAACGGGCATTGCCGTTAACATATTGAAACTTAATGCAATTGAAAAGGAGTTATCATGATAGAAACAAACAGTATAGCATTTCTTTATCCTATCGGTTTAATTGTTGCAGTTGTCATAGGATATGTAGCTTATAAAAAGCATTGGAAAATTATTGATTTTTTTTAACAAATAAAATCCACTCAAGAATGCTCCTTTGGTTGTGCCGTATCTAAGCTCTGATAGGGCTGTTCTACTTAGTCCGTGTGCTATGGCTTTTGTGATGGAGGCTTTGTTGACTCCGTTGAAGAAGCTTGCGGAGTGTGCGTTGATTCCGGTCATTGCACTTACACCTTCCGCTACGCCAAAGGATACCCCTGCCGTGATACCTCCCCATAGAGCACCTTGGGCTGCTCCTTTGAGGGTTCCTGTCATGATAGCACCGCTTGCAGCTCCCGCTAATGCTCCTGAAGCTATCACACCGCCTGTCGTACTTCCGAAAAATCCCGCCCAAGCGGGAGCGGCACCTCCGCCTGTGAGAGTAGTGGTGACTACCGCAACAACTATCGCGGCTGCCTGTTTGACCTCTTGTCTGTGATCTTGTGCCCAATGTTTAACATTTCTAGCACTCTCCCATATACTCCAATACCCACTCGGATCAATAAAATTGACCGGATTGTTCATCACATAGCTATATCGGTTATAGCTTTGTGTGTTTTGCGGTGCTTGGATAAACGGATCGGCACTGGTAAATCTCCCTGTTATTGTATCATAAATTCTACCGTTCATATGGATGATATCTGTCTCTTCTATCATCTCATGAGCTGTAAAGCTTCTGTTTGTGGTTTTGAGTCTCTCTAGGAGGGTGGGTATATGGTTTAGTTGTTCATTGTAGGGGATAGCTCTAATAGTACCAAAGGGGGTGTAGCTTGTTTGGTTGTTGGTGAGCTTTTGGTAGCGCTACATTGAGGAGTAGTAGTCGAAGGTGATTGTTACAAATGAATGATATAATGTACTTCATGGAGACAAAAAATGATAAAATAGATATGCTCTCTAAGATTATCGATGGGTTATATAAAAAATTGGTGATTTTAGTTGCCATATCGGGTGGATTTGGTGCATATTCTATTAAGTTTTTACAGGAAGATAACCTTTTAGGTTTTCTGTTTGTGATACCTTTTAGTTTAGCAGCTTATGCAGTTTTGTTGACATATGTAAAACTAAATGAAAGTGTAAAAGAGATGAAAAGGATTTATGATGAATAGTGTTGCAATTGTTCCGATTGTATTTGTTTTAGCCGGCATTTTAGCTTATATTTCATATAAGAAAAAATGGAAAATAAGCGAGTGGTTTTAAGGAAGTTAAAAGTAAGGTTCTGACCCTATTGATCTTTTTTCTTGGTTGGGTTCGACACTCTCTTTGGTGAGCAATCCACTGTTGGGATCATATTCGAAGCTAGAGAGTTTGGTGATGACTTTATCGGTGTCGGATCTTCCGTATTCTACGGTCGCTTTGG
>JALVVN010000027.1 GCA_027023405.1 Campylobacterales bacterium
GTATAGAGAAGGCGAAAGAGGTAGAGCAGGAGTTTAAATTATGATCATTATCACTCCGATCTTGATACTTTTAAATCTTTTGATGTTTTTATATACACAGCATAGTTATGAAAAGCACCTTATCTATGGACTCAATACCCTTTTTATCGAAAGGCACTTCTATTGGCAACAGTTGACGACGATGTTTATGCATGCAAATTGGACCCATCTCTTTATGAATATGGCGGTCTTGTTTCAATTTGGGGTACTCC
The DNA here is from genome assembly GCA_027023405.1 of Campylobacterales bacterium. Lineage (GTDB taxonomy): Bacteria > Campylobacterota > Campylobacteria > Campylobacterales > QNZT01 > QNZU01. The sequence continues at coordinate 252 of JALVVN010000027.1, forward strand.
TTGAGAGAGATTTAAACGCACATCTTAAATATCTCCTCATCTATCTTGTGGGAGGGGTTATCACTTCATTGATTAGCTACTACTACATCTCCCATTTCGCTCCCGATACCAATCTCGTCGGAGCGTCAGGAGCGTTGAGTGTGCTGTTTGGGTGGTTTGCCAATAGAATGCCGGATTTAAGAGGCGGTTTGATAGTATCGATCCTATTGATATCGTTTTTGCCGCTGCTACTTGGTATCAATGTAGCGTGGTATGCCCACCTTATCGGTTTTGGGCTTGGATGGTTGGCAGGATATTTTATATAAAAGGAGAGTTATGAGTGAGAGAAGTGTTGAGGAGTTGTTAGAGTTAGCTACCGATCAAGAGGAGTATCGGATAGCCTTTTACCAAAAGCTTTTAGAGAGTGATGTATATGTGCTCGGCGGTAAAGGGGCAAAAGAGGGGGAGGTTGCTGACGGTGAATTATCCCTGATGGAGTGGGAAGATGAGAACGGCTTTAGAGGGATCCCCTTTTTTACGAGGTTGAGTATGCTCCAAGAGGCGGTCGGTGAAAAATATCTCTACTTGGAGATAAATTGTGCCGTCCTATTTGCCTCTATCAAGGGGTTAAATGCGGTGATGAATCCCGGGTTTAGCGATAGCAAATACTTTACAGCCGATGAGATCGAGATGATGCTCACAACCGAGTTTGACGAGTTAAATGCAGATGATGAGGATGATCGACCGGAGTTTTCCGAAGATATCGCGATCAGACCGATCACCAAAAATAGATCCGTTGCGATGCTAAAGACCATCAAAGCCTATCTCATGAAGCACCCGGAGGTTAAAAGAGCCTATGTGGCGGCGATGAATGAGGTGGGAAACGAAGATGAGTCGCATCTGGTGATCGGTATCGAGATGGATGGGGAGCATCAAAAGCTCTTTGAAGATATTATGAAAATAGTACTAAAAAAGGGACCCGATGATGAGATCGTCGATCTCTTTAGGATAGATCCGGCTCAAAAAGAGGGGATGAGTGCCTACTTTATCCATGAGATGAAACCTTTTTATAAAAAGAGAGATTAGCTACCCTCTCTTTACAGATATACCTGCAATCACTATCAGCACTATTCCTATTAGCGTCATAAGATCAGGAAAAGTATCACCAAGTAGCCATCCAAAGAGTATAGAAAAGGGTATGATAGTGTAACTCACTATCCCTACGATCGCAGCCTTTGAGGAGCTGTACGCAACGGTCAGTAGCCATTGAGAAGCGGTAGCTGTAATAGCCATAAAGATTAAAAGAACCCAAACTTTTACGCTATTAGGCATCACAAATTCACTAAACAAAAATTCCCATCCATCAGAGTCAACATAGGATGAAACCAAAAAGAGTAGTAACCTTATAATATAAAAAACAAAAAAAACAAAAAGGTGACTAAAAAAATGTTAACAAAAATATTCTGTGAGATAGATGACTTTATGCAAGAGTTTGAAGAAGAATATAGAAAAAGATTATTGTCTAAC
>JALVVN010000028.1:0-49279 GCA_027023405.1 Campylobacterales bacterium
ATAGAGGATATGGTACAGACGGTAAAGCGGGTGATCGTCTCAAAAGAGCAGAAGATCGAGCTAGATGTCGTCGGGGAGCGTGCGATCAGCTACCAAGATCTACTCGCTACCTTTCGAAAGTGGCTAGGGTATGAGAGCGTGCGTGTTGTCTCGATGCCGACAGTAGGCACCAATCTCATCGGCAAGCTACTACAAGAGCCTACCATCTGTCAGGATAACATCAAAATGCTCGAGGAGGGAAATCACGCCGATGTCGCACCTTTGGCGGATTTTTTGGGATATGCGCCGATTGGGATCAGGGAAAATCTACAAAACACTGAAGCGAGTAACGCGCAAAAACTCTACGCTTCGCTCTATCTTTTGCGTCCATTGTTGCGTCTGGTGATCGGGCTGGTCTGGGTGTGGTCGGGGATCGTTTCACTCTTTTTGTATCCGCGTCCTTTGGCGCTGGATCTGTTGCATGAGATCGGGATCGTTTCGGGGTTTGATCTGCCGATGCTCTATGTTGCGTCGTTTTTGGATATCGTGCTTGGGGTCTTGACGATCTTGGGGTATCGCTTGGGAGTGTTGCTGAAGCTTCAGATCGTTGTCATCGGGGTTTATACGCTGTTGCTGACTCTCCTTGCGCCCCATCATTGGCTACACCCTTTTGGACCGGTGCTGAAAAATATACCGCTGATCTTCACGATCTATATCCTGATGAAACTGGAGAGATATCGATGAGCTATGAAACGCTACTTGCACTACATATCTTTTCGGTTATTGTATTGCTAGGTATCGGTGGGGGATCAGCCTTTTATAAATTTATGGCAGATCGATCGACGCAGGTGGATGTGATCGTCCATACCAATCGTCTTGTCGTCTTGGCAGATTGGCTTTTTACCACGCCGGCGATCCTGTTTCAACCCATCTCCGGTGTGTGGCTGATGAAGATTACGGGCTATACCTTAGAGACGCATTGGCTCTTTGTGTCGATCATGCTATATGCGTTTGCGACACTAATGTGGATCGTAGCGGTGTACCTACAGATGAAAATGAAAAGGCTCTCGATTCAGGCACAAAAAGAGAGAAAGCCACTTGATAAAGCGTATGCAAAGCTCGTGAAGTATTGGATATGGCTGGGGATCTTTTCCGCATCGGCTATGGGGATAGTTTTCTATTTGATGATTTTTAAGAGGGTGTTTTAGAAAGGGCTGTGTATCCGTTGGTGCGGTGATATTTAAAAAATCCTTTAACTATTGGATTTTCTATCCTCACTCAAAATCTCGATCACTATCTGAAAATAGGCATAAAACATTAAAACAATAGAGCTAATCTTGACGATGACGGATAGGATTTTGTAGTATTTCAAGAGGGAGAGTGTAGAAAGGATATAGTTGAAGTCATGGTAGCCGTCAACGCCCAAAAAGCTTTTGGATGCGGGGAGATAGAGTCCTTGGTTGGAGGTGGAGATATACCAAGCAGTGTAGTCCATGGAGATCGCTAGGATAAACAGTGTGAGATAGTAAGCGATGAGGTTTTGCGATCGTTTATAGTAGAGGGCTATCCCAAGAGGTACACCCCACTGAAACAGGGTGCCGTTGAGTGCGGTCATAAACTGAGGACAGTGAAGAAGATAACAGACCCCGTGACCGCCTTCATGGATGATTCCCAAAGTTTGATTGATTACAAAAAAGTAGAGCCCAAAGATCCTTTTGAGTAGAGAGCTATCGATCTGATTTAGACCGTCATAGGGTTTATATGTGAGATAGAGTAGAAAAAAGAGTGTGATCAAAACGATGAATAGCTTTTTTGCCTGAGGTGTCCAGCGTGTAGGGTGGTGCATCTCTATCCTTTTTGGTTGTTAGTGTTGATTGCATCAAAATACTCCCCGATACGCCGATAGAGCCAAAAGTTCGGATGCCAAAATGAACCACCGACAAATCCCAGATGCCCTCCGGTCTCATGTAGCTCTAGGGTGATAGATGAGGAGAGCTCATTTTTGGTGGGGATCACGCCAGCACCGGTAAAAGGATCGTCTTGAGCGTGGAGAATGAGTGTCGGTTTGGTGATAGCTTTGAGATAAGGTTTGGCGCTAGATCGTCGGTAGTAATCATGCACATCCCTAAAGCCATGTGCCGGTGCGGTGTAGGCATCGTCAAATTTCCAAAAAGTATCCAGTCTCCAAAGCTCTTTTTGGGTGAGTCCGGTGATGGATTGCATATCAAAGAGATCATATTTTTGTGCTACCTGCGCGAGGAGAGGTTTGAGCAGATGGCTTTGATAGTGTTTTGAAAATCCTTGATTGATTTGTGTCGCACACACTGCCAAATCCATAGGCGCACTCACGGCGATAGCGCCATCGAGAGGAGTCTTATCTCCCATCTCACCCATGAGTTTAAGGAGCATATTGCCTCCCAAAGAAAAGCCCACACCAAAGAGTCGATGTCGGGGAAAACGATGCCGGATTGCTTCAATCCACTGCTTTGCATCTTCGGTCTCTCCACTATGATAGAGACGGGGTGTGCGGTTGGGTTCACCGCTACAACCGCGAAAGTGCATCAGTACAGAGATATACCCATGATGCTTGAGTTCCTTCATCGTTTGCAGGATATAGGGGGAGTGGATAGAGCCCGTCAAACCATGAAAGAGGATCACGATAGGTGCATCGATTTGGATATGAGGATCACCGTACCAAACCACATCCACAAAATCACCATCAGGTAATTCAAATCGCTCTACGATCAAAGAGTCAAGGGAGGGTTTGGGATAGTAGGTGGCGTAGAGTGTTTGAATATGAGCATTTTGAAATAGTTTCATAAAGCGTTGCCGGTGATTTTAGGGGTGTAGTGCAGGCTCACTTTGTTTGGGTATGTTGTACCTCAAAACTCCGCTCGCTTTTAGGTTTTTTGGAGTCTTTTTCGATCTTGTCGATGATGAAGATCGGTGTGGCGAAGATGTAGAGAATACTGGCAACGATAAATATCATGAGTAGATAAAACGGTATTTTGCTTTTCATTGCTGTCTCCTTGTGATTGATGTGAATGATAGCGCAAAAAGGATAAATAATTTCTCTCTTTTGTTAGAACTAGTGACAGGGTTATCTCTTTGGTGTAAGGATTTGTTAGAGATTTAACTGCCTATCAGTTCCAAACTCTTATCGATACTATCTTTCAAACAATATATGAAATTCTGTGATATCTTCTAAACTCATATTATTACTTTTAAACCTATATAAAAGATTTTCTACATCATTTGAAATTTGACTGGGAGGGGATAATTCTATATCTACACCTTTGATATATCTTTCATCTAATCTATATGCTCCAATAGGTTTCGATACATATTCCGGTGCGACTTTTAGAGCATCTTCAAACATAATCGCATGAATATCTTTGATAAAACTACTATCGATTAAATGAGTTGGATTTTGTGCCTCACGAACAACTACATCATAAGATTTTGCAAAGCCTAATATAACAAGTTGCTCTCCAAGGGGCTTATGCCCAGCTGTATGCCCCAACTCTAGCAACTCTTTAGTTTCGCCAAAAGAGAGAGTAGTCCCCTCTATTGCATTTGAGTGATGAGTGATTGAAATACGAAGTTGTCTAAAAAGTTCTTCACGCTGCTTTAATGTTAATTTGTTAAGTTTATGCACACTATCTTTCCTCTATAAATTTAGCTAAATTAGCTCCTTTTGTTAATTTAGTTACATCTGTTTTACTATTTCTTTAAAAAAATAATTATTTTCTCTTATAATATTGCCATATTTTATACCAAAGAAATGTATCATCATAACTTTTTCACCTTTCTTAGCTTCATTATACATTATTACTCAATGTTAATCCTAAGTCTTGTTCTCTCATTTTTCCCGTTGTCTCGGTAAGCGAAGCGTCGGAGACAACGGTTGAAGATAGCCAATAAATTGCCGTAGGTAATTTATTGGTTACTCTGACTTGTTATACTCTTTTGATGGTTTTCAAGAAGTCTTTTGCCATGCACTACAGCTACCAATAAAATTTCCTGTGCATTTACTTTATAGATTAGTCTGTAGCTATAAACAAATATTTCACGAATCATTGGGTCGTTGAATTCTGGAACTTTTCTACCTAATTCCGAAAATTCCTGTAGCATTTCTGCTTTTTCAAAAAATTTTGAAACAACCGATTTTGCGTAAATCGGAGAATCCTTTTTTATATATGTTGCGATTGATTCGATATCTTCAAGAGCCTCCTCTGACCACTTTAGAGTGAAAGCCATTTAGCCATTCTTTGTTTTGCTTTTTCGTGTGAAGAAACTTCACCATTTTCAGCACGGCTTATGCCATTTTTGATTTTTTCAACAACATAGAGATGATATTGTATATCTTCGTAAGTGCAGTCATCAGGAAGATTTTGAATTATTTTTTGCGCTTCTTGTTTTATGGCAACCATATTGTACCTCCTTTTTATTTGAATTATAACATAGATGTCTAGAATACAAAAATCAATCCTATGATAGCAGGTATAATAAAAACCAATATTAAGAGGACAACACCTTTGTTGAAACTCTTTTTTTCTTCTTCAACTTGCTTATAGTCATTAATAATTTTATTTTTAAAATCATAGTCCTTTTCCTTTTTAATATCTTCTATAACTTTGACTATACTCTTTTCTGTTGTGTTAAAAAAACTGTTTTTTGTATCAATTGCAAAGAAAAATTCACCAATTTTACTATTATTGTCATCATATAAAGTAAGACTTGTCCATGAAGCACTAATGAGTCTATGCCCTTTATGAATATGCTTTATTTCGGTAGAAACTTGTTTAATATCAAATTCTTTATCATCATTGATAATGATTTTATCTCTATACAATTTTAGAGATCTATACAAAGTCAAACTCTCAAAAACAGGTAAATACCAATATAAAATTACCAAAATGATTGGAATAAATATAATACTCATCATTATGAAGCCAGGAGTATCATCATTAAACAGTGAGTTGCCTGCACCTACCAAATATAAAAAAAGAAATAGCTGTATATTAAACAACAACAAAATATTTTTCTCAGGATCTTTTTTGTATTTAATTTCGTAGATGAGATTATTCATTATTTTCCTAGTATAACTATTTATACCCCCAAACATAATACCACAACAACACTACCAAATCACATTTATCTGAACACAAGAATTATACACATAGTCATAAAATTTTTAAAATAATATTTCAAATTGAAATATTATCTCATATTAAGTCAAAAATATATTACCATAACTCTACCAAAGGAGTTTTGCAGTTTATGCAATTTTGGAGTTATGTTTAGATAAATGACAAAAAATCCATGATTCGTGCAAATGTTCATAGTATAGGATTTAAATAGTCTGAAATGCTAGTCATTGCCCCACTTGATGTAAATAATAGTCCAAAAAGGATAAAATCTTTTCTTTTGAGCTGAAAGGGGTGGCGCGATGTTGGAGTGTATCAATGAGACCGATATTTCTGTCGATCTCTCGCTTTTGGAGCGGATTGCTGAGGATTTGAGCGATCGTGGCGTGGAGTTGAGCTTTGTCACGGATGAAGTGATGCAGGAGCTCAATCATGCGCATCGCGGTATCGATCGTCCGACCGATGTGCTCTCTTTTCCCGTCGATCCCTTTCCGATGGCACCGCTAGGTGAGATCGTCATCAATCTTGATCGTGCCAAAATAGATGCCAATCGGTTGGGGCATACGCTCGATCAGGAGGTGGCGCTTCTCTTTATTCACGGGATGCTTCATCTGCTGGGGATGGATCATGAGATCGATGACGGAGAGATGCGAAAACGGGAGCGAGAATTGATTTTAGAGTATGGTTTACCAGAGAGTTTGATAGTAAGGAGTGAGGGATGATTTGGGATTTTGTGATCTTTGCGGTGGCGATGTTTGCCTTGACCAAGGGAGCGGATTTTGTGATTGATGAGAGTGAGAAGATAGCGATTCATTACGGTATCTCTCAGTATGTCATCGGTGCGACGCTGGTAGCGCTGGGGACGAGTCTTCCAGAGATGGCATCGAGTATGATGGCGGCGTACGATGGGCGCAACGAAATGGCAGTCGCCAATGTGATTGGTAGCAATATCATCAATATCGCGCTGGTGCTGGGGATCGTTTTTGTGATCAGCAGTCGTATTATGCCTGATCGGGATATCTTCGGAAAGGACGGTGCATGGGGGATCTTTCCCGTGATGGTCTTTATCGTGATGGTGATCGATGGAAGCGTATCGCGGTTTGAGGGGTTTTTACTGTTGGTGATGATGGGCGCCTATATTCTCTTTTTGATCCAAAATGATGATGAGATTATCGATCAAGTCGATGAGGATCTCTCCAAGGAGCCGTTTGCGTGGAAGCCGACGCTGTTGCTGTTGTTAGCCGGTTTTGTGTTGGTGATCGTGGGGGCAAATTTTGCGGTGGATGCAGCGGGTAATATCGCTCGGGCGTTTGGTGTGAGCGAGTGGGTGATCGGTCTGTTGTTGGTGGCATTTGGTACGAGTCTGCCCGAATTGATGGTCGCACTCTCCGCCGCCAAAAAGGGCAACGGCGATATGGTGCTTGGCGGGATCATCGGGAGCAATGTCTCAAACTTCACCGTTGTTTTGGGCGGATCGGCACTGATCCACCCTCTAGCGGTCGATCTTGCCAAAAATGCCTTTGATATCTTTAGTGTGTTGGCGATCACATTGATGCTCGTTTTTATCACCGCGAACAAACTCTACACCAAATCGGCAGGAATTGTGCTTCTGATTATGATGGCACTTGTGATAGAACATAGTGTGAATCAATTTTAGGAGCGTTTATGCGTATTGGAGTCTGGTTTGCGTTGTTAGTGAGTGTGGAGCTTGTAGCCAAGGATATTGCCCTGCCGGGTGATAGCTATGAGTCGATCCAAAACGGAGATATCGAGATGATCTACGACAGAGATCACCGCACGATCGCCCCGACTTTGGTGCAAAAAGAGCAGGAGGTGATTGAGGATTATCAAAAGAGTTTCGGCTTCAAGCTCGATGACAAACTCTATATGGGACTTCTTTCCACACGAAATCAGATCGCAAACGCCTTCTCAACACAGATGCCACTCAATATGCAGATGGATTACGGCGCGGGAACGCTCTATTATGATAGGTTTGCGTCCAAAAGCTGGATCGACATGCTCCTCTTTCACGAGAGTGCGCACAACTTTCAAAACAACCCCAAGAAAAACCCTCTCTCCAGATGGGCTCACAAGATTTTTAAAAACAGCTTTTACAGTGGTACGATCATCCCGATCTTTCCCGTCCCGAACAATCTCTGCTCCCCCTTTATGATGGAGGGAAACGCTGTCCTAAACGAGTCGCTACACGACAACGGTGGGCGACTCTTTAGCGGCGCGACACTCGCGATCGGCGCGACCCAAGCTAGAGCGGGATATATCACACCTGAACGCACCTACAACCAACACCTCTTTTTTCCTTACGGACGACACAACTACCTCATAGGCGGGCTCTTTTCGCAATTTTTGGCGGAGCGTTTCGGCGTGGATCGCACTAACCGCTACTTTTACAACCACTCAGGGCAGTGGATACCGATCTTTACCGAACACGCTTTTAGAGAGAGTTTTGGGATCAGCTATACCCAAGCGATCGAAGCGTTTAATAAATGGATCACAGCGCGCACACAAGGATTTATCGCCACCAAAGGGGAGCTACTCGCACACGCCAAAGCACAAACCACGCTAAACCGTGTGGGAGATGAGATCCTCTTTGTCGGCTCAAATGATCGCCAAATCCCCTATCTCTACCGGTACGATCGTAAGCGCCACACACTTCAAAAGCATCACACTACACTCCCAAACGGAAAAATATTTAAGATCAACGGTCACTATTACAGCCGATGTTCTGCACACACTTCCCCGACACACATCAGCGCCGGACTCTTTGACCAAGAGGGCAATCCCTATGTACCGGCTCTTTCCAAAGTGGTGCAAAGTATCGATCCTGATGGCGCAGATCTGATCTACTTCGACATTCCCCGATCTCTCTCACAACCTGTCGCCTTTCGCAAAGATCAGAAGATCGGACGGGTAAACTCCTCCATCTTCAAAGATGATGCGGGGCATCTCTACTACTTCAAGCAAGAGGGTGATAAGCGTACTCTCTATCGGGATACTCAACCACTTTTTCACTACCGAGGATGGTACGGTTTTGTCGCCGATGTAGATCGGGCGGGGCGTATCTATATCGTCGCCGATAGTAGCGTCGGGAGTACCGTTTACCGCTACGATCGGGGTGATCTCGTGCGTATTTTGGCAGGAGATGATCTCCTCGATGCCAAAGTGATCGATGCAGATCATCTTTTGGTTGAGCGGGTAAGTGCGGAGGGGATTGACTTTATGGTCGCAAAAACCAAAGTGATGCACAGCGAAATCGCTTTTATACACCCCAATCTACCCACCTTTGCAAAGAGTAGTAGTGGGCATGCGCAAGATCAGAAACAGAGAGTCGATCTCTCTGCTCCTCATTCCTATACACCGATTGCCAACCTCCACTACAGTTCGCTTGATAATTATGTAACTTATGATTCCGCCAACGGCATCAACTATGATCTCACCGCCAAGTGGAGCGATCCGCTTACCCAAAACAGCTTTGCACTCTTCACCAGTCGCTTTAGTGACGATTCGATCGTCGGTGCGGGATATGACAACTCCCAAATGCGTCTGAAGTATGGGCTCAGTGCCTACGGTGTGCTTGAGCACGATCAAAATATTTCGAGTAGAGGGTATGGACTTAGCGCCTATTTGAGTTACCCGATCTATCGTAAAATGTATCAATCGATCGATACCAAACTCTCCTATACGCTTTCGTACGACAGAGCCGATCGGGCACCGCTGACGCTCAATGTAAGTCTGAGCGATGCACGCCATTTTGGACATAGCATGTATCTCAATAGCGGAAAATTTCTTGATATCACTGCAGGATTGGATCGTGGAGATCTCGCCTACGGTGCCAAAGGGTATCTCATCCATGATCTCGGTTCGCAGTGGTATGCAAGCCTACTAGCCGGTGGAGCCCATAGTCAAGTCAACCATCAGGATACAAAACGGGGACTCAAGCTTGAATCCTATCAAAACCGCCTCAGTGACGCGCTCAACTTTGAGATGCCAAGTCTCAAAAACGATATCTATATCAAGGATATCATCAAAGCCGGTGTTTCCGTCACCAAGGTATTGGATTGGCATCACTACTTTTTCACCTTTCCTATCTCTCTGAGAAGGGAAGCTATTAGTGCCAAATACCGTTACTATGATCTAGGCTTTATCAAAGGGGGGCGCCGATCGTTCAATGAGTATCATATTGGATTACGCGCCGATCTACTCTACTTTAACACACTTGAGCTACCGTTTGAGATCGAGTATATTGAAAACCCCGATCTCAAAGAGAGTTCGCATTTGAGAGTGCTGTTGGATATGGTATTTTGAGAGGCACTATTTTATCCTGGTTCTGTTTGATATTTCGGTTTTTATAAACCTCGGAGTAATCTCGTTGTACTCCACGAGATTTGGTGAAAGCAGATGCGAAAATTTCGTTTTTGTCATTGTAAAATTCCCATGTCGTATTTGACCATACATGCCCCATTCTACTGATAATCTGTGATTTGGCGATAAAACTCAAGTTTTCAAAAGTCGCTTGTTTTGTGATTTTGAGATCGCATTGAACCATCCCAACACCATTAATGGGTGAGCAAAGATTGTGGGCAATTTTACCGACTTGAGTGATAAAAACTGTTAAGAGTGTTCCCGATACATGCGTCCATTTAGCTTCTGGGAATGATGTATTGTCAGGTATTCGAATATCACCCTTTGCCAGAATATTGTTACCCTTTAACGCACTATCGTAGGGATCTATTTCAAATGATACCCTATCTATCAAAATATCCTCTTGCGCATAATTTGGCATGTTCATGCGATGTATTTCATCTCGATTAAGGACTTGTGTTAGCCCATCCTTAACATTATCTAACAAATCTTTGCTCATATCTTCTATCCTTTTTAAAATAATTTGAAATTTTTTGATAGTTGAAAATCATATAGAATTTGTCATTACAAAGATATTTATTATCGGAGGTACTTTTAAAAATTTATTATCAAAGCAATTTCATCACAAACCGGAAAGTGCTTACACTTGACGCAGTCCGCCCATATTTTATGTTCAGGTAGTGACTCTTTGGGGATCTCTATGAAGCCGAGTTTTTCAAAAAAGGCTTTTTGGTAGGTGAGGGTAAAGAGCTGTTTTACACCGAGTTTTCTTGCTTCTTCTTGGCTCTCTTGTACCAATCGCTTACCGATACCTTCCCCGCGATACTTCTCATCAACAATCAAGCTTCGTACTTCCGCAAGAGTAGGGGAGTGAATGTGAAGTGCAACATAGCCGATGAGAGTTTCATCGTCAAAGGCGAGGGTGTAGGATCGGATGTTTGTCGCAATCTCATCATCGCTTCGGTAGAGGATCACACCGCTGGTCACTTCCGGCAGGACAAGTGCTTGCATCTCTTTGATGTGGTGGAGGGTGGCTTTTTGGTAATGGATGGACATTAGTGACACTCCTTCTGGAAGAGTGAGCCAAAGATCGCTTCATTGGCTTCTTGGATACCGCTCTTTTTGAGGTTGGAGACGAGTAGTGAGCCGGGGAAGTCGCGCTTGAGTTTTGTTCGCTCTTTTTGGTTGAGTTTGTCGGCTTTGGTGAAGATTTGGAGTATCTCTTGATCCCCGCGCTTGAAGCTTTGGAGATACTCAAGCACATCACGATCGATCTCCATCTTCGGGTGTCGTGCATCGAGTAGGTGGACAAAGAGTCGGATCGAGCTTCGTTTGCCGATAAACTCCGTCAAGCTCTTTTGCCAAATCTTTTTTTCACTTTTAGAGACCTTTGCATAACCAAAGCCAGGTAGATCGACAAGTCTCGCCTCAAAACGGTCGCCTTCGCAATCATAGAGAATATCAAAGAAGTTGATCAGGCGGGTTTTACCAGGGGTTGAGGAGCTTTTGGCAAGGTTTTTACGCTGTGTGAGGGCGTTGATAAAGCTTGATTTGCCGACATTACTGCGTCCGAGTATCGCCACTTCACTACGATCGGGTGGGAGCGCTTGGGTAATATTTTGTGCGGAGGTGACAAATTTGGCATCGATAAGTCGTAACATCACTGCTCTTTGACATCAAAGATAAGTTTGACAGGTTGATTAGCTTTGCCGTCGATGACTGCTTTGCCGGTGGTGCGATCGATGACCACCTTTTCGCCGGTGAGCTTTTGTCCAAATGCCTGTTCATCCAGCTCTACGGAGCCCTCTAACTCATATCGTAGGGTGCCTGGATCGTAGAGGAGTCGTTGGGCGTGCCCGACAAAGATGCGATTTTGGGTGTGGATTTGAAAGGAAACCGCGCCCTCCGCCTCATAGCGTGTTGGCTTGTGTTTGGGATCAAATGCAATGACAAGTCGCCCGGCTTGAATAAAATCCGATCCTTTATGTATTTGTACATGTCCGCTCAAAACAGAGTTGCCGGATTTCTCATCGACTTCGAGTTTGTCTGCACTGACCTCGACCTTTTGCGCAAAGAGTACGAGTGTGATGAGTGAGAGTAGTAGTAGCGATTTTATCATTCTTTTACCTCTTGTATATAGTGTACCCGTTCCGCTTGCATCTTTTTGTGTAAGAGATCGTAGCGAAATGTGCTCCCCTCTATTTGGGTATCTTGCTTTTGCCACAGTTTGAATGCCACGGGGCTTGTGAGTACCTTACTACTCATATTATACTCTAATCTTTGTGTAATCAGACGCAAATCTTGACTGTTTTGGTAAAAAACTTTATCTTCAAACGCTATTAGATGATTTCGATGCGTTGCCGATCCGGCGCGTACTTGATGAGTGAGGTTGCCCTCTGTGTAGCTTGCATTGATATCGGTGAGTGTTTCATGATCGGCGTAGCGTATTGCTTTGGATGCGTGGATTTGACGCGTGACGCCTTTGGGGGTGATAAAGGTACCGTGTAGTTGGGTAAAGCTTAAATCTGTTTGCAGTGCAATTTCATCTTTATGACCGAGATCTTTAGGCTTTTTGGTCGCCAAAAAGGTGAGTTCTGCCACAAACAAAAAGAGGAGAACGGTAAATATCTTTACTCCCATAACGCCAAAAATGCCTCATAGCGTTGCTCCTCTTTGAGGAGGATTTCGATCATCTCTCGTACCGCTCCCTCTCCGCCGTTGTGCGTGAGTATATGTGTGACACGATTGCGAATTTGTGAGACGGCGTTTTGGGGGGCAAAGGATCGGGCGATAGATGTTAAGAGTTTGAGATCATTGAGATCATCACCGATCCCCGCTACACTCTCAAGACCAAATTCATACTCTTCTACGATCTTTTCGAGGGTCGCTTTTTTATCTTTGATACCTTGATACAGATGGGTGATGCCCAGCTCTTGTGCGCGTCGCTGGACGATTTGGCTCTCTCTTCCCGTAATAATCGCCACCTTTTTACCCAGTTTGATCCAAGAGGCGATCGCCAAACCGTCTTTGACATCAAAGGATTTGATCTCATCGCCGTTTTGGGTGTAGGTGATCTTGCCGTCAGTCAGGCATCCATCCACATCCAAAACCAATAGCTCTATCAAAGGGTGCCTTTGGTGCTAGGGATACCGATGCGATCATTGTGTGCGACGGCACGGCGCAGTGCAACGGCAAAGGATTTGAATGCCGCTTCGATGATGTGGTGTCGGTTTTGACCGCGAAGCATCACGATATGCGCAGTGATCCCGGCATTGAGCGTGAGGGCGCGGAAAAACTCTTCGACCAATTCACAATCAAAGGTGCCGATCATTCCCTCACACGGTACTTCATAGTGCAAAAAGGGACGGTTGCTCAGATCCAGTGCACAATTGACCGCTGCTTCATCCATTACGACGGTTGCTTCTCCGTAGCGCTCCACATTTTCGATAGGGAAGATTGCCTTTCGCAATGCCTGACCAAGGACAATTCCCGTATCTTCGACGCTGTGATGAAAATCGACATGTAGATCGCCGTTGCAGGTGAGATCAAGATCGATGAGGGCATGTTTGCTAAAGGCTTCGAGCATATGATCAAAAAACCCGATATCGGTTGTGATACTGTTTTTGCCCGCTCCATAGAGCGTCAGTGTGAGGTCAATCTGTGTCTCTTTGGTCTCTCGTTTGATCTGTTGTGATCCTATTTTCATCTTAATCCTTTGTGACAAATGCCCCTTTGAGCTTGTGTTGTTTGATGAAAGCTTGTGCCTTACCGATGCTTTTGAAATTTTTTACATAAACACGGTAGAGTGGTTGTCCCATCACACTCTTTCCCAATACCTCTGTATGATGATCGGCTATTGTAGCATATTTTTTAGCGATCTGCCTTGCCTTTTGGTGGTTGGTGGTTGAGAGGATCTGCACTTTAAAGGTAGCATTGGAAGTGTGCGTAGGGGGAGTGGTTTTTGGTGTTGTTATCGCCGGTGGTTTTGAGATAGAGGGTTTGATACTCTGCATATCAGTGGCGACGGCAGTGGGTTCACTCTTCTCTAGCGGTGAGATTGCCTCTTGGGTTGGCACTGCTGTTGAAACGGCAGTTTCAAGAGAGTGGGTTGCTTGAGGAAAGGGTTTGTTGTAGCGGTATTTATCGACCTGTGT
The DNA here is from genome assembly GCA_027023405.1 of Campylobacterales bacterium. Lineage (GTDB taxonomy): Bacteria > Campylobacterota > Campylobacteria > Campylobacterales > QNZT01 > QNZU01. The sequence goes on from JALVVN010000028.1 coordinate 13,664, forward strand.
GTCGTAATCCACCACTTCCAGCTCGACTCTTGCCGTACCTTTTCGTATCATACCAATCGCCTCTGCCGCAGCCTGTGAGAGATCGATAATGCGGTTTTCGACAAAAGGACCGCGATCATTGATGCGTACGATGGTACTCATGCCGTTATCGAGGTTGGTCACTCTGACACGCGTATTCATCGGGAGTGTCTTGTGTGCGGCAGTCATAGTGGTCATATCGTAGTATTCACCGTTTGCGGTTTTACCCCCGTGAAAATTGGGACCGTACCAACTAGCGATACCGCGAAAGCGTTGCCCGATGTGTGGCACAAAGGGTTCGTAGCGTTTTCCGTTGACGGTGTAGCTCTTCATTGTAGAGCGATACATTGCACTGTTAGTGATAGGTTCTTGAGGAGGTAGTGAGCATCCCTCATCGACAATGACACTTCCGTTATGCGGAACAAAGGGGTTATAAAAGGCACAGCCACTAAAAAACGCAGGAATTAGGACAAAAAAGGAGAGTCGCTTCAAGATTTTACCTCATTAATAGTATGGTTTGGTTGGTTTCAAGACGGTATCCGATATTTGGATTGAGTCTTTGAATAGTAGTGATTTTATTATTAAATTTTAAACTAATTGTTAATAGTGTGTCGTTTGGTTGGACGACATAGGGAAAAGTAAAGTGAGTAGGGGTATTGTGACCTCTCTTCTGTGCGATGAGTGGTTTGAATGTGATAGTGTGCTCTTTTTCCACTTTTGCCGGTAATTTGATTTTTTGACCCGCTTTGGCAAAGAGGTGAATATCGGGATTGAGCTTTTGGAGTGCCAAAAAGGAGAGATGAAATTTTTGAGCGATATGATAGAGGGTCATATCTTTTGGTGGTGTGTAGAGACCTTTGGCTTTGGCACGATACTCACTGAGTAGTGATTTGGGAAGATAGATAGTGCTTTTTGCTTTAATGGGATCTTTTTTGATGTGTGCATTGAAGTGCTTAAATTTCTTGGGCGTGATATGATAGATTTGTGCTAGATCGCTGATATGATAGGTTTTGGTGAGTGAGTGTGGGAGTAGAGGTTGAGTTTTTTTGCGCAGGGTTCGAATAGTTTTTTGAACTGGTGCTGATTGTGCAATGAGTGCCGAAACGATCAAGCGACGGATATAATCTTTGGTCTCTTTGGGAAGATAACTGTATCGCGGATCCAAAAGGGCGAAGATATCATCACTTTGCGCTTTTTTAATAGCGCGTGAGAGGCGTGTCTCTCCGCAATTGTATGCGAGTGCTGCAAGGTACCATTTTTTGAAGCGTTTATGCAGGTAGGAGAGGTAGCGAATCGCCGCTTGGGTCGATTTTATTGGATCGCGTCGTTCATCGATCTGTGGCGTCATCTTGAGTTTGAGCAGTTTGGCGGTAGAGGGGAGAATCTGCCACAATCCAACCGCTTTTTTTTGTGATTTTGCGTGGATGAGAAATTGGGATTCGATCATTGCCATATAGAGAAAGAGATCAGGGACATCGGATTTGCGAATTATTTGTTTGAGTGTGAAGAAAATTTCGGGATTTTTCTCAATCGCCTTTTTGAAACTGATAATATCGATCTGTTTGAGTTCATTTAAGAGATTGTTATAGGGAGTATCATAGATAAAATCTTTGTCAAGATCTAAGCGCTTTATAATATGAAGTTGTGTCGATTCATCGAAGTTGGATGCAATATCCTTCATATCAAATGCAAAGCTGTGAAAATTGAACAGAAACAGAAGAAGTAGCGTTTTTAGCAAATGTGCTCCAACTCTTTGAAAAGTTGTTTGCTATTATGTAGCACAATCTCTTCAAGTTTTGTTTCATCGATCTCTAAAATCTCCGCAACTTTTTTTGCGACAAGTTTGGTATAGGCGGGCTCATTGCGCTCTCCGCGATGAGGATGGGGTGTGAGATAGGGAGCATCCGTCTCAAAGAGAATTCGATCGAGTGGGATTTTGGGAACGATTTGCACAAGTTTTTTGGCATTTTTAAAGGTGACAACCCCACCGATACCAAAATAGAATCCCTGTTCAGCCAACGGGAGTAAACTTTCACTGGCATTAAAGCAGTGGAGTACCCCGCCGACCTGATCGGCTCCCTCTTGCAGGAGGAGTTCCAAACTGTCGTGTGAGGCTTCTCGGATATGAATGATAAGAGGCTTTTTGTATTGAACGGCTAAGTCAATCTGATCGATAAAGACCTCTTTTTGGCGTCGCTTCTCCTCTATTTTTTCCGATTCATCTTTGGGGAGTCGATAGTAGTCTAGCCCACATTCACCCACAGCAACACATTTGGGATGGGTGATGTAGCGCTCAAGATAGCTTCGATCGTAGCTTTGGCAGTCGTAGGGGTGTACGCCGACACTAAAGAAGAGGTTCTCATGCGTTTCACAGAGTGTGACGGCGCGCTCTAATTCACTCGGATCGGCACCGGGGATGATTGACGCACAGATTCCCGCCTCCTTGGCACGCGTCAAGACTTCCGGAAGATCTTCAAAAAAGCGTTTGTCGTTTAGATGGGTATGTGTATCGATTATCATAGTGACTTAATCAGATCAATATAGGTTTCAATGGTTGCTTCAGGATCAAATATTTTGAATACTTTTTCACGATTTTTGGTGAGAAGATCTTGCTCAATAGTGGCATTGTCTGACTCCTTGGTATTTTTGAAATCCTCAAATGTTTTAAAAAAGAAATCATTAACAAAAAAGAGATCATCAATTTCATGTTCATCATAAAGATAGACGATATGCTTAGCATAGAGTGCTAGGGGCAGTGTAGGGTTGTTTTGATCGTAGTTGATAACAATGGCACTGTTTGCCAGACGAAAAAGGAGCGCTTTTTGTTTGTCACTCATCAGCGCTTCGATGAGCAAATAGTCAAAATTTTTACCCTCTAGGTGTGTTTTGATGCTTTCTCTCTCTTCCAAATTGTGTCGTGAGAGGGTAAAGATAAAGGTACTTTGTTTGAGTTTTTGTGTCGGAAGTTCGGATATATCGTCAATGAGTTGCTCTTGTTTCTCTAAAGCGCCACTGAGATCACAGTAGATGATATCTTTTTCCAAATCGAGTCCCATTGCACGACTTGCTTGGAGAATATGCTGATCGCCGATAGCGTCGATCTCACGGAAAAGCTTGATACCGTTAGGAACAAGGTGTCGTTTTTCATCACTAGAGAATGAAAAAGCCTCCATTTGATTCAGCGTCGAAAAGAGAAGGTATCCGGCTCTATCATAAAGGTTTTTATAGAGCGGTTTTTGTATGAGTGAGATTGGTTCCCTCTGCTCGGAAACCGTGACAAAATAGGTGTGACACAAATTCTCGATCTGATCGACAAGCATTAGACAACTCTTTTCACACTTATAGATATCGATGATATCATAATCCTCAAGATAGGAGAGCAGTTTTTTGCGATGGTTGATACGGCTAATAGCTCTGAGTTTACCCGTTTTTTCTAAAAAATCGAGTTTCGATTCGATATCGAATGTAACCTCTTTGCCGTTTTCATCCAGCTTATACTCCAGAAGGGAAAGCGTTGAGACTTCGGCATTGTGTGCACGAAGTCTCTCTACGCGATCTCGAAGTGTATCATCTATTTTGGTATAGAGAAACAGTATGCGCATCGAGATCCGAAATTAGTCAATGACAAATGAGATTTTGGCAGTAATACGATATTTTGAAATCTTATTGTCAGTCACTTTTGCGCTCTTCTCTTTGATGTAGATTGACTTAATATTACGCACAGACTTAGAGGCTTCTGTGATAGCATTTTGCGCCGCATCCTCCCAGCTTTTGTCTGATTGAGCCAGTACTTCAATAACTTTGACAACTTTTGACATCGTAACTCCTTTAAAATGTGATGAATGATTATAGAACAGTTTGCCTTAAGTGCCCTTATGCCAGCAGGCTTTTTGCAAATTCTACCGCCTCTTTGGTCACTTTTTCACCGCTTATCATGCGTGAGAGTTCTGCAATCCGCTCTTTATCATTGAGAAGTTTCACACGACTGACGCCGTTCTCTTTGTGTACTAAAAAGTGCATTTGAGCTTTGGAGCTGAGTTGGGGTTGGTGGCTGATGGCAAAGAGTTGGTAGGTTTTGGCGAGTTGCTCCAAAACTGTAGCAACGCTCATCGACTCTTTTCCACTGAGATTGGCATCGATCTCATCGAGGATCAGCACGCCACTCTCTCCTTTGAGCAGATCGCTTTTTGCTGCTAGATAGGCGAGTCGAATACGGTTTAGTTCACCGGAGCTCACTTTTGCAAGCGGAGTGTTGTTGAGTGTGACGCTGATCTCATCAAAGCCCAAGCGGTGCATCTCCCCTTTCGTAAGATTTAGTGAGAGATTATCCAAAAAGAGATGTTTGAGATAGTGGTTTGTTTTGGTCTTGAGGGTATTGAGCGCTTTTGCGCGTTTGGTGTGAAGTGTTTGTGCATCCTTTTGGATGATTTTATTGAGTTTGCTAATCTCCGCTTCTAATTCCTCTCGGGTGTCGTCAATATTTTCATAACGACTCAACTCCTCCTTTTTGCGCTCCAAATAGGCTAAACTCTCTTCGATGGAGCCATATTTTCGCTTGAGATCGGCGAGCTTGTCGAGGCGGTTGAGCATCGCTTCGATATCCAGAGCGTTGAGTTCATCGAGGCGCTCTTTGGCATTTTCGAGCTTGATACGGATATCGTTCATCGCCTCATCAAAGATTGGACTCTCCTCGTCCAATTCGCTCAAGACTTGAGATACTTTCGACTCATAGGTAAAGATTTCATAAGCTTCATCGATGAGTGCTTCGAGCTTCTCCTTTTTGCTTAGCTCTTTTTTTTGGCGCATCAGCTCTTCATACTCATCCACTTTGGGGGCGATCTCTTCGATTTGAGCGATCTCAAACTTTGCAAACTCTTTGAGATCGGTGATCTTTTGTGCCTCCTCCCTGATCTGCTGAAGCTCTTGTCGCTTCTGTTGAAGTGCTTTATAGTTGGATTCAAATGTGTGTAAAACCGATTCATAGTCTGTATCTTCTTGTGTAAGTATGCGATCGAGAGTGTTGAGAATCGTGTGACTCTCAAACTCATTGACATCCCGAAGGGAGAGATAGTGGATATAGGAGGAGGAGAGATTTTTGAGATTTTTCTTGGAGACTTGGCGATCGTTGATAAAGTAGCGGGTCGATTTTTTATTCTCTAGCCGAAAGATATTGGGGCGCTCCTCTTCGATTCCGATCGATTCAAGATTCATCGGTGCATCGAGGCTGATCTCCGCACTCTTTGCGGTGGCATCTTTGAGCCCAAAGAGAGAGAGGAGGGCATCCATCAGGATCGACTTACCCGCACCGCTAGGACCGGTAAAGATGATGAGATTGGCGTCAAACTCTAGGTTTAACTCCTCAAAGCTGAGTGCCTCTTTGAGATAAAATCGTTCGATCAACTGTTCCCCCAGTGTAGTTTTTGTTTGAGGACATCAAAGTAGTTTCGCTCCACACGATGCACCATCTTGAGGCGCTGTTTGGAGATCTTGATACGGATCTCATCAAATGATTTGAGATTGTAGATATCTTGTCCATCGACGACGATGATGGTCTCATCCTCACTCATAAAAGTGGTGCCAAACTCCGCAGGTAGAACGACCGGTCGTTCACTCAGCGAGTGGGGGCAAATAGGTGTGAGGATCAGCGCTTCGGTAATCGGAAAGACAATAGGTCCACCCGCTGAGAGATTGTAAGCGGTTGATCCTGTGGGAGTAGAGATGATCAAGCCGTCACCGCGATAGGTGTTGAGGTGTTTGCGGTCCATATCTGCCTCTTTGGAGGTGAGGTAGGCATCGATAGAGATCATCCCTTGGATGGAAGGGCGGGAGAGGACGACATCATTGACGGCGATAAGATGCTTGGACTCTCCCGAATGTGAATAGAGCTCCACCTCAAAGACCATTCGGTGATCGATACGATAATCATCACGAAAGATTTTGTCGATAAAAGATTCGATTTCACTCGGTTTGATATCGGTTAAAAATCCCAAAGTCCCCGCATAGATACCCAAGATCGGCTTGTCATAAGCGAAGCTTCGGCGACAGAGGGAGAGGAGGGTGCCGTCACCGCCCAGAGAGATGAGAAGATCGCTTCTCTCAAAAAGCTCCTTTTTACTCACACCGTCAGTCAAGCCTAAATTTTTGGCACCAATCTCCTCAACGATGAGACAAACGCCATGTGCTTCAAGCGCTTCCTTGAGTTTTTGATATTCGGAATAGAGTGCAGGAGAGTCTGGTCTGACGACCAATCCGGCACACTTTATGCTTTCAAGCTTCTCATCATCAAATATGTAATGCATAGCGATATTGTAACCAAAATTGATTAGAGGTAGCCTAAAGCGAGATTTGGTATAATCGCGATTTATTTGAAAATAGTTCTAATTAGGAAGAGATTTGAGAACAGATTATTGTACAGGGATAGACGAAAAGGATATCGGCAAAGAGGTTTCATTGTGCGGGTGGGTCAATAGCTATCGCGATCACGGTGGCGTGATCTTTATCGACTTGCGGGATCGAAGCGGGTTAGTGCAACTGGTATGCGACCCTGCGGACAATGTCGAAGCACACAAGATCGCCAATGAGGTGAGAGATGAGTATGTTATCATCGCCAAGGGGAAGATCCGTGCCAGAGGAGAGGGGCTCGAAAACCCTAACCTCAAAACAGGGAAAATCGAAGTGGTGGTGGATGAACTCACGATTGAAAACGCCAGTGAAGCGCTCCCCTTTGTCATTAATGATGAGAAGGTGAATGAGGAGATCAGGCTCAAATATCGCTATCTCGATTTGCGTAAGCATAAGATGTTTGAGACATTCAAGCTCCGCTCCAAAGCCACTATCGCAGCACGAAATGTCCTCGATGCGCATGGATTTTTAGAGGTTGAGACACCGGTACTGACCAAATCGACACCGGAGGGGGCGAGAGACTATCTCGTGCCCAGTCGTGTACACGGCGGAGAGTTTTACGCACTTCCCCAATCGCCTCAACTCTTTAAGCAACTCTTGATGGTGGGTGGTTTCGATCGTTACTTTCAGGTGGCAAAGTGCTTCCGTGATGAGGATCTTCGTGCCGACAGACAGCCGGAGTTTACGCAGATCGATATGGAGATGAGCTTCGCGGATCAGGAGGATGTGATCAAGGTGAGCGAAGCGATGCTAGAGGCGATCTTCAAGGAGGCGGGTGTGGAGATTCAGACGCCTTTCCCTCGTATCACCTACAAAGAGGCGATGGAGAAGTATGGTAGCGACAAGCCCGATCTCCGATACGATTTGGCGATGGTTGATGTAGAGGATATCTTTGCACGATGTAGCAATGAGATCTTCTCAACGATCGCAAGCGATACCAAAAAGAACCGCATCAAAGCGCTCAAATGCCCCAACGGTGACAATATCTTCTCGAAGCGCCAAATGAAGGGATTTGAGGATTATGTCCGCAAATTTGGTGCGAGTGGATTGGGCTATTTTCAATACAAAGAGGAGGGGCTCAAGGGACCTTTGACGAAGTTCTTTGAAGAGAGTGACCTCCAAGAGATCGTTGATCGTTGTGATCTCAAAGTGGGCGATGTGGTCTTTTTCGGTGCGGGTGAGAAGAAACTCGTGTGGGACTATATGGGAAGATTTCGTATCTTTTTGGCGGAGCAGATGGATATCATACCCGAAGATCGTTTTGAGTTTGTGTGGGTGGTTGATTTTCCGATGTTTGAAGTGGAAGAGGGCAAGATCAAAGCGATGCACCACCCCTTTACGATGCCCAAAAACCTCGATGTCGAAGATCTCGAAGAGGTCGAATCGATCGCCTACGATATCGTACTCAACGGCGTAGAGCTTGGCGGTGGAAGTGTTCGTATCCACAAGAGCGATATCCAAGCGAAGATCTTTGAGCTCTTGGGGATCAGTGACGAGGAGGCGCAGGAGAAGTTCGGCTTCTTGCTTGAAGCTTTCAAATACGGTGCACCGCCACATGCGGGAATCGCCTTTGGGCTTGATAGGATCATTATGCTATTGAGTGGAAGTGAGAGTATTCGTGATGTGATTGCCTTCCCCAAAACACAGCGCGCGCAGTGTCTGCTCACCCAAGCTCCGAGCGGTGTGGACGGTGAACAGCTCAAAGAGCTTAGCATTCGTATCAGAGAGATGAAAAAAGTATAAAAGAGGAATGAAAATGAAAAAACTATTTTTGATTATCGGCGCTCCGGGTAGCGGTAAGACAACAGATGCGGAACTCATCGCAAAACGACATGAAAATATCACACACTACTCCACAGGCGATATGTTTCGTGCCGAAGTGGCGAGTGGAAGCGAGCGTGGAAAACTTATCAAATCCTACATCGACAACGGTAATCTTGTGCCTATCGATATCGTCATTGAAACTATTGTCGGTGCGATCAAAGCTTCACCGACTGATGTAGTGGTGATCGACGGATATCCTAGAAGTATCGAGCAGATGGAGGAGTTAGATAAATATCTTCAAAACGAAGAGGGCGTGGAGCTTGTCAATGTGATTGAAGTGGTCGTCAGCGAAGAGACGGCACGAGATCGTGTACTTGGCAGAGGACGCGGCGCGGATGACAACAATGAAGTCTTTGACAACCGTATGAAGGTCTATCTCGAACCGCTAGAAGCGATCCAAAACTTCTATGAGAAAAAAGGAATCCTCCATAAAATCGATGGCGAAGGAACGATCGAAGAGATCGTCGATAATATGGATGCGTTTGTGATGGAGAGGTTGGGGTAGATTATTTTGAATATACAAAAGAGCACCTCTTGGTGCTCTTTTGTCATTTGCGCAGATTTAGAGACTTTTTAAACCCCATTCAAGTATAATATCCCCCATACCGAATACCAACAAGGATAGAGCTATCGCGATTCAGGATGAGACTGCCAAGAGGATCTTAAACGACAAAAAGCGCCTCCTTACCGAGATCTACTTCGATTTACAGCGCCATTTTGAGCAGAAGTATGGTTCAGATTGTGTTGTTTTTATGGAGATCGGGAGCTTTTTTGAGACCTATGAGGTCAATAACGATCAAGAGCAGATTGGTAAAGCCAAAGAGATCAGCGAACTACTCAATATTCAGCTTACCCGAAAAAATAAATCGATCTTAGAGAACTCCGTGCAAAATCCGCTTTTGGCGGGGGTGCCGTCGGTAGCGTTTGAGCGCCATTTGAGTCGTGTGATCGCAAGTAAACGCTATACGGTGGTGATCGTACGACAGAGGGGAGAGATGCCCAATGTCACCCGCTACATCTCTAATATCATCAGCCCTGGTACCAACTTTGACTATCTTCAGGAGGCGCAGGAGAACAATGTTGTCTCACTGGTGATCGACCAAAATGCGGGGATTTACTCGGTCGGATATGCCGCGATCGATGTGAGTACGGGCAAGACCCTTTTGCATGAAATTCACGGTACGAGTGAGGATAAGAGTTTTGCGCTGGATGAGATCTTTACCCTTTTGCAATCCTACCACACCTCTGAAGTGGTGCTCACCTTTTGCGCAGGTGAGATTGATAGGGAGTGGGTGCTCAACTATCTGGAGATTGAGGAGAATTATCACCACAGTTTCAACACTTGCCGTCTCAAGATCGCCTACCAAAATGAGCTCTTCAAAACTATCTATGCGATCAAATCCCAACTCTCACCCATCGAGTATCTCGATCTGGAGCGCTACCCCTATGCGAGTGAGTCGTTGGCGATTTTGTGTGATTTTATCATCGAGCATGATGCGACGCTGATTGAAAAGATGGATAAGCCGAAGTTTTTGGAGGGGAGCCACTTTCTCTATCTAGGTAATAACGCCCTTGAGCAGTTGGGGATCCTCTCCCGACAGAGCAACCAACCCAGTCTATTGAGTCTCATCGACAAGAGTGCGACCGCCATCGGAAAACGGCTTCTCAAAGAGCGATTGCTCAATCCTATCTGCGATCTAGAGAAGCTCAATGCCCGCTTCGATTTGAGCCAAAAGCTACAGCCCCACTACAAAGAGTTTGAGATTTGGCTCAAGCAGATCTATGATCTGGAGCGGATGCTACGACGCATCAAGCTTCAAAAACTCCATCCGTTTGAGTTGAGCTTTCTCGCGACTTCGTTGGAGTCGGTGACGACGATCCTGCGCAAAGAGCGGGAGTTGGGGATCGGTGAGACGGATAGACTCCATGAAATTTGTGAGGATTTTTTGCAAAAGCTTCAAAACAGTTACGACCTTGATCGCTGTGCCAAAGTCGCTTACAATCAAATCAGCGAAAACTTTTTCAAAGAGGGAGTCTATCCCGCCATCGATCAACTCGCCTCCAAACAGCGGATGCAACTCTACAAGATCGAGACGATCTGTGCCCATATCAATTCGCTTTTTGAGGGTAGCGAAGCGAAGTATGCGAGTGTGGAGTATTTGGAGAGTGAGGGGTACTATATCTCGATGACCAAAAATCGCTTTAGTCTGATCGAGAAGGTGTTTGAGAAGAGCTTTATCACGATTGACGGTGAGCACCACTTTTTGCGTGACTTTCAGATCAAAAAGCTCAAAAACTCCGTCAAAATCACCTCTGAGCTCTTTGAGGAGATCTCCTCCTACTATATCGCCAATCAAGTCAAGATGATCGCACTGGTCAAGCGACGATATCTGGAGAGTTTGGGGGATTTGGAGCAGGAGTATGGGCACGGGTTGGAGCAGATCATCACGCATATCGGGGAGCTGGATGTAGCGATCTCCAACGCCAAGTGCGCCCAACTCTACGGTTACAGTCGTCCTGTGATTGAGAAGATGGAGGGAAAGGCGTTTTATGAAGCGGTTGGATTGCGACACCCCATCATCGAGGCGCGTGAAGAGAATGGGCTCTATGTACCCAATGATCTCTATTTGGGTGAGGTGGATGAGATTCCCTCAGAGTCGCTTTTTGCTTCCGATACGGCGTTGAGAGGGGTTTTGCTCTATGGGATCAACTCAAGCGGCAAGAGCTCCTTGATGAAGAGTGTCGGGATCAGTGTGGTAATGGCGCAGGCGGGCTTTTTTGTCCCGGCAAAATCGCTTCGTTTTCGCCTCTTTGACAAGATCTTTACCCGCATCGTCTCAGGGGACAACCTCTACAAAGGGCTCTCGACCTTCGCGATCGAGATGCTGGAACTCAAAAATATCTTCAACCGCGCGGGCAAACACTCCCTCGTACTCGGTGATGAGATTTGTCACGGTACCGAAACGGAGTCGGCTTTGGCGATTGTCGCGAGTGCGATTAGGCAACTCGATCGGCTGGGAACCATCTATATCTTTGCAACCCATCTGCATCAACTCACACAGCTCAAAGAGATTCAGGAGATTAAGGCATTGCGTTTTATGCATCTGGGGGTGCACTATGATGAGGAGGGGGACAAACTCATCTACGATCGCATACTCCAAAGCGGTAGCGGTAGTTCACTCTATGGATTGGAGTTTGCCAAGTCGCTCCATCTCGAGAAGCGCTTTATCCAGGAGGCATATGCGATCCGCAAGCGGGTGAGCCAAGAGTACACCCAAGCCGAAAGAGTACAGCAGAAAAAACGAAGCAAATACCACAAAGACCTCTACCTCTCCAAATGCGCTCTCTGCGATAATCCCGTCGAGGATGTGCACCATATCCACCACCAAAAAGATGCCGATGAATCGGGCAAGATCGCCCACTTTCACAAAAACCACCGCCACAACCTGATCCCACTCTGCAAAGAGCACCACAAAAAGGTGCACGAGGGAAAGATCCTCATCAACGGCTTCGTGATGGGAGAAGAGGGGCTGGAGTTGCACTTTAGTGAGCGGTAGCGCCTACCTCCACGGCGCTAAAATCGCATCGAGTACCGCTTTTCTCGATCCATACCACTCATTTTTCTCTCGATCGTAATATTTGGTATCGGAGTTGATCGCAAAAGGGATGTGTCGTTTGTAGAGCTCTTGAGAGACAAAGGAGCTAAAATGGATCTGCTCTGCGAGTGAGTAGCTTCCGCCTGCGGGTGCGCCGTCTGAGGCTCTTTTGTCGGAGTTGACTTTGTTGAAGTCGCTACTCATCCATGCGCCTACCCAAGTCGGGATATGGTATGCATTTGACCAAGCAAGCGCGTGATCAAAACGATCGGTGAGGAGCTTTTTCTCCTCATCCGTACCGATGGTCCACTGTTTTTTGGGATTGTCTGTTTGAGATCCCGCTGCGTAGAAGTGCCACTCCGCCATGATATGGTCACTGGGTGTAGGGATCTCCAAGTTGTCGAGTTCATAAGGGTCGGAGATTTTATTGGGAGCGATGATGAGAATGCGCTGGGGATGAGCCCTGCATCGAGTGATTCGATGACGGTTTTGAGTAGTTCATCTTGAAGTGTCGGATCGGTGAGAATGTCATCTTTGATGCGTATTCTTACATGGCTAAAGCCCCGATCTTTGAATTTTTTGGGGACATTGATTCCTGCTTTTCTTGCTTTTCGCATCGCCCCTCGCCCTTCAGCGGTTTTGAGCCAATCGACATCAATCCCGACTTGAAGCATTTGTTGAAATTCAGTAGCGTGAGTAGATATTTTTGATATCTCATTGTCTTCCTTCTGATGAAAGGATGAGTAGTATAGCATAATTTTAGCCCCCATACTGTACACTAAACGGTTAAAATTTTGATAGATTACAGGAAAAGAGTATGACGGTAGAGTTAGCGATTGTCGGTGCGGTTGTGGGAGCGATCTCCGGTTTTTTCGGAGTGGGGGGCGGTACGATTTTGGTGCCGATTCTGCTCTATTTGGGATTTGATATTAAGGAGGCGATCGGGATTTCGGTGATTCAGATGGTCTTCTCCTCGCTCTACGGATCCTTTCTCAACTACAAAAAGGGCTCACTCAAAGTTGGGGACACGATCTTCTTTGGGATCGGCGGTGCGATTGGTGCAATGGGGAGCGGGTATATTGTCCATCATCTCTCCTCAACAACACTCTCACTCATCTTTTTGTCGGTGGTGATCTTCGCGATTTATCGCTTTTTTCAATCCAACGAAGAGGATGGGAGAGAGCCGATTGTTAATCGTCCGCTCTTTTTGGGGATCGGTATCTTGATCGGGCTCTTTGCGACGAGTATCGGGATCGGCGGTGCGCTGATCCTCACACCGATTATGGTTGGCTTTTTACACCACAAGATCAAATCTGCCGTCTCTGCCGCACTCTTTTTTGTGGTCTTCTCTTCGATTTCGGGCTTGATTAGTTTGAGTCGTTACGGGCATATTGACTTTCAGAGCGGTATCACGGTAGGGATCGCTTCGTTGGTGGGTGTCTATCTCGGGGTGCATTTTGCGCATAAGACCGATCCGAAGCGACATAAGAAGATGATCTTGGTGCTCTATTTTATCATTTTGGCACTGATGATCAATAAATTGATATAACGATAGAGATTAGGAAAGCAATGAACTTAGACAAGATAACCGTCAGAGGTGCGAGAGAGCATAACCTCAAGTCGATCGATTTGGAGATCCCGAAAAACGCTTTGGTGGTCATTACGGGGATCAGCGGGAGCGGTAAGAGTACCTTGGCGTTTGATACGCTCTATGCGGAGGGGCAGCGGCGTTATATCGAGTCGTTGTCAAGTTATGCGCGCCAATTTTTGGATCGTGTCGGCAAGCCCGATGTTGATAAGATTGAGGGGCTGACACCCGCTATCGCCATCGATCAAAAGACGACCTCCAAAAACCCCCGATCTACGGTGGGAACGATCACGGAGATCTACGACTATCTACGACTACTCTATGCGCGGATCGGCAGACAGCATTGCCATCAGTGCGGTAAGCCGATTAGTCAAATGGGTGTGAGCGATATCATCGAACAGGTGCAAAAGCTACCGGAGGGGGCGAAGATCGTCTTGAGTGCGCCGTTGGTGCGGGAGAAGAAGGGGAGCTATACCGATCTGATCGAAAATCTGCGCCAAAAGGGTTTTGTGCGGGCGATGATCGACGGTGTGATGGTGCGCTTGGATGAGGATATCGAGCTGAGTAAGACCAAAAAACACTCCATCAGTGTTGTGGTTGATCGGGTGGTGGTGAAGCCTGAGAGTATGCAACGCATCGCCGAGGATGTCGAGAAGGCGCTCAAGGAGAGTTACGGTGAGTTAGAGGTGGAGGTGCTCAACTTCGAGGAGTTGGGATTGCCGAGTTCGCATATCCATTATAGTGAGCACTTTGCCTGTTTTGATTGTAAGATCTCTTTTGAGCCGCTGGAGCCTTTGAGCTTCTCCTTTAACTCCCCTAAGGGGGCGTGTTTGGTGTGTGACGGTTTGGGTATCCGCTATGCGATCGACATGAGCAAGGTGATCGATCCCCATTTGAGCATCGATGAGGGGGCGGTGAAAATCTTTTACGGATTTAACAAGGGCTACTATTCCAAATTTCTCAAAGGATTTTGCGAAGCCAACGGTATTGCGACGGATATCCCCTTTGAGGAGCTTGAGGAGCATCAAAAAAAGGCGATTTTGCACGGTGGTGTAGAGCCGGCGGATTTTACCTGGAAGCGTCATCGACTCAAACGGAAGTTTGAGGGGGTGGTCAAGATCGCCTACGACATGATCAAGGATGAGAAAGATCTTGCGGAGTATATGAGCGAAAAGGTGTGTGACAAGTGTGGCGGACACCGGCTCAAGAGCGAATCGTTGGCGGTGCGGGTCGCCGACAAGGGTATTGCTGAGATTATCGATATGCCGATCGAGGAGAGTTATACCTTTTTTGCAGAGGAGAAAAACTTTGACTATTTGAGTGCACAGCAGGCGCAGATCGCCGCACCCATTCTCAAAGAGATTCGTGAGCGACTCTTTTTTCTCTATGATGTGGGGTTAGGATATCTCTCACTTGGACGGGATGCGCGGACGATTTCGGGCGGTGAGGCACAGCGGATCCGTATCTCTTCACAGATCGGTAGCGGTTTAACGGGGGTGATGTATGTCTTGGATGAGCCGAGTATTGGGCTGCATGAGCGGGATACGCTTCGGCTGATCCGCACACTCAGAAACCTGCAACAGCGGGGAAACTCCGTCATCGTCGTCGAGCATGACAAAGAGACAATCTTGGCGGCGGATTATATTATTGATATCGGTCCCAATGCGGGGAAATTTGGTGGAGAAGTAGTCTTTGCCGGAACGCTTAACGAGATGAAAAAGGCGAAAACACTGACAGCTGATTATCTCTATGGACGCAGGGATATTAGTTATTACAAAGGGAGAAAGCAAAAGGAGTGGATCGAGATCAAGCATGTCACACTCAACAACCTTAACGATCTCAGTGCCAAAATTCCGCTTCACAATTTAGTCTGCGTGACGGGTGTGAGTGGAAGTGGAAAGAGTTCACTCATCTTGCAGACACTGATGCCGGTAGCAAAAGCACTGCTCAATCGTGCAAAAAAGGCGAAGAAGGTCGATGGCGTCGAGATCAAGGGACTGGAGAAACTCGATAAGGTGATTTACCTCGATCAGAGCCCTATCGGACGAACGCCACGATCAAATCCGGCAACCTACACGGGAATGATGGATGAGATTCGTGCACTCTTTGCCAAGACTAAAGAGGCGAGTATTCGTGGGTATAGTGTGGGGCGCTTTAGCTTCAATGTCAAAGGGGGGCGCTGCGAAAAGTGTCAAGGAGACGGTGAGATCAAGATCGAGATGCACTTTTTGCCCGACATCCAAGTCAAATGTGACGCCTGTGGCGGTAAACGCTACAATGCCCAAACACTCGAGATCCTCTATCGAGGCAAGTCGATCGCCGATGTTTTGGCGATGAGTGTAGAGGAGGCGCTGGAGTTTTTCAAATCGGTTCCCAAACTCTACCAAAAGCTCACAACGCTCAAGCAGGTGGGATTAGGCTATATCACTTTGGGGCAAAATGCGACGACGCTCAGTGGCGGTGAGGCGCAACGCATCAAACTCTCCAAAGAGCTAAGTAAGAGCGATACGGGTAATACCCTCTATATCTTAGATGAGCCGACGACGGGGTTACACTTTGCCGATGTGGATCGTTTGGTTGGAGTTTTACAACATTTGGTCGATTTAGGAAATAGTGTCGTGGTGATTGAGCACAATATGGATGTGATCAAAAATGCCGACTATATTATCGATATGGGTCCCGAAGGGGGGATCAAAGGCGGTAAGATTGTTGCGACCGGTTCACCGCAAGCGTTGGCAAAGGGTGCAAAAAAGAGTGGAAGCTATACTGGTGAGTTTCTACAGGCTATCTATTCTTAGAAGCCTGATAGGAAGAGGTTTCCCCTTTCTTATTTGTTTGATGATACGCAATTACACAAGAAAAGTAAAAAATAACTTTTTTCAATAGAAAAGTGGCACAACGAGAAGAGAGTTGTGGTATGATGATGAAAGTTTCAGAAAAATTTATCGGATATTTGGAGAAGATAGTTGCAAAACAGAGTTGCTAAACGCAAAATTCTTTTTATTGTCACACGCTCTGAAAACGGTGGTGCACAGCGTTGGGTCAAGGAGCAGATCGATATCGTAGGCGATCATTTCGAGACCCATATTGTGACGGATGAAGAGGGATGGCTGATTCAGCATGCGAAGATGGACGGCTATATGACCGATATGCGTATTCACCAACTCCACTCTTTCATGTTTTTGCTTCGCTTTGCCGACTATTTGAAAAAGCATCATATCGATTTGGTGGTAGCCGGTACGGCAAATGCTGGTGTGTATGGTCGTTTGGTACAACTTCTGTATCGTGTCAATGTACTCTATGTGAGTCATGGATGGGCATCTATCTATAACGGTGGAAAGATGACATTTGTCTATACGACCGTTGAGAGAATGCTTTCAAAAGTGACCAAATCGGTGATGTGTGTCTCACAATCCGATTATGACCGTGCAAAAAATGAGGTCAAGATTGAACCCCAAAAGCTTATATTTATGCGTAACAAATCACTACCGATGAAGCGTCGTCCAAATATCGGACAACTTACAGGAAGACCGAAGATCGTAAGTGTTGCGCGTTTTAAACATCCTAAGAGACAGGATCTCTTAATTGAGGCGGTGCGTGATATGGATGTCGATCTCTACCTTGTGGGAGATGGACCATCGCGAGAAGCAAATGAGCTAAAGGCGGGATCAAATGTATATTTTTTGGGTGAAATAGATGGGTTTGATGAGTTTTATAAGTATGATATCTTCGCTTTAATTTCAGATAGTGAGGGATTGCCGTTATCAGGCGTTGAGGCGATGGGAGTCGGATTGCCGTTGTTGTTGAGTGATGTGGGTGGGTGTCCGGAGCTCATTGAAGAGAATGGTTTAGTGGTAGAGAATAATGTTGAGGAGATACGAAAGGGACTGGAAGCTATTCTTGAAAATTATGAAAAATTTGCCCATAACTCGATTAAGTTGTTTGATAGAGAGTACAATTTAAAAAGGCATAAAATGACCTATATCGACTACTATCAACGCTACATTCCATTGGAGCGGTAGGGTGGAAATTAAGGCGCTTCTTCAGTTGATGCGTCCGCATCAATATATCAAAAATCTTTTTATCTTTTTTCCACTCTTTTTTGCACTCAAGATAACTGATTTCGATGATCTGTGGCGCGCCTTTGTTGCCTTTGTTGCTTTTAGTCTGAGTGCCAGTGCGATCTATATTCTCAATGACTATTTTGATATCAAAGCGGATCAGATGCACCCTAAAAAGCGCTATCGCCCCTTGGCGAGTGGAGCGGTTAGTAAGCCACGCGCACTTCAGCTGATGGGGGTTTTGGCGGCAATCGGTATCATATTGATGGGGATGCTCTCATTACAAGCGCTACTCTTTTTACTTCTCTATATGGCGATGAACCTTGCCTACACGATCAAACTCAAACATATTTCAATTATCGATATGGTTACTATTGCGATCGGGTTTGTATTACGACTCTTTGTCGGATCGGCGGTGACGGGAATTGTACTTTCGCAGTGGATTGTGATTATGGTCTTTTTGTTGGCGCTCTTTTTGGCGCTTGCCAAACGGCGGGATGATGTGCTGATCTACCTCAAAGAGGGTACGAAAGCCAGAGCGGTGATAGAGAATTATAATTTGCAATTTTTGGATATTGCGATGTCGATTATGGCGTCGGTGGTGATCGTGACCTATATTTTGTATGTTACCTCATTCGAAGTGACAGCACGATTTCATAGCCACTATCTCTATCTTACGGCACTTTTTGTTATTATAGGGGTTGTGCGTTATTTACAGATCGCCTTTGTTGATGAGCAGAGTGGTGCACCGACCAAAGTGGTGCTCAAAGATCGTTTTATGCAGGCGATTATCGTCGGATGGATCGCCTCATTTGTGTGGATTTTGTACTGATGGTTATTCGTTATATTCTCTTTGCACTCATTTCGACGGTGGCAAATTTGGGGTTTCAATTTTTGAGCTTTCAACTCTATGGCGGCTTTATGGCGATCTATGTCGCGATGGCGGTTGGAACGCTTGCCGGACTTGTGGTGAAGTATATTCTCGACAAGCGCTACATCTTTTACCATGAGACCCAAAGCAAAAAAGAGGATGCGCAGAAGTTTATGCTCTACTCTCTGATGGGAGTTTTTACGACTTTTATCTTTTGGGGTGTAGAGATCGGGTTTGACAAAGTGTTCGGCGGTGCGACGGCAAAGTATGTCGGCGGTTTTATCGGTTTGGCGATCGGGTATAGTATCAAATATTTTTTAGACAAGCGATTTGTCTTTGTGACCAAGGAGGCGTGATGGCATATGAGAGTTGGGGGATGTACCCCAAGATCCAATCAAAAGTAATAGCGTGTAGCACTTTCACACAGATAAAAGATCAGATAAACGCGTCATCAAGCCTGATTCCTTACGGCAATGGACGAAGCTACGGTGATAGTGCTTTGAGTGAAAACCTATTGCCGATGCGTCGCTTTGATCGCTTTTTGAATTTTGATGAGAAGAGAGCTCTTTTGGAAGTTGAGTCGGGAGTGTTGTTGAGTGAAATTCTTGAGAGTTTTGTCCCTAGAGGCTACTTTCTCAAGGTGACACCGGGTACAAAGCTCATCACTGTCGGCGGTGCGATCGCCAGTGACATTCACGGGAAAAATCACCATGTTGAGGGGTGCTTTAGCGAGTGTGTCGAGTCCTTTGAGTTGATGCTTCCCAACGGTGAGATTGTGACCTGCTCCAAAACGCAAAATCGTGAACTCTTTTTAGCCACTTGCGGTGGTATGGGGCTGACGGGTGTGATCCTCAAAGCGTCGATCTACCTCAAAGAGATCAACTCCCAATATATCGATCAGATTACCATCAAAAGTCGCAATCTCAAAGAGAGTTTTGAAGCCTTTGAGAAGTATAGCGACTACCCCTATTCGGTAGCATGGATCGACTGCTTGGCAAAGGGTGAGGATTTGGGACGATCGCTCTTGATGATGGGGGATTTTAGCCAAGACGGTGATCTCGATTATGTCGCCAAGCGTGGTCCGACGATTCCGTTTAATTTTCCCTCGTTTGCGCTCAATAACTGGAGTGTACGAGCCTTTAACTTTCTCTACTACAATCGTGTCAAAGAGAAAATCTCTAAACAAAAGGTAGGGATCGATAGCTTTTTCTATCCGCTAGATGCCATTTCGCACTGGAATCGAATTTACGGCAAAAACGGTTTTACACAGTATCAATTTATCCTCCCAAAAGAGAGTAGTTATGAGGGGTTGCAAGAGATTTTGGGATTGATCGCTGAATCAGGTAAGGGGAGCTTTTTAGCCGTGCTCAAACTCTACGGCAAAGCGAATGAAAACTACCTCTCATTTCCGATAGAGGGCTATTCACTAGCGCTTGATTTTAAGATCGAGCCTGATCTCTTTGCGCTATTAGATCGTTTGGATGAAGTGGTTGATCGACTGGGTGGGCGGATCTACTTGACCAAAGATGTGCGAGTGAGCAAAGAGGTGTTTGAGCGGGGATATCCGCAGATCGAGAAGTTTAGAAAATTGCGCAAAGAGCAGGGGATGCAAGAGAAGTTTCAATCCCTACAATCAAGGAGGCTTGGGTTATGAGTGAAGTGTTGATTATCGGTGCGACAAGTGATGTAGGGCGAGCGCTTGCAAGGCGTTATGCCAAAGCAGGATATGATGTCGTATTGACGGCTAGAGATGAAACAAAACTAAAAGCCGAAGCAGAGGATTTGTCACTGCGTTTTGGATCAATTCGCGTGACGAGCTATCCGCTTGATGTGCGTGCATTTGAGACACACCAAGACTTTGTAGAGAGCTTAGATCGGATGCCTGATGGTGTGATCGCGGTTGCGGGTTATTTGGGAGATCAGCAAAAGGCGCAACGAGAGTTTGAAGAGACAAAAGCGATCATCGAGACCAATTATACGGGCATTGTCTCACTTTTGGAAAAGTTTGCCGATCGTTTTGCGAAGCGACGATCGGGCTTTATCGTCGGGATTAGCTCCGTCGCCGGCGAGAGAGGGCGAAAATCAAACTACATCTACGGATCGGCAAAGGCAGGTTTTACGACCTATCTGTCGGGACTACGAAATCGACTCCACGATCTCAACATCCAAGTCCTAAGTGTGATCCCCGGTTTTATCGCGACAAAGATGACGGCAGGCATGGATCTCCCACCCCAACTCACCGCCCAACCAGAAGAGGTTGCCGAAGCGATTTTCCGCGCCCAACAAAAGGGAAGAGATATCCTCTACACCAAGTCGATCTGGAGAGTGATTATGGCGGTTATCCGAGCGATACCGGAGTGGCAGTTTAAGAAGATGAGTATTTAAGGTGCCTTTTAGATTTGACTAATGTGCAAAAATAGTGTATCATTATGTAGATACATTTTAAAGGATTGCAGATGACAATAGTGGTTAAAAAGTGGGGTAACTCTTTGGCGTTTAGAATACCCAAAGAGATTGCAAATGCTTTGTCTGTTGATAATAACTCACTTTTAGATTTGGAATTGACGAAAGATGGGATACTTTTAAAGCCTAAAAAAGCGTCAAGACTCCAAGAGCTTGTTGCTCAAATAGATGAGACCAATATCCACAAAGAAGTTGATACAGGTAAAAAAGTGGGTCATGAAGAGTGGTAGCTATATTCCACAACGAGGCGATATTGTTTGGATAAACTTTGATCCACAAGCGGGACATGAACAAAAGGGAAAGAGACCTGCGTTGATACTCTCACCGAAAATTTATAATGAGAAAGCATCACTCTGTATCGCACTGCCGATTACCTCTAAAATAAAAGGATATCCATTTGAAATTCCTTTACCTCATGATATGCCTATTAACGGTGTTGTATTATCAGATCAAGTAAAAAGTTTTGATTTTAGAGTGAGAGAAGCGAAGTTTGTGTGTCGCACACCAAAAGATATCATTAAAGAGGTACAAAAAAATATTCAAGCATTATTGATTGATACTATTTAATCAAGTTTCACTATTTGTAGGAAACTTTCGATAATAACCCTGCGTAGCAACTGCCAGCATCTCTGTGTCACCGCTACTGTCTCCGTAGGAATAGATCTCCGTGTAGTCGTTTAGGACGAGGTGTGCTCGGATGCGATTGACCTTTTCTTGACCGTGGCAGTTGGGAGTGGCGAAGCGACCGGTGAGTCTGTTTTGGGAGATCTCCATTTGTGTGGAGAGGAGTTCGATTCCCTCTTTTTGGCACCACGGCTCAAGCCAGCATGCAAGTGATGCCGATACGACAACGATCCGATCGCCTTGTCGTTTATGGTATTGGAGTCGATCTTTTGCTTCTTTTTGCACGATAGGATCGATCTGCGTGAGTGCATAGGATTGTCCTAAGTCTCTAAACTTCTGTGCTTCATACCCTGTGAAGTAGTGCGATAGCAGTCGCATTTTTGCTTCATCGTTTGGGATAAGTTTGAGTTTGAAAGCGACAAGCATCGGTAGGTTTTTGAGTAGCCCGATATAAAACCGTTTGGCACCGACGGCGTATCGGATAAAATCAAAGAGAGTATCTTTTGTGGTGATAGTACCGTCAAAATCGAAGAGTGCAAGGTTTTTGCTCATGGTTGATTCCAACTCACATTGACATCAGTAGGAAGAGAAAGAGCATCAAAGCTCTGTAGTGTTTGTCGTACCTCTTCTTCTTTTCCTTTTCTCGCCCAAAAGCAGACTTCATCGTCACCATTGAGGACATTGTGTTTGATTTTCCAGGTAGCGAGTTTGGTGTAACCGGGGATCTTTTGATCGTTAAATCGGACTCTATATGCGATGATTAGATCGGCACCTTCAGATAGGATCAGTGCTTTTTTGCTTTTGTCGTTAAATTCACCGACTGCTTTGAGGTTAATGATACGAGGATTGCTAAGTCCGTGAATATCCAAAATTTTATCATTGCTGAAGTAAGGGATAGTACCGATATTATCGGTAGCAATATAGTAATGATGAAGCTTTTGGGCAAAAAGTCCCTCTTGTATTTGTTGCTCATAGACGGCGCGTGTAGAGAGGATAGATTTAACAGGTGAAAAGAAGATCTGTTTGAATCCCGCAATTGTCAAAATTGCAAGTAGAAGATAGCGATATTTTGGTGCAATTTGGAAGCGGTAGAGTGCTAAAATGAGGTTGAGTACACCCCAAAATACAAGATAAGCTTCATAGCGGTAGAGCCAGCCTACTTTGGCAAAGGCAAGATGCACCAAAAAGGTTATGAGATAAATCGTTGTATTGAGCTGAAGAAGTCTATCTTCCCGTTTTTTAGAGAGATATAATAGTGTGCCGTTGAGTAGTAGTAGGGCAATGATATGTGCATAAGAGATATTGGAGATAAATTGATCAAAATGTCCCGCACTTCCTACGCTTTTGGCGCTAATAGAGGTGGGGAGAAATCCCAAATGAAAACTCTCTTCACTCCAAATGCCAAAGAGTGCAATGAGAATAAGACTAGAGAAAACCAGCACAATAGAAAAGCGCCATGCATGCAGATAATAGGTCAATACCATTGCAGTCGCTATAATCAAAGCTATATCTTCATATCGTACTGCAACAATGAGTGGAGCGAGTAGAAGCATCCTTCTTTGTGGAAATGTTGAGACTTTGGAAGGGTTGGGTTTGTCTTGAATTAAGAGAAAGAGATTGTACAAAAAGAGTGTGATGAGCATAATTTGTAATGAATGTTCCAGTCCACCGAATGTCAGCGCTAAAAAGGGGGTGATCGCAATCAAAAAGAGTGCGTAGATAAAATGGAGTTTATCATCACTAAATCGTTGAATGATTTTAAAGAGTATGATGATGGTAACGATTTGTGGAATGAGGTTTAAGAGTAAGGATGCGAGAGGGAAATAACTCTCTCCCAAAAGTGCATAGAGCGGTGCTATGAGAAAAAGCCAAAGAGGTGATGAGGAGACAGAGGCGTAGCTGTAGCCGTCGATGCTCAGTATTCCCTCCTGCGCGAGATGTTTTGCCATCGCCCAATGGATATAGGGACCGTGAATGGCAAAGGTCAAATGCCCTTGTGTTAAGTAGAGGGAGAGTGTAAAAGCCACAGCGGTTGCCATGAGTAACAAAGCGATTGAGATGTAAAGATGGTTGTGAATAGTGTGTCTATTTTGCATGGGGAGCATTGTAGCGAAGATAAGATGTTTTGTCACGAAAATAGAAGTTATAATCATAAAAAAATTTTTGAGTGTGCTTTGTCGTAACAAATGGCAGAGTTTGTGCTATGATAAAGGACAACGATCTTTAAAGGAGCTTTCTTGCAAAAAAAGAAAATTCTATTTATATTACCCTCTCTTTTTGGTGGCGGTGCGGAACGCGTGGTATTGACTCTACTACACAATTTGGATCGGAATCGATTTATTCCAATGTTAGCACTTGTTAAACGAGAGGGAAAATATCTCAAAGATGTGCCCGAAGATGTGGAGCTTATTGATCTGCAAGTCACACAGGCGCGTTATGCACTTTTTAAAATTATAAAGCTTCTTAAAAAAGAGCGTCCTGATCTGCTTTTTACCTCCTTGGCGCATCTGAATCTTCTCATCGCACTGATTCGACCTCTCTTTCCCAAATCGATCCGTTTTATTGCGAGAGAATCCAATACAGTCAGTGAAAATAACAAACGAGATAAATATCCCCGTATCAATGCACTGTTGTATAAGAGAGTCTATAACAATTACGATGCGATTGTTACACAGGCAAAGGCGATGCGCGACGATTTGGAGGAAAATTACGCTATCTCTCCTGAGAAGATGCACACGATTCACAATCCCGTAGATATCGAAGCGATTAGAGAAAAGACCTCTTTGGGGAGCGCCGATCTGCCGCAAGATAAATGCAATCTCTTGGCAGTAGGGCGCTTGAGCGATCAAAAGGGGTTTGATATGCTTCTGCGTATTGTTGCGCGATTGGATGCGCGATACTATTTGACGATTTTGGGCGAGGGGGAAAAAGAGGAGGAGCTTAAAGCGCAGATTAAAGCACTCAAACTAGAAGATCGTGTGCGTCTCTTTGGCTTTTGTGACAATCCTTATCCTTATATGAAATCGGCTGATCTATTGGTCTTAAGTTCCCGCTACGAGGGATTGCCCAATGTCGTTCTCGAAGCCAATAGTCTCGGTACACCGGTGGTTGCCTTTGATTCGTCCGGCGGAACGGGGGAGATTGTCAAAGATGGATTAAACGGTTATCTTGTCAAAGCGTTTGATGAGGAGGCATTTGCTAGAGCGATTGAAAAAGCTTGCAAAGAGGGGTTTGATGCAAGAGAGATTGAGAACTATATTGAGGAGAATTTTTCAGTCAAAAAGATCATACAATTGTATGAGAAGCTCTTTAGCCGTAATTAATGGAAAAGTGGGTATAATCCGCTAATTTTTTGAAAAGGATGCGTTGGATATGCAAGGAATTTTTACATTTTTTGGAGTCATTTCTGAAAATCATACTTATCTGTTTATTGCACACATGTTACTGTCTGCATTTATCACCTATATCATTGCCAAAGTGGCAACAATGTCACTGCAACTTGTTCCCAAAAGGACACAAAATGTGATGGAGAGCTATCTTGAGGGTGTTATCTCCATGGGAAAAGATGTGATTGGGGAGGAGAAAGCAAAACAGTATCTTCCGCTTATCGCGACATTGGGACTTTTTATTTTTGTAGCTAACATGATAGGAATTATTCCCGGATTTGAGTCCCCGACGGGCAATATCAATATGACTTTGGCTTTGGCGCTTGTGGTCTTTTTCTATTATCACTATGAGGGTATCAAGAAGAACGGTGTGATTAAATACTTCGGTTCATTTGTTCATTTAGGGGAGATGAATCCTATCGCAAAATTTGTCATGACACTCTTTATGTTTCCTATTGAAGTGGTTTCACATATCTCTCGTATTATTTCGCTCTCATTTCGACTTTTTGGAAATATCAAGGGTGATGATCTCTTTTTGGCGGTTATTTTGATGCTTGTGCCATTCATCGCACCGTTGGCACCGTTTGCATTGTTGACATTCTCAGCATTGTTACAAACCTTTATCTTCATGATCCTCACCTATGTCTATCTTGCCGGTGCGGTACTTGTGGATGAGGGGCATTAGATGCAACGAAATCGTTTTGATGCGCTTGTAAGTTTTTTGCAAGGTGCCTCTTGGGCGACTGTGATTATTGGAGCGTATCTCTTTTTTACGCTCTTTTATCCGTTTGGCTTGATCGTCGCGTTAATCGGCGGATTTTTCGGAGCATTGATCGGACTTTTTATGGTCGTTTTCTTTGAAATGGCACATACTCAAGAGGAGATTCTCAAAGAGCAAAAAGAGCAGACTCAGATTCTTAAAAAGGCGTTTGAGTCAAAGACGAAAGAGAGCTAAAGAGCTCTCTTAAATCCTTCTTTGAGCATTGTTCGCATCGCCTCTCTGACGACGCGTTTCTCTTTCTCTCCCACTTTTGAACGAAAATATTCTGTGACTTTTTTAAGATCGGCATTGCTTACATCTCGATAGACAAAGAGTGTATTGAGAAACATCTGCTGCTCAAATGAACGCTCAAGTAGACGCATAAAACGATCCCGTTTTTTGAGTGAGAGTCGCTTTGGTTTGGGTGCTTGTGTATTGAGATAGTCAAACATTTCAAAGAAGAGATCATTCATGACTTCATCCATATCGAGTGCATCGATAAAGTCATTGATCACTTTGACACGCGCTTTTGAAGGGGGATTTTCTCTCAAGTCGGCGATATAGTGTAGCATCTGTGTTTGCGCATCAGGGGAGAGTGCATCGAGGTTGGCTTGGGTGATCTCTTCCGCGCTATCGGTATGGTAGAAGTTGATGATCTTTTTGAGTGTGGAGTTGTCAAATTTTTTAATCATCACTTTTTGCACACTCTCCAATGACGCTTGCGGTGCGAAAATCTTTTGAAGCTTGGCGATGCGTTTTTGATCGGCGCGTTTGCCGTAAATTGCACTGGTTTGCTCGATCCCCATCGTGATCTGAGCACTGAGAGATTCGATTGTCTGCGCAGTTCCTGAGATATCGAGATAATCTTTGACTAACTGTGGATCAGCCTTTGCCATCAGTGTGGAGTGTAATGAAAAGAGTAATGCAAAAGATAGTAAACCTTTCTTCATTTTGTCAACCTTTTTTATATGAATTGTATTGTTTGTTAGATCGGCTAAGATAGATAAACTTTAGTCTTTAGGCTCAAAGAGCGATCAATTTGTAATCCATTTTTGGATAGAATATTCAAAACTACACACTTTAGAGGATATTTTATGTTTGAGACGGTTATCGGACTCGAGGTACACATTCAACTCAATACCCAAACCAAAATCTTTTGCTCCTGCGCTACATCATTCGGTGAAGCGCCCAATACCAATGTCTGCCCTGTCTGTTTAGGTTTACCAGGTGCCCTACCTGTGCTCAATATCGAAGCGGTCAAAAAGGCGATGCGCTTTGGACATGCTGTCAATGCCACGATTCACCCAAAGTCGATCTTCAATCGCAAAAACTACTTCTACCCCGATCTCCCAAAAGGGTATCAGATCAGCCAATTTGAGATCCCGATCGTTGAAAGCGGAGAGCTCTTTATCGATTTTAAAGACGGTAGTAGCAAGCGAATCGGCATTACCCGCGCGCATTTGGAGGAGGATGCGGGGAAAAATGTGCACGACGGAGATCGGAGTAAAGTCGATCTCAACCGTGCCGGTACACCGCTACTAGAGATCGTGAGTGAACCCGATATGCGCAGTGTCGAGGAGGCGATCCTTTATCTCAAAAAGCTTCACGCTATCGTCCGCTACCTTGAGATCAGCGATGCCAATATGCAAGAGGGATCCTTTCGCTGTGATGTCAATGTCTCTATTCGTCCCAAGGGCGATGAGAAGCTCTATACACGGGTGGAGATCAAAAATATGAACTCCTTTCGCTTTATTCAACGCGCTTTGGAGTTTGAGATCAACCGTCAGATCGATGCGTGGGAGGATGGCGTCTATGAGGATGAAGTCTATCAAGAGACCCGTCTCTTTGATGTCGATAGCGGTGAGACGCGCAGTATGCGTGGTAAAGAGGATAGTGCAGAGTATCGCTACTTCCCCGATCCCGATCTCTTGCCGGTGGTCGTGAGTGAGGAGATGATCGCCGAAGCTGCCGATATTCCCGAACTTCCGGATCAAAAACGCGATCGTTTTATCAGTGAGTATGGGATCAAAGAGTATGACGCGAGTGTCTTGACCGCTTCATTGGAGATGGCGCACTATTTTGAGGCGATGATTGCCGAGGGTGCGGGTCCGAAAAACAGTGTTACTTGGCTGACGGTGGAGTTGCAAGGCAGACTCAAAAACGGTATGACGCTAGAGAGCTCTCCCGTCGATGCCGTCACACTTGCGACACTTGTAAAGCGGATCGAAGATGGCACCGTTAGTGGAAAAGCCGCCAAAGAGGTACTCGATCATCTGATAGAAAATCCTCAAGAGGAGATCGATGCAATCATCGAAAAACTTGGACTCAAGCAGATGAGTGATGACGGCGCGATCGAAGCGATGGTTGATGAGATTTTGCATGCTAACGAAGATAAGGTGGCGGAGTATAAAGGGGGCAAAGAGAAACTCTTCGGTTTCTTTGTCGGTCAGGTGATGAAAGCGTCTAAAGGGAGTGCCAATCCTGCCAAAGTCAATGAGATTTTAAAGAAAAAACTCTCTTAATGAATCTGAAAAAAAGGCTTCTTCGATTTGCGTATCGCCTAGAAGCCTCTGAAAAATATAAGCGCACAAAAGCAAGCGTTGCAACACTCCTCAACGATCCTACTTCCAAATCGAAGAAGTATTTTGACTATTTTATGATCTTTTTGGTACTTTCAACTGTGCTGATCTTGATCCTAGAGATCAAACACCATTTGCCTACATGGGTCTATGCCTATGAATCATTTGCAGTGATTATTTTTGCGGTTGAGTGGTTGGCGCGGGTTTGGGTGAGTGGAGATGCGCATATGCGGGTGATTGAGCTCTATGAAAAGCGAGAAGCAAAAGAGATGCCGACAACCTTTTGGATGCTCTTTCGTGTTGCATGGAAACAGAAGATGGCATTTATCCTCTCGCCGATGTCTATCATCGATCTACTGGCGATCCTGCCCTCCTATCGACCGCTTCGCGTCTTTCGATTTTTCCTGTTGTTTCGACTCTTCAAGGTTTTTCGCTACACCCAAAACGCCAACTTCTTTTTACGCGTCTTTCATGAGAAGCGTTTTGAATTTCTCACGCTTATTATTATCTTCTCTTTTATGGTCTTTTTTGCTTCGACGGTGATCTATATCTTTGAGGGAGGGGGTGCCAATGAGAAGATCGACTCCTTCTTTGATGCGATCTATTGGGCGGTGATTACCATTACAACAGTAGGATTTGGTGATATTACACCCCAAACTACCGAGGGGCGCTTTGTAACGATCTTTTTGATCATCGGCGGTGTGGCGATCATATCGTTTATGACATCGATCATTACGACGAGTATGACCGAGAAACTTGAGGAGGTGAAGTCGCAGCATATTCTCAATGAGGTCGCAAAACTTAAATCCTATATTTTAGTCTGCGGTTACGGCAAGATGGGGAAGGTACTCTGTGAAGAGTTGGATCGATCCGATGAAGCGTTTGTGGTGCTGGATATGCTTCCCAAAGAGATTGCAGAAGCGACTAAAAGAGGTTATCTCGCGTTAGAAGCCGATGCGTCGGATATGTCAGTCCTCAAAGATCTCAAGTGTGATCAAAAGCTCAAATATGCCGTCGCACTTACCAATGACGATGCGCTCAATCTCTCAATCACCCTCTCTCTCAAATCGCTTAACCCCGATATCGAAATTTTCTCCCGTCTCAACAATATCGCCATCTCTTCCAAGCTGGAGATTGCAGGAGCAAAAGAGGAGGTTTTCCCCTACAAAGTGGCAGCGCGTGCGGCATACAAATACTTTCGACAACCAATCGCTTTTAGCGCTGTGGATAATATCCTGCTAGAGCGATACGATCCGGTGATCGATGAAGTGGAGATCATTCAGAGCTCTCAAGCGCGAGGCAGACGCATTTCACAGATCGGCATCAAAAAGCACAATCTCAAAATCTTGGGGGTGATTCGTACCGCTGAAGCGGATAGGCTCTATTTTAATCCAGATGTCGAAACTTTTACACTTCGAGAGCACGATGTGTTGGTGGTCATCGGTGATAGCAGTGATATTGCAAGTTTTAAAGTGAGTCTGTTTAAAGGATGAAAATGTGTGAATTGGTCATATTCGGTTATGCAAAAACAGCCAAAGAGTTAGCGCATCTGCTCAGAGAGAAGGGGCGCTGTTGTCAGATCATCTCACATCGTGCTTCAGCGGTGCAAGAGGCGCAAATCGACGGCTTTGAGAGTCACTGGTTTGACCTCACGCAAGATAGCGATCTCAAAGAGATAGGGATCGGCAACGGGGTAAAGACGCTTTTTTGTATGGATGAGGAGCTAGATCAGAACCTCTTTGCGACGCTCTCGGCAAGGGCACTCGATCCCGATTTGGTGATCATTTCGCGTATCAGCTCTTTGGATGAAGAAGTCAAAATGAAACTTGCCGGCGCGAGTCATACCGTCGATCCTTATGACTTGGGATCGCACCGCATCTATCGCCTCATCAAAAAACCGCGTGTCTTTGATCTGCTCGATAATATGATCTTTCAAAATATGGAGTATAAAATCGATGAAGTAGTGGTAAAAAGTGACTCTACACTCATCGGAACTCCCTTTCATCAACTTAGTATCGAGAAGGAGTATGAATTGTTACTTTTGGGGGTAGAGTCTCGAGGAAAATTTTTTTACAACACCCATCGTGTCTATCATAAGATTCAAGAGGGTGATACCTTTGTCGTTGCCGGTAATCAACAACATATCACACACTTTATAGAGGAGATGAAAGGATGCAAATAGGAATCATCGGAGCGGGGAAATGGGGAGAAGCACTGGCATTTGCCCTCTCACAAAATCCAAATAATGAAGTCAAGATCACCTCTCGACATCCACGGGAGTTGCCAAATTTTGTTCCGCTCGAAGAGGTGCTTTTGATGGAGTATTTGGTCATAGCGATCTCCGCACAACATGTACGAGAGTGGATGCAGACACATTTTCAGTTTAACGATCAAAAGATATTGGTCGCTAGTAAGGGGATCGAAGTACAGACCGGCGCCTTTCTCAATGAAATCTTTGGCGCCTTTTTGCCCCAAGAGAATCTCGCCTATATCTCCGGTCCCTCCTTTGCGGCAGAGGTGATCAAGGGGTTGCCTACAGCGCTGGTGATCAGCTCGACCAATCAGCACTTGAGTAAAAGATATGCTCAAGCCTTTCCCAACTTTATCAAAGCCTATACATCCGAAGATGTCGTCGGTGCCGAAGTAGGGGGAGCATACAAAAATGTGATCGCCATTGCCGGCGGGATCTGCGACGGACTCGCACTCGGAAACAATGCCAGAGCCGCGCTCATCTCCAGAGGTTTGGTAGAGATGAGCCGTTTCGGTGCTCATTTCGGTGCTGATCAAGAGACTTTTTTGTCACTCGGCGGAGCGGGTGATCTCTTTTTGAGTGCGTCGAGCAAACTCTCACGAAACTATCGTGTTGGATTTGGCTTGGCAGAGGGTAAAAGCCTCGAGACGATCCTACAAGATCTCGGCGAGGTAGCAGAGGGCGTTCACACCGCCAAAGCGATCGTCAAGATCGCAAACAAAGAGCAGATCTATACCCCGATCGCAACGCAGGTGTATGAGATCCTTGAGGGAAAAGATCCGAGGGAGTCGTTACGGGAGTTGCTGGAGTAGGAGGTATAATACTCCAATAAAAAAGACAAACCAAAAAATGCCAAGAAAGGGGTCAAAGAGCTCGAGAAAAAGGTTGACAAGTATGCTAAAACCATAGGAAAACTCACTGTTGAGAGAGACTGTGCAGTGGGAAAACATGTAGCGTAATGGATGTCTATAAGAGGGCTAGTGAGAGGAGATAAAAGAGACAACCTGCTATAATCCTACCAAAAAAGAGGTGCAAAGTTGCAAAAAGTGGAACTTCTCTCTCCTGCGGGGAATTTGGAAAAGCTCAAGATAGCGATCAACTACGGTGCGGATGCGGTTTACGGTGGTGTGAGTCACTTTTCGTTGCGGATCCGATCGGGTAAGGAGTTTAGTTTTGAGGAGTTTGCGGAGGGGATAAGTTACGCGCATGAGCGGGGCAAGAAGGTTTATGTGACGATCAACGGCTTTCCCTTTAACAATCAGCTCAAACTCTTACGCGATCACATCGCCAAGATGGCGGATCTCAAGCCCGATGCTTTCATCATCTCAACGCCGGGTGTGATCAAGCTCTCCAGAGAGATCGCGCCAAATATCCCACTACATCTCTCCACCCAAGCCAATGTCCTCAACTCTCTCGATGCAGAATTTTACTACGATCAGGGGGTGAGTCGGATCATCGCCGCACGAGAGGTGAGTCTGCGTGATCTGGAGGAGATCAAGAAGCATCTGCCCGATCTGGAGCTAGAGGTCTTTGTGCACGGTAGTATGTGCTTTGCCTATAGCGGTCGATGCTTGGTGAGTGCGGTGCAGATGGGGCGCGTGCCAAATCGTGGGAGTTGCGCGAATGATTGTCGTTTTGAATATACCCTCTACGCGCACAATGAGGAGCATGACACGCTCTTTCGCCTTGAGGAGCAGCCGGAGATCGGCACCTATATCTTCAATGCCAAAGATATGAATCTCGCATCGCATGTCGATGAGATCCTTAAAAGCGGTGTGGTTGATTCACTCAAGATCGAGGGGCGGACGAAGAGTGTCTATTATGCGGCGATCACGACCAAAGCCTATCGAGAGGCGATCGATGATTATATGGCGGGTCGGTTTGATGGGCAAAAGTATCAGCGGGAGTTGCTGACGACGAAAAACAGAGGCTTTACCGATGCCTACCTCATCTCCCGACCCTTTGAGCGCGCCGATACCCAAGAGCACAATTTTGCGATGAGTCGGGGGACGCATGAGGTGAGCGGTGTGGTGCTAGAGGACGGCAAGCACTTCATGTGCAAGTACAAAACCTACCCCGACACCGATATCGAACTCGTCATCCCCAAAAACCGGCAGATCGAGCCGGTAGAGAGTGAGATCGGCAAGATTTTCTACAAAGAGGGCACCCCCTATATCCGCTTTTACAAGATCATCACAGACACCGACAAAGAGCTAGAGAGTGTCCATAGTGGATATATGCTCCCCATCCGCCTTCCCGGTTCACTGCCACCTTTTACGATGATGCGCCAAAGGGTAGATCAAGCAAATTAACATTCACTTAACAAAATCTTTGCATAATTTGGAGAAACAATAAAAAAGGAGTAGAGATGCGAAGAGTTTTTATCTATCTATTGGCATTGCTGACAGCGGCGGGATTACAGGCGGAGATGCACCAAGGAGGTATGCATCATGGAGAGATGCACCACAAGGGTATGAAGCATAAAATGATGCATAAGATGTTTCAAACCGCACCGATGGATAAGGTGATATTGATGCAAAAGGGCGATGCGAAGCCGTTTTGCCCGCAGTGCGGTATGAATCTCCCGATGTTTTACAAGACAAACCATGTCGCCGAGGTGGACGGCAAAGTCAAGCAGTATTGCTCCATTCACTGTCTGGTAGAAGATATTGTAAAAAATCATAAAAAACTCAAAAATATCAAAGTAGTCGATGTGACGACGCTCAAGTTTATTCCGGTAGAAAAAGCCTTTTATGTGGTGGGAAGCAAGGTCAAAGGCACGATGAGTATGACCAGCAAGTACGCTTTCGGTACCAAAGAAGCAGCGGAGGCATTTGCCAAGGAGCATGGAGGAAAAGTGACGAATTATCAGGGGGCTTATGAGGAAGCAACGAAAGATTTTGCAAAAGATAGTGCGATGATCAGTAAAAAACAGGCGATGATGGCAAAGAAGGGTGAGATGCTCTATGCCAAAAAGTGTCAGCCGATCGATGTAAAGTTTGATTCTCCGGCAGCAGCCAAAGCCTACATCATGAAAAACGGATCATGCAAAGGGTTAAATCCAAAACAGTTACAGGCGGTGGGACTGTTTTTGAGTAGAAGATAGTATCTGCCCCAAATAGGAGGCAGTTACTACTACCGCGACAAAATGTACGCGACTGCCGTATGAGGGGCGATATCTGTATCGACATGCAAGCTTGCCGGAGATGATTGAGAATCAAAGTCGATTTGAGTCACTTTGACATTGGAGCCAAATCCGTAGCGTGCAGGATCGATATCAAAGGTATAGTGGATATGCTTCTCTTTTGAGGCATTGGCTACGATAAAAGCGATCTTGTCTCCATCCTCGCTTCGATAGACGCCGTGCAGGAGTGCCGGCATCGTGATCTGCTGATCCTCCCCGTAATCTTGCCAAACTGTTTGTAATTGACCACCGTCATTCGGGATCTCTACATCTCTCAAAGAGTCTCCATACGCGAAAAACTCTCTAAGTCTATAGTGCATGGTTGCTAGTTTTTTGATAAAGGCGTAATTGATCTTTGCGCTATCTCGTGGGTCATGAAGTAGCCATTGAGTGATAATGCCCGGTTGCACACCGAATATAAATGCACGCATCCGACTCATGTAGTACCGGAGCGTATCATAGGCGCCTGTATCCATCTGTAAGCCGAATAGTTGCACTTTTCCGCCATAGACTGCTTGATATGCCGGCACCATGTGATTGACACCGCGATAGTGGAGAAAGAAACCGTCTATATGATCCGCCATATAGTCCGCCATCCCTTCAGAAGTGATAAATTTGTCTCCTCTAAAGGCATCGATTTTGCTAAACATTTGGGCATATCCCTCTCTCCACCATGTTCCTCCAGCCAGTGGGTGAGCGTGATGCTCATCCATATCTTCTCGCATCGCAGAGGCAGTCACTTGATCGATATAGATACCGTCTGCGTTGATATCTTTCAAGACGACACGCGCCGCACCCGATATTTGGTTTTGCCAGTAGATTTGAGAAGGATCCATGATCGCAAAGTCATGGTGATTCCATTTTTGTGTATAGGGTGAACCGTCACTCTTTTTAAGTGAAGCGTCTCTTGCTTCTTGCGTGAAGTGCCCCGCTTCCATATCAAAGATAAAGCCGTTTGTGTAGGGCATGATCGTTAAGTTGGGGTGCTGTTGATGTAGTGCATCGACGGTAGATTTGATATCATTTTTCAGGGGTGCTTCGGGGTAAAAGATATGTGGATAGTCCCGATCCATGACAAGTTTGTACCACTCATCCCATACAAATGCCACGGGCAGTGGAGAGAATGTATCGGCAAGATCGCTCATCTCATACTTGATAAAGTTGAGATAGTTGTCGATCTTCTCTTTTCTTCGATCCTCATCCGCAATCTTCATATATTCTGTGATGACTTGGCTATTTGCCCAAAGCGCGATCTCGCCGATCTTGTGTTGGCGTCGTTTTCGCTCAGGGGTCATGTGGGGGTAGTAGTCGGCACTTTTGCTTGCCCACTCCTTGTAGATCTGTGCCGCATTGTACCAGTCGCCTTCAAATCCGTCTAGTTCAAAAACACCGCTTAATGAGAAGTTGTTGTTTGGTTTGGTTTTGTCGGGAGGGGTGATGTGGGTAGTGTAGATGAGTTCGTGATTTGCCTCATCTTTTTTGGCGACAAATCGTTTTTTGGCGGCTTTGGGGTCGTGATTTCCGATATAGAGTCCACCTTTTTGATTGTAGTAGGCAAAAAACTGCATCGTTGATTGCCATCCGGCGGGGTAATTCATCGAGAGGTCGATCGCTTCGTTACTCTCTTTGAGTACACCGCTATATTTGGGGATTAGGAGTTTTGCATCCTGAAAGAGTTTGAGGTGAAGTTCGGGGGTTGTGAGATCGATGAGTGAGTAGGCATCGCCCACGCCGATCACATCCATATCCCACTTAGATCCCACCGGATTGGTTTCAACCTTTAGATGCACGGAGAGGGTAGCAGGTAGATTTGCAACGGTAGGTTGAGAGAGTGTGATCTCATAGTTCTTCCCCTCATGTCGGACGGCAATATCTCCCCATCCGTTACGCGAATCGATCTCTGTCTTATCTTGGGTATTGAGATTTTGGAGAGTGAGCGTAAAGAGGGAGGAGTCCTTTTGGAGCATCTCTTGATCATTGACTTTGAGTGAGTGTAGAGAGATCCCTTG
>JALVVN010000028.1:49379-61041 GCA_027023405.1 Campylobacterales bacterium
CGTTACGCGAATCGATCTCTGTCTTATCTTGGGTATTGAGATTTTGGAGAGTGAGCGTAAAGAGGGAGGAGTCCTTTTGGAGCATCTCTTGATCATTGACTTTGAGTGAGTGTAGAGAGATCCCTTGATCTTCTTTTGTGAGAGCGACGGTCGTCGGTGTACGATAGGTGGTTGCTTTGACAGTGTAGCGGTAGGTCGTGGAAGGATGCAGTCCACTATCCGCTTTGTGATCGGATTGGTGATCACTTCACCCGACTATGCGTTGCAGAGATAAGGAGCGAGAGATGAAAAAAAGTACAACACAAAAGAAGAGATTTTCTCAAAAAGGGAGTCGCGGGAGCGATCGCACTCTCACCGCTTGCGGCGATGCTGGGTACTTTGGAGAGATTGGAGGCAAACGCTATCGGCGGTGACTATAAGGCGATCGTTTGTGTGTTGCTAGAGGGTGGGGCGGATGCGTGGCATGATCGATTGGTGCCGACGACGGCGATGGAGAGCTATCTGGAGACGATCATGCGGTGGTTTGGCGCCGATGATCTCGCACTCGATGAGATCTTTCCCAATCGCCACAAGTTTCAGCGGGTCAATATCGATTTTTTGTGAAAGTGAGGGGTTCCTACACTTTCACAGAACGCCACTCTCCCTTTCTAAACTCTCGGTACATCAGATAGGCTGTTGCTCCTGTTTGCACCGCATAGGAGAGGAGTACCGACTCATACGATCCAAAGAGATAGATCGCTATCAGCGACGGGATGATCCGCAACCACCAAAGTGTTGTGATGTTGATCTTGAATGTTCTCTTTGACAAGCCCGCACCGTTGAGAGCAAAAGTGTAAGTCATATCGATAGCCAATGCAAACAGTGTCACCGCCAATACAATGATCGATAGCACGGTGAGTTTTTGCGTCTGTGCATTGGCACTAAATTGCGCCGCCATATCTCCGGCATAGATGAGAAAGATCGAGACGATGAAGATGAGCATGACAAGATTGATCATCGCAACGATATTGACATATCTTTTACCCTCATCATAGCGTTTTGCTCCGATCTCCTGCCCCAAAAGTATCGCACCGCTTTCGGCAAAAGCGATCAGGGGCATGTAGCCGAATGCCATCAACTTCATAGAGATGGTAAATGCGGCATAATAACTACTCCCCAGTGTGATGACCGCCGTCACAAAAATGAGGTTTGAGATGCGATTGACAAGCCGTGAACCGACTTCTGGTAGCGATACTTTCAGTGCCCGTTTTAAGAGAGTGTATCTAAATCGAAAGATTGGACTATAGGGTGTTTTGGAACCGAAATAGATAGAGAGATGTATCATCGCAACAATCCCGAAACCGATAACCGTCGATAGGGCAACACCAAAGACTCCCATCTTCGGCAATCCCCACATCCCCAGCCCTAAACCAAAGTCTAAGATGACATTGACCACCGCCGCTATTGCCGCTAGATACATCGGAACTCTGCTGTTTCCGTAACTATGTAGCGCACTATCGATCACGACATTGATCATGATAAAGGGTATGTCGAGTAGGAGAATATAACCATACTCAACGGTGTATCTTCTCACCTCACTGCCGGCATCCATCAAAGTGACGATCATCGTCGGCAATAGTGCGAAGAGAGCGATCATCACAAGACTTGAAGCGAGTGCCGTGATGAGTAGCGTTGATATGACCAATGAACCTTTTTGATAACTCTCCTGTCCGACATAACGCGTCAAAAGTACAGTTGCACCGGAAGAGAACGCAATGGTAAGCGCTTGGAGAATCTCCCAAATATTGAGTACAATCCCCACACCGCTGACCGCATCATCTCCAAACTTGGAGACGACATAGAGATCAGTAAAGCTGATCATCGTGATGAGCAGGAGATTGATAACAATAGGAACGGATAGTCCTAAAACTTTATAAATATGTGACATTGATAAATCCTTAGAAGATAGGTGAATATCCAAAAAGAGAAATTATCTTCTCAACAAAAGCGGGGAAACGATTTTACAGCTTGCTTTTAGAGAAAAAGAGGCTGATATTTGTAGTAAAAAAAGTGTTCATGTCAGCCTCCTTTGTGTAGAGTTATTTTAAATTGCTAGATTATATCATCTTTTTATTAAAAATATTTTAAAACTATGTTCTGTTGTTTTATTGAAAAATATTCCTGTGCTATAATAGGTGTAAACAGCACTTTACGACAATCCTTCATAGTGCTGGAGCGACAAAATAGAACGATATTTAAGAGATTTAAGATGAATAAAAATAATTTAGAGATGCTAACGAGGCTCCTGCTTTTCTTTGATAGCAATGCTATGACAAGAGGTTTAAACTATTATGAGAGTGGTTTGGTGGTTAGTTGCGATCTCAAGTATATTGGTAGTGATATTGTGATTCATTCTAGTGTTGAAGGTACATACCTCTACACACAAGAGATAGTGATAGATGCTGAAAATCTATCTGTTTCGGGGGAGTGCAGTTGCCCTGTCGGGTACAATTGCAAACATGTCGTCGCTTCAATTTTCAAGGCTTTTTCTAAGCCTTTACCACCAAAGCGATCTCGCAAAAAAGAGTATGAGCTTTGGTTGGATCAGATAGTGGAAGCGGATGAAGATAAGCCATCTACGGATATGAGGCTTGATAAAAATCACTTTTTGATTTATAAACTTTTTATCGATCAATATGGCAATGATGTCGGTTTCTATAAAGCGAAAATATTAAAAAACGGAAATATCTCCAAGGGTGCAAAGATCTCAACTGATAGACTCTTTTACTCCTATCAATATAGTTATAACTTTCTCTCACAAGAGGATATGGATATTATCCCGTTGCTTGAAAATTTAACTGATCGATATGGAAATAGTATTGAGCTTCGAGGGGAGCTTGGGGCGATTGCACTCAAAAAGATTGTAGCGACACAGCGGGCGTTTTATCAAGATGAGATAGGGCAACCGTTGCGCTTTGCCAAAGAGAAAAAGAGGTTAGCGTTTGCATGGGAACAGGTAGAGGGAGGAAATCGGCTAACTTCCAATCTCTCAAAAGATGATTTTATGATTAGCAAAACCGATCCGATCAAGAGATTGGCAAAGTGGTTCAAACGATGATGCATACTCTCCCGCAGGAGAGTATTGCCCCACCCAAAAATTTTACTATCGAAGAGTTGCGTGCGGAACCTATCCCTTGCTTGCATATCTATGCGCAGAGATTCGGCGAGAGAACGGTTCATTGTATGCGTTTAGAGTATCTCTATGAAGCCTATCGCTTTGATTCTCACTCCAAAGAGTTGTATCAATTTTTAGAGGGTAAAAATGTCAAAGTGTTGCGGGATTTTGAGAAAGAGACGGCGTATAGGGAGCACATTGAGCATTTGGGCTTTTCGTATGATAGTAATGTAGAAGCCTATCTGAGTTTTGCAAATCCGAGTATGCATGAAGCGATCGAGCGGTGGAGGATTTTCATCGATGAGGAGGTAGAGAAGCTTCGTCAAGAGGGGTGGCAGATCGAGATCGATGAGAGTTTTGCCTATCAGTTTGCATATAGTGATGAAATTTTTGCAGATTTTGAAGAGAGTGGGAGCAGTGACTGGTTCAATCTCTCTTTTGGTGTCGAGATCGGTGGAGAGAAGTTGCAACTTTTACCGCTGATTACGCCCCTTTTAACGGAGTTTGAGCGTATCGAAGATTTGCCGCAGAAGCTAAACATTCAACTCCCCGACGGTAGATATTTGCACATCGCATCGAGTGAGATTAAGCCTATTTTGCAGACGATTTATGAGTTGTTTGACGGCGAAATGAATGAAGAGGCGTTGATCGTCAAACCCTACAATGCCCACCTTTTGGATTTTGGAGAAAATACACAGTGGCGTGGGGCAGAGGAGATCAAAAAGTTAGCCCAAGAGTTGAAAAGTTTTCAAGGTATTGAGCAGATCGAGCCCTCTACCAATCTCAATGCAACGCTTAGAGCTTACCAAAAAGAGGGGATTAGTTGGCTCAATTTTTTACATCGCTTTAAATTTGGCGGGATATTGGCGGATGATATGGGGCTGGGAAAGACGATACAGACGCTGGCGTTTTTACAAATCTTGAAGGAGCGAGGGGAGTTACATCAGCCCTCTTTGGTCATTATGCCTACCTCTCTTATCGGCAACTGGAAGAGCGAGATCAAAAAATTCACGCCGGATTTGAACTATTTGGAGCTTTACGGCAGTGAGAGGGATGAGCTTTTTGATGAGATCGAGTCGTATGATATCGTGCTAACGACTTATGGTTTGATCGTGCGGGACTTTGAGCACTATAAGAAAAAAGCGTTTGAGTATATTATTTTAGATGAAGCGCAGAAGATAAAAAATCCCAAAACAAAGATGGCAAAGGTGATCAAGAGCCTAAAGAGCAACTGCAAGCTGGCTTTGACAGGTACACCGATCGAGAATCATTTGGGTGAACTTTGGTCGATCTTTGACTTTTTGATGAGCGGTTTTTTGGAGAGTGAACGAAACTTTCGAACCCTTTTTCAAAACCCCATCGAAAAGGAACATAATCTCCAAAAACAGGAACTACTCAACAGAAAAATCGCACCCTTCATTTTGCGTCGCACCAAAGATGAGGTAGTCAAAGAGCTACCTCCCAAAACAGAGATCATCAAAAAAGTTTCATTTGGTCCAAAACAGGCGACACTCTATGAAAATATCAGAGTCGCGATGGAGAAGAAGCTCAGAGATGCTATCAAAGAGAAGGGGCTCAATAGAAGTCATATCATGATCCTCGATGCGTTACTCAAGCTCAGACAAGTCTGCTGTCATCCGCAACTCTTAAAGCTGGAATCGGCAAAAAAGATACAAGAGTCGGCGAAGTTGGAGATGTTTTTAGAACT
Organism: Campylobacterales bacterium; assembly: GCA_027023405.1. Classification (GTDB taxonomy): domain Bacteria; phylum Campylobacterota; class Campylobacteria; order Campylobacterales; family QNZT01; genus QNZU01. The sequence continues at coordinate 54,242 of JALVVN010000028.1, forward strand.
TGTTGAGACACTGATGGCGGAGGGTAAAAAGGTATTGGTCTTTTCGCAATTTACATCGATGTTGTCGATCTTGGAGGAGGAGATCAGATCGAGAAAGATCAAGTATAGCAAACTCACCGGTGCGACACGCAAGCGGGAAGAGGCGATCGAGAAGTTTACCAAAGGTGATGCAGATATCTTTTTGATCAGTCTCAAAGCGGGAGGAGTCGGGCTCAATCTTGTGGAGGCGGATACGGTGATACATTATGATCCGTGGTGGAATCCCGCAGTCGAAAATCAAGCGACCGATCGTGCCTATCGAATCGGACAGGATAAAGCGGTCTTTGTCTATAAGCTGGTAGTGGAAAATAGTATCGAAGAGAAGATCGTCGAACTACAAGAGAAGAAAAAGAGTATCTCGGAGGGGATTTATAGTCAAAAAGAGCAGGAGAGTATCAGTGGCGAGGATCTTTTGGAGTTGTTGTCGATATGAGAGGATGGTAAATGATCTACATCGTTCCCAACTATTTCATCGATAATCACTACAAAACCCTCTCCTCTTTTGCACACTTTTCGACGCTCAACTATATCAACAAGCGCCAAGATAGCAAGATCTTTGCACGATCGACGATGCACTATATGGCGGTGTTGCTAGAGGGTCGAAAAGAGATAGTCTCAAAGGGTGAGAAGATCGGCGTGGAAACAGGGGAGATACTCTTTTTGTCGCAGGGCAACTACTTTATGAGTGAACGGCTGGTGCGAAACGGCAACTATCGATCCTTTCTGATCTTTTATGACGATCACTTTATCGCCCGCTTTGTGAAGCGGTATGATCTGTCGATCCCGCAGGGGGGAGAGCCGATTGTCAAGGTCAAATATCGCAATGACACTGAGTTTCGTAGCGTTGTAGGGACGATGGATCGGCTCATATCAGCACAAGCGGATGAAGCGATCTTGGGCTTGAAGATCGAGGAGATCTTTCTCTATGCTTTGCAAAAAGATGAGGAGCTGTTTTTGCGCTACCTCTGCGCGACTATCGAAAATGCACAAGACCGGATCGGTAGAATCATCGAAGCAAACATCGATATCCTAGAGAGTGTAGAGGATATGCTCTCTTTGGCGAGAGTTTCACCTGCTCATCTGCGAAGATATTTTCAAAAATACTACCGGATGAGCCCCAAAAGCTGGCTGGTAGAACAGAAACTCAAACGCGCATCGATTCTGCTCAAAAATAGCGACAAGAGTATCAGCGAGATTGCCACATCGTGCGGATATCGTTCGATCTCATGGTTTAGTCAGCAGTTTAGAGAGCGCTTTGGGGTGACACCGAAGGAGTATAGGCAGAAGTCGTCAAAACTTTTGATATAATAAGCCAAGCAAATATATTTTAGGAGCTCAACATGAGTGTAGCAATTCCAAGATATAGTTATCGAGAGTATCAAAAGTGGGAGGGGGATTGGGAGCTGATCGACGGGTATCCCTTTGCGATGTCACCCTCTCCGATGGGGAAGCATCAAAAATTAATGATGAACTTGGGCTTTTTATTAAAAAAAGAGCTTGAAGAGTGTGAATGTGAAGTCTATCCTGAACTTGACTGGATCATTGATGAGAAAAATGTTGTTCGACCTGATCTTGCCGTCTATTGCGAAGATATCGAAACTTACCCCAAAACGACTCCAAAAATCGTCATCGAGATCATCTCCGACTCTACGATTCAGCGAGATGAGGAGATTAAGTATATGATCTATGAAGTTGAAAAGGTAGAGTACTATGTAATAGCCTATCCCGATTTTGGAAAGGTGAGGATATTTGAGCTCAAAGGGGGTAAATATCAAAAGGCGTATGAGGGTGACGGGAAGTTTGGGTTTGATGTGTGTGATATTGAGGTAGATTTCAGGGGAGCGTTCTGAAAGGAAACATAACCAACTTAGAAAAACATTTCAATCTGAAATAAAATCCCCACAAAAGTAAAATTTACCTTACAATACTTCTGATACTAATGATCAGGAGCAGCAGATGCCAAATCAAAACAAAGAGTCATTTGTGTACGACAGAACTCTCAGAGAACTCTTCCAAGATGTCCCAAGAGCACTCATTAAACTACTTGTCAATAAAGAGATCAAAGAGGTACTAGAAACCAGCTTTCCAAAAGTAGAAGAGCGAAGAGTTGATCTTCTCACAAGATTAGAAGACGATACACTCTTTCATCTTGAAATTCAATCTATCAACGATACGCTCATGCCAAAAAGAATGCTGAAATACGCTTCACTGATCTATGAAAACTATGGTGAATTTCCGTTTCAAATGGTACTCTATGTCGGAGATAGAGATATCAAGATCCAAAACCAAATAAATGAGAAAAATTTACGCTATAATTATGAAACAAGAGATATCAGAGAGTTCGATTGCTCAAAACTTATTGAAAGTGAAGATATTACAGATAACATAATTGCTATACTCTGTAAAATACAAGACTTTGACAAACTCTTTGCAAAGTTGCAGAGCAAATTGCTAAATCTTGATAACAAAAGAAGAGAGGATTATCTCAGAAAACTCTTCTACTTGTTGAGACTTAGACCTGATATCCATAAAAAGTACAAAGAAAAACAAGCTGAGGAGTTAGCCATGCCGTTTATTATAGAGAAGGAAAGAGATCCGTTGTATAAGGATGGGTTAGAGAAAGGGTTAGAAAAAGGAATGGAGAAAGTAAGCGAAACAAAAAACGCTATTGCCAAAGCGCTTCTCAAGAAGCAGATCGATATTGAGGTGATAGCTGAGTCCACAGGGCTTTCAAAAGAGGAGATAAATACGATACGAGATGAACTCTCATAGCCTCTTTTGCAAAAGAGAAAAGTAGCAGTAGCTTTAGGGGAGCGTTCTAAGGCTACCCCAAAGCTTTTTTTACAAGCGCATTGACGATCTTCGGATTGGCTTTGCCTTCGCTCTTTTTGAGAACTTGTCCGACAAAAAATCCGAAGAGTTTTTGATTTCCGGCTTTATATTTTTCGACATTGTCTGGATTTTCGGCGATTACTTCATCGATCATGCGTTGGATCGTGTCAGGATTGCTGATTTGTTCGAGTCCTTTGGTTTGGACGATCTGTGTCGGGTTTTCTCCGCTTTGGCTCATCTCTTCAAAAACTTGCTTGGCGATCTTGGTCGAGATGATCTCCTCATCGACCATTTTGGCGAGATCGGCGATGTGTGCGGGGGTGTAGTTGAGGTTATTGATGGTTTTTTGTTTGAGCTCTCTAGCGACTTCGTTGGTGATGAAGTTGGCGAGGGTGGCGGGTGTGTCGTAGGATTGTAGCGCCTCTTCAAAAAAGGTGGAGAGTTGCGCATCTCGTGCGAGGGTGTTGGCGACTTCGCTGTTGAGTTTGAGCGTTTTAGTGTAGTGATCATATCGTGCCTGTTCAGCTTCACTCATCGGTGTGACTTCACCCTCGATCTGCTCTTTTGGTTGTGGTTTGGGCTTCTCTTTGGCAGGTTTTTTGGGAGCGGGTTTGCTCTTTTTGTTCCACGAATCTTTGAGTGAGACGATGCGGTTAAAGACCGGCGCATCCTCCCGATAGTCGATCGGATCGGCATAGAAGTATCCGATCCGCTCAAATTGAAATCGCTCATCCGCCTTCTCTTCGATCACGGCAGGCTCGATCAGCGCCTCTTTGATGATCTTGAGTGAATCGGGGTTGAGATCATCTAAACTTTCGGGAAGTTCAACTTTGTAGAGTCTGTCATAGAGGCGAATCTCCGCTTTTTTGGCTTTGGTCGCTTCGACCCACTGGATAGCACTCTTGACTTTGATACCGCTGGTGTCTGATCCGCTTTTGGAGTCGGGGTAGTATTCGGCTTTGATCTCCGTGATGTTGCCGTTTGCGTCCTTGATGATCTCCTTGCATCGGATGATGTAGGCGTGTTTGAGTCGCACCGGCTGATCGGGCGTGAGGCGGAAGTATCCCTTTTGCGGGTGTTCTGCAAAGTCCTCTCGTTCGATATAGATCTCTTTGGAGAAGGGGAGTTTTCGGCTTCCCTCTTTGGGTACATCGTGCGGATAGTAGGAGGCTTCGATCTCCTCAAATCCCTCATAGTTTTCGATCGTGATCTTGAGCGGATCGAGGATGCACATGACACGGGGGACTTTTGGGTTGAGATCATCACGGATAGCAAATTCGAGCTGTGAGATATCGACGACGGAGTTGGCTTTGGCGACGCCGATCATCTCACAAAAGTTGAGGATCGCTTCAGGGGTATAACCGCGCCGTCGAAATCCCGCGATCGTGGGGAGTCTGGGATCATCCCAGCCCTTGACGATCCTCTTTTCGACCAGCTCGAGGAGCTTTCGTTTGCTCATGACGGTGTAGTTGATATTGAGCCGTGCAAACTCGTGCTGATAGGGGCGTGGCGGTTTGAGTTTGAGGGTGTCGATCACCCAGTCGTAGATCTCACGGTTGTTCTCAAACTCCAGCGTGCAGATGGAGTGTGTCACCCCTTCGATATAGTCGGAGAGGCAGTGTGCAAAGTCGTACATCGGGTAGATCGCCCATGCGTCGCCCGCTCTGAAGTGGTGTGCGTGGCGGATGCGGTAGAGGAGGGGATCTCGCATCTTCATATTGGGGGAGCTCATATCGATCTTGGCTCTGAGCACATGCGCTCCCTCTTCAAATTCACCCTGTTTCATTCGCTCAAAGAGATCGAGATTCTCTTCGATGCTACGATCGGCATATTTGCTTCGTCTGCCCGGTTGGGTGATGGTTCCGCGATACTCCCTGATCTCCTCTTCGTTAAGGCTATCGACATAGGCTTTACCCATCTTGATCAGCTCAATCGCATAGTCGTAGAGTTTGCCGAAGTAGTCGGATGTGTAGCGCACCTCACCGTCCCACTCAAACCCTAGCCACTCGACGGCATCTTTGAGCGCTTCGACATATTGGGTATCTTCGGTGGTAGGATTGGTGTCGTCCATTCGGAGGTTGCACCGCCCGCCGTACGCTTTGGCGATACCAAAATTGATACTGATGGACTTGGCGTGACCGATGTGGGGGAAGCCGTTGGGTTCAGGGGGAAAACGGGTGATGATCTCACTATATTTACCGGATTTGAGATCCTCTTCGACGATCCTTCGTAAAAAATCTTTGTTTTTTTGCATCTATAAAAAACCTTTTGATTGCTGTGTGTAGTTGAAATATTTTAACGAAATAGTGCTTAGTATGGATAGTTAAGCTACATTTTCTAAAGAAAAGTTCACTACTTCGATTGTGCGATTTTTATTTTTTGCCTCTTTTACCATCGCTTCAATATTTTCCGCCACTTCATCGCTAATCCACTCTTCTCCGCAAAGTGAACAAATCGTTGCGGGAATCTCTCTAATAACAATCAGATTTGTTCCCAAATCGACAGTAAAAGTCACCTTTCCTTGCTCCTTTTCGCCGTTGCAGATAGGGCATCTGTTCTTATTAGGTTTCATTTTTTCTCCTAGTTTTTAAATCCTCTTTAAAATGTGCTAGACTTGGTCTATATGCGGTGATGACGTATATTGCTTGAGTCGTTTCATCTAAACTAGCGACAACATGAATAGCTTGCAAGTAAGTGTGACCTACATTTTTGCTAGTAAATGATTTATTATACCCTATTTTAATTGAGTAGTTATTTTTGGGAGTGCTTAGGGGGGGATGAAGCAAGTTTTCCGACAAAAATAATCACATTTCCGATTGTAATTCTTGTGAGTATCTTTTAAAATAGTGTCAAAAAGGAGGTAGAGATGCCACATATTCAATGGAATGCAAAGAGATATGAAGAGGATGCAAAGTTTGTCAGGGATTTAGGGGATGAGGTGATCGCGCTTTTGGAGCCCAAAGTGGGTGAGAGGATACTCGATCTAGGGTGCGGGGAGGGGAGTTTGACGCTCAAGATCGTGGAGTCGGGTGCAGTGGTTACGGGGATCGATAGTAGCTACGCGATGGTCGAAAAGAGTAGGGCGAAAGGGATCGATGCCTATGTGCGATCGGCGCGGGAGTTGGATTTTTACGAAGTGTTTGATGCGGTATTTAGCAATGCGGTTTTGCACTGGGTACCCCAAGCTGAAGATGTCGCCGACGGTGTCTATCGAAGCTTGAAGGAGGGTGGAAGATTTGTCGCGGAGTTTGGCGGCGAGGGAAATGTCGCGACGATTATGGGTGCGATCGAGAAGCTCTTTGGCGATCATCCGGAGTGGGGAGTGTTTGAAAATCGTTGGTATTTTCCGAGTGCTCAAGCCTATCGGCAGGTATTGGAACGGGCGGGATTTCGTGAGGTGCATACGCAGATCATACCAAGACCCGTGCCTATTAAGAGTATCGAGAATTGGCTTGAGCTCTTTGGCGAGGGGATCATGAAAGAGATGTGTGATGATCAGAAGAGAGACTTTAGATCCAAACTAACTGATATGCTCAGACCCAAGCTTTATGATGCCGATCGGGGATGGTGGGCGGACTATGTGCGTATTAGGGTGAAGGCGGTGAAGTAGTTTTAGAGGTTACCTAAAGTAACAAATGTGATCTTTTACACTGTAAGTGTAGAGTGACACTTGACACTTAGTTGTTTTTCTGTTATGATGTTAGCAACTTATTAGAGGTGCCCTACGAAAGGATCGATGATGCAGATGCACAATATTATCAATGATGTCACAGGACTCAATCCTGTAGAAGTGGAAGGGGTACTCTATCCAAAGAGTACAGAAGAGGTGTGTGATGCGGTAAAGCATTTCCAATCTATCTCTATCGGTGGCGGACACTACAGTATGGGTGGGCAGAGTGCCTGTGAAGAGACGATACATATCGATCTGC
>JALVVN010000028.1:61141-93584 GCA_027023405.1 Campylobacterales bacterium
CTCTATCCAAAGAGTACAGAAGAGGTGTGTGATGCGGTAAAGCATTTCCAATCTATCTCTATCGGTGGCGGACACTACAGTATGGGTGGGCAGAGTGCCTGTGAAGAGACGATACATATCGATCTGCGCAAGATGGATAAGATTGTCCATTTTGATAGACAAAAGAGGGAGATTACGGTAGAGTCGGGTATGACATGGAAGGCTTTACAAGCCTATCTTGATCCCTATGGTCTCTCTGTCATGGTGATGCAAACCTACTCAAACTTCACAGTTGGAGGTAGTATCAGCGTCAATGTACATGGTCGTTATGTAGGTGCCGGACCCTTGGCGATATCACTTCTTCACTTAAAGTATGTAGATGCTTTTGGGGAAGTGAAAGAGGCGAGTAGGGAGAAGAATGCTGAGGCATTTTCGATGCTCATAGGAGGGTATGGTTCTATCGGTATTATCACAGAAGCGACGCTCAAACTGACAGAAAATACCAATGTCATTCAGCGTTGTGAAAAGATGCCCCTCTCAGATTATCTTTCTCGCATTCAAGAGATCACAAGAAATCCCAAAGCGGTCTTTCACAATGCCGACATCTATCCACCGCACTATACAAAGGTCAATGCAGTGACTTGGATAGAGACGGATGAAAAGCCGACACATACCCCATCTTTACAACAGGTGAAGCGTTTTTATCCACTGGAAAAGTATTTATTGTGGGCGATTGCCAATACGCCTTTTGGTAAATGGCGTCGAGAGCACCTCTATGATCCTCTGATCTTCGCAAAAAAACGGGTGCACACTCGAAACTATGAAGCAAGTTACGATGTCGCAGAACTAGAACCGTTGAGTCGAAAGCGTACGACTTATGTCTTGCAAGAGTATTTTATTCCGATTGCCAATGCAGCGCGTTTTGTGCAGAGGGTAGGAGAGGTGTTTCGAACTTACGGTGCCAATATTATCAATATCTCGATTCGACACGCTATCGCTGATGAGACGGCTTTACTCTCATGGAGTCGCGATGAGGTGCTTGCCTTTGTGGTCTATTATCATCAAGGTACCTCCTACCAAGATCGCCAAGCGGTTTCTGTGTGGACACGCAAAGCGATTGATGTGGCAATTGCGTGTGGCGGTGCATACTATTTGCCTTATCAACCCCACGCTACCAAAGAACAGCTCTGTGCGGCATATCCAAACTTTCCGCGCTTTGAAGCGCTCAAAAAAGAGTTTGATCCGCACTATAAATTTAAAAACGCACTCTTTGAAAAGTACATATACCCTAAGCCATCCGCACCTAGAGACCACCATTATGACATTTTGAGCGATGCACGATATCGTGATAGATTGTATGATTTTCTGCGTTTTGTTTTTCGTACAGATGAGAAGAGGGTTTTTGCCAAAGTATGTGAAGCACGAGTATCATGTGAGAGCAAGCAGGCGATCTATCACCAGATACAAAAATCCTGTGCCATAGGGGCTAAGAGTCTGCTCTCTCCATCAACTGTGTGGCACATCTATCAACAATTACGCACGCAAAACCGTGTATTGCAGACACAGAGTGAAGCGATACTCCAAGGTAAAAAAGTACAGGATCTACTGATGATAGAGCCTATCGATCCAAAGAAGCCAAGTAAATATTTTAGGGATGCGTCGGGTATTTCATTTAAGCGACTTTTTGGACTCATGGGAGCAAAAGCAGATGCCCAGTACCGGATCGGTAGCGGTTCACTGTCGGATATGTTGGAATCGATAGAAGATGAGAGTATGGATGTCGTGACAATATATGGAGGTCTACACCATCTGTCCAAAGCGGATCGTAAACGGGTACACGAGGCGTTGTGGCGTATTTTGAAGCCTGATGGAGTTTTTATCATTCGAGAACATGATGTGACCGATGCATCGATGTTTGACTTTGTTTCATTGATCCACTCTGTCTTTAATGCCGTTACCAATACGCCTTGGGAGGTAGAAGATCGTGAGATTAGAGAGTTTGAGTCGATTCAACAGATTGTAAATGATATCGAGGCAAAAGGGTTTGAGGATATGGGGTATCGACTCAGACAAGATGGTGATCCGAGTGAAAATATTCTGTTGGGGTTTGTCAAAAAGGTGAGAAAATGAGAGGGTGGATCGTCAGTATACTTTTGGTTTTTTCGATCTTGACCGGTGCAGATGCACAGGAGAGTTATCGGCGTCCTGCCGATCAGACATACCTCACCTATCCGGAGTGGTTTTTGGTCTTTAGTCCTGAAGAGTATGCCACTTTTTTACGAGACCACCCCTCTTATGATTTTCCCTATTTTGGGCATATTGCACAGTTTTGGAAAGGGTACAAAACGATGTATGACCAAACAGTTAAACACCACTACCCTTTTAACACCGGTTATCATGTGATGGTTATGGTGATCGGTACAAGCACCACCGTCGAATATACGATCAAGTCATTGTACGGCAACACTATCGGTCGCCTTGCCGCGCTGACGCAAACGCATGGACGCACAAGTGAACAGGAGTATGGTGCCAAAGTTGCGCAGGAGTATGTGGATTTTATCAAAAAGCGCCCATGGTATGAGTTTGATTTTGGTGAAAAATTGATAGGACTCTATCGTCAAAATGACTTTTTTGGTCCCGATTTTATTCGTAAATGTGAACGAAAATTTGCTTTGAGTGCTGAATATGGTATCAAATATCTCTATGCGAAGCTCATAGGCTTTTTGACGGATATCGGCTATGAAGCCCCCTCGATGAAAACGCGTGTAGTGATGCATAAAGATCGGCACGAAAAAGAGATCAAATTCCTACCTAGATATGATGCGTTTAAAGAGCATATTCTTGCTTATGCAAAGTCAGGGTATGAGTTCGATGAGATCGCAGGTAACGATGCCAAGACCCCGATTCTTGTGAGTGTGGTCAGTAGTGATAAAAAGAGCATAGAGACACAGCAGTGTCTCTACACAAGTGCAATACTCAGTCAGCCGGGATACTACCGATGTCTATTTGAAGCTAAAATTGGAGCACTAGGCAGAAGGCTTCGAGAGGGTGGTTATGAGGTATATGAAGCCTTTTTACCCCCAAAACATGCGATGAAGCTTGAGCATGTGTTTGATTATTAGTATTAGAGGTGTAATATAGAAAAATGTTGTACAATGATATTTCTCATTAAGGGCACCTCTAAAAAAGAAACGAGATGAAAAATTTTTTGAAAAAAGCAATAATCTCTGGTGTACTAGCATCTATCGGTTTGTATTTTTTGTGCGTCACTCTATCAAAATTGAAATATCGTCAAATGGATTTTAATCATGACGGAGTGATTTCACCTTTTGAGGTGTTTTATGCACTGGATGTCGGAGAGAGAAAGGTATCAATTGTTAATTCAGATTGTATAGAGTATTTCTCTTATAAAGATGGTCTTACTTTCGATATAGAGTGTACACCACCACCAAAAGCTGATCTCGTCGTAGTACACAAATCTTTAAGAGCATTGACACTGTTTAAAGATGGAAAAGTTTTAAAGGTGTATCACATCGCACTTGGATCGCATCCGAAAGGGCACAAGCGACAAGAGGGCGACGGCAAAACACCTGAAGGAAATTATACACTCGATTACAAAAAGCCGGATAGTGCATTTTACAAAGCGATCCATATCTCTTATCCCAATGAAGCGGATAAGGATTATGCACAAAAGAGAGGTATTGAACCGGGAGGATTGATCATGATACATGGACAGAAAAACTATTTGGGGTGGTTATCATTCATTACACAACGGTTTGATTGGACGAGTGGGTGTATTGCGGTGACAAATGAGGATATGGATGAGATTTACAAAAGTGTTGAGATAGGTACGAAAATTGTTATCTATCCTTAGCAAAACGAAGATGAGAAAATGAGAAGATTTTTGCAAATATATTTTAAAAGTTGGTATCTACCGAATCTGATACTTTTAATAATGATGTTCTTGTTGGTACTTTTGAGAATATTTGTATCAAATTTTTTTATAAATGCAGTGTATCTCACTCAGTTGGCATTTTTAGGGGTAATCAGTGCGATTGTGTGGAATTTTTTGAAAAAACGCTTCCAAATAGGTTTTATGAATATTATTCTACTAATAGGTAATATGGTAGTAGCTTTTTTTGCCGTAGGATTTTTAATGTTTGGACCAAGTGAAGATGGGTTTGCGGATGATTTAACGATTCCTAAAAATATAGAAATCTCCGAACCGATTCAAAATAGTACAGACTCTTGGTTGCTCAAGGCATCAGAGAGTAGGGATGCTTTTCAAACAGCGATTCTAGATCACTGCCATTGTCAATTTCGACTACTTAAAGGGATGCAACCCGGGATGTATCGTGTGGAGTATTTGCTCAATCCCCGAGAACCGGGATTTGTCTATCTTAAGGCGTTCGAAGTGACGAAAGGTACACCGCTATCCGAGAAACACCTCAAAGCCGATACGATGGTACGGATGAGTTGGTCTCCTAATCCAACGGATCGCTTTTATGAAAAAGCGGGTTTTATGATCTATGAGGGCGACTGGGGTAAACCCTATGCTGCCCGCTTTGAAGTATGGCTGAAGCCGGATTCGGGTAAAACGGAACGTAAATTAGCTGAGCGTATCTACAAGATAGAGGGGTGGCAAAGGTAACAGATTTAGTGTAGCACTATCGATTTTGGATCACTATGCGCTTCCCCCAAAGCTCAAGTGTGATAGAGGGAAGTGCTTTGTTGATCGTCAAAAAGAGTGGATAATAGGTCTCACCTTCACGGCAGTTATTGCGCTTGATACTCAAAGTATGGTTGTCATCGTTGCTGATTGTAAGATTGCAATCTTGTTGCATGGTTACGGGATAAAATAGGAGATTATCTTTTGTAAAATCAATATCGTTTTGTTGCTCCATCCAAGAGAGGATCGTTGTGCGCTCTTTTGTCGGGAGCATCGCTTGTGCGCTTGCGTTGACTTCACTCAAAAAGTGTGCCCAATCTTCAGTAGTGGTGAGGAGAATTGTATCGCCGTAAAGTTTGGTAAAATCGATTGTTTGATTGTTGATAGGAAGCTTGATAGCAAAGATAGAGGCTTTATATTTTGACTCATTTGAAATTGCGTTGGCGTTATTGGCTTCTTCTGCCTCCTTGGTGGTGGTCTCCTGTGGGTTATTCATCACCCCGCAACCGGCTATGAGTAGTGCCAAGGTTAAAACTATCTTGTGTATCGATCTCCTTTTCCTGTATGGGATCTATTATAGCGCAAAAAAATGGCGAAAAAGTGTCTTCAAATCTGAGACAACCCATTTTTTCAACACTTTTTTTCAGTACAATAGGCGTATGAGAGATCCAAATCGATATACACTTCTTTTTGTCGAAGATGAAGCAATGATCCGTAAAATAGCGGTGGCGTTTTTGCAAGATCGCTTCAAGGAGATCTATGAGGCATCGGATGGAATAGAGGCTTATAATATCTATATGGAGAAACGACCCGATCTTATCATCACCGATATTCAGATGCCACGATTAAGCGGTTTGGGTCTGTGTGAGAAGATTCGCAGAGAGGATGAACAGACGCCTATCATCATTTTGACCGCCTATTCGCATACCGAGTATCTACTCAAAGCTACGGAGTTAAACCTCATCAAATACCTAATTAAACCCATAGAGGAGCAAGCGCTTGATGATGCGATCAACAAGGCGATTGAAAAGATCGAATCAAAAAGTCAAAGTGTCGTCCATCTTGGGAGCGGATACTATTTTGATGCATTTAACCATCTCTTGATCAAAGAGGAGCAGATCTCGCATCTGTCTGAGTTGCAAAATAGGTTGTTGGAGATATTGGTACGAAACGGTGGCAATGTCGTCTCTTACGGAAAACTTGAGAGTGAGATCTATCGTGGCGAATATATGAGCAAAGATGCTATTAGAAGTTTGGTGAGAGATATGCGCAAAATGAGCTACAAATGTATCATCGAAAATATCTCAAAAGTGGGTTACAGGGTCAATCTCGATGGATAGGGTGCTGAAAATCAAACTCCTCATTGTGGCAATCATCTTTGCCGTCTCGGCGTATTTTTATCAAACACTCTATTTTCAAGCTGATAGCGCGATCTACACTTACGATACCAAACTCCTTTTTATCACCGCACTCTGTTTTGGGATCATCTTTAGTGCTGCGCTTTACAACCTTGCACTTGCGTGGTATATGCGGAGTAGAGAACATCTATTTTACGCTTTAGTCTATCGTGACAGCGATCAATACTTCAACCCCTACTATGGAATGGATAATAGTTTCGTCTTTCAAGTCAATGATGAGACGCAAGTGCGATTTATTGCATCATTTGATCGAGATGAGGATGAGACTTCAAATCGGGGATATACGATTACATTTAGTAAAAGCTGGAAAGATAGATATCTTATCCATCTCTCAGGCGGTACGATGAAGACAGCGGAGTTTGACGAGAGTATCGCGAAGCTTTCACTCTATATGTTCTTGTAGTCTTCAGGCATTTTGGGGCGACACTCTTTTTTGTGCCCCTATTTATTAAATATAAATATTTAAGATGGAGAATGGTAATGAAAAATATTTTGAAGATATCAGCAGTAGCGGCGGTGATGCTAGCATTGAGTGCTTGTGGCGATGGCAGTAATCATGATAAAAGTAATTTAAGTGTAAGTGCCGGTAGTGATGCTAAGCCTACCCTTAGAGCTAGTACTACACAAACTGCACATGTTCAAATCAATCAGCTATCACAAACTGCACCAAGTGCACAATACAAACAGAGTAGCGAGCTGTCACTAAAACAGATAGGTGCTTTAGATGTAAGTTCAGCATGCGATGATCAGACGGAAGTAACAGCGGAAGATATGGCACTCTCAAATGATGGGAATACCATTTTCCTTGCTGACGGATCGGCAGGTCTGAAGATCATTGATGTGAGTAATCCCTCGGCTCCAAAGCTCCTTGCTAGTCTCGATGATGCTTGTGACAAGGGAGAAAACAAAGGCGGTTTTGGTAGAAGAATCACGATCTCGCCGGACGGCAATACTATCTATTTGGCAGATGGATTGGCAGGTTTGAAAATTATTGATGTGAGCAATCCGGCTTGTCCTTACTATCTTGGAAAATTGGATACAAAGGGATTTTCACACGGTATTACCGTATCTGCAGATAATAGAACCGTTTATATAGCCGATAACGGTGAAGATGGCGGTAGACCCGGCTTAAGGGTTATCGATGTGAGCAATCCCTATTGTCCACATTTGATTGCTCAAAGAGATGAGCAGTGGGCAACACAAGTAGCACTCTCACCTGATAACAGCAAACTGTTTATTACCGATAAAAAAGCGGGGATTTTAGTTGTCGATGCGACGGCGTGTGATATAGAGTCGGCAACATTAGGCAAGTATAAAGTGACAGATAAAGGTATCTCGGCGGATATCGTGATATCCAAAGATGGTACTAAAGCGTATGTTGCCAATAAAAAACCCGGCATAAAAATTTTAGATGTCAGTGACGCATCTGCTCCAAAACTCATCTCAAAATTTGACGCAGACGGCATGACAGGTAAAAGTATCGCTAAAAGCATTGCACTCTCACCGGACGGAAGCAAACTTTATGTTGCCAACAGAAAAACAGGTGTGCAGGTCGTAGATGTCAGCGATGCTTCATCGCCAAAACTGCTAGCATCCGCTTCAACATCGGGTATAGCAGAAGATGTGATGCTCTCTAAAGATGGCAATACTCTTTATGTAGCAGACGGCAAAGCGGGAATAAAAATCTTTCGTATTGTGCAGTAAAGCACTTTATGAGTTTGATATTTGTTGTTGATGACAAATATCAAACTCTCACTATTTCATCTGTGAAGCCAACAGTAGATTATAAAGTTGTGCAGGGTGAAGATTGTTCTTTTTTGCTATCTTTTTAAATTTTGCATCCGGTGTTGCTTTTATGCCGTAATACTTTAAATGTCGCAAGAATTTGGTCAAATCCATTTTATACTCTTGGGATAATTCTCTCAAGGATTTATGTGCTATTCCAACGGGTATCTCGCTCGGCAGATCGACCTTGGTTGAACGGTTTTTTATGATCGTAAATATTTTTTTTGGACTAATATGGTTGCCGGAGGCTATCGCTTTTAGAGTATCTTTTGTCGAATCTATCTTGATGCCGTTGTCCTTTAATTTTCTTTTCGCCTCTTCTATGTCTAGTGAAGTAATAAGACAAAAATCTTCCAGTGTTGTGTACTCCGCGTATCCAAAAGGCGGGTTTCCGATATCTAGCGCATTCATTGCCTTGATGCCGTTGCCTATATTGACCAAGAAGCTAAAAGGCAGGGTCATTGTGACCGTCCCTATAACAAACAAGGCTGTAAGCACCAAGGCAACATTAAACTCTTTTGTAAATATCTTAAGCTCTTTTTTCACTTTAAGATAGTTTTTGATAGGTTTCCAGTTGTAATATATGTGCCAAATAATCATAACCAAAAACAAAATACCCAGATTTATATGTAGATTGTCCCACTGTTGTTTATCCAATCCCAAAAAAGTCCAATCTGTCCAAGAGGTCACTCTCCTGTCCGGTATAAAATATAATACAACGCTCGAAATTGCCAATACAACAAATGACAGCATTGCTGTGAGTGAGACAAATCTTTGATATTTCATCATATTTCTCGGTCGTTTAACATTTTCATTAAGCCTTCTTCTCTACCGATTCAATCTCGGCTATCTGTCTATTTAATGCTCTGATATTAGTTGCCAATTTCTCCATATCATTTTGGATAATCTCCTCTTCCCATGTAGTCTCAATCCAAGTTAGCTTCTCTTTTGTCTCTTTATATTTTGCTTTGAGTCTCTTCACCTCTGCGATGTATGTATCTTTTTTGTTGGGGTCTATTTGAACATTTTCTTGCATATGTTTCTCCTTTAGATCAGTAGTTACAGGAGATTATATCAAGTGAATGTGAATGAAGTGTGAAAAGAGTCATCAAGTGAATTTAGATATCATATCTTAGACTAATAACCAAAGAAGTAACAATGAACATACGCATCTACTACAAAGACACCGTTAAGGCATCAATACCCCGCTAAGCCCTGTGTCATCGAGGTTTGTGATTTTTGAAATTTGCCCAAAATGGCGTTTTAAGCACAAAAATGGGCACAGTTTTCTCGCAGAGAGTGCAAGCACAAAGGGCACAGTAATTCTGTATTGTCGCCACAGCCAAAAGCAGTTAGGACTTTAAACCTACAAAAACCTCATTCACCCAAAAAGCATTCTCTTCCAGCACTTCTATCAACTCAAGATAGCTTTTTTCATCAAGATCGTATTTCGCCGCATTGTTTCGGATACGCTTTTTGTAGGAAAAATCAAGCAGGCTTTTGTTTTCGAGTGCATCGTGGAATATATGCTGAAAGCTTTCTATCTCCTCTTTGAGATCATGAATATGCGTGATATCGGCGATTTCTATATCCCATTTCAAGTTGTGCTCAAGCGCACGCACAAGATGCCCCAGATCATATTGCAAACCGATGGCGTTTTCAAATTTCTCATTCAGATCCGAGATAAGCTCATCTGTTTCGATAGGTGGTAAATCCCGAAAGATGAAATAGAGATCGAAAAGATCTTTGGTAGTATCGGGACGATCACAGAGGGCTTTGAGCTTGTATAGCAGTATGTTGTAAAGGTTCTCCGTTTTGAAGGGTTGTGCTGTAAAGCCGGTATCTTTAAGCCTGGCGCAGGTGAAATTGAGCAGTTCGACTTTGACCATTTCATCGTTATCCTCAAATCGGCACCAAAGACGAAAGGCATTTTCCTCTTTGACGCGGCGTGTCTCTTCGACGGTTGCACTGGGAATAGCCTGGATAAGCTCTACTATCCGTTCACCCATCTCAAATACACATTTTCTATCCCGGAGTGTCGGAAAGAAAAAATCAAGATCTTCGGAATGTCGATAAGCACGGGGTAAAACAAAACGCTGCAAGCCAGTACCGCCGGCAAGAAAGATCTCATCTTCAAGGCTTTTGAGTGCATGAAGGATACGATTTTGATTGAGGTAAACCGCCTCCCAGTCGTCTCTATGCATGGCGTTTCACTTGAGCGTTCAACGCTTTTTTGTGCAATGCTTCGGGCAGATTCTCTTTGAGTCTTTGCATAAAGCGTTTGTCGCCTGCTTGGGCATTTTCGATGATTTCACCGGCAGTGTAGTTGGTACCCCAAAATGCCGCTTCGATGCGTTTTTGCTCAGCCTTATCAAGTCCTATAACTTTGATATTGTCTCGTTTGCTGCGGCGTTGAAGCGCATGTCGTGTCTGCTCATCGAGTCGCATACGATACGCCATATCTTTGGCGATCACCATAGCGTATGCCGGAACTTTGCCTTTTTTCTTCCAACCAGTTACGGTGTCGTAAGGGATCTTGGCATATTCGGCAAAGGCTTTTTGGGTAATGCCGTGGGCTTTGAGCGTATGGATAAATAGCTTATGATCGATCTTTTGCATGGTTTTTGCCTTTCAACTTTATATATCGTCATTTTAACGATTTTTTCAAAAATAGTCAAATTGACGACTCAGCATTAAAGTACATTCTATTTCATTTTATAGATGACTGCTTAGCTAATGTTTGCTAAAATGCTCCATAGTGTGGTTGAATCAAAAGGCAGGAAGTGTGAATGCTATACTGCCGTCAAGCCGACGCCATAGCATTAACGTCCTGAAGTGTATTCGCATCCGGGGGATGCTCAATGAAGAATAGGTGATTGTGAAGTATGACGATTAGTAAAGAGTTACTCGATATTATGCTGGTACTGACTCCAGGAATAATATCATTCTATATAGTTGAAGCATTAACTCACCATAAAAAAATTGAATATCAACGTGTTATATTGAATATCATCGTATTGAACTTCATAATTTATTTGTTGATATATTTGTTTGCCATAGGACTTTATAAGCATTTTCCAGATTTGGCTCAAAAATGGCATCTTTCTACTGATCATATTATGGTTAAAAGTATAAATGTCCCGATGATGATATTAGGATTATTCTTTGCGATATTGATAGGTTTAGTTTTGTCAAGATGGATTAATGAGAAGTATATTTACAAGTTAGCCAAGTATTTAAAAGTTTCAGATCTCGATAGCAATTTAAATGTATGGGATGATTTTTTATCTGAGAAAAGAGATTTTGACGGAATTATAGTAAGGGATTATGAAAATAATGTCATGTACTATGGTGTTCCAAAAAGATACTCAGAATTTTCTCATGATAAAAAAGAGTTGCATCTTGAAGATGTTAGAATTTTTTTAGAGCAAGAAG
This sequence comes from Campylobacterales bacterium, assembly GCA_027023405.1. Classification (GTDB taxonomy): domain Bacteria; phylum Campylobacterota; class Campylobacteria; order Campylobacterales; family QNZT01; genus QNZU01. The sequence continues at coordinate 72,428 of JALVVN010000028.1, forward strand.
CTGAAGAATTGTATAGGCAAAATGAACTTTATTTGGTTATTAATGATAAAATGACCATTGAAATCCCAAGACTTGAAAGGAATAAAAATGAGCAAAAAGACAAATAATAAATCTGTGAACAATAACGTTGATAGAAGTGACAGACCCTTAAATGAGAGTGCTTCAGCATCACCAAGCAAAAAGCCCGAAAGGTCAAAACTTGATGACTACAATCCTCCTGCTAGAAAGAAAAAGGATTAACAATGAAGACTTACAGATTGTTTATTAGCCACTCATGGGCTTATGACGATGCTTATGAAAAGATAATTGATTTTCTAGAGCAAGAGAATGTATCTTTTTATGATCATTCAGTACCCAAAAATGACCCTGTACATACAAATGGGACTGATCGGGAACTTGAAGAGGCTATAGATGCAAAAATAAGAGGGGTTAGCTGTATTTTGATATTGGCTGGGGTATATTCAACCTATAGTAAGTGGATAAATAAAGAAATTGCTATTGCAAAAAAATATGGAAAACCTATTATTGCAATAGAACCGTGGGGGTCTGAAAGAACATCAACAGTTGTGAAAGAAAATGCTTCAGAAATTGTTAAATGGCAGGCTTCCTCTATTGCAAATGCTATAAGATATTGGGGATAAAAAATGAGAAAAGCACTTATCGTAGGTATTGATTATTATGAAAATGCTTCACCTCTCTTTGGCTGTGTCAATGATTCATATGCAGTTAAAAGCGTACTAGAAAGGCATGGAGACGGCACTTTAAATTTTGATATTTTATATATACCAGTAACAAATGAATCTAAAAAAATTACTCGTGGAGAATTAAAAGATAAAATAACTGAACTTTTTCGAGATGAATGTGATGTAGCACTATTCTATTTTTCAGGGCATGGATATGTTGAAAATAATGGTGGCTATTTAATCACTTCTGAGTGCAGTAGAGGAGATGACGGTTTGTCACTTGATGAAATATTAGTTATGGCAAACAAATCAAAAGCAAAAAATAAAATAATCATATTGGATAGTTGCCATTCAGGTATAATGGGTGATATTTCTGCTATACCTAACCATGCATTGCTTACTGAAGGGATGACGATTTTGACAGCATCTAGTGAAGAGCAATATGCAGTGGAGGAAAATGGGAAAGGAGTTTTTACTGGATTGCTTGTAGATGCACTTAATGGATCAGCTTGTAATTTAGTTGGTGAAATATCACCAGCGAGTGTATATGCGCATATAGACCAATCTCTAGGGTTATGGGAGCAAAGACCAATATTCAAAACGAATACGAAAAAGTTTGTTTCATTAAGAAAAGTAAAAGCACCGATCGAAATCGAGCTTCTATCAAAGATAACTGAATTTTTTGATGAACCAAGGAGCGTTTATTCCTTAAATCCTACTTTCGAACCCAAAAGAGATAATGCAGAACTCAAGAGAGAAATTCCTGACCCTATTGAAGAAAATGTTGAAAAATTCAGAATACTTCAGAAATATAATCGTGTTAATCTCGTTATACCTATTGGTGAAGAGCATATGTACTATGCTGCAATGAATAGTACAGGTTGCAAATTGACACCTTTAGGAGAGCACTATTGGAATTTGGTAAAAAAGGGAAGATTATAAATTAGATGCAATTATAGTTTGAAATCTATAGGCTTTAGACTATATTTTTACAATAAAAAAGTGACCATATATAGGAGAATGTTATATGCCAACCCTACAGTTCAAAGGAAAAAATATCATATGGAATCACCATATGAGTGTGCCGTACCATACGCTTGAGCGGGTGGAGAAGCTGGACTTTCAAGCGGACAAAAGTAATGGCAATATCATTGTAGAGGGGGATAATCTTACGGCGCTTAAAGCGTTAGTGCCTCAATTTGGCGGTAGCGTCCAATGCATCTATATCGATCCGCCGTATAATACCGGTAAAGAACACTGGGTATACAACGATGCCGCCAATTCTCCGATGATACAAGAGTGGCTTGGCAAAGAGGTTAGCAAAGAGGATCTTACAAAACATGACAAATGGCTTTGTATGATGACCCCAAGATTGAAGATGCTTTATCAATTGCTTCGTGAAGACGGTATAATTGTTATTCATATAGATGAGCATGAGATAAGCAAGCTCCGAGAACTAATGATAGAAATTTTCGGTGAAGAAAATGAGCTTGGTACGATTGTTTGGGACAAAGGTAATCCCAAAGGGGATGTTGCAGCTATTGCGGTACAGCATGAATATATTGTTGTATTTGCTAAAAATATCGATATTTTCAAGGCTTCCAATGAACTCAAAAGACCAAAACGAAATGCAAAAAAAATATTGGAAAAAGCAGCAAAGCTGTTTAAGAAACTTGGGAAAGTAGATTTGCCGGAAGAACTAAAAGAGACCATAAAAAAATATAGCATCCCGGAATCATGTATTGAACAGTATAAGATTCCCTGCACTCTTGAAGATATCAATGAGCAGTTTCAATCTTGGCTTAAAAAGCAAGATTTTTCAAACGGTGAAAAGGCATACAAGTTTATCGACGAAAAAGGAAGAGTCTATCAGTCGGTGTCCATGGCTTGGCCCAATAAAAAGAGAGCACCGGATGAATATTTTGAACCTCTGATTCATCCAGTCACAAAAAAACCTTGTCCCGTACCGGATAGAGGCTGGAGGAACCCTCCTGAAACAATGCAAAAGCTTTTGGAACAAGGTCTTATTATATTTGGACAGGATGAAACAACACAACCCCGACGAAAATATTTACTTGAGGAAAATTTATACGAAAATATTCCTTCGATTCTCTTTTTTGGAGGAAGTGATGACGCCTTGTTTAAAGAATTTGATTTGGAGTTTGACAATCCAAAACCATACAAATTTGCAAAAGAGCTATTGTCTTATTTCAGTAAAAAAGACTCGATCATCCTCGACTCCTTCGCAGGCTCCGGCACCACCGCTCACGCCGTGATGGATCTGAACAAAGAAGACGGCGGCAACCGCCGTTATATCCTCGTACAGATGTCCGAAAACAGCGAAAAAGAGCCGGAGAAAAACATCTGCCGTGACATTACCCGGGAGCGGATCGTCAGAGCCATCGAGAAGTTTGGCTACGATTCGGGCTTTGAGTATCTGCGTGTGGGGCAGGCACTCGATGCCGAAACACTGCTAAGTGGTGAACTGCCCGAATATGAGACCTTTGCCAAGTATGTCTATTATCTGGCGACCGGAGAGCATCCGGGGGCAGAGGCTCAGATCAACAAAGAGAGCTACTTTGTAGGCAGCAAGGGTAATGAAGATATCTACCTGATCTACACCGACGATATGGATGCTTTGCAAAAACTCGCACTCAGCTATGAAAAAGCCGAGTCGATCCGCAAACGATCAGGGGCGAAAAAAGCGATCGTCTATGCGCCCGCCTGTTTCCTGGACGAAGAGGATCTCCAGGAGCTGAAGATCGAGTTTGTCTCTATCCCTTACAACCTCTTTGAGCGAAAGGCGGAAGTCTGATGTATCTCAAACGATACCAAGAGCGTGTGGTTGGGGAGTTATCGCACTTTTTCGACACATGCAGCGGCAAAAAGGAGGAGATGGCAACAATCCTTGCCGCCGTACCACCGGGGATGAGAGACAAAATCCCGGCAAACTGGGTGGAAAACGCTTTCAATGAACTCAATCTCCCCTACGAAGATAAATGCAAAAACGGCTTGGGAGCATACTACCCTAGAGGGGTGATCAAAGTCCCCACCGGCGGAGGTAAAACGCTACTTGCCGTCGAAGCGATACGGGAGTATCAGACCCGCTTTGCCAAAAAGCCCCACGGCTTGGTGGTGTGGATCGTCCCATCAGAGACCATCTACACCCAGACTATCCGCCAGCTCAAGGACAAATCCCACCACCTCCGCCAGCTCATCGACCGCTCAAGCGGCGGCAAGACCATCATTTTGGAGAAGGGGCAAAAACTCACCACCGACGATATCGAGGGCAATCTGGTGATCCTTTTTGTGATGATCCAGTCCGTCAGTCGCGCCAACAACAAAGAAGCCCTCAAAGTCTTTCAAGATAGTGGCGGGTACGAAGGATTTTTCCCGCCGGACAACCGCTATGACCTGCACGAAAAGATCATAGAGCAGTATCCCAATGTGGACTATTTCGAGTATCTAGGAAACAAAGCGGTCAAAAGCTCTCTGGGTAATGCGATCCGCGTCTCCAAGCCGCTGATTATCATCGATGAGTTTCACAAAGTCTTTACCAAAACAGCCAAAAACACCATCGACAATCTCAATCCCGAAATGATCCTGGGATTTAGTGCTACGCCAAAAAATGGGATGAACATTATCTCCCGCGTCAGTGGGCTGGAGCTCAAAGAAGAGGAGATGATCAAGCTCGATATGCACATCATCCCGCCGCCAAATGACAACAATGACTGGAAAGAGATGCTCAGACGGATCAAAGAGCACCGCGAACACCTGGAAGATACTGCGATGCGCTATCAGAAAGAGAGCGGCAGATACATTCGCCCGATGGCGCTCATCCAGGCAGAACGCACAGGCAAAGAGCAGCGGGGCAAAGGCGGCGTGCACGCGCTTGATGTCAAAGAGTATCTCATAGAGCTGGGGGTCAATGCCGATCAGATCGCCATCAAGAGCAGCTCCCAAAACGATATTGAAGATCTCAATCTCCTCTCCCGCGATGTGGAGATCCGCTACATCATCACCAAGGAGGCGCTCAAAGAGGGGTGGGACAACCCCTTCGCCTACATTCTCGGCATCATTCCCAACGCCCAGTCAAGTAGCTCCATGACCCAGCTTGTGGGCAGAATCCTGCGCCAACCCTATGTGCAAAAGACAGGGAGCCCCGAACTGGATGAGAGCTACATCTACTTTTGCAAAGGGGAAGTCTCCGAAGTACTGAAACATGTCGAAACGGGTCTCAAAAGCGAAGGATTGGAGGATATTGTGGGCAATGTCGCCACCGATGAGGGCACCCCCACCCCGCGCCCCAGAAAGCGGGTAAAGATCAAACCAGAGTTTGCCGACAAAGAGGAGCAGTTCTACCTTCCCGTTTGGCTTGTCAAAGAAAATGGTGGGCACAGAAGATTCAGTTACGCACGCGATATCAAAACCAAACTGGACTTTGAAAACATCCGACTCACCGATGAAACGGTCGAGAAGATCGGCGGCTCTTTGAGTAAGCAGCATACGGAAATGGATGATTATGTCGTCACTATCACCGATACCAACAGCATCGCCCACCAAAAGCGTGATATGACGATGGAGATCAGGGAGAACATCTCCTATACTTATGCCACCCGCCGACTTACTGAAGTGATCGAAAATCCCTTTTTGGCGCGTCGAAAAGCCGAAGAGTTTATCGCCGTACTCATCGATAAGTTGAGCCAAGAGCGTGTCGGGGAGCATTTCGGCTATATCGTCTCGGAGCTTGTCACCTATCTATCGGATCAAAAAGCCTCCCAGGAGAAGGCGATCTTCGATACTATGAGAGCCGAAGGGAAGCTACTGCTTGTGATCATCGATGAGAATACAAGAGGATGCAAGATACCCGAATCCGATGAGATTGAAGTGGGACGCTATCCCAACCCCTACCGCCACTATCTCTATGAAGATCTCGATCTTGGCTCTCTCAACAGCTTGGAGCGCAGAGTCGGAGGTATCATCGATCGGCAAGAGAAAGTATTGTGGTGGGTCAGAAACAAAACCGGTAAAGAGTGGTATGCCATCCAGGGATGGAAGAAAAATAAAATTCGCCCCGATTTTATCGTCGCCAAGAAAAAAGAGAGTGACATTTTGGAGATCGTTTATATCCTGGAGAGCAAGGGTGAGCAGCTAACCGGCAACCCTGACACCCTCTACAAAAAAGATGTGCTTGATCTCATGACCGAACTTCATAATAATGGTCAATTACGGGTAATCAAAACCACTCTAAGTGACCTCAATGAGCATGCGGAAGCATATCTAATCCCCCAGGGATCCGAGGAGAGGGATATTCGGACATTGATGAGCTAATCAGAGGAATTATGAGATGAAGATACGAGTCTATTACAAAGACACCGATTGCGGCGGGATCGTCTATCACGCACGATATCTCGACTTTTGTGAGATGGCGCGCAGTGATCTCTTTTTTCAGCGGGGGATGAAGCCCTATGTGGGGGAGTGTCACTTTGCGTTGAAGTCTATCAAGTGCGACTTTGTTTCGGTGGCGAGATTGGGTGATCTGCTGGAGGTATCTACGAAAATCAAGCATCTTAAAAATGCCTCTTTTGTTGTGGAGCATGAGATCAAGAGAGATGAGACGCTGATCTTTACGATGGAGGCGACTCTGGTCTTTTTGTGCCAAGAGGGTAAAATCGGCAAAATCGGTAAGATTCCGCCTGCTTACAGAGAGTTTTTGGAAGAGTTTTGTTAGACTACTCGCATGAAACAGAGAGGACTAGAGAAGTTTAACAACCTTGTCGATGCACTAGGATCGCTTCCGACAGTCGGCAAAAAGTCCGCACTCCGATATGCCTACCACATGGTGCTCAACGACTCATTTAGTGCGCTCAAGCTTGCCCATGCCATCGAAAATGCGGTGAGTTCGATTCGGCGTTGTACGCAGTGCGGCGGATTGAGTGAGGATGAGATTTGTGATATCTGCTTTGATGATAGTCGAGATGAGAGTAAGCTCTGTATCGTCGAGAGTGCGAAGGATATCTTTGTGATTGAGGACGGCGGTATCTATGACGGCAAATATTTTGTCCTCGAAAATCTTGATGAAGACCAGATCCAACGGCTCAAATCGGTGATCGAGGGGAGGGTGGAGGAGGTGATCTTCGCCTTTACCCCCTCACTCGCAAATGACGGCGTGATTCTCTTTATCGAAGATAAACTCAAGACATTTGATCTCAAATTTACCAAGATCGCCCAAGGCGTCCCCACGGGTGTCAATCTTGAAAATGTCGATCTGCTCTCACTGGCAAAAGCACTCAATGATCGGGTGAAGATTTAGTCAAAATTTGCATTAAACCCAAATCTCGAAATAGAGATTCATGACTTTGCATCATCGCATTCTCGGGCTTTAGATAAAATTATCGCCGAACCTACGGGTGCGACTCAAATTTGATGCAAACCCCATAAATACGAGCATAATATAAATTCAAAGAATTCTATTGCGAGATTTGGGTAGAGATTAAAACTTGACAAAAGTTATCAAATATGATAATCTATCATATGAATTGGACGATAGAGTTTTTTGATGAAAGTGTAGAGGCTGAAACTCTTGCTCTGCCCCCAAAGATTTTAGCAAAAATGCTACATATTTTTGAACTAATCGAGATGGCTGGTGCCCAACTGGGAGAACCATATACAAAATCTCTTGAAAATGGGCTATTTGAAGTTAGAGCAAAAGCTAAAGAGGGAATTGGACGAAGTATCTATTGCTATCAAAAGGGACAAAAGATCATTATTTTACATACCTTTGTAAAAAAGAGTCAAAAGACACACAAAAGAGATTTAGAAATTGCTTTCAAACGCAAAAAGGAGATAGATAATGCAAGCAACTAAAAGACCTACATTTAACAATTTTAAAAAGAAGGTATTACAAAATGAAGAGGTACGCAAAGAATATGATCTGCTAAAACCGCTTTTTGAAATTAAAAAAGAGTTAATTGCCGCACGCCTTTCAAAAGGGCTTACACAAGATGAAATTGCTAAGAAAATCGGAACCTCAAAATCAAACATATCAAGACTTGAAAGTTTAAATAACAGCTATATGCCAAACCTCGTTACACTCATAAAATATGCTCAGGCTTTAGAAATGAAGCTGGATGTAGGGTTAAAGACAATATAAACCCAAAATTTGGCTTAAATGTCGATCTGCTCTCACTGGCAAAAGCACTCAATGATCGGGTGAAGATTTAGTCAAATGCCTTTCGCATATAGCGTTCGATCTCCGCAGGATCAAAACGATTTTGATAAAAGAGATTAAACGCCAACACCCCCTGAAAGAGAAGCATATCGGCACCATCCTTGGCGGGTAGATCGTGCGTTTTGGCAAGTTTGAGGAATGGTGTTTGGCGGTTGTAGATCACATCGTGGGCGTAGCGGGTTTGATCAAGGAGGGGGTTGAGAATCTCCAGTGGAGCGGGGGGTGTGGCATCTTCCAATCCTGCTGAAGTGGTGTTGATGATGATATCATACGCTTTGGGGGTAAAATTCTCCCAAGTGTAGCACTCAAACGCTTTCAATTGCTCCAAGCGCTGTGCCGATCGGTTGAGGATCGTTAGGTCAATTCCCTTTTGTGTCAAGATATGTGCGATCGCCTTTGCGGTACCGCCCGCACCGAGGATCAGCGCGCTTTTGACATCGGGGAAATCTCTCTGCATTGAGAGCCAAAATCCCTCTGCGTCGGTGTTGTAGCCGATCATATTTTCTCCCTCTTTGATGAGGGTATTGACCGCTTTGATCTCTTGGGCGATTCCTCTCACTTCATCCGCTTGAGCGTAGGCTGCCTCTTTGTGGGGAACGGTGACATTGGCACCGTCAAAATGCGCCATAAATTGCGCTCTCATCTGACACGCTTCGGTAAGGTGTGTTTTGGTGTAGTCGGCTTGGAGTCCTAGTCCCTCAATCGCGTAACCGTGCATGGTAGGGGAGAGGGAGTGTTCGACGGGATCGCCGAAGATGGTAAAGTGTTTAGTTGGCATCGTTGAGCTCGTCGAGTGTACTCATCATCGCCGCGAGTTTGTTGTTGACCTCCAAAAACTCTAACTCTTTTTGACTGTCGGCGACTACTCCTGCTCCCGCCTGAAAGATGATCTTATCATGGGTCAAGAGGGCGGTTCGGATGGCGATCGAGCTATCCATATTGCCGTCAAAACCAAAATATCCGACGGCACCGCTGTAAAATCCCCGCTTGAGCCCCTCATATTCGGCAATGAGCTCCATCGCTCTGATCTTTGGCGCGCCCGTCATCGTTCCTGCCGTAAAAGTCGCACCGAAGAGATCGAACATATCATACTTTTCATCGATCGTCGCTTCGATATCGCTCACCATGTGCATGACATGGGAGTAGCGCTCCACGCGCATCATTTCACGCACTTTGACGCTGCCTGTTTGGGCGACTCGTCCCACATCGTTTCGCCCGAGATCGACGAGCATCAAGTGCTCCGCACACTCCTTCTCATCCCCTAGCATCTCTTGTGCGAGTTCTTTGTCGCGTTGGGGTGTACTTCCTCGCCGCCTCGTACCGGCGATCGGACGCAAGAGGATCTCAGAGTCGTGGAGCGCGACCATCACTTCGGGGGAGCTTCCGATGATGCTAAAGTCGTGAAAATCAAGTAGAAACATATAGGGTGAGGGGTTTTTAGATCGCAAGATCCGATAGAAGCTCAGCCGGTCGATCTGCGCCTCTTGGGTAAAGCGGTTTGAGATGAGAATCTGGAAGATATCTCCACTTCGTATCATCTCTTTAGAGGCATCGACCATCTCAAAAAAGCGATCTTTATCAAAGGCAAAATGTCCCTTGTCGCGGTCAATCTTGCTCTTTTTGATCAATTTATAATGGTAGGGCTCTTTGAGAAAGTCGATGAGACTATCAAGCTCTTCAGCAAGATGATCTTCAGTAGTGAGGAGGGTGAGTCGATTACTCTTGTGCGAAAAGGCGACGACAAGTTTCGGGCGGATGAGATCGATATCGGGTGTGTTGAGATCATCATGGAGATCGTCCATGAACGGACGCAGGACAGGTTCAAAAATCTTGACTGCATCGTAACCGATATAGCCGATAAAACCATCCACAAAACCGATACCCAATTCACTTGAGAGCTTTCGATAGGAGGCTTGATCGATCTCTTTGTAGTAGCGTTTGAGAAAGCTGAAAGGATCCTCCTCGAGCACTTTTGTTTGGTTGTGGTTATCGGTATAGAGTGTTTGATTATCTTGGTAAGTGAGTCGCTCTTTGGCGCCGATAAAGATATAGCTAAAGTTGCCTTGTTCGCTATTGACGGCGCTTTCAAAGAGGAAGGTGATCTCCTCCCCGAATTTCGCTTTGAGTCGTTGATAGACGGCGATAGGGGTGAGTTGATCAAATAGAAGTTGTCTTGTGTGCACCAATTATTGTACCCTCAAGATATAAGCACCGGAAGCGAGTTGTGATTTTGCTTTGGAGAGGTACGAACTTGCCTGTGCTCTGGAGTGATAAGGACCAACTAAGACTTTTTTTATTTTTCTACCGTTTCTGTCAACCGTTTGGATCGCATAGTCAAATCCTGCCGCTTTGATTCGATTTAAGAATTTACGATCGGGAAATCGACTTGTGGCACCTACTTGAATATAGTAACCGCTAGGTACAGATCCGACGCGTGTTTTGTTGAAAAGATCAGCGGGGTTTGCTCGATGATGTACAACATGTTTCGGCTTTGGCTTGGCAGGATGAACAACTCTTCTAGGTGCTCTTGGTTTAGGAGATTCTTGAGTGATGATTGTGTGCTCTTGTGGTGTAACTACGACCGGTACTTCAGGTTTTTGGACGATAGTTTTTATCTCTTGAGGCTTGACCTCTTTCACGGTAGATTGTGTTGTAGTAGTCTGTGCTACCTGATCCTCCTCTTTCTTTACCTTGTTGCTTTTGATGATGGCATCTTGCTCTTTGAGTTTTTTCACCATCTCTTCAAACTTGAGATCAGTATCGGAACTCTCATCAATGATTGGCTCTTTTTTGAAGATATTTTTCTTCTCTGTTTCATCTTTGGCGCTATTTTCAACTTCTGTCGTCGATGCCACCACCGGTTGTTCTGTTTGTACCGCTTTTGTATCTTGTCCGATATCAGCAATCGTATCTTGTGATGGTGATAGTTGATCTTTCTTAAACATATTTAAAACCATGAGGACAATCATAGCTAATAAGATTGCAGACGCAATCGCTAACAACCATTTTTTCGTATTGACACGCTTTTTAGGACTTTTTTCGAGCACAATATCGCTCAAATCGCTACCTTTTTGCTGGAATTTTTTCAACTCTTCTTCCATAACTCACTCTCCTTGAACTTTCTAACTTATTTTATCTAAAATGTCTGATACTAGCATAATAATTTTATTTTTTTGCTAAGAAAGGACAACTATTTTGTTACATATGTCGTGACCAAGAGCTTCCTCGCTCTTTTTTGTAGAGCTTGTAAGGAAGATTAAGAATGTTAAAGTCTCTTGGGAGATCAGGATTGGGGTACATTTTCCACTGTTTAGGGAGTTTTTGTGCCAATTTTGCGGAGAGTCGTTGGGCGAGTTGATATGCCTCTTGCAATGTCGTGTGACCTTTGTGGATATAGAGATGCAGATGTCCGGGAGTTTTACTCTCATAAGCGGTAAAGTTTAAAAACCCCTCTTCACGAAGCATCAATTGTGCACGATGCCAAAACTTCTCCGGATCTCTGCCGTTGTAGTCAAAGACAATATTTTCAACTTTATCGCGTTCATTGATGAGGGGATGTGCGATGGTGACCTTTTTGTCACCATGCTCATTCATAAGGGTTCGGGTGAGCATGGCATCTATCTGCTCATATTTGTCGAAGTAGGTGCGCCCTTTATGGCTGATCTTGTTGAGAATTTTATCGCGTTTGATAAAGTAGGGCTTCTTGATCAGTTTAATCAGGGTTACATCTACATTATACATACTTGCTCCTAATAGGTCGGTTGGTGATAGATGACAAACTCTCTGGCTAGTGCGTGCATCTCCTCTTTGATCTTGGCATGCAATGCGCTATCTTCAATATTGTCAAGTACATCGGCTATCTTATTGGAGATGATCTCAAACTCCTTCTCTTTCATTCCTCGTGCAGTCAATGCCGCTGATCCGATACGGATACCGCTGGTGACAAAGGGGCTTCGTGTTTCACCGGGAACGGTGTTTTTATTGACGGTGATTCCCGCGTTTCCGAGTGCCGCATCGGCATCCTTGCCGCTAAAATCTTTGTCCAAAAAGGAGACAAGTACGAGGTGGTTGTCGGTGCCGTCGCTGACGATTTTGTATCCGCGCTTCATCAATACATCGGCGATCACTTTGGCGTTGGCTTTGACCTGCTTGGCGTAGGTTTTCCACTCCGGCTTGAGGTTTTCACCAAATCCTACCGCTTTGGCGGCGATCACATGTACCAGCGGTCCACCCTGGATACCGGGGAAGATGGCGGAGTTGATCTTTTTGGCGATATCTTCATCATTTGTCATGATCATACCGCCTCTAGGACCTCTAAGTGTTTTATGTGTCGTAGTGGAGACCACATCGCAGTGAGGGAATGGGCTAGGGTGCTCGCCTGCGGCGACCAATCCAGCGATATGAGCGATATCGGCAAAGAGGATCGCACCTACTTCATCAGCGATCTCGCGAAACTTTGCAAAGTCAATCTCTCTTGCATAGGCGCTGGCACCACAGACGATGAGTTTAGGCTCTACGATCTTGGCGATATCGAGAACTCTGTCATAGTCGATGCGTCCATCCATCTCGACGCCGTAAAAGAAGCTGGAGTAGGTCTTGCCGGAGCTGCTTACCTTTGAGCCGTGCGTGAGGTGTCCGCCGTGGCTGAGATCCATCCCGAGGATTTTGTCGTAGGGTTTGAGGAGTGCTTGATAGACCCCTTGGTTGGCTTGACTTCCCGAATGGGGTTGGACATTGGCAAATTTGCATCCGAAGAGTTCACAGGCGCGATCGACAGCGAGTTGTTCGATACGATCGGCATTTTCGCATCCGCCGTAGTAGCGTTTGTTGGGGTATCCTTCGGCATATTTGTTGGTAAAGACACTTCCCATTGCCTCCATGACGGCGGGTGAGGTGAAGTTTTCACTGGCGATCATCTCTAAGTGATCGGTTTGTCGTTCTAGCTCATCTTCGATGATTGCGTAAATATCGGGATCTTGGTTTTTTAAAAATTGACTCATTCGTTCTCTTCCTTTCTCTCTTGATTATCTATATTCTCTTTTTTGGGTAACGGCTTCATCGCGGGGAATAGGATCACATCGCGTATAGAGTGGTTATTGGTGAGGATCATTGTCAAGCGATCGATCCCGATCCCCTCTCCGGCAGTCGGTGCCATACCGTAGCCGAGTGCATGGATATAATCCTCATCCATCTCATGTGCCTCATCATCCCCTTTGGCTTTGTTCTCTACCTGAGCTCTGAAGCGCTCATACTGATCGAGCGGATCGTTGAGCTCATTAAAGCCGTTGGCGATCTCCGCTCCGGCGATAAAAAACTCAAAGCGATCGGCGATCTGTGGATCTTCATCGTTGCGTCTGGCAAGTGGACTGATATCGATAGGGTAGTGGGTTAAGAATGTCGGGTTGATAAGCTTGGGTTCGATCATCTCATCGAAGATCTCCTCTTGGAGTTTGGCGACACTCAGACCCGCTTCGACGGAGATACCGTTTTGGCTCAAGAAATCCTCAAGCGCTTTGGCATTTCTCAATACCTTGCGATCTACACCGGCAATTTCGACCAAAGCATCCTCCCACTTGATGCGTCGAAATGGTGTAGAGAAGTCGATCTCCAGATCACCGTAAGGGAGTTTTTTAGGTAGATTCAGCTCCGCCAAAAGCCTGTCAAACATCTCTTCGGTCAACTGCATCAAATCCTCAAAGTTGTGGTACGCCCAGTAGTACTCAAGCATGGTAAACTCAGGATTGTGTGTCTGATCCATTCCCTCATTTCGAAAGTTTCGGTTGATCTCAAAGACCGCTTCGAAACCGCCGACGATGAGTCGCTTGAGGTAGAGTTCGGGAGCGATTCTCAGATAGCGATCGATATCCAATGCGTTATGATGGGTGATAAAGGGACGCGCATTCGCACCGCCGGCGATGGGGTGCATCATCGGTGTTTCAACCTCCAAAAAGCCCTTCTCCTCAAAGAAGCGTCTCAGTATGGAAACGATACGACTTCGTACGATAAAGCTCTCTTTGACTTCACTATTCATAATCAGATCAAGGTATCGTTGACGATAGCGGAGCTCTTTGTCAGTGAGTCCGTGGAACTTTTCGGGTAGGGGCTTGATCGCTTTGCTTGCAAGTTTCAGATCCGATACATGAAGTGAAAGCTCTTCGGTTTTGGTGACAAAGGGGTAGCCTGTGACGCTGACGATATCGCCGACTTCGATAAGCTTTTTAAAGACATCATTGTAGAAGCCCTCAGGCAGGTTGTCTCTGGCGACATAGAGCTGGACGATCCCGCTCTCATCTTCAATCTTGACAAAGGCAGCCTTACCCATCAGGCGTAGAAACTTGATACGCCCTTGAAGGGTTACCTCTTTGGTAGTGTCACGACGATCCTCTTGGCTACTGACATAGGCATACTCATTTAAAAAGTCTGCGATCTGCATCCCTTTTGGAATATTTTGCGGATAGGGGTTGAAGCCACTCTCTTTGAGCCGGTTCGATTTTTCGATGCGTTGCTGTTCATATTGGTTGTCAAATATCAACTATTTTCTCCGTTTTCACTCTCCTGACACTTCTTACAAATGCCGTAAAGTTGCATCAGGTGATGGGTTAGTTTAAAGTCGTGTATCTTAGCGATTTTTTCCTGAAGTTGCTCTATCTTCGGGTCGTGAAATTCGATGATCTTGCCACACTTTTGACAGATGAGATGATCATGGTGCGGTTTGTTGGAGAGTTCAAATTTTTTGCCGTTGATGCCAAACGAGAGTGAAGTGACAAGACTGTTCTCTTCAAGGAGATTGAGTGTACGATAGACGGTAGTGATCCCGATGGTGAGATCGGGGTGATTCTCTTTGATGAGAAGATAGAGATCTTCAGGGGTAAAGTGGTGGGGGTTTTGATAGAGGGTTTGGAGGATGATCTCTCGCTGGGAGGTAAACTTGAGAGAATTTTGCTTCAGAAGCGCTTTGAACGCTTCAAGTAACTCTTCATAGTTGAAATTTTCTATCTGTTCCAAAAACGCTACTCCTCTTCTTCGTCCTCATTTGGGTGTTGTAGTGCGGTGGGATCAAACTGGACGATCTTCGCCCCCATGCTGGTAAAATAGGGATACATCATACTCCCTTTAAAGACATTTTCGACACTCGCTTTAAAAATAGGAATGGAGTTGAGGACATAGATGATGACAGAGAAGATCATAAAGACCTTTGCCGCACCGACAAAAAAGCCCAATATCCGATCCAAGATACCTAGACCGCTGGAGCTGACAAGCTTACCTAGCATGGAACCGACTGTGACGGCAAGCAACCAAAAAGCGATGAGTGTAGCAATAAAACCGATAAGATACAGAGAGTTCTTATTTTGTAAATGAAGTAGACTTGTATCCAAATATTCACCGACTGGTTGTGCATAACGAGATGCGACATAGATACCGCCGATAATACCTATGAGTCCAAAAGTCTCTTTGACAAATCCACGAAAGATGCCCTTTACACCTAAAAATGCAATGAGTGCAAGAGATACGAGATCAAGTAGTGATATATTTTCCATACTGTTATAATGCCTTCACTGAGTAAAATTTGAAAGCATTATAACACAGTAGGTTTAAAGTCCTATTCTTGTTTTAAGCTCTTCAGGCTGTGTAGAGATCCGTAGTGCATCCTCTTTTTTGACAAGGTTTTTCTTGACCAATGCTTCGAGAGATTGGGTTTGGGTGATCATTCCCGTGTGTTGTTGGTTGAGCTGCATTTGTGAGTAGACTTGGTGGAGTTTCTTTTCACGGATCAAGTTTCCGATGGCGTGGTTGTTGATCATGATCTCTTGTGCGACAACCCGTCCGCCTCCTATCTTGGGTAGAAGCATTTGTGAGATAACGGCTGTAAGTGAGATAGAAAGCATATTGGTCACTTGCTGTTGTTCACTTCCCTCAAAGGTATCGATGATACGGTTGAGGGTTTGCACGGCTGAGTTGGTGTGGAGTGTACCAAATACGAGGTGACCCGTCTCCGCCGCGGTAAGTGCCGCTTCGATCGTCTCCTTGTCACGCATCTCACCGATGAGGATGATATCGGGATCTTCACGCATCGCAAACTTCAGTGCCGTGGCAAAGCTTTTGGTATCTTCGCCGACATTTCTATGGGAAAAGAGTGACTTTTTGTTCTCATGGATAAACTCCACCGGATCTTCCACGGTGATGATATGTTTTCGTTCGGTAATGTTGATCTCATTGAGCAGTGCCGATAGGGTGGTTGATTTACCACTACCGGTCGGTCCGGTGACGAGGATCAATCCCTTTTCTCTTTTGACAATTTCTTTAAAGACCGGTGGAGAGTTGAGATCATCCAAAGAGGGGATTTTGGTTGGAATGATACGGAAAGCCGCAGCCAATTCACCACCGAGTGTATAGTAGTAGTTGCCCCTGAATCGTCCGACATTGGGGAGTGCGATCGCAAAGTCGACCTCTTTCTCCTCCTCAAGATGTTTCTTCTGTTTGTCGGTGATGAGTGCATAACACATCTCTTCGATCTTCTTTCCGTCAAGGACAGGTAAATTGAGCGGGACGAGCTTTCCGTCAATACGGATTTGCGGTTCGCTTCGGCTGACCAAGTGCAGATCAGATGCACCGTGCACAACGACATTTTTTAGGAGTGTATGGATATCCATCTCTTGCAATGGAGCGTTAGATTGTTCTACAGTTGTTTGCATAAGTTTCGTTCCTCTCTGTGGGAGCAAAGAGGCACGAAACCTCTCTACTCGATAATTTTTGGTACGATAAAGAAGCCCTCTTCAGCTTTAGGGGCGTGTGATAGAATCGTTTCGATGACAGTCGGATCGTTTGTTGGTTGATCCTCTCGAAACGGGGTACCGCCCTCAATAGTTGAAAATGAAGCATCTTTATCATTTAAATCTAATTGATTTAGATTTTCAACAAAATCGACAATCTTTCCAATCTCTTTAATCGTCTGATTGCGTTTACTCTCTTCGATGTGAAGTGCGGAGAGTTTTTCCAGCTTTGTGAGGAGGGTTTCGTCTATTTTCATCGGTTTTTGGTTCCTTAAATGTTGTTGGTATAGTGGGGCGGATTGTAGCATAAGAACACTTTTTTAAACTTTTCTATGATAGAGTTCACCATTAATGCCAATGAAAAGGATATACATTGAGTCTGAAAGAGAATATGCAAGTGCTCAAAGAGGAGCTAAGCGCTGAAGAGCAGATTTTGGAAAGTGTGATCAAAGCGGAGGGATTTTGGAAAAAGTACAAGAAGATTATTTTGACACTTTTGGCGGTCATCTTTTTGGGGATTGCGTGGAAGTTGATTAGTGAGTATCTTCATCAGCAGTCATTGGAGAAGGCTAACCTCGCTTATAACCAACTCATGACCAATCCAAATGATGCCGATGCAAAAGCTCGTCTAAAGAGCGAAAATCCGAAGCTTTATGAGCTCTTTACCTATCAGCAAGTCGCGCAAATGAGTGAGCCGGCGAAACTTGAAGCTACATTGAAAGAGATGAGTGATCCGAATCTTCGTGATTTGTTGAGTTATCAGATCGCTTCATTGAAGAAAAAAGGGTTGGATGCGTATGCAATGAAGGAGGGGGCAATTTTGCGGGATTTGGCGCGCTATCAAAGTGCGTACCTACTGCTCAAAGAGGGGAAAGTGAAAGAGGCGCAAACCAAATTAGCTGAGATTTCACAGCAATCCGCACTCTACCCACTGGCGCAAAATCTCAAAAACTATCAGGGGAAATAGATGTCTCGTTTAGGGCTTCACCTTCTGCTATTGGGAATGCTTTTCTTGGTCGGCGGTTGCGCAAGCAAAAATTACTACAAACCGACACAAACCACACAACCTCTTACCTATCGACTCGATCTCAAAACGCCGATTGCGAGTGTGGTGAGAGAGGGATTGACCTATGCGGACGGGCGTGTTGTGACACTTAAACGCGGGATGCTCAAGGTGGTCATTCCTCAGGGATATCACTTTGTCTATGATACGGGGAATGCTATTTTGGTTGCGGATGTTCAAGGACATATCAAAATTTTGCAAGCGGGTAAAACGCTTTTTGAAGATCAGTTGGATACGGCACTATCCAGCGGTGCATTCAAAGGGAGTCTTGGTGCTTTTGTATTGGCGAATAATCGTGTGTTGCTCTATGATTTAAATCGTAAAAAAGTGCTTTATGATCAAGCATTGGAGCCGAGTTTTGCGCTTGATAGTCGTATCGCCAATCCTGTGTTTATCAAAAATATGGTGATTTTCCCCACACTTGACGGTCGTTTGATCATCGTTGATCAGCAGCGTCACGCATTGATCAAAACAGTCGTTTTGAGTGATAAGCCACTCTTTAATAATGTGATCTACCTCGCGGCAAAATCAGGAAATGTGGTAGCCGCGACACGCTACAAAGTAGTTGCGGTGACACCTCACTCGATGAATGAAAAGGCATATGACCTCAAAGATGTAATTTATGATGGGCAATTTGTCTATCTCTTTGGCAATGACGGAACGATTCAGCGGTGTGATATCCAACTCAAAACGCTTAATAAATTACAGTTTGATTTTGCAGTCTTTGTGGCGGACAGTGCGACACGAGAGAATCTCTATGCGGTAGAGAAGGGCGGTTATGCATTGAAGGTGGATAAGCAATTTCAGATAGTCTCCTATTTTCGATTGCCCGAAGCGATTGAGAAACCGGTTTTTCTTCTTGGAAATAAACTCTTTGTCGGACGACACTATTTGACGATTCCATGAAACTTTCCAATGCGGTTGAAGCTTTTTTAGAGTATATCGCACTCATTAAGCTTCAGAGTCGCGCGACGGTTGAAGCCTATCGCAACGATTTGGCACAGTATGAAGCTTTTTTGCAAAAGCCGGCGATAGAGTCGCATACCGAAGATCTCATCCGCTTTTTAGGACAATTCCACAATCCCCGCACACTCAACCGAAAACTCTCTGCTATCAATGCTTTTTTTAACTTTTGCGTCAAAAGTGAATTTATCGATGATGCACCCCATATTCAACGCTCCAAACTCCCCAAGATGCTTCCGAAGTTTTTAGAGTATGATGAGATTATGTGTGCGGTGGATCAGATCGATAGTTCGACTTGGTTGGGACTCAGAGATCGCGCTTTTATCCTCTTTCTCTATGCGAGTGGAACGCGTGTGACGGAGGCGATCGAGAGTCGTAAAAGTGATCTGGAGGAGGGGTGGCTGAGGATTCACCACGCCAAGGGAGACAAGGAGCGGATGGTGCCGATCGCTCCACAAGCAATCGAGGTGATTGAGCACTATTTGAATGCGCGTCCCTTTTCAAAAGATCAACTATGGCTCAACTACCGGGGTGAGAGATTGAGTCGAATTAGTGCTTTTAAGATTACACAAAAGTATTTGGGTGTATCTCCCCATGTATTGCGACACTCTTTTGCAACAGCACTAATTTTGGGTGGTGCTGATCTACGGGTGGTGCAAGAGTTTTTGGGGCATGTATCGTTGGATACGACACAGATCTATACCCATCTGCATCGTCAAGATCTTGCCGATACACTAAGAGATTATCATCCATTGTCAAAGGAGAGTGCATGAAAGAGATTGTCGATCGGTTGCGTGCTGAAGGATTGATCTTCAAGTCGCTTCACCCTGTCGATCCCAAAACGCTTGGGAGTCGCAAAAGAGTTGAAATCTATGAAGGGGTTGATCTCAAAAAAAACTATGTGGCGATTTTCGTCTATCGTCAAAAGAGTCGCTTTTTGCGAAAAGATATTGAACCGTTGGAGGTGTTGCTAGAGCAGTTGAAAAACTATGTCGATCACAATTTTAAGATCAAGATTCTGCTTTACGATATGCCGATCTGTTCACACGCCAAAAAGGAGCTTGAGGAGTCTGGCTGGAGGGTAATCGATGCGATTGGTTGATGTGGGGCACACCAATGCCAAGATTTGGCACAACGGTGAGATCAAGCGCGTCAAACTCGAAAAGTTTGTACCTCCTCAAACACCGTACTACTACATCTGTGTTAATCCGGCATTTTCAGAAACGCTTGAAGCGGATCCAAAGGGTACGAATGTAGCAGAAATGGTCAATCTCAAAACAGATTATCAAGGTCTAGGAATCGATCGTAAAGTGGTTTGCAAAGCGGTGGATGACGGGGTGATCGTCGATGCGGGGAGTGCCGTGACGGTGGATGTGATGGAGGGCGGTGTGCACCTCGGCGGGACGATTTTGCCGGGGCTAGAAGCTTTTAGGCAAAGTTTTGCTACTATATCGCCTAATTTAATCTTCGATCTCGATGTCTCAGTGGATCTCAAAGCACTCCCGCAATCGACGCATGAAGCGCTCAATTTTGCGACATTTGGTTCGATTAAGGCGATGATAGAGCGTATCCGAGGTGAGAAGCGACTCTATTTTTGCGGTGGTGACGGCACGCGGTTGGCGTCGCTGTTTGAGGGAGCGATAGTGAGAGAAGATCTACTGTTTGAGGGGATGTTGAAGGTGATAAGGGGTGAGTAAATGTTGGTCGTAGCACTGCCGAAAGGAAGAATCGGAGATGATTCGCTAGCGCTCTTTGCGAAGGCAAACGGTAGCAAGTTAGAGTTTGAAGATCGAAAGTTGATCTTGGAGGCTGGGGATTTTAAATTTCTGTTGGTCAAAAACCAAGATGTTGCAGAGTATGTGTTGCACGGTGCGGCGGATATCGGTGTAGCGGGGTTGGATATCCTGGAGGAGCGAAACTACGATCTGGTCAAGCTTCTCGATCTAGGCTTTGGGCGATGTAAAATCTCAGTCGGAATGAAGAATGAGGATCATCTCGATCTCAATGCGCCTGAGATCACTGTCGCAACCAAGTTGGTCAATATCACCAAAAAGCACTTTGCCAAAAAGGCGATGTCGGTGGAGGTGATCAAGCTCAACGGATCGATTGAACTTGCGCCGCTTGTCGGGCTTTCGGATGCGATCGTCGATATTGTCGAAACAGGAACGACGATGAAGCAAAACGGGCTTAAAGTGGTTGAAGATATCATGGATTCATCGGCACATTTGATTGCAAATAAAAATAGTTTCATCGCGAAAAAACGGGAGATTTTAGCACTTTATGATAGAATAGTTAAAATCATTTAATAATTGAGGCGCACATGAAAGGCATCATTTTAGCCGGCGGTAGCGGAACACGGCTCTATCCCATCACCCAAGAGGTGATTAAGCAACTACTCCCTATTTATGATAAACCGATGATCTACTATCCTCTCTCCGTGTTGATG